>CAVZCG010000017.1:0-568760 GCA_963773675.1 uncultured Acidobacteriaceae bacterium
ACCATGCGTACCTTCCACATCGGCGGCACGGCGTCTCGAGTTTCCGAGCAGTCGCGCCTCGATGCCAAGAACAACGGCACGGTGCGCTTCATCGGACTGCAAACGGTCAAGTCGAAGTCCGGCGACCTGGTGGTGATGAACCGCCAGGGCTCGATCGCAGTGGTCGACGAGAAAAACCGCGAGCGCGAGCGCTACTCAGTGATCTACGGCGCGAAGCTGAAGGTCAATGACGGCGATCAGGTGCAGCTCGGAAAAGTGATGGTCGAGTGGGATCCTTACACTTTCGCCATCCTTACCGAAATCGGCGGCACGGCGCAGTTCAAGGACTTGCAGGAAGGCGTCACGCTGCACGAAGAAGTGGACGAGGTTACCGGATTGTCGCGGCACGTCGTGGCTGATTCGCCCGACGAAAAGCGCCAACCGGCAATCGTGGTCAAGGGTAAAGGCAGCAAGCGCTACCTCATGCCTTCCCGCGCTCACTTGATGGTGCAGGACGGCGACACGGTCTTCCCAGGAGATGTGCTGGCAAAGATTCCGCGCGAGACTACCAAGACCAAAGACATCACGGGTGGTCTGCCGCGTGTGGTCGAGCTGTTCGAAGCCCGCAAGCCGCATGAAACCGCGGTCATCAGCGAAATCGATGGCACGGTGAAGTTCGGTGAAGTCTCGAAGGGCCAGCGCAAACTGTATGTGCAGGCCGATAACGGCACCGAAAAGGAATACCAGGTGCCGCGCGGCGTTCACATCAATGTGCAGGAAGGCGAGCGAGTCAAGGCGGGCGAACCGCTGATGGACGGCCCGCTCAACCCGCACGACATCCTGGCCGTGCTCGGCGAAAAGGAACTGCAGGCTTACCTGGTGAACGAAATCCAGGAAGTGTACCGGTTGCAGGGCGTGAATATCTCGGACAAGCACATTGAAGTGATTGTCCGCCAGATGATGCGCTGGGTGAAGGTGGAGGACGTGGGCGACACCACGTTCCTGCTGGAGCAGCAACTGGATAAGTTCCGCTTCCGCGAAGAGAACGAGCGCGTGATCAAGGAAGGCGGCAAGCCGGCCACAGGACGACCGCTGCTCCTCGGCATCACGAAAGCGTCGCTCTCGACCGACTCGTTCATTTCGGCGGCGTCGTTCCAGGAGACCACGCGCGTGCTCACCGAAGCTTCCATACAGGGAGCGGTGGATCACCTGCGCGGACTCAAGGAGAACGTCATCGTCGGCCGCCTCATCCCTGCCGGAACCGGCATGGAGTACTACCGCAACGTGCGCCTCTCGCCAGAGATGGAAGAGGCCGCGGCCAAGGTACAGGCGGAAGTCTCGGCAGCGTACGAAGAGGCCGAGCGCGCTCTCGAAATGATGCGCCACGAGGGCGAGACCGAGGAACTGGCTGCGGAGTAAGCCAAAGTAAAGTAAGGACCCGGGGGCGAATCAGTTCGCCCCCGAAGCCCTTTTTGGCAACTAAACATCGATGCACGCCAACCCACAGCGATTGCAACTTGAGGAACCTGGCCAGCTTCCTTCGTTGCTTCCCACCCTTGCCGGCCCTAAGCTAGGGCCAGCGATGCTCCGCTTTCTGCGCCTTCTGCGGTTGGCCTTCTGGCGTGCTTTCCAGCACGACGCTTTTTCCATTGCCAAAGCATCCGCCTACTCTTCGATTCTGACCTTCTTTCCCGCGCTGCTGGTCGTGGGATCTGTATTGGCCACATCGCGCAAAGGTGCTCCCTACCTGCGGGAAATCTCATACGCTTTGTCGCGAATTTTGCCGGCGGGCAGCAATACCGCCATGAATTTTCTGCGCGGAGCATCCCAGCGTCCGGTGAGCCTGCTGATCACGGCTTCCCTGCTGACGTTGTGGACCGCCTCGGGCGTCATGGTTTCCTGGATGGAAGGTTTTCGGCGCTGTTATGAGCTGCCCAAGGTCTGGGGACTGGTAAAAGAGCGATTGATCTCATTCCTGCTCGTGGTCTTCGCCCTGGTGCCGATGACATTTTCCACGCTGCTGGTGGCTTTCGGCAGCAAAATTGAAACCACTATCCTCTTCTACACGGCACACGAATTCAGCGCCTACATCCTGCTGATGTGGGCGTGCATTCGCTGGCTGATCGCGACGCTCACGAGTATTGCGGTCATCGCGCTCATCTATCACAATGCGGTTCCGCGCACCCAGCCCTGGCATAGCGTGATTCCGGGCGCTACCCTCGCCACCGCGATGTGGTTCTCCTCTACCTTGCTGTTTGGCTGGTATCTGCAGCATTACGCCGATTACAGCTTGATCTACGGATCGCTCGGCGCCGCCATTGCCCTGCTGGTCTGGATGTATATGGTGTCGCTGGTTGTCCTTGTCGGCGCGGAATTCAATGCCATGATATTTCCTCGCGCTATGCTGGGCAAGGAACTGACCGCGGTTAATCACCCTCGATTGTGAAGCAGTCTACAGCAGCGGATTGCAGTGGATTCACGTTTCGTTCAAATCCAAGGCAGTCTCGAACGGTTACAATAGTCTCTCCTCGGTTGCACAAATTCCGATATCGAACTTATGAAACAAGGCAAGACAGGAATGGCGAAGGAAAGCTCTCTCACCCGCCCAAGCGCTCCAGAAGGGTCGCACGGCGGGGCGCGTGCCCGCCGCGCCAAAATCATCTGCACAATTGGTCCGGCGTGCCACTCCGAGGCGGCGATGCGGGACCTTCTTCGCCTTGGGATGGACGTTGGCCGGCTGAATTTTTCCCACGGCTCGCATGAGGATCATGCCCGGAATATCGAACGCCTGCGGTGCGCCGCCGAAAAAGAAAACCGGACCATCTGCATCCTGCAGGATTTGCAAGGCCCCAAAATCCGCACTGGACGCCTGGAGAACCACGAGCCTGTTCTGCTGAAGAGCGGCTCCACGGTGCTGATCACCCCGCGCGATATCGTGGGCACAGCCACACGCATTTCCACCACATTCCCCGACCTGGCCAGCGAAGTGTCCGCCGGTGCTCGCATTTTGTTGCGCGACGGCCTGATCGAATTACGCGTGCGTACGGTCCGCGGCAAGGATGTGGTCTGCGACGTTTTGAATGGCGGAGCTTTGGGCGAGCACCAGGGGATCAACTTGCCCGGCACAGCCTTGTCGATTCCTGCGCTGACCGAAAAAGATCGCCGAGATCTGGAGTTTGGCCTGAAGCACGGCGTGGATGCGGTTGCGCTCTCGTTTGTGCGCACCGCCGCCGACGTGAACATGGTCCGGCAAATTGTTGCCGCCCTGGGCTGCGACGTTCCCTTGATCTCCAAGCTGGAGAAGCCGCAGGCCATCGATCACCTGGAAGAAATTTTGCAGGCCTCGGATGGCGTGATGGTGGCGCGCGGAGACTTGGGCGTGGAAATGGCTCCGGAAAAAGTTCCGGTGATTCAAAAGCACGTGATCCACAGCGCAGCGCAGTCGCGCAAGCCCGTGATCACGGCCACGCAGATGCTAGAGTCGATGATCGAGAACCCGCGTCCCACGCGCGCCGAGGCCAGCGACGTGGCGAACGCGATCTTCGATGGCAGCGATTCCGTGATGCTTTCCGCGGAAACCGCCAGCGGCCGCTATCCCCGCGAAGCGGTCGCGATGATGGCGCGCATCGTGGTCGAGGCCGAGAGCAACATGGGAGAGTTTACCCAGCGCCGCCGTCGCGACCGGCATGCGCTTTCCGTTGCCGAGACCATTTGCGAATCCATTGCGCACGCGGCCGAGGATCTTCCCATGGGCGCCATCGCCGTCTTTACCGAGACCGGCAACACGGCGCGTATGATTTCCAAATACCGGCCACAGGCTCCCATCTACGCCTTCACGCCGAACGTGACTGTCGCCCAGCGTACCAATCTTTACTGGGGAGTTCATCCCATGAAGTGCGCGCCGGCGCTCTCAGCCGAGCAGATGGTGCGCGTCGCCGAGAAAGAATTGTTAGACCTCCGGCAGCTCAAGCCTGGCGACGTTTTGGGAGTCGTCGCGGGCACGCGCCAGGCCTCGGGTTCCACGAACTTGATGCGACTGCACACGGTGACGCCAGAAGAGGTTACAGCCGCCACGCGCGCGCAACCCCAGCGCAGCAAGAAGGCGCGGCAGCTATAATCGCGGGGTATGTCGCAGGAGTATCTATCTATCGCAATCTGGGAGCCTCTGCCGGGCATGGAGGCAGCTGCCCTTGAAACCATGCGCGAGCTCAACGCCATCGTCGCCAGGAAACAATACGGTCGTGATCTTCTTTATCGTGCGGGCGACGCGAATTACCTGCTGCTGCGCTACTGGAATTCCGAACAGGCTCGGAGTGCCGCTCTGGAAGATCCCGAGATTCTACGCTGCTGGGCTCGCCTGGGAAATGAAATCAAAATTCTGAAAATCTACGAGAAGTTGGAAGAGGTCGGGGTATAAGCATGTCCGTTGAATCGAGCCCACGGGTTTTTACCGACGTAACGGTTGACCCGTTCGTGCGCGGGTTGCTGCATCATTCCGCCAAACCCAACGGCCAGGGATTCGTTCTCACCCACGGTGCGGGATCGAACTGCCAGGCTCCTCTGCTGATCGCCTTGGCGGAAGCCTTTGCCGGCGCGGGTTTCCTCGTGCTGCGCTGCGATCTGCCGTTTCGCCAGGATCGCCCGTACGGTCCACCCAGTCCCCATGATGGCAAGCGCGATCGCGCCGGCCTTAAGAACGCGGTCATGGCGCTGAAGAATCTGACGAACGGTCCCATTTTTCTCGGAGGACACTCCTACGGGGGAAGGCAAGCGAGCATGCTGTGCGCCGAACAGACGGAAGCGGAAGCTATGCTAGCGCCTGGCTTGCTGTTGATGTCTTATCCTCTGCACCCTCCCCGCAAATCGACACAGCTTCGCACGCAGCATTTTTCCAACCTGCGGACGCCCGCCCTGTTCGTGAGTGGCACGCGCGATCCCTTCGGCTCCGTCGAAGAGATCGGACAATCCTTGAAACAGATTCCGGCGAAGACGAAGTTGATCACGGTGGAGGGCGCTGGCCACGATCTAGGATTCAAGGGAAAAGCCAAGCGGGAAGAACTGCCGGAGAGGATACTGCTGGAATTCAAGAACTTCTTTGGCCAACCATAGAGACTTCATGCGTGGAGTACTCCCCAGCGATCAGTTCACCCAGCCGGATTTCGATCCACCATTACCTTTGCGCGGACCGTCATCGGGCGGAATGTAATTGCCGTGTTCGTCGAACTCGACTTTGCGGTCGTGCTTCTGCATGTAGACTTCAAACTTCTTCGCCGCGCGCCTGCGCTTCCAGCGGTAATACTCATTGCGCGCGCTGAAGTAGCGCTCGGAAGTGGCGAACATCAGGCCTTTTCGCGGAAGGAATTTGAGATACAGATAGCCGAAGAGCAATCCGCCAAGGTGCGCAAAATTGGCCACGCCGCCAGTCTCCTGGATCGCTCCCACCAGCGTCAGGAACACAATTCCCCAGACGAAGTACTTGGCTTTGATCAGGAAGGGCAGGGGGAACATCATGATCTCGCTCTCGCCGTACAACACACCGAACGCGACCAGCAGACCGTAAATCCCGCCCGAAGCGCCGATTGTCGGCGTTCCCGGGGAAAGCCCTGGAAGGTGCATGTAACTCACGGCCACGGTGGTGACGGCGGCTGCAACCGTGCAAAAGAAATAGAACTCCAAGAACCGCTTCGATCCCCAGTCGCTCTCCAGTTGCGAACCGAACATCCACAGAGCCAGGGCATTGAAAAGGAAATGCAACAATTCCAGATGCAGGAACGAATAGCTGATCAGCTGCCAGATCATCCCCTGCATCACCAGCTTCGGGATCAGCCCCAGGTAAACGACCACCCACTCCCGCGCGAAGGGCGAGGCCAGCCTCATCACTGCCATCAGCAGGTAAATCGCGGCGTAGGTAAGGATCAGCCGCTTCACCCAGCGCGTGAACGGAGGGAGGCTCAACGAGATCGTACGTCCGCGATTCATCGGCACGGTGGGGTCTCAAATACGCCAGGGCAAAAAGGCGTCACACTCATGGTATCAGGTTGCCCGCCTCGCGAATCTACCGTTCGGGCAGCGGCACAACCGGCAGGCTCCGGTGTCCATGAGCGTCCAGAGCCCTCACCGCAAAGATGACATTATCTTTCGAAAGTTTCAAAGTCGCGCTCGTTACGTTCCCGACTGGTTCCGCATGCTCCCACTCCGGGCTGGTGGTGGCGCGCCAGAGAATTTCATAGCCGGAAGCCAATCCCCCGGGCGATTTCTCCCAAGTGAGCGTTGAGTCATTCTCCAGGTCTTTAGTCAGCAAATGCACATTCGCCGGAGGCGCCGGAGCCGAAGCCAGTGACGCGAGCGTGGCCGCATTCAGCCGCGCCACGTGCGCGACATAATCGAAATCAACGAACTTTGCCAGATCGCCATATTCGATCCCATTCTCGGTGCGCACGTTCTGGTGCTGGTGATGAAAATCTTCGCGAAATTCCGTGAGGCGCACCGCGGCAAAGCCCTGCTGGTTGAAGGAATAATGGTCGCCGCCGCGCAGGTACCGATCCAGGCGAAACACGAGCATCGGCTTCACGCCCGCGTCGTAGGCAGTCCCTACATCGGCGATGTAGCGCGCCAATTGCCGCGATGCCGAGTCGTTCTCGCCGCCCAGGCCGCGAATCCGCTTGATTTCCTGCTCGGTCGCCGCTGCGGGCAAGCCCTCGGAAAATACGCGCACCACTGAGTGATCCTGCTCCGCGCTCTTGTCTCCGCCCACGATGTCGTTGTTCAACACAGCTTCAAGGTGCCAGCCCTGCTCCTTCGCCAGTTTGGCAAAGTGTTGACTGCCGTTTAGCCCTTGCTCTTCGCCGGCCACGGTGAGAAAGATAATCGTCGCGGGAAACTTGAGCTTGCTTAAGACGCGCGCGCATTCCAGGCTCACGGCCGTCCCGCTGCCATCGTCATTCGCACCCGGAGCGTCAGCCTTCGTATCGAGAATGTCGCTGTTGCGCGAGTCATAGTGCCCGGTGACCAGCACAATGCGCTTCGCATTCTCCGCATCGGTACCTTTCAAAACCGCATAAACATTGGTGATTTCGGTGGGCTGGGGAATGCGGTCCGCGGCTGGTTCGGTGAAACCGTCGGACTTCACCTCCAGGCAGCCGCCGCAATCTTTGGCGTAGTGCTCTAATTCTGACTTGATCCACTCCCGCGCAGCGCCAACCCCGCGCCCAGAGCCGATTGCAGCCGAGTCCTGGGCCGAGATGGTGGACCGCGTTCCAAAACTCACCATCTTCTCGATATTTGCCCGTATGCGATCTGCAGAAACCTGCTGCAGAGCTGCGGCAATTCGGCCATCAACAGCCATAGGTTCGAGTGCGCTGGCTCCAGACATAGGGGAGCTTGCTTGGTTCTGAGCAACCGCTATCATGCTTGCGACCACTAGCACGGCAGTCAAAAACCACGATCTTTTGTTCAGGAGAGAAATCATGTAAGCTCCGGCGAGCGAAATGTCAAGGTTTCGATCGTTTTCCGCCAAAATTTTAATTCGCTGCTCTACAGCACTGGCCCCCTTGACCTGCGGAGGGGAAGAATCTAAATATTATCAGTGGTATCTAACCAGAAAGATGGGGAATGGGGGAGTGGAGGAATTATGGTTCTTTGTCCTGAATGCGAAACTGATCTGGATGTGGAAGAAGAGGAAGTCGACGAAGGTGAAATCGTCTCCTGTCCGGAGTGTGGCACAGACTTCGAAGTCATCACGACCAGCCCGCTGGAGTTGAAGGCAGTCGAAGAAGGCTATGTGGAAGAAGAAGAGGAAGTGGAGACCGAGGACGGTGACGACGCATAGCAGTTGCCGTTTTCGTCGATCTGCATGGCAGTTCTATTTTTATGTAGTGCTTTTGCTTGTCTTGTCTGCTCTCGGCCCGCAAGTCTCGCCCGCAGCCCACGCCGCCTCCGGGCCCAAGAAGTTAAAACCAACGGATCCTTACGCGCTCATCTTCGGCACGGTCTGGGGACCGGATGATCATCCCGTCTACGGCGTCAAGGTGAAGATCCGCCGCGCCGCCGAGAAGAAACCGAGCTGGGAGCTCTATTCCGACCATCACGGCGAATTTGCTCTACGCGTAGCCGCCGGCAAGAACGACTATATCGTGGGCGCCGACCTCAAGGGCGTAAAGACCCAGGATGGCTTTCAGGTTCATCTGGTGGAGGAGGTTCCAGTCCACGTAGAGTATGATGAACGCATCGATATTGGTTTGCATCTGGCCCGCTAGAATCATCCGGAGCAGAAAAGGAAGAAAGACTCGCATGATTCTAAGATCGTCTCTTAGGCTCGTCCCGCTTCTGGCTTGCAGTATCCTGCTCGTATTCTCGGTGACCGGAAGCGCCCTCGATAAGAAAGACCAGCAAGGCCGGCTGCTCTCCGGCAAGGTGCTTGATCCGCAGGATAATCCCGTCGTCAGCGCGATCGTATATCTCACCAACACCCGCACCCACGCGGTAAAAACCTATATTGTCGGGCAGGATGGCACCTACCGTTTTCCGGGGCTTTCCAACGTGGACTACGAAGTCTACGCCCAGTACAACAACCATAAGAGCGATACCAAGTCGGTGAGCCAGTTCGACGACCGGTCCCAGGTGTACATCGATCTGAGGATCGACACGCGCTAACGTCGAAGATCTACATTGCGATAGAATAGGTTCGCTTCCTATTCGCCTTGCTTCGCGTGGCACGCCGCCATGCAACTCTTATGCATTTTTTGGGTTCAATATGTAAGGATGTTTTTGTTCGTGGGAGGAGACCTTGAAAGTATTGCGCTTATGGCAGAGACAGAGGCGTCGCGCGTTAGCCGCGGCAGTTGTACTTAGCAGCATAATTTTGATGGCCGCTTCGGCGTTTGCCCAGCAGGGGGCTATGAGCCCGTATCAGGGGGAACAGGATGGCGTCAGCGCCGGCGGCAAGTGGATGGCGTTCCGCTCGGAAGACAAAATGACGGGAGCGAAGAAAGTTCGCTTCGAATTGCTGGCCAATAACTATTTCCGCGAAGATCCGGATTACAAGCCGCGAGTCGAAATTGTATGCTCCGATGGCAAATATGAGCACGCCGATTTCGATCCCGGCACCAGGCTGGGACGGCCGGACTATCCTGGTTTCTGGGGCCAACCGAAGATGGAAGTCATGGTGCGCATCGACGGAAGCCATGACCATAAGGGATGGAACTGGCTTCGCGCACGTTTCCTGTCCATGGATAAGGGCACGATTCGCGGAATGATTGGAGCCCAGGTATTCAACGTGGAAGTCAGGACCAGGACCGGCTATGCGATCGCCGAGTTCTCGCCGGGCGGCCTGAATTTGGATGAGATGAAACACTCCTGCGATCTGACTCCGCATAAGCCGTAGCTGATCTTGTTGCTCGAAGGGCTAAGCCTGAGAGCTCGGCCCTTTTTTCTTTCCCTTAGGACGCCGTGCCGCCAGATTTGCATGACCTTGGGCGCTGCCCCGTCAGTTACTTGCGTTGCTGACCTGCCTGCTGTTTCACTGTAAGCATTCCTGTGGCAAAGTCGAGGCGGAGGTCGGGAGAACGATGGGCAGCAGCGTGATTGAAGGCGCGGCGTTTCTGCTGTTTGCAGTCGGAGTGCTGGTCTACGTCATCATTCTCTACAACGAACTGGTGCGCCTGCGCAATGATAACGACCGCGCCTGGGCCAACATCGATGTGCTGCTCAAGCAGCGCCATGACGAGATCCCCAACCTGGTCGAGACCGTGAAGGGATACATGCAGCACGAGCAGCAGACGCTGCTGGCGGTGACGCAGGCACGGGCTGCGTCGATGAATGCGGCTAGCATCAGCCAGAAGGCGCAGGCCGATTTGAAGATGACGGATGCGCTGCGCGGGCTGTTCGCCGTGGCGGAAAATTATCCCCAGCTCAAGGCCAACGAAAATTTTCTGAAGCTGCAGACTCGTATCAGCGAACTGGAAGAGCGAATCGCGGATCGCCGCGAGTTTTTCAACGACGACGTCAACACCTACAACACCCGCATCGGTCAGATCCCCGAAGTTTTTGTCGCCAGCTATATGAACCTGAAGCCGCGCGCCATGTTCCAGGTTTCCGAAGAGGACCGGCGACTGGTGGAAGTTACTTTTCAGGGCAAAGGCGCCGCCGGCGCTTAAGGGCGGCGCGTCTCTGCCGGAACGGCCTTGAACTTCTCTTATGGCGACGCAGTCAAAATCGGCACGTTAGCGGTGACTACCGTGGAAGGATCATCCCGCAGTTTCAGGTAAAGAGTTTTCTCTTTCGGGTGCGGAATCGTAAGCGCGGCTTCGACAAATCCGTCGGGCACGGTTACCGAGTTGCTGAAGTCAGGATCGCTGCTGACGGCGTCGATCAGAAAAAGCTTGTCTCCATCCAGCGTGCACTGTTTTTCCGCGGATCGCGCGCAATGAATTCCCTCCAAGACCGGGATACGCACCAGAGTGATCAAGGGTTGCCAGTCTCCATCAATGCCATTCGCATCCACGGGCCGGAATTTTAGCGGGCCGAACGCCGACGGACCAAGCAACTTCATGGGATCGAGGACCCCAAAAATCGTTTTCGAATCCTGAGGAGTGAGATTGCCGTCTTTCTCGCTGAGTAGCACGCTGAAAGATTCGTCGGCCGTCGCCACCTCGATCTTTTCGGCAGGAGGGAAATTCTCCGGAACCTGCGTCTTCAGAAAGAAATTCAAGCGTGCATCCTGCGGAAGCTCATCTTGGCTCTCCAACCGAACCGTAGAGGGCGAACTCGTCGTGTCCAGTTGCACGCTCTTGCTGAGCACGGTGACGCGCGGCCGGGAAGCTTCCACGGCAGTTTTCAAATCCATAGAGCGGCCGTCCTGCAGAGCCACATGAATCACGATGGCATCTCCGGGCTGCAGCCGTTTGCTGACCGACGCGTCGTGGCAACCCAGCTTCAGTTCGTCGCGCTGGTTGGCGCGCGATAGACCGTCCGGTGTGAAGCGCAGACCGCCTATGTCGATCGAGGTGACTTGATCGAGTCTGGTGCCTTTGAGAACTCCGTCGGCGTCGCCAGAGTGAATATCGAAGGCGTCCAGCCGCCCGGCCTCGGAGTAGGTGTGCAGTGGAATCTCGTCGGCCTGGCGAGTGCCCATCTTGCGGATCATCACGGTCAGCGTTCCCGCGGCTGCGTTTTGCAGAGGAACTTTCACTTCCAGTTCTTCGGGCTTCGCAATCTTCCATCCAGCTTCAGTGATCTTGCCTTTGTCATCGCGCAGGCTGACGGAGCTGACGCAGCACGCATCGGTAGACTGGAGATGCAGCGTGTCTTCGCGCCCGACGATGAGAGCGCTGGCGTCTTTGGAGGCGACCACCCACTGCTGCGGAGTGGAAGCGCGCAGCCGAAAACGAGGACCATCGAAAGAGCGAAAACCCCAAATACCACGCAAGATTCCGCTGACCTCACCCTCCAATTCGACCGACTGCATGGCCTTGGTATCGATCACAAAGCCGCCTTGGGCCGCGTCTGGCACAGCGGGAAGATCGATTCCCGGACCTGTCTTCGTCTCTACGTGCAGAACGAAGTTGTGAGCCAACTCCGTGGCAAAAACCAACGGAGCCCCGTCGGCAGGCAACACGAGCGCAGGTTTATCCACGCAGAACACTTGGGTGCCATCTACGGAACGCAGCGGAGGGTTCACCGCCGCCCGAACCAGCGGAAGCGCAATCACAATCACGGACTTGGGGTTTCGAAAAGAAGGCGGAGTGTTCAGACGAAGATTAAGATTGTCCTTTTTCGGCAGCGAGAGCGCCGGGATGTACTGATATTGCGCAGTATGCGCGGAGCCCAGAATTCGAACGACGTCCACCACCGCGCCCACATAAGCGCTGTAGTATCCCGCTCCCGCTGTCGGAGTCGCGCTAACCTGCACCAGCAGGTCGCTGGGAGCCCCGGAGCTGAGAGTCGCGACCATGGTCTGACTGTGGGTGTCATCGAGAACCAGTTGATCCGTATTCTGGGTGAGGCAGGGAGCCTGCTGCGCGCTGGGCTTGTCAAAACACTGCTGGTCGAGCTTCATGTTGAGGCTGCGCGCAAGGAGCGTGGTCTGAGTCTTCATCTGTTCGGGATCGGATGAAACCTCGCGAACGGAATCAAGATACTTTTCCAATCGCTGGCGATCGAGGCTGGCTTGCTCGAGATCCTGCGCGGCACGCACGAAAGCTCCCGGCTTGCCCTGGACTGCGCTGCGCAGGGTGCTGAAGGCTCCTCCGGTCTCCGGTGCAAGAAAGACGATCGCTTCTTCGGCTCCCTCCGGAACGTTGACGTAGACGCCTTCGTCGTGCACCTGCTTGCTCCAGGCATCGACACGAATGAACCACGACTCCGGAGGAGGATTGGTCGATCCCCGCAGGAATGAAATAACCATCAAATAGCGTATCGACTGGGTATCCGGCAGATCGGGATGAACCCAGAGCCGGTCTCCCGACTGTAGATTGGGAACCTCCGCGATGGGCAGAGTATGACCCTCCCGTTGTACGCGGACATCGACCTTCGGCCCCTTCAGGTCAAAAGCGGCAGCGTCGGCCCAGAGAGATGCGGGAGAGGAAAGCGCCAACCATACGGCGCCAACACTAAGAAGGAAGATCCGAAGACGCAGGGCCCAATTAATCAAAAAACACTTCTCCCTTTTCAGAATTCAGGGTAGTCATCATGCATGGCCAAACTCTAAACGGAACGGCGAAGGACGCCCCAGCCAGGCAAGGCGACAAGAAACATCGTTGCTTGATGGTACTGCGGTTAAACTCCGAGAGCAACTGATCAGAAGTGCACTCACGGTTAATCGCGTGCAAAAACAAAGCGGCGAACATTCGCATGATTCGCGAACTCCGCCACTGATTTTTGTCCAGGAGAAACCTCTACCGCAAGCTTACGCTCTAGCTCCGACTGCAGCCGGCTCGGGCGCGACTACGCTCTCATCTTTGCCGTTAGGCTTCAGTTGGCCGGGCTGGCCGCCCTTGCGGATGTCGATGCCGCCCTTAAAGAACGCGCCATCTTCAATGGAGATGCGTGCCGCTACCACGTCGCCGGTGAGCGAGCCATCGCTGCGGATATCGACGCGGTCGCTGGCGGTGAGATTACCGCGGACTTTGCCGAGCACCACGATTTCGCGGGCATTGATGTTGGCCGCGACCACTCCATTGCGCCCAATGGTGACGCGGTTGCCCGCCAGGCTGATCGAACCTTCCACCCGGCCATCGATGTAGAGCGACTCGGATCCAGTCACCTCGCCCTTGATCACCAGCGATTTGCCGATGGTTGCCTGATCCGCGGTGGTGGTGGTGGTGGCGACCGCCGGACGCGGCGCAACGGGCTCATTCGCCATCATGGCAGGCGCGCTGGGTGTATGCGTAGTTGGACGCTCCGGTTCCACCGGGCGACCTGGGGTCTGAGGCTGATTCGTCGGCTTCCACATGGGTTACATAGTTCCTTTCCTTGTTGGGATTAGGGATCACGTGCCGCACTTGCGTGACCAAATCGAATTGTACTCCGTCGTCTCATAATGAGCGCTGTGGAAAAGCCTTTATTTTCAACAGGGTTTCCTAGGATGGTACACACTTTCGTGTGATCCGGGTTTCCCAATTCGGCCGGCAGACCCTCCTTTTCCACCTTCTTACCGTGTAAGGATTTCCCGAAAGAGGCATTCTTCTTGGCGGTTCCACAGGGGCACGGAGTATGCTCTTGGCTCGAAGAATTATCGAAAGCCGGACCTATCCACCAGGGAGTTAGCGATGTCGGAACCAGCCGTGATTCCTCCAGCCTTGATCATCGCTCGTCCTCAGCCCGACGAGTATGCCTCCTATTATGGCCGCTACATCGCCCTGGTGCAGGGCGAGGACATTCTCGCCACGCTCGACCAGCAACGGCGGCAGACCATGATGCTGCTCACCTGCCGCGATGAGGAAGACGGGAACTTCCGCTACGCGCCGGAGAAATGGAGCGCCAAAGAGGTGCTCGGCCACGTCTGCGACACGGAGCGGGTGTTCGCCTATCGCGCCCTACGCATTTCGCGCGCCGACGCCACGCCATTGGAGGGTTTTGAGCAGGATGACTATGTGCGCAACGGTCCGTTCGCTCACCATCCGCTGGCGGAAGTGATCGAAGACTTCATCGCCGTGCGGCGCGCCACACTTTCGCTGCTGCGCAATCTGGATGAAGCGGCGTGGATGCGGCGCGGAACTGCCAACAAGAATGAAGTGACCGTGCGCGGCATCGCTTACATCATCGCCGGGCACGAGCTGCATCATCGCAAGATTCTGGAAGAGAAATACTTTGTCGCAGCGCGCAAGTGATCAATTTCGCATGTCCTCACGCGCTCTCATTGAACTGTTCCACGGCAAAGGCTCACACGTCGATCCCGTGGCCTGCGTCGAAGATCTTTCTGCCGACGTGGCCTCACGCCAAGTCAAAGGATTTCCCCACTCCATTGCACAACTTGTCTTCCACATGAATTACTGGATGGATTACGAACTGCGCCGCATTCACGGCGAGCGGCCAGCGTATCCCGAGCACGCTGCAGAAAGCTTCCCGCCCGATGCCTCGCCATCCGATGCTGAAGAATGGGATTATCTAAGGAAGCGCTTCGCGGGGCTGGTAGCGGATTTCGCCGCCCTGGCAAATTCTTCTCCGCAAGAAATGCAGCGGCAGATCGAAAGTGCGCACGCCGGAGATATGCAGGTCGCGGGAACACTCGAGGCTGTGCTCTGGCAGATGGTGGCGCACAACAGTTATCACACGGGGCAGATCTCGACGCTGCGACAGATGCTGGGTGCATGGCCGCCGGGCGGCGGCGGTGATACGTGGTGAGTTTCTACCTGAACCCTATTTCCGTTCGCGCGGTATGCTGGTAGCTGAAGCTTCCCATGCTCTCCGACTCCGCCATCTTGAAACACATAGCCCGCCAGCCTAAGCGTTCCGCAGGATTCAAGCAGTTGGTCCGCGAACTAGGTTTGCACGGCGAAGTTCGCGGAGAACTCGATGCCCGTCTGCAGAAGCTGGTTGCCGCAGGTGCACTGGTTCAGATCAATTCCGACCGCTACGCTCTGCCGCAACCCGCACCTGACAAGAATCTAGTCGCCGGGCGCCTCACCATGCACCGCGACGGTTTCGGTTTCGTCATTCCTGATGCCAGTTCATTGAGCCCCGCGATGAAGTCGCGCTTGGTGGGAGATATTTTCATCGCTCCCCACGCCATCGGCAACGCTATGCACGGCGACCGTGTGCTGGTCGATATCGTTGCTACTCGCCCGGATGGCCGCGCCGAAGGGCGCATCGTGCGTTCCGTGGTACGCAGTCATCCCACGGTGGTGGGAATTTTTCACTACGGCAGCCGCCATAATTATGTGAAGCCCATCGACAGCAAGATCACACAAGAGATCGTGATTCCCCCGGGTATGGAAATTCCCCATCACAGTAGCGGCGAGTCGCCATCGCCGGGCAAGAAGAAATCTCCGGACCGCGTGCTCGGAAATGAGGCCGCGCGCCACTCAGACTGGGACGATCTCGAAGGCGTCGTAGTCGATGTTGAAATCACGGATTGGCCCACGCCCATGCAAAATCCGCGGGGCCGCGTCTTCGAAATTCTGGGCCGCCAGGACGACTTCGGCGTCGACGTGGAAATCACCATCCGCAAATTCCACCTGCCGCACCACTTTCCCGCGGCGACACTCGAAGAGGCGCAGGCCATCCCAGCCGTGATCCCAGCGCAGCAACTTCGCCATCGCCGTGACTTCCGCGCGCTGTCCATCGTCACCATCGACGGCGAAACTGCCCGCGACTTCGACGACGCGGTCACGGTACGCAACCTTCCCAGCGGAAATTTTGAATTGCAGGTCCACATCGCCGACGTGGCGCAATACGTCACACCCGATTCGGCGCTTGACCAGGAAGCTCGGCTGCGCGGCACCAGCGTTTATTTCCCCGATCGCGCCGTGCCCATGCTTCCGCTCGAACTCTCCACCGACATCTGCAGCCTGCGCCCGCATCTCGACCGGCTGGTTCTTTCCTGCGTGATGCACATCGATCCTCGCGGCGAAATTGTCAGCTATGAGCTGTGCGAAGGCGTGATCCGCTCCGCCGAGCGCATGACGTACACCGCTGTCAACGACGTGCTCGAGGGCGATGCCGCCGCGCGCCAACGTTACGCATCGCTCATACCCACATTCGAACTGATGCGAGACCTCGCCTTGATTCTCAATCACAAGCGCCAACGCCGCGGATCGATCGACTTCGACTTGCCCGAGCCCGTCATCGAGTTCGACGAATTCGGACTGATGAAGAGCATCACGCGTTCCGAGCGCAACGTCGCCCATCGCCTGATCGAAGAGTTCATGCTCTCGGCTAACGAGTGCGTCGCGCAATATCTCGAATCGAAGCGCGTCGCGTCTCTCTATCGCATTCACGAAAAGCCGGATGCCAAGCGTGTCTACGACTTCGAAGTGATCGCCGCCACTTTCGGATATTCCCTCGGGGTGGGTGCGCTGCCCATTCAGCGGGTTCAGTTCAAGAGCGACCGCCGCGCCGCACGCGGCACCGGCAAGCAAGCTCGCACCATCGAAGTTCCGAAAGATGTTCACATCACGCCCCGCATGTACCAGAAGCTCGCTGCAAAAATTGCAGGGAAGCCGGAGGAGCGCATCGTTAGTTACCTGATGCTTCGCTCACTCAAGCAGGCGCGCTACTCGGAGGAGAACGTCGGCCACTTCGCGCTCGCGGCGCCGAGTTACACGCACTTCACCTCGCCGATCCGCCGCTATCCTGACCTGATCGTGCACAGAATTTTGAAAAAAGTCCTACGCGACTCGGCCGAGATTCACGACGGCGAGATTCCTGTCGGAGTCTTTCCCGCCGCCTCCAGCAAGAAAGAAAAGCTGTCCGGCGCAGCCTCAGCTGCGCACGACGACGAAGCACCTTCGCCCTGGTCGAAGCGCCGCGACCACGCCGCGCATCGCGAAGCGCTGGAACCACTGGGCGGTCCGATCCCGCTCGACGAACTCCACACCATCGCCGAGGAGTCGAGCCAGTCGGAGCGCCGCGCCGACGAAGCCGAGCGCGAGCTCATGGAATGGAAGAAGGTCAAGTTCATGGAGGACCGCGTCGGCGAAGACTTCGACGGCCTGATCACCAGCGTCACCAAATTCGGATTCTTCGTCGAACTAACCGACTTGTTCGTGGAAGGCCTGGTCCCGCTGAACACGCTCACCGACGACTATTACACCTACCACGAGAACACGCGCCAGATCATCGGCCAGCGCTCGCGCAAGACCTACAATCTGGGGCAAAGAATTCGCGTGCTGGTTGATCGCATCGATCCCGTGGAGAAGAAAATACAGTTCGCCATTCTGGAGGAGCAACCTCTCCCCAAGCGGAAGCGAAAGAAGAATTGAACAGGAAGTTATGTCGATACGGAATGGTCGCGAGAGGTTGCTGGGCGCCTTGTTGTTGGTGTGCCTTGTCGCTTCGATCGATGTTCGTGCACGCGATGTTCGGGCGCAATCTGCTCCCGAGTGCCAATTCGTCTCTTTTAAAGTGCACCTCAATGCCGGGGACAACTTCGAACGCGAGCTGGGAGGCGGATTGCTGTTTCGGGTAAGGAGCCAGAAAGATCCAGGCTGGTTCCTCGACATTGTTCCAGCGGAAGAGAACACGAAAGATTACATCTACCCTGTAAACCTTCCGTTGCGGTTCAACGGGAACCAGACCTTTGGCCCCGGATTCGGCGAAACCGTCAAGTCCTCCTTAGCTCATCCGCATGAAATGTATTTTCTGCTGAACCGACGCGACTACGATCGGGTTTTCAGCCTGATCGGCAATGTTCTGCGGTCTTATCAGACCTCGGACCCGGATAAGGCGCTCGCCGACTACACGAACGCAATCGATGACGCGAACAAAGGATGGCTCCGAGTCACCATCTCTTCTTACAAGACGGATTCGAAGGGCGCACTCACTCGCATCAAGCTGCGCGTGGAGTTCACGACTCCGCCGGATTTCCAGTTTGCTCCCCACCTGAACCCTTTTCCGTGGCCCTGCCATCCCTAGACAAAATCGACGGGCAAAATCGAGTGCGGACGAACCAAAGTTCCCCGCAAGTGTTAAAATTGTTGAGTTAACCCCATCCGCTGCGGATGCGAAGCAGCGGGTTCCTTCCTCGTCGGGACGTGGCTCAGCCTGGTAGAGCACTCGCTTGGGGTGCGAGGGGTCGGCAGTTCAAATCTGCCCGTCCCGACCAATATTTCAGATTCAACTGGTTACAGACGGTTCCTCAAATTCACGTGGGATTTTGACCCCACGCCTTGGAGGAGTCCGTGCTACCCAAATTCGAGCAGTTCATTCGTGAGCGTCAGTATCTTCACAACGTCTCCCCGGCGACAGTTTCTTGGTACACACACAACTTCAAATGGATGCCGTCCGAATCTCCGAGCGAAGACGAATTGAAGGCGATGGTCATCCGTATGCGAGAAAAGGGCCTGCGTGCGACAGGCTGCAACAGTGCAATCCGGTCAATCAATGCTTACCTGAAATGGTCTGGCTCACCGCTGAAAATTCCGCAGATGAAAGAGCCTCAACTCATTCTGCCGACGTACACGACGGCCCAGATTCAACTCCTCCTGAACTGGAAGGCCAAGAAAGCGACAGGGCGTCGGATGTCAGCTTTGATTGCTATCCTCGCTGACACAGGTTGCCGGATCGACGAAGCGTTAAGCCTTCACTGGAAAGACATCGACTTCGACAATCTCCTCGTTCTACTCCACGGCAAGGGCAGGAAGGATCGACTTGTCCCGATGTCGCTCGAATTGAGGAGAAGATTGTTCCTCTTTCAACGCAAGAGCGAAGCGAAGAAAGATAGCCTCGTCTTCTCGACGCTGGGCGGGACGAAACAGGGACGCAGGAACGTCTTGCGAGATTTCAAGCAGTTGTGCCGGACACTCGGCTTTGAACCGCCGACTCGGTCGATTCATGCGATGCGACACACGTTTGCGGTCAATTATCTCCGTAAGGGCGGGAGCGTCTTTCATCTCCAGAAGATGCTTGGACACTCCACCCTTGAGATGACGAGGAGATACGCAAACCTAATGACGGAGGATTTGCAGGCGATTCATCAGCAAGTCTCTCTGCTCTCTTAAGCGTCCCGTTTTGGCAGCTTAAAGGACGCAAGATTGCGGCTTAAACGGTCGAAATTGGCACGATAACCTCGGTCGCAACGGGCAGCACAGCCGGACGCTCTTGAGAACTCTCGCCTCGGTGTCATCGCTTTATAAAGTGACAATAGGTGGAATCCCAGATTGTTGAGAGGAAAGGTGCAAGGGCGTTCGGTCGCTGTTCGATTTCTCTCCGTGATGACTTCGTGGGCCATAGGGTGATCCTCTCGTGACGTTGACCGACATTGGCTGTGGGCTACGCCTGACGGTCATCAGCTTCAAGATGATTGCAGACACATGTGCAGAGGATTTTTTGGTGGTCTGCGTGGCTGACCTTCGTCGGAGACTACGCTAAGGCTTGCTGGCGTCTCCAGAGAGTTGTGCGTGATGGCCCGTTCTTGCCAATCTTCGGCCCCGGTCGGCCCGCTCCACGCTTACGCATCCCGTTCTTGATACGCTCCCTGATGAGCGATAACTCCATCTCAGCGACAGCACCAAGCATGGTCATCATCAATTTGCCCATTGGCGTGCTCGTGTCGATGGATTCGGTCAGCGAAACAAAGGCAACGCCGTCGCTGTTGAATGTCTCCAACGCCTTGAGGAGATGCTGGACACTGCGGGCGAACCTATCGAACTTCCATACCATCACTGCCTGAAAATCACGCCTGCCCTTGACGCAATCGAGCATTAACTCGTCGAGCCGTGGGCGTCGTTCCTTGGAGCCGGAGACGCCGTGATCGACGTACTCGGCGATGACTCGCCAGCCACGCCGCACGCAGTCCGCCCGCATGGGCTGTAGTTGGGCTTCTGGGTCTTGGTGCGTGTTCGCTTTGCTCACTCGTGCGTAGAGCACAACGTCTCGAATCTCCATGTTTCTTGCCTCCGGCTGACTGTCGTCAGACAAAGCCTCGTAACTCTATGATATTTCAATTCAGGTGAATTGAAACAAATCTTCGG
Organism: uncultured Acidobacteriaceae bacterium; assembly: GCA_963773675.1. Classification (GTDB taxonomy): domain Bacteria; phylum Acidobacteriota; class Terriglobia; order Terriglobales; family Acidobacteriaceae; genus Sulfotelmatobacter. Next base: position 20,109 of record CAVZCG010000017.1, read on the forward strand.
TAACCATCCGGGGGTCGGGAGACTACATCTTGACCGCTCTGCTGGCCTGCTCGTGCTGGGTCGCCGACGGCGTGCGATACGATCCGGGGAGACCGCTGTCACGAAGGGGTTCACGGTGCGAACAGGGTGAAGGGGTAGGTACCATCCAAAGGATTGTTAATTTTGGCAAGTCGGCACCCGGCTGTACCCTCGGTACTTGTTCCACTGCCTGCGGCTTTCGCCAAGCCAACGACTCTCGTCAACGTCCCTGTGCTCCGCACGCCTGACACCCCTAACGTCCTTAGGAGTCCCGGCTGACTAATAGGCGTCGTGAGGGCTTGGAGCCTCCCGCCGGACGGCGATGACTCCCCGGCTGGTTGTGTATTTATAAACTCGGAGTCGTCTATATTTCGAGAAGTGCGTCAGCCCCGCATAAACGTTGGTCGGAACGTCACTTTTCCCTTGCAAACAAAAGGCGAAAGATGTTAGGATAGTAGTTGATGGGGGATGAGTTTCGTCCCTGACCTGCACTGTTGGCTCCCGCCTAGGTCGTTCCGACAAGGAACAGAGCAGGCCCGATTGACCGATCCGTGAGTTCCGCCGGACGGAGTAAGACAGCAAGTCCGCAGTTGATCCAAAAACAATTTGACCGAACCGACGCAGCGAGGCCGAACCTCGTCTGCGACACAACCATTCTGCAACACAACCATGAGGAGGAAAATATGAGCACTGCCGTAGCACCAGCACCCTGTTTCTCGCCAGACCGACAGTACGAGTTCGTCCGCAGTCCCTTCGTCGGTAAGTCAGGAGCGTTGTTCCGGAGCGTCCGCATCCAGCGAGGTTCTGAGGATCAACCCCACACAAAAGAGAAGTCTGGAGGAACTGGAACAAGATAGTTGCAAAGAGCATTATTTTCTTCTTCTTCCAGTTGTTCTTCTTCTCGTTCCATGTTGTACCAGTTCCCAGTTCTTTTCGTTTTTGCCAGACAGGAACAACAGGAACTTGACGTTGAGCCACGTTGGAAACAGACGGCTCAGAACGTCGGGCTTGCTCACGGGCTTGCCCATGCATGACCGAAAGGAATCACGCAATGACCCAACCCGCACCATTCACGCTCGAAGTACACGAGCCATTCAGCACCTTCACAGAGGGTGCTCCTACACCCATCCCGTTCATCATCGACGGCCTTCTGCCCAAAGCCGCATTGAGCGTCTTAGGAGGCAAGGCGAAGCACGGCAAGAGTTCCATGAGCCGCTGCGAAGCCGTCTGTATCAGCAAAGGGCTGCCGTTCCTTGACAGACCAACAGAGCGGGGCGAAGTCCTCCTCTGTTCCCTCGAAGATTCCCGCCAGCACGTCGATAATCACCTTCAACTTCTCGGATACACGCCGGGGAAAGACGCCCGGATTCATATCGTGAGCCGACTCGCTCGTGATGTCTCGCAGACCGTGGATGCGGTCGCAAAGTTTCTGGCCCAGAACAGGGACATCAAACTCGTCATCCTCGACACCCTCGCCAAAGTCATCCGTGCGAAGGATTCCGGCGATTACGACGAGATGCTGTCCCTGTGTGAGCAGTTGCACCTTCTCGCCCGTGAGACGGGCGTTCACATTCAGGCCCTCGCCCACTGTAAGAAGGTTCAGCACGACGACCCGTTCGACAACTTCCTTGGCTCCGTCGAAATTCGAGCAGAGGCGGATACGAACATAGTCATCTACGACCATCGAGGGCAACGTCTCATCAAGACGGAGACAAGGATGGGCGTTCCGTGGGATGACCCGCACGTCCTGTGTGCTGAGTCGGAAACTGTCGCCAAGACACAACTGGTCAAACGGTTCTATCTCGGCAGTACGACGACAGCGATAGCAGAACAGGAGACGGCTGCACAAGAAAAGAACACACGGGCGACGATTGCGAACCGTATAGTCTCGCTACTCAAAGAGCATGGCACCGAAATGCCGATGGGAGAGTGCATTGAGTCGATCCCCGGCAATCGAAGTTTGAAGTTCGAGATTCGAGACGAACTCATTAGCAGCAAGGTCATCGCACTCGAAGGCGTCCCACACTCAAAGACGAATCCGCTGAGGCTTCGACTTCTCAGGCCTGAGTGGTCTGGCGGGATAGTCATTGCCAATCCATCACCCGTAGTCGAGAGCCAAGAGAAGTTGACCCCGGTTGAAGCCCTGTTGGAATACATCACATGTTCGGACAGCGATTGCACGAATCAGGTTTCGACACGGGGAGCGTTCTGCTACAGGCACCAACCGGAACGAAAGGGGGTCACATGCGTCAACTGAAAGAACTGTGGACAACGATGTTGGGCACGCCGCCCGCCGATGAGCAATTCTCGCTCTGGGCTGCACTGCATACGCCTGAAGTCGCCCGTCAGGGGATTCTCAGGACAGCGGCGAAAGACTTGAGTCTCGGAAAGACGATGACGCTCGATTACAAGGTTCGCTTTGCGTCGAAGGTGATGCTCACACAGACCGAACGAAACACGAGCAATGCTCTCAACAGGCAACGCCTGAGCGAAGAGTTTGAAGAACGGTCGCATTCGTCACAGCAGTTTGACGGACAGATCGAAACTGCGTCGAAGACAGTCGCCGCTGGTGCGGACTCCAACCGGAAAGCGGGGTCTTGTGCCGCATGACATCGGTGAACTCTGCTCCTCAATCAAGCATGGCGTCAACCGGGAAATCAGGATGTTTGGTTTTCCGATGTCTGACGCACGCACTCAGATCGTCGATGCTGCGTCCGCAGAATCCCTCAGCGAACTGACAACCTCTTCGTCCGAGAGTGACGTTCGTCGGGTCACCCGTCGCATCATCCGCAAGCTGGTCGAGGAAGGTAAGCATCGAGACGATGTCACTCTCGATGATGCCGACGAACTCGGTGGTGATGACGATCCTTTGTGCTCCATCGGCAACGGAATGTTCCCCGGTTCATCTCTGAATCGGGCACACCATGTGAGCAGGCTCTACGTCGAAGACGAGTTGATCGAATACATCGACCGCAAACGGCTGTTGACGCAGTTCATCAACTCGGTCGGCGTCGAGACGTGGCGTTGGTTTGTCCGCTACTTGCGGGCTGGCCGGAAGTCCGGTTCAGGCCGGGAGCGGGTGCGATTTCATAGATTAAAAAAGAAATTTCTCGACCTTGTAACAAACGCCCCTAGAAATTGTGTAAGTCAGTAGGGCCAATCGAGTTCAAGACCCTCGACACCCGGATCGGGGAGTCTTGGGGAAATGGGACGGCGACACCCGACAGCCTGAAAGGGCTGGCCGTCCCATCCCACATTTCAGGAGCGGAGGGGTGATGACAGTTGATGAAGCCAAGGCACACGTTGCGGGAGAACTTGCCCGCATCGAACGCCAGAACCCGGACAAGGAACTGCGTCCGTGGATGCGGGACGCCTGCCCAGCAGCGAGTGAGCATTGGAGTTTGATCCAACAGCGGATCGCCTTGAGCCACTCCAACCCGCAGAACGTTGCCTGTTGCAAGTCCCTGAACCTCACCCCGCCGGAGCGTACCCCGGCCCAGAGAAGGGCAGCAGAAGCTAACGGGCGTCGGCTGGCAGCGTCAAAAGCCGCCTAGCCAGCGGTTTTCCCATAGCAGGAGCGACAAACGAGCCGGGGATGGGCAAAACCATGTCCATGCCAGACGAACGGCTCCGGCTATTGGGTTTCGTGGGTTCGGGCTGAAGACAGTCTATTTATAAACACACAACCTTTCGGTGAGCCGCATCGACGGCGTTGATACCGAATCCGTCACAACCAAAGTCGTGACGAAGGGACGACAGGCGAACCTGCATTCGTTGGTCCTCCAAGATTTTGAGGGAGGGATGATGAGCACGGGAATGATGGGCGTCGGCTTCTTCGACACGGGTCACCGGACGCCACGAACACGGGATTGGTCACGACCAGATGACTCACAGCGTGCGAATCCTGCTCGACTAGAGACGCCGGAAGAGAAGCGGAAGAGGGAGTGGGACGAATCTTGCAGACAAGAAACTGCCCGTGTCCTTGTAGCGAGAGCGGAAAACTTGAAGCGAATGGAAGCTGAGCGTCTCGCCGCTGAAGCCGCACGAAGAAAGCACGACTTTGAACAACGCCGTGCTGCGTTCCTTCGTGGAGAGCTAGAAATTTGAGGAGGAAGAAATGAAAAAACGAAGATTAGTCTCACCAACACTGAGCAACGTACCCGTCGTGCCAGTCACGATTAAGAATCCGAATGCACCCCAGACGAAGGCCGAGTTCTTGAGGGAAGAGAACGCCCGACAAGAGGCAGAAGCCCGCCGTAAAAAAGAACAGGAAGAACGTCCACTCCGAGAATTGACAGAGCGGTCAAACGTCGAGATTCTCCAAGAGCGTGACCGCCAACGCCGATGGTTGACCGTTGCTCCGAGTGATTATTTGACTGAGCACTGCACGCACGCCCCGGCTCGTGTCAATGGCACCCCTGAAACGGTCGCAGCCGAGATTCGAGGGGCTTTCAACAAGTTCCGTCTCGATCTGGAGCAGACGGGCGTGACCCTTCACCGGAGTGCGACACCGAAGTTTCAAAGAGTCATCGCCCAGAATCCCACAATCGACTTACGACTGGAATCCAATTGGCGGTTGATTTACGACAGAATGTCCGAACTTGGATGTTTCACTGACGCAGACCGCACAGTTAGGGAGCAACAGCCTGCCCAACCCGTCGAGCAACAGACTCGTCCGAGTTGGGACGATGTTGAAAAGATCAATATCAGTGCGGGCAGCGATAGCGAGAGGAAAGCCCGAACCCTCGTCACAAGTCTGATGACTACGGAGATTCAGCCGAAATTCGATAGATGGGCACACAGCCTAATCGACGAGTTCGGTCACTATCTGACAGAGAAACAAATTCGAGCGGCGTGCGATTGGTTCACTAACAACAGTCACCGACATAGCCCCATGATTGAAAAATCGTGGGATGCCTGTCGCAGGAATTTAGTCAGCCGATTTATTCTTCCCGACAGTTGCCTTCGCCCCGCCGAACGTGAAGCACAGGCCATCGAGAACGTAAATTTGTCCACGATGAGTTTTGACGAAAAGCAGGCTTTAGGGAATCGGCTTCAAAGACTTCAGGACTAACAGTTCCTCCGCAGTCTGCTTCGCTGAAAAGCGTCAATGACTGCGTGCGGGCAGGGCTTACGCTCCCCTGCCCGCTCCTCAGATTCACAAGGACAAACAGATTATGAGTTTCAGCATGAAAGATTTGGTTGATTCAACTCAAGCATCACTGACATCACAACAAACACAACCACAACCGCCGAACACAGCGGTCAACCCAAGCCCGAACTCGCCCAAAGACCCGAACTCGTTCTCGTTGTCCGAACTGACCCAGAGCGACCAGCAGAATACCCCGACCACCGTTGACGATCCACGAAAGACGGGGGAAATAGTCAATGATGTCGGCAATAAGGTCATCGTTCCCAAGGACGGTGAGAGTTTCGCTGACACAATGAAGCGGGCCGTCGCCTATCACAATTCGTTGACGCCCGAACAGAGGCAGGCCGCAATCAACAAGGAAGTCGCAACGATGCCGAGAAAGACTGCTGAGACACTCGGTGCCGCTGCAACGATTGGAGCGGTCGGGCCAGCAGTGTTAGCAATACCGGGAGAAGTTGCTGAAGCGTTGCCTTCAGTCCTGACTCACACGGTCGAAGGCGTCAAGGCTGTGACAGCGTGGGCAGCGAAGAATCCCGTTCAAGCGTATCTGCTCTATCAGGTGATGAAAGACTTGATCCCCGGAGCGAAGAAGGCTATTGGCGTCATCAAGGGCGTCCCTGAAGTGTAGATCTGCTGTGGAAGAGGGGAACATGACAAATAATCACGATCCAAATCTTGCAGTGCCAAGCCCGGTCAAGGAACCGACCGTTGAGGAGAAGGCGGCTATTTCAGGTTTACATCTCGACGAACGTTACAGCGACAACGCTGTTACAGAGCGAGTTCGCCAGTTGACTTCGTTGAATGTGCGAAGCACGCCGGGGGAGCGATGAACGACGAACCAAGAAAGCGAGTCCGAAGGCGGACTGCCGCACTACAGATTCAGGAAACCTTGAACTCGGCCCGCAGACTCGATGACGAGCCGACGAGCGAATTGTCGATAGCCCGCATGAAGTTCTTGCAAACCCGTCTGAACGTCTTGTCCCAGATGCAGGCACGGGAAAACAACCAGACGTTGAAACGGGCGATTGCAGAAGTTGAAAGCCTGCGTATAGAGAATGAACGCCTGAGACAAGAACTCGTTCAAGCATTGGCCGGAGCCGACTCGACCTCGTCTCGCAGAGACAAGGTGACGGGAGCCGTCACGGCGGAAATCAATGAAGCCCTCGCAAAATATCGAGGGTGCGAAACACAGAAAGGAAAAGAATGATCTACAACACGACAACGATTCAGGGTAAGCAGATAACCGTTCCAACGGAGACGAAGGACGCCATGCTCGCCACACTCGCTGACCCAGAGGGGAGTCCCGCTCGAAAAGAACTAGCGAAGGAAATCCTTGCGTGGTATGCAGCCGAACTCGCCAAGCCGCCGCTGACGGGGAAGTCTGAACTCGACAAGGCCGCACAGTTGATGATGATCGAGTTTCACGCCGACTGTCTCTGGGCAGGAAGCCATCGGTTAGAGAAGCGGTCGGTGAACGGAATCGAGGCACTTGTCATCGTCAACGTCGCTTCAGCCGAAGTCATCAACTCCTATTAAGGAGGTTGACGGTCAGATGCCCTAAACGGTCGGGCGTGCTACCCACGTCAATTGAGCAGTCAGCGACGGATTCACGGGCCAATTCTTAGACGGTTCTAATAACTGCTGTGGGTCGAGACCCCAAAGTTACGTGGACATTTGCAATTACCTGACTGAGAATATACGATGAGCGGCGGTCAGAAATTCCCCCTTCTAGGCTCTCGTTGACAATGACAAATGACTGTAGCAATTGCGTGTACCGTCCCTGACGGTGTCATCCTTGGAGTGGACAGTGCTGTCACAATTGGCGATGCCAACAATCCACAGAAGGTCTACGAAGACGCTGAAAAAATCTTCCAACTCGGCAAACTTCCGGTCGGAGTCGCCATCTATGGATTGGCTTCGTATGGCTCAAGAACCATCGGGAATCTGTTGCATGAGTTTGAACAGAAGAACCCAAGCGGAGTGCTCGGCAAGAACAAGCGGAACTTGAAGGACATAGTCGAGCAAATGCGGATTTTCTTCAACGGCGAGTACACGAAAACCGTCGTACCTGCGGTCGAAGCGGAGAAGAAGAAGCCGTTTGCTGAAGTGCCGGATACCGAGAAGCCGGGATTGGGTCTTGTGGTTGCAGGGTTCTCGCACGGAGCATTTTCGCCGGAGGTTTGGAACATTTTGATTCCGACGCATTCGGCTGTGAATTCGGGTGTGCAGACGATTCCCGCTGGCAATCTTGGCTCAGCGTGGTTCGCCAGTTGCGTGCCGATATTCAGATACATCAAAGGACGAGACCCTTCATTGGTGGATGCGGTTGTCAAGAAGTGCGAAGAGTTCCACGGCGCTGCTTTCAGCGATGACCAGAAGAAGGCCATCAACGAAGTCGCAGACAAATCCGAATATCAGATTATCTTCAATTCCATGCCTGTTGAGCGAGGGATTGAATATGTGAAGTTTCTCGTGCAACTGGTCATCAGTCATCACAGGTTTTCGACAGGAGCGCCAATTGTCGGTGGTCGGCCACGGGTTGGCTTGGTGACGTACAAGAGCGAAGAGTTTAAAATTCTAGGAGGGGATGAGTATGCTGGATAACGTTCAGTTCGGCGCATCGAACGTCCGCTGCTTCAATGCAGAGCCGAGTTCACAAGGCCCTTCAATTGCAGAGATTCGGAAAGTCGAAGTCCAGAAAGATGCCTCGACGCCGCCCAATCCCGCAGCACCCAAAAGCCCGCAATCATCGCACGAAAAGCAAGATGAGAGCGATGAGGAGCAGCACCGGGCGTAGTTGTTTTAGGATTTGGCCGGGGCTGCTACTAGAGCGTACCTGTCTGTTCGACCGTTCGACCGATCCTCTCGCCAATCTTCCAGCACTACCTCCCTAGCCCTCAAAACAACTTCACGGGGCTGAGAGCCTTCAAGTCGGACAAGCGGCTGGGCTGTAGTACCTCGAATGCCTTCTGCGGGATTTTCAAATACTGCCACTGAACTTTTGTAAGTTGAGTTGCATTCTCGCACCACTGAGTTGCCGCTGCGTCTTTATAAGAAACATCATCGGTTTCCGCACCCTTCGTTTCCAATAGCCAACGCACGCCCTGTTCATCAACAGCCACGAAATCTGGGTAGTACGAGCGGAGATTCATCGCCCCGTCCGTGTACTCGATTGAGAACCCGAACGGTTGCGGTAGCTTGGCATACGACGCTACGTCCTGAGCGTTGTCGAGGAACTTGGCAAAGTCACGTTCAAACCCGTTGTCGCACGGCACAAGATTAAAAACCGTCTTCACGCCCTCCCAGACTTGCCGAGACCAAGGGAACGGCTGGCATGTTGAAAGCAACCGTTCCGGTTCTAGCAGCGTCGGCTCTAGCTCTGCGATGGTCAACTTCTTCAGCGACTTTGAAAAGACATCAACGCAGACGTAGTGGGCTACCGGAGTGCTCATTGCCTTCACGATTTCGTGGTCACTTAGGTCAACGGGATGTCCGAACGCCTTCTGCTCGAAGAACTCTTTGACTTTGGGAGCGAGTGCGGCGAATTGCGACGGGAGCTTTACCGCTTCAGCGATACGCCGTGAGTAGTAGCCAATTACTTCCTGAGAGGTCTGCGGTTCAGGAATCGTGTAATCACGCTCGACTTCCTTCTGGAGCGTGATGATGTCGTATCCCTCATATCGGAAAGTTTTGTTGCGTGGGTCGTCACCCGACATTGGCAACAGAATGGTCTGGAACGACATTACGTCAAGGCCAGCGATTTCATCGGCCAAACTCTTCTTGCGGACGAGCGTCGGAGACAGCAACGGCAGGCCGATGTCGTACTTTTTCCGGTCATTGGTTGGGATAATCGTGACAATCTTGAGCTTGTCCTTGCCGACCTCAAATGTATCGAGCTTCAATTCTTCGAGCTTTTCAAGGTCGTCAACGAAGTCGAGAAATTTCTTGTTCCCGATGATGTCAACACGCTCGGTGTAGTCAGAACCGATGTCCCGAAACATCAACCGCAGGCCACGACCGATGGCTTGCTCAGGCAGAATGTTCGCCTTCGCTGTGTAGGGTCGCAGGCCAACCACCACTGTGACGTTTCGCACATCCCAGCCTTCACGCAGCATGAGAACCGAGACGATGGCATTGATAGGGCTTTCGGGTGAGTCAACCTCACGCACTGCTTGTCGAGCTTCGTCCAAGTCTTTCTTGCTGACTTCACCAGACTTGTCCGTGTGAATGACTTCGGTCTTGGCTCCCCCGAACTCAGCCGGGTATTTCTGCCGCAGCCAGTCGGCTACATCGTCGGCTTCATCAGTGTCAGTGAGCATGATGAAGAGGATGGGCTTCTGTTTGAGTACAGCCAACTGAGTGCGATATTCACGCCACCGTTCCACGGCAGCCGCTAGGTATCCTTGATAGCGGACGCTGGCGTAGTCAGACTTGGCTTCGGCTATGTGGGCTATTCCCTTCATCGGTCGCTTCACGATGCCGTCGAGGATGGCTTGTTTGAGCGGATAGTCGGAAATTGTCCACGGGAAGATCGCTCCCTTTGTGAATCGGGGAGTGGCCGAAAAGTCCAACTGACTTGCGATAGGCGTTTTCTTATGCAGTGCCCGTATCTTTTGGTTCCACTCATTGTTCTCATCGTGAGTGTGGTGGGCCTCATCGTTCAACACCATCATGTGCCCTCCACGCAACGCAATGCGGTCATCAAAGTCGGTCAGGTCAAGCTTCTTGGTTGGGGGCTTCGGCCCAAGCATTGCCGCCATAGCGTCTGGTTCAGCATCGCCGCTTTTGTCCGGGCGGTCGTAGAACTGCTGAATGTTCGTTAGGAACAACATTCCCTCAGCCGGGGCTTTCTCGGCGTCACCTCTCATCACGCAATCGAACTCCCAAAAAATCTTGAGTTCCCGAGGAATGATCGGGTCGTTTTGGAAAATGCTGCCGCCTGCAAAGTCCAATTTTAGGCGCTCAAGAACGATGACGTTGGGAGCGATAAGCAGAAACGTCTTTGCGTAATCCTTTGAGATGTCATCGGCTTCTCTAACAGCGTTGAGGAATTGCCAAGCGATGGCCAGCGACATCACCTTGGTCTTGCCACTACCCGTCGCCATCTTGATGCAGTATCGGGCAAAGTCGTCGTAGGGAGGAAGGGCCACGTCGTGCAGGTCTGTAGCGTATCGCTGGAGTAAGCCCTTTCGAGAACGTACTTTCTCAAATTCCCATACGAACACAAGAGTCTCAATCGCCTCCTGCTGCGAGCGATGGTAACGAAACGGGAGACCTGTTCTAAGTTTGTGATCGGTGTGAAACCAATGATTCAAGAGAATACGAGTCGTATCGGTGATGCCTTTGTATCCGCCAGCAACCCACGCCTTGACTGCCTCACGTAACGCTGGAACACATGGAGCAGTTCGCAACTTCGCTGTAACATCCAGCAGGTCAGCCTGAGTGTCAGGAACCGCCGTTTTCTTGCGACGTGGCATGGCTACTTCACCTTGATGTCTAGAGTCTTAGTGGTGTCGTTGCCGAGGATGTCGATGACCTTGACCATGACCTTATAGTCACCTGAATCGGCGTATTCATACATCGTCTTGGTTTCAAGCTTCGAGTTTTGTCGTGTTCGGTATGACTGCCACTGGTTGTGAAAAGTATCGTCTTTGAAGTCCCAATCGAGAGCCCAATAGTCAATCATTTGACTCCAATGCTTGATGGACTTCCGGGCTTCTTCGGGCACGTCATCAATCGGAATCACGAAGTCGGTCAGTTCAACGACGAGTTCCCGCTTCTTCAGCTTCGCATCCACTGATAGCGCACCGAGCTCGAAGAACTTGATGTCTCCTTGCTCGACAGCCTTCTTCTCCAATACTTCCCGTGGAATCTTCCTAAAAGAAACATCGACTTTTGATTCGGCGGCAATCTGTCGGGCAGTTTCGTTTAATTCAAATGCGAACTCCCAGCCGAGTATGTCTGCCGCAGCCTTGCGGCCCTCACCCGAGCCATTTGACGCCTTCCAGACTTCTCGGGCAACAGAGCGTATGTCAGATAGCGTTACGGGTGCGTCCACTGCACCAACGTGCACCATACGACCCGACTTTATCCCATGTAGCCAAACGTGCCCTGTAATGGGGGTTGCGTGATACAGGTCGAGAATGAATTTTCGATAAGCAGCTTCTCGTTGTCGCTGGTGTTCAAGGGCGTTCTCCCCTCCTGCCATTTGAAACTCAGCCGCTTGCCACATCTGTCGTTCGTATTTGCCGAGATTCAAGATGGAAAACGGCTTCACATTAGCCGTTGATAAAAGCCGTTTGCGAGTAGTGTGTACTGCGAAGCGGCTTAAATCACAGGCAATCCAACGCCTATTCATCTTCTCCGAAACGACAGCCGTTGTACCGCTGCCGACGAAACAATCGAGCACCAAGTCTCCTTCGTCCGAGGAAATCTTCAGTATCCTCGCAAGAAGTGCCTCTGGTTTTTGAGTAGGATAATCAACTATTTCGGCATTCTTGCCTTTAAGTGTTGCGATGTCATCCCACAGATTGTTGACTGGTTGCCCGATGTATTCATCCAGATAAATTTTCTTATAGATCTGTTTCGATTTGTCATTTGGGAAGTAGAGTAGCCCCTTCTTATCTAGCTCCTTCATTGTTGCGAGGGGCACAGACCAGCCATTAGGGGGCATCTTATACCCCTTGTAGTCATACATCAGGTTAGGACGTGGATTAGGACTTCTCATCACCGTCGCCTGAAACCGACGACCAGACTCATCTACTTTGCTGAAATTCTGGTCGATGTACTCCTGTGACGGCATCTCGTAGACCGTCCTGAATTTGTAATTCTCACCCTTTGCGTACATCAGTATGGTGTCTGTAGCTGTGGACAAACGACGCATCGTCCCTAATGCGGAGCCACCCTTACGTCGCCAAATAATCTCGCTCAAGAATCCGCTGTAGCCGAAGACTTCATCGAGGATTGTCTTCGCATAATGAACAATGTGCCAATCAAGATGCACATACAGCATTCCGTCTTCAACAAGGAGTTCGTGCGCAGGAACTATCGTTTCATAGAACCATTCAAGATATGAATCTAGGCCCCGACCCCAAGTGTCTCGATATGCCTTCTGCTCTAAAAGCGACGGTTCCTTCACAAAGGAGGTAATTTCGTCCGATTCATCATCCTCGGCTTGCGGGATTGTAGCTGTGAACGAAAAGTCGGCTCCCGTATCGAATGGCGGGTCGATGTATATCAGGTTCACTTTGCCAGCAAACTCGGGGAGTAGCGACGGCAGCACGTACTTCTTGTCACCCCAGATGAGGCGGTTTCGCCATTCGGCCTGCTTGCCACTGGCAGACCACTCCAACGTTCGCTGTCTTTCAGCAATGCTTTCATTGACCGTTTCGATAGTTTGAAAGGGCAGAGCGACCCGTACCGGAGCCTGCCGCTTTCCGTCAACATACTTGCCGTCCCAAATGAGTTCCGTCATCGGCTAAGAGTCTAACAGCCATAGGGATCGTGGGAAATTGACCGGGTAGGAAACGTCGGCTTTTGCACGATGATTTTGTGCTAACGTTTCTTTCACACGTGGCAAAGACTGTGAATCTCCGCAGTATCAAGAAGGACGCAACAACAGATTTGCGTCTTGCGATTGAGCGTTACGAGAAAGTGCTCAAGCTTGAGAAAGCGAGAAAGTTAGGCTACTGGCATGTTTGGTGGGTCGCCAGTATGACCTCGGTTGAGCTTCACGCCATTTGGGAGCGATATGCGGAGGATCGTCTCGTGGCTGCTTTGAATCATGCGCCCAAATACTTCCTTGAACAACAGGGGTTCGTGGGAATGGCAGGGATTTCAAAGAAGTTTGCTCGGTACATCATCCGTGAAGGTCGGCCCTTTTTTGATTTTCGGTCGATTGGCGACCTCGTCGGTAAAGCAGACCGTTGCGTCGGAAAAGCGGCGAACCCATTCCGTGTGTTGCCCAACCAAGAGCGTTCCTACATAGACTGCTTGGCGTCAATTCGCAACTGCGTTGTACACGGGGGTAAGCCCTCTTTTGCGGCATACAAGCGCAAGATAAAAGAAGTCTATGGGATCAAAGCGGCACCTGAGACGGGCGAATTTCTTAATGCCAAGGACACCAGAAAGACTAGCCCCGCACGCTATGACAGCCGCCTAAGGGGCCTTGCTCACGTCGTGAAAAAGGCAATACGAAAGACCTAAGACGAAGAGGCGGTTCCACTATGGCTAAACGTGCTGCGAATCGTAAGAAGGCATGGGCCATGTGCTTCAAATCGCCGTGCAATATCTGGCTTTTTGCTCGTCTGAAGTCAGAGCCTGCCAAATCGGACACATACGCTCTCCACTGTCCCGAGCACGGCGAATCGTTTCATGTTAAGGAATCGGCGCTTTCATTGCGACTAATTCCGATTGAATGGTCGAAGTCGGCTAGACGCCCACCAAAGCCAGCAAAGTGATGGTCAAACGAATGAGCACGCTCCAATATGCAGTGCCCGACTGCATCAAAGACCAGTGCGACCAACCGAAGTATTCTCGATGGTTGCAGCGAAAAGCTACTGCACATGCACGTCGTGACCGAAAGCGTGACAGGGCCTGCACGATTGCTCGATACAAAGCGGAGATTCACGCAGCGGTTTGCGCTTCGGGGCATCTTGATTTCTACACAGGGGAACCGCTGAACTGGTCGCTCGTCAGCACCTATGATAATGAGTCGTCAAAAGCTGGGAGAACGCATTACAAGAAAACGCTCGCCTTGCTCCCAACAATCGACCATACAGTTGATGAACAAGGCCGACCGAAATTCGTCATTTGCTCTTGGTACGTCAATGACGCAAAGAGCGATCTGGACATTGAAAACTTCTACCGACTGTGTGAGCGTGTTCTGCAACATCGGGATCGACGGAATCGAAATTGAATCGTACGTGAGGCGAGTGATATGACTCTGGCTGAACTAGCATTTGGATGCTACCTCTACGGAGCCTTGGGAGAATACGACGGAACGTATTCCGAGTTCCTCGCCCAGACAAGCCCCCAACTCGATCTATCGAAAGACCAACATTGCAAGAGCCTGCTGGTTTGGCTGAACAAGTGGGGATGCAGGCAGTTCAAGAAATCACAACACGATGCGGCGGCTAACGAAATCAAGGCTTGGTATGGGGAGTTCGGATCGCAGTTTTTCCAGACTTCGACATCCCTTCTAGCATTGACTGGCGAGAACTTCGCTACGATTGAAGCTGCTTACAACGGACTCGTCAACAGACTCGCCTGCACACGAACAATCGGGGAGGCATCCACCATAAACGTAAAGTTTGGCCCAGTCGGAACAGCAAAGATTTTGTTTGCCCTGAGACCGAACGCTCTTATGCCTTGGGACAACTTCATTCTTGACGATTTGAATTTAGATGGCAGCACTGCTTCCGGCTACGTCTCGTACCTCGGTATGGCAACGAAATGGTTGAACGAGTTGGGCCGCTCTTGTCAGAGCAAAGGGATCGACTTAGCCGATTTGCCATCGTTAGTCGGAAGACCAAAATCGCCACTTCCCAAACTGATCGACGAATATCTTTGGGTCACAATATCGCAAGAGTGCAAACCACCGTCGAAGGAACTGTTCGAGCAGTGGGCAGCATGGGCCTGAAAGACGGCGAACCTTGTCAGCGCCTTCCCGCAAGTAAATGCACTGCGCCACCTGCTGATTATGAGTCTGGGTGATCCGCCCACCTATTCCCGTCGCTTGCATTACAATTCCCCCGTGCGGGATTGAACAGTCGATGAGTCACTTTCTTCAATACTGGAAAACCTATAACCCAGCAAGAGAAGTCGGCACCCCACTGAACTTTGCGGCGAGTGCACAATTCAAAAGGGTCAAAACGGGCGACATTATCTGGATAGTTGCTCTAAGGCAGCGCAGGTTGACGCTGCTGGGAAGGCTTGTCGTCGCCAGCATCGTGAGCAGACAGGCAGCAATCAAGGAGTTAGGACACGGAGTCTACGACGCTCCACTTGTGGCGCTAGCAAAGCCGGGAACCGTGCGAGACATCATCGAGAGGGATATTCAAGAACTGGCCTCCAGCCTCCGTTTCAACTCCTCGAAGGATCGCCTTTCACTTCCCGATCCTGAACATATTGACGGCAAGCAACTGCAAAGCATGCGAGAGTTGACGCCGGAGTCGATCAGCATTTTACAAGCAGTGTTGGATTCCGACGACGCAGAGGTAAGGAAGCGGCATCCACGAGTGCTATTTGCAAGAGTTGGATGGATGACTTATTACGCAGGGCCGCAGGCAGGCGATGAGAAACCCGTCGGCGGCGGAGGCAATAACAAGAACAATATCGGCCACGAGGTATTCAACTTCACGAACTTCGGAGGCAAGGTCTATGGCTTCGTTCGTGCTGTGGATCGACGGATCAATCTCGAACGCATTGACCCATCGAGTAAGACCGACGAACTTAGTGAAGTGCTGGTTGCCTTCGTAGCCAAACAGCGACTCATCGGTTGGTATCGAGGAGCAACTGTTCACAAGACAGAAAAGACGTTTCCTTCCGATGTTGCAAAAGAAATCAGAAAACGGCTGAAACGGGTCAAGACTAAGAACTTCAAGATTGAGAGATATAGTTTTGAGTGCCCTGTTGAAAATGCGGTGCTGCTACCAAGGCACGAGCGCACACACCAGATTCCGGGGGCGGTAAAAGGCGGATTCGGGCAGTCGAATATCTGCTATGCGTATGAAAACAGCGGGAAGCGCAAGCCAGCCTCGTGGATCGACTCTGCCGTGTCATACATACTCAGTTACAACAAAGAGAATCTGCTCACCAACCCGAATGCAGACAACGAGTCGGACGAAGCGGCAACGATGTCTCAGGAACAGGCCGCTGGGTTCCAGTCAAACCCCGCAATACGCATAGCGGTCGAGAAGTTCGCTATGTCGAAGGCTCATTCTGCCCTTACAGCAAAGGGATACACGAACCTCAAGGACACGTCCAAGCAAAAGCCCTACGACTTCACCTGTGAGCGAGACGGAAGAATGTTTTATGTCGAGGTCAAGGGAACGCAGATGCCCGGAGCAACGTTGATCTTGACCAGAGGAGAAGTCGAACACATCAACGGTCATCCCGACGATTGCATTCTCGTGCTCGTGCACTCTGTCACTGTGTCTGAGAAGGAAACCGTGAGCGGCGGCACAACACAGGTCACAGAATCGTGGAAGTTGCGGCCCGAAGACCTTCGCCCCGTTCAATATATTTGGACGGTCAACTGACGAGAAAATCGTTGCGTCAAAAGGCGACTCGCCTTAGAATCCTGCGAAGAGAGAACTGTCGCTAACCTGCTGACTCTCTTGCGACGCTGGTCAAGCGAAGCGTGCCCGATTGGGGTGCGAGGGGTCGGCAGTTCAAATCTGCCCGTCCCGACCAATACAATAAAGTTACAAGCAGAACCGAGGCTAAAGAAGGGCGCAGCTTCGCGTGGCAACCACAAACCGCCAGTTTCATGGCGATGCTCTGCGGACATCGAGGCGGCTGAAAATGAACGTCGCCGCCAAACTGCCAGCAACCTGAGCGAGCAGGAACCACGGGACGTCAGCGGGGCGAATTCCAGCAAAGGTGTTGGAGAGTGACCGGGCGATCGTGACCGCGGGATTCGCGAATGACGTGGATGCCGTGAACCAGTAAGCCGCGGTGATGTACGCTCCAACTGCGACCGGGACCATTGACGGTTTTAGCCGGGAACATCCCAAAATCACCAAAAGCAGACCAAAGGTCGCAACAAACTCGCTCAGAACGAGTGCTGACCCATGACGAGGGTGCAGGGATACTGAAATCACAGAAAGCCCAAACATAAGATGCGCGACCGCAGCCCCGAAGATTCCTCCTACAATCTGGACGACAGTGTAAGCTCCTGCATCCTTCCAGGGCAGACCGCCATCCGCTGCGTCCGCCAACGTAACGACCGGATTGAAGTGTGCTCCTGAGATTGTTCCGAACGCCGCTATCAGAGCGACAAGTGCGGCTCCCGTCGCAAGCGTATTTGCCAGCAGAGCGATGGCGACATTTCCGCCAGCTAACTTCTCGCCCATTACGCCGGAGCCGACGACGGCGGCGACGAGAAAGGCTGTGCCGAGGAACTCCGCCGTGAGTCGAGCGCCGAGGGTGAATTTCATTGGCGCCCGATGTGGTCGAGTTCTTTCTTGAGAGAAAGCTGGTCGATGGACGCGAGAGGCAGAGCCAGGAGCAGCATGATGCGTCGGTCAAGCCGCAGGAATGCATCTCGGAAAGCTCTTTGAATTTCCTCTTCGCTTCCTTGAACCGCAGCCGGGTCCGGGATTCCCCAGTGTGCGGTCATCGGATGCCCCGGCCATATTGGGCATACTTCTTTTGCTGCGCTGTCACAGACGGTAAAGACGAAGTCGATTCTCGGAGCCTCCGCTCCCGCAAACTCATCCCACGATTTACTCCTGAATCCAGCCGTTTCGATGTGAGCCGCTTCGAGTTCCCTCAGTGCTTCCGATCGCACAGCACCCGCGGGATGGCTCCCAGCGCTGTAAGCAGTGAACCGGGGTTTGCCCCTCGCATTCATGATGCCTTCCGCCATGATCGAACGGGCAGAGTTGCCGGTGCAGAGGAACAGAACGTTGTAGTGATTCGCCGTCATCTCAGTTGCAGCACGTTGGCCCACAGCATGACTTCGCGGGCTTTACCGCATGAACAAACGCGCTCATAAACTTCCCGTCCACCTGTGGGGCAAGAGCATCGACATCAATGTTCTGGTCCGCCAGAAACTGCCGGGCATCTTCAATCCGGTAGACCCTGGTCGGCTCGACATCCACCTGCTCAAATCCGGCCGACGTTAACTTTGCCCGATACTCGCTCTCCTCCAGAGCCCCGGCCACGCAGCCGACCCACAAAAGAACACTCTTGCGAATCTCGGGAAGCATTTCACCACGAGTGACTACGTCGGAGACTGCGAAACGACCGCCGGGTTTCAGCACGCGGAATGCTTCCCGCAAAACCGCGTCTTTGTCGGCGGACAGGTTGATCACGCAATTGGAGATGACGACATCGACGGATGCGTCCGGCAGCGGGATGTGTTCAATTTCTCCCTTGAGGAATTCGACATTCTCAATTCCCGCCTTGCGCTTGTTCTCGTTGGCAAGCGCCAGCATCTCTTCGGTCATGTCCAACCCATAGGCCTTACCCTTCGGCCCAACCCGTTTCGCGGACAGCAACACATCAATTCCGCCGCCGGAGCCAAGATCGAGCACCGTCTCTCCTGGATTGAGTTTCGCTAGAGCCGTCGGATTCCCGCATCCGAGCGATGCCAGCAGCGCCTCTTCCGGAATCTGGCCCGCTTGCAACGCGTCATAGAGATTGGACGTAATCGGATCGCAACACCCGTTCGCAGGACTGCTCCCACAACAGGAGCTTCCGCCCGCCGTCACTCGCAGCGCAGCTTGTCCGTACTTCTCTTTCACAACATCTTTGATATCGCTGTTCACGGTTCACTCCTATTTGCAAATCTGAACGATGGATTCGGGCTTCAACGCTTTGTTCCTCGTGCAGCATTCGGCATACAGGAACTGAAGAACCTCCTGCAGTGCGCCTGTGTTCGCCGTGTATCGCAGGAACGTGCTTTCCCTCGAGACATTGACGAGATCTTCGGACTTCAGCTTGTCGAGATGGTGCGACAGCGTTGAGTTGGGGATGTCCAACTCTTCCTGAATCTCGCCGACAACAAGGCCGTCCGGGTGTGCGGCCAGCAGTAATTGCATAATTCGCAGACGTGCCTCGGTGCCGATTGCCGAAAACATATCTGCATACTTGACGACTTTGTCGGAAGTTCTTTGAACTGCCATATTTCGATAATTGCAGAAATATGGTATCGTGTCAACACAAAATTCGTACACATGCTGCCATCGACGTAAAATCGCTACGCCTCACCGCGGGCCCTGCACTTTTTCTTGAGGGAATTTGGCGTGCGCCGGCGGTTCAAATCTGCCCGTCCCGGCCATTTCGCTCAACTGCGGTTACTTCAGGTCGTTTACCAGATACAAATCCGAAAGGGTCCGCCCGTATTCGTAGACGTAATTATTTCCATCTGGGGTGATGAGCACGGAACTGATGTCGGTAACGCCGGAAACGTCGGGCGGTACCAGTTGCTTCCAAAATTGCTTGTGGCCGCTCGCCAAGTCGAGCTTGTAAATGGTGGTGGGAACTTCGCCTAGCTTGTAAACAAACAGAGAGTGCCCGTCGTTACTCCACGCCACCGGCGCTTCCCCTGGGCCGAGCCCAGGGATAGGCTGAGTTTCTCCGCTGTCTACCGTGAGGATGACGGGCTTCTGATCGCTCCCAACCATTGCGACCTGCTTGCCGTCGGGTGAAATTGCGAGCAAACTTCCGTTCACCCCCTCGTTGGTGATTGCCTTCGGCGGACTTCCGCTCACGTCTTGCACATACAGTCGCACGCCCTTGCCGACCTCATCCGCGGAGAAAAGAATTCGCTTGCCGTCCGGAAACCAGCGCGCCCACAGCCGGTTAATCTGATCATGGGTTAATTCTTTCGTTTCCCCCGCGCCGGTTGGCGCCAGGTTGAACTGAACCGGCGGCTTGGGCAGACCTGTCAAAACCCACTTCTCATCCGGCGACAGTGCAAAGCTCAATCCGTCGCCCAGGCGAACCGCAGGCGAGCCATCGGTGTCCCGAATATAAGTGGAATAATTCTCCCCGCCCGCCTCACCTGATTCGGTGAATAAAAGCTTTTTGCCATCGAGAGACAAATCCTTGGGCGCCGACCAATCCAGCCACGAAAGATCGCGCTCCTTGCTGGAGCCGGCGCTCATCCCCACCATACCCACGCGCGGCACATCACGTGTAATCAGCACGCGTCCGTCTTTCGCCACATCCTGCAAAGTCAGCGTGCCCGGCTCCCGCGCCAGAAGCCGTTCTTTCCCGGAAAGACTTACCGCGGAGAGATATCGTCCATAGCCCAGCCGGGTGCTTGAAAACCATATCTCGTTTCCGCTCGGCGACCATCCCAAGCCCCAAGCCGTCTCCCACCCGGTAGACAAAGTCTTTTTCTTTCCTGAAGTGTCGACCACCGCGATCGTCCCCGCGTCGTCCCGCCGAACCGGATGCTCGATAAACGCCACCATGTCTCCACGCGGATTGATGCGCACATGGCTGAGCCAACCTCCGGTTTGATATAGCACTTTGCCGATGGGATATTCCACGCGGCTCAAGCCGCCGACCTCACGTACCACCGCGAAGTTTGTGCCATCCGGCGACCAGTCCGCCCACTGCACGTTCTCCAGCACTTCGCGCGGTGCGCCGCCACCCAGCGGCACTCGACCGAGCGTGCCGACGTTAATGTAAGGATCTACATTGTGGCTGTTCAGCAGAACCGCCATCTCGCCTTCGGAGGAGATGGACAACACCTCGGCCTTCGACAATCCAAACGGGCGCGATTCAGGGCTGTCGGGACGGGTGACCAGAATATCGATTGGATTCCCCTCCCAGGCCGCGCTATATACAATGTTTTTTCCATCGGGAGCAAAACGTGCCATCCGGATGGTGCCGCCGCGAAAAGTCAGCTGGTGATAGGTGGGCGGGGAAATGCTCAAAGCCAGGCCCGCGCGTTTTCCTTCGAGGTAGGCTCCCACGATCAACGCAATCGCTACGATTGCCGACGCTGCGGCGATCATCGGCCATCGTCTGGAGCCGCCATTCGCCGGAGCTGCCGCCACCCCTGTTTCCGCGGCCGCGGGCTGGATCGCAATCCTGGTACTCCCATGTGTGTCCGACTCGCGCTTCAATCGCTGCAGGTCGACCCGGAAGTCGGAGGCTGTCTGGTACCGAAGCTTCACATCTTTTTCCAGCGCCTTCTCGAGGATCTCCGCGATTCTCGGCGGAAGTTGAGGATTGATCTGCAACGCGGGAGTGGGCGCGCGATTGAGAATCCCATCGAACACCGCCGCGCTCGTGTTGCCGGAGAAAGCCTGCCGCCCCGTGACCATTTCGTAAAGAACAATTCCGAGCGAAAACAGGTCGGTGCGGCGGTCAAGATCCTCGCCCATGGCCTGTTCTGGCGACATGTAGGAAATCGTTCCGATAGCCGACCCGGGACTGGTGAGCAGATGCGCGTCCGGCGCCGTGGGCATGGAACTGGTTACACCCGTTGCTGCCCGCGCCGAGTGGGCCTCGGCGGTGTACTTCGCCAAACCAAAATCGAGAACTTTCGCCTGGCCGCTGCGCGTGATGAAAATATTCGCCGGCTTGATATCGCGATGGACAATACCGTGGGAGTGCGCGGCATCCAACGCGTCGGCAATTTGCACCGCGAGCTCCAACACCTCGTTCAGCCGCATCGGTTTGCCTTCGATGCGATGCTTCAGCGTCTGCCCATCGATGTACTCCATGACGATGTAGGCAGCGCCACCTTCTTCTCCGATGTCGTAGATGGTGCAAATGTTGGGATGGTTCAGCCCCGAGGCAGCCTGGGCTTCGCGGCGGAAGCGCTCGAGGGCTGCGGGATCCTTGGCGGAGTCATCGGCCAGAAATTTCAGCGCGACCGTGCGGTGCAGGCGGACGTCTTCAGCTTTGTACACCACGCCCATGCCGCCGCCACCAAGTTTGGCCGTAATCTGGTAGTGGGAGATGGTCTTGCCGATCATCGGAACGCAATCTTAGGCTGGCGCGACGTTTTCCGTCAATTGCCCATCCGGAGCCGAACCGTACCTGCACTTCCTACTCCCCATGAACCAAGAAAAGCACTTCTGACCGGGGGCTGGCTCCGTAACAATCATGGAAAGATCTATATGCGTCACGCTCGCCGACGCGCTACTCGTCGAAGTCTTTTTTAGGCCGCACGGAAAGTACCTTAACCTGGGAGAATACGTATGTCCGGGCAAGTCATTTTGTATTTCGAGGATCAAGCTGACGCGTTGCGTTTTGCTTTAGCCGCGGGGTCTGTGATGGCGGGAGACGGAACCCAGGCCACGGACGATCTGGTTCACGAAACCGCTCGCGTCAGCCGCATCCGTCTGGACGCCGCCAACTCGGGCAAGGTCAAGAAGCCGACTCCGGAGTGCGCGGCTTAAGGGTAGACGCACAGGCCGCGTGCGACTGGTCTATCCCGTGCGCCGCGCCGTGAGCAAGTTTAGAATCTCGCGCAGTCCCTGGCGGATGTGCTGGATCTCGGTGGGCGATTGCGACGGAAATGGAATCGCTGCCTGTCCCTTTTCCGCTTTCGTCTCGGAACGCAGTTGCTGGCGCGCGCCCACAATCGTGAAGCCTTGCTCGTAGAGCAGTTGCTTGATGTGCAGAACGCTTTCCACGTCCCGCCTGCGGTACATGCGCTGCCCGGTGCTGCTCTTCACCGGCTTCAGCTGCGGAAACTCACTCTCCCAGAAGCGCAGCACGTAGGCGGGAAGACGGCACAGGCTGGCCACTTCGCCGATACGGAAATAAAGCTTGTCGGGGATGAATACTTGATCGCTTTTGTTCTTGCCCGCGCTTTTTTTTCTCGGACTCATGCTCGCATCGGCGGTTTGAGGCCCCGGCCGTCTCCGTATTGTGACACAGGCCAGGGATCGATACGAACAATTTCGAGATCGGGCGTGCAGCCCGCGTTCCGCCGTACAAAACGGAAATGCCTCTCAAGAGGTGCTTCTCCTGAGAGGCGAGTGAAATTCTGGCCCTTGCGAAGTATCGTTTCGCAGACGGTTAGTTAGTGTTTCTTCTTTTTTGCCTTCTTCTTCGTTGCCATGAAGGTTCCTCCGTGAACGATTTTCCCTTGTGACTTCGGGGACCCGAATGCCAAAAGCCACCCAACTCGTTGTACGGGCAGCGTCCTTAACACAAGATATTGCGGCAGTATGAACGCAGTGTCAACACAATTTTGCATTTTCACCGAACAATTTTCACCGGAAGAAGCCGTCCAGCTTATCGACTCGCACTCCATTCGATTCTCTTTGGCTGGTTGCATCTTCTCGGTTCGAGTAAACTTCGCCTCATGCGGCGCGATCCCATCGAGCTGGAAATCTTCAAGAATCTTTATCACTCGATCGCCGAAGAGATGGGCGCTGCGCTGCGGCGAACTGCATTTTCTCCGAACATCAAGGAGCGGCGAGACTATTCCTGCGCCGTGTTTGACGGCGCCGCCGAGGTCATTGCCATGGGCGATCACATGCCCGTACATCTGGGCTCCATGCCAATGTCGGTTCGAGCTGCGATTGCTGCAGGAGAAATGGCTCCCGGCGATGTGGTCATGCTGAACGATCCCTTCCGCGGCGGTACACATCTGCCGGACATTACTCTGGTCGCGCCCGTGTATGTGGGGCGCAGCCGTCCCTTTGCGCGAAAAGCCGCGAAGCATCCTGACTTCTACGTCGCATCGCGCGCTCATCACGCCGATGTAGGCGGAACCTACGCGGGATCGATGGGCTTATGCCGCGAGATCTATCAGGAAGGATTTCGCATCCCTCCGGTGAAGATCATGCGCGGAGGGGCAATGCAGCCTGATGTGCTCGCGCTGTTGCTCAACAACGTGCGCACGCCCGAAGAGCGCGAAGGTGATCTAGGCGCACAGATTGCCGCTTGCCACACCGGGGCCGAACGCCTGCGGGAGATATGCCAGCGTTACGGAGTGGAACGAGCGAAGCGGACCGCTGAAGAACTGCTCGAGTATTCCGAAGAACTGATGCGTGCATTTTTGTTGCGCGTTCCGGCCGGAACCTATCGCGCGGAAGATTTTCTGGATAACGACGGCATCAGCGACAAGCCGGTGAAAATAGCGGTGACCGTGACCATCGGGCATCAGAAAACACGCGGGCCAAAGCGCCACGCAGTCACTGTCGATTTCACCGGAAGCGACGCGCAGGTCGAGGGCAGCGTGAACGCCGTCGAGGCCATCACCTACTCCGCATGCTTCTATGTCTTTCGATGTCTGTTGGCAGATGACGTCCCCGCCACCGCCGGCCTGATGCGCCCCATCCAAGTCATCGCTCCAGCGGGCACAATTGTGAATGCGCGCCCACCGGCGGCAGTGGCGGGTGGCAACGTCGAAACTTCACAGCGCATCGTCGACGTGTTGCTGCGCGCTCTTTCCCGCGCGATTCCCGACCGCATTCCAGCCGCCGCTTCGGGAACCATGAACAATTTAACCATCGGTGGCATCGATCCCCGTACCGGCAATCCCTTCACTTACTATGAAACCATCGCAGGCGGCATGGGTGCGCGTCCTTCCAAGCCCGGAGTTTCTGGCGTCCACACGCACATGACGAATTCTCTGAACACGCCTGCCGAGGCACTCGAGTATGCCTATCCGCTGCGGGTGCGGCAGTATTCCCTTAGACCGGGCAGCGGCGGTAGCGGAAAATATCGCGGCGGTGACGGAATTATCCGTGAGATAGAAGTGCTGACCGATTGCGAAGTAACCCTCCTTTCCGACAGACGTTTGCTCAAGCCTTGGGGTTTGAACGGCGGCGTCGATGGCGCATCGGGCAGGACGAGTATTATCCGCAGCGGCGGATCGGTCGAGACGATGCCAGGAAAGTTCAGCACCCGTCTGAGTGCAGGCGACCGAGTGAGAATTGAGTCCCCCGGCGGCGGCGGTTGGGGAGCGAATTGATTTAGCGATTTTTATCTGCCGAATGACGCCAGGCCCGGGGGAAGTTCATCGAAACGACAAACGCAGGAATTTTTATGACCGATCTCGCGACTCACTACCTCGACGAAGCCCGCCGCCAGATGCGCGGAAACAAAGCGACTGGCCGAGGCTGCAATTGCCCAACTCAAGGACGAAGAATTATTCGTCACTCTCGACCCCGAATCAAACTCCGTCGCCCTCATCGTGAAGCACATGGCGGGGAACATGCGCTCGCGCTTTTCCGACTTCCTCACCACCGATGGCGAGAAGCCCAACCGCTTTCGCGACCAGGAATTCGAGCTAAGCCCCGCAACCACTCGAGACGATGTGATGCGCTGGTGGGAAGAGGGCTGGGCGCAGGTTTTTGACACACTCGATTCGCTCAAGCCCGAAGATGTAATGCGAACCGTCACGATTCGTAGTGAACCGCACACCGTGCTGCAGGCGATCAACCGTCAGATCGCTCACTACGCCTCTCATACCGGGCAGATCATATTTTTGGCCAAGCATCTGCGGTCGAGCGAGTGGAAGACGCTAAGCATCCCTCGCGGCCAGTCGGAAAATTACAAGGTCGCTCCGCCGAAAACCTACAAACCGATGAGTTAGGCGGCAGAGCAGCGCAGCCGCAACCAAAGCCGTTAAGAACGCGTCGGACGCTTGGTGCTACAATCTTCCGTTTGCTTCAAAGGCGCTACAAGCGGAGACTAACTAGAGAAGCCCTTTTCGAGTAGCGGTGAGGTCATAATTTCATGCCATCCACGATGCTGGCGGTGGTCAAGCCGGAGGCCGCGCCCGGAGCGGAGATTCGCGAAGTAAAAGTCCCCACATTTGGCCGTACCGATGTGCTGGTCAAAGTGAAGATGGCCTCCATCTGTGGCACCGACCTGCATATCTACAACTGGGACCGATGGGCGCAAGGGCGCATTCATCCGCCCCTGATTCCCGGGCATGAGTTCTGTGGTGAGGTGGCCGCATTCGGTGATGAAGTGACCAGCGTGAAAGAAGGCGATTTCGTCTCCGCCGAAATGCATGTGGCCTGCGGCAAGTGCCTGCAGTGCCGCACCGGCGAGGCGCACATCTGCCAGAACGTAAAAATCATCGGTGTCGATGCCAACGGTGCCTTCGCCGAGTACGTGGTCATTCCGGAATCAAATATCTGGAAGCTCGATCCCGCCATTCCGCACGAGTACGCCTCGATCCTCGATCCGCTGGGCAACGCCGTCCACACCGTGATGGCCGACGAAATTGCTGCCAAAACCGTCGCCATCACAGGGTGCGGTCCCATTGGACTGTTTGCCATTGCGGTAGCGCGGGCCGTGGGCGCGACCAGCGTGTTTGCCATTGAAATCAACGAGCACCGGCGCAAGATTGCGCGCGAGATGAAAGCCGACTACGTTCTCGACCCCTCGAAAGAAAATGTGAAAGCCGCCGTGATGGAGAAGACTGGCGGCCTCGGCGTGGATGTGGTGCTCGAAATGGCGGGCCATCCCGATTCCATTCGGACAGCGTTCGATATTGTGCGGCGCGGCGGCAGAATTTCCCTTCTCGGCTTGACCTCAAAGCCCATCTCGCTGAATTTTTCCGAAGACATCATTTTTAAAGGCATCACGGTGCAGGGCATCAACGGACGCCGCATGTATCAGACCTGGTATCAGATGACCGCGTTACTCAAAGCCGGCAAACTCGATCTCCATCCCGTGATCACCGACCGCATTCCGATGAAGGATTTTTCCAAAGCGATGGAGCGGTTGAAGACCGGCGAGGCGAGTAAAATTTTGATATATCCCAACGGAGTGCGTTGAGCCCCAGTGGCGGGCTTCGACGGCGAGCCCTTCAGTCGGACGCAGTCTCGGAACAAGCATGTCGACGGAAGTGAATTATGAGCCTTGATGCGTTCGTGCGCTGCACCTGTATCCGGGACGGCAAGGCCAAACCGCATCCGCTCCCTGACCGGCTCACCTTCGATGAGTCCGGCGAGCCCACGCTGACGGGCGATCCGATAGAAGCAGAGTGGGACGCTCACGACCACTGGATGGGCGAGTCCTGCGAGCACGAGGGATATCTTCTCTCCATGTTTCTGGGCAACATCACGCGGGTGGGCAATCTGCGCAGCTTTCTGCGCGGCCTGCAAGGCAGTCCCGGGCCGAAGTTTCCCATGCTGCTGGAAAAAGTTCTCTACGACGGCACGCATACCGGCGACTGGATCTCCAGCAAAGACGCGGCAAAACTATTAAAGGAAGTCGATATCGTGCTGCATTCCAGCGACATTCTGGCTGATTCCGAAAAAGAATTCTTCACCAACATGAAGCAGTTGTCTGAAGCCAGCGTGGCGACCGGCAATCCCATTATGTTTTAGCGTCGGCTTTCGATCCGTGTTGATCCGTGTGAATCCGTGGCAAAGAACTTTGAGGCAATCATGACTACCGCAACCCGCATCAACCCGCTCTCGTATCTCACCGACCAACTCGACGAACTCAAAGCCAAAGGCACCCACTTCAAGCTGCGCGTGCTGGAGGACGAGCAGGCGCCGGTCTGCACCTTCGACGGCAAGAGAGTCATCAACCTTGCCTCGAACAATTATCTGGGCCTGACCACGCATCCCAAGCTGCGCGAGGCAGCGCTCGAGGCCACGCGCAAATACGGCGTGGGATCGGGCGCTGTGCGCACCATCGCCGGGACGATGAAGATCCACATGGAGCTCGAAGAAAAGATTGCGCGCTTCAAGAACGTGGAGGCGTGCGTAGTCTTCCAGTCAGGCTTCGCCGCGAATGCGGGCACGGTTTCGGCCGTGCTTGGCAAGGACGATTTCATCATCTCCGACGCCCTGAACCATGCCTCGATCATCGATGGCGCGCGTTTGTCGAAGGCGAAGATTCTGGTCTTCCGTCATAAAGACGTCACTCACGCCGAAGAACAACTCGCCAGCGTGAAGAACGAGCCTGGCAAGAAGCTGCTGATCTCGGACGGCGTCTTCTCCATGGATGGCGACATCGGACCTCTGCCGGGACTCTGCGATCTCGCCGAGAAATACGGCGCCATCATGATGGTCGACGATGCTCACGCCTCCGGCGTGCTCGGCCGCAACGGACGCGGCACCATCGATCACTTCGGCATGCACGGTCGTGTCGATATTCAGGTGGGAACGTTGTCGAAGGCCATCGGAGCACTGGGCGGCTACGTCTGTGGAACGCGCGATCTGATTGATTTTCTCTACCACCGCGCTCGCCCGTTCCTGTTTTCCACCTCGCATCCGCCGTCGGTCGCGGCCACCTGCATTGCCGCCTTCGACGTTCTGGAGAACGAACCTGAGCGCATGGAAAAGCTCTGGGAGAACACGCGCTTCTGGAAAAAAGAACTCGGCCTGCTCGGTTTCGATATCGGCGGCCGCGCCACTCCAGCCAGCGAAACTCCAATCACCCCGATCATCATCGGCGACGGCAAGCTCACCATGGATTTCTCCCGCGAGCTCTTCAAAGAAGGCGTCCTCGGCACCGGCATCGCGTTTCCGACGGTTCCCGAAGGCAAAGCCCGCATCCGCACCATCATGACCGCCACGCACACGAAAGAGGAGTTGGAGCAGGCATTGGAGGTGTTGGGGCGAGTAGGGAAGAAGATGCGGATTTTGAAGTAGACATTTTCCCATTCGGGGACCCCAACAAACTATTTATTACTAGGATCACAAGTTTCGCTCCTATCCAGTTCGATACTGGGGGGTAGCCGGGCCTCTTGTCCCTAGTGCGCAGCAGTCCCCGCGAGGGGACGGAATTCATTAGCCCCGCACATAAGTGCGGGGTGGTCGAACGTTTAGGATCGGAGTCCCTTCAGGGACGACACCTCATGTCTCACACGCACTCCGCAAGTTTCCTCCATTGCGTCTTCGCCACCAAGGGGCGATGTGCCCTGATCCCTGCTGAATTGCGAGAGCGGCTCTACGCTTATCTGATCGGGATAGCGGACAACCTGGGTTTCAAGATTCTGGCCGCTGGCGGCACTTCCAACCACGTTCATCTGCTCATTGGGCTGCCCCCTGCGCTGACTCTGGCTGAAACCGTGCAGAAGTTGAAGGCAAATTCCTCGCGCTGGCTAAGTGAGAGCGGCGTTCACTTCGAATGGCAGAAGGGATATGGAGCGTTCAGCGTAAGTCCATCTTTGTTGCCAACGGTCCAAGCTTATATTCGTAATCAGGCAGAACACCACAGGAAAAGGAGCTTCGAGGAGGAGTTCTCGGCGCTCCTCAAGAAATCTGGCGTGACCTACGACGCGGACCGATTATTTGCAGCCTGAGTGGCGTCGCGAATGCGACTCGAATTCGTTCCCCGTACTTGCCTCCCCGCACTCACGTGCGGGGCTAATGAATTACGTCGCTGCGCGACTCGCTTCTTACTCTGCCCGATACAACATCTTCCCGCCCACAATCGTGGCTACAACTTTCCCCGTAAACGGCCAGCCGTCAAACGGTGTGTTGCGCGACAACGACCGAGACTTCCCGGCTTCAAAGGCCCACTTTTTCTTCGGATCAAAGATAGTTACATCGGCGTGGTTTCCACGGGCCAGCGATCCGCGCCCGCGCAGATCGAAAACGCGCGCCGGGCCGGCGGTGAAGAGCTCTACGATGCGGGTCAGCGGAATTGTGTGTTCGCGGTGCAGCTTCGTGATGGCCAGCGCCAGCGCCGTCTCGAGTCCAGTAATGCCAAACGCGGCACGCTCGAACTCGACTTCTTTTTCGTGTGTGGCGTGAGGAGCGTGGTCGGTGGCGATGGCATCCACGGTGCCGTCGGCCAGCGCAACCAGAATCGCTTCGCGGTCGGTCGTCGAGCGCAGCGGCGGGTTCATCTTGAAATTCGTGTTGTACTCGCCCACATCTTCATCCAGCAGCGTGAAATGGTGCGGCGTTACTTCGCAGGTCACGCGCACCTTGGCACGCTTCCCGCGCCGCACTACCTTCAACGCATCCGAAGTAGAAAGGTGTGCGACATGCAGCCGTGATTCGCGAATCTGCTGCGCCAGAGTCACGTCGCGATCCACAATGCTCGCTTCGGCCGCCGTCGACATGCCCCGCAGTCCAAGACGAAAGCTTGTAGGACCTTCGTTCATGGAGGCATTTTCGGTGAGCCGCGTATCTTCGGCGTGCTGCACCACCGGGAGATTCAGCTGAGCGCCAAGCCGCAGGGCGTCGCGCATGATTTCATCTTCGAGAATCGGCTTGCCGTCGTCGGTAACAGCCACTGCGCCAGCCCGCTGCAAGGCGGCGAAATCGGTCAGTGCCGCACCACGAGAGCTCAAAGTAGCGGCCGCAATCGGGAAAACATTTGCCACCGCGCCGCGCTCCGGATGCCGCAACCACGCAACCAATTCAGCGCTGTCCACTACGGGCACGGTGTTTGGCATGGTGCAGACGGACGTAAAGCCTCCCGCCGCCGCTGCCGCGGTACCCGTGGCAATGGTCTCCTTGTAGCTCTGTCCCGGCTCGCGCAAGTGCGCGTGCAAATCGATGAATCCCGGAGCAACGATCAGACCCCGCGCATCAAACTTCTCATCGGCTCCGCCGCGAATCTTATTGGGCAGAGCGATCTCGGCAACTAACCCGTCGCGCAGGAGAACATCCATCAGCGCATCGATTTTCGCCGCAGGGTCGATGACATGCCCGCCTTTGATCAGCATCGATCCCGGTTTGGATTTGGCGTTCGTCATTCTCTTTCAATCCGTGTGTATCCGCGAAAATCCGTGGCTCAGCTCGCCTTCCCCAACGCCCGCGCCAAAATCGCCATCCGCGTGGGCACTCCGTTGCGCACCTCGTCCACGATTACAGATTGTGGACCGTCAACCACTTCGGATGTCAGCTCCAGCCCGCGGATGATCGGGCCCGGATGCATCACGATGGCGTCGCGCTTGGCCAACTTTAGCCGCGCCATCGTCATCTGGTAGCGCGCCATATAGTCCTGCAAGTGGATCTTTTTGCCAGCGAGACGTTCCTGCTGCACGCGCAGCAACATGATCACGTCGGCGCCGCGCAGCGCTTCTTCAATGTGCCGAGTAATGCGCAGCCCGGGCGCCAGCGTAGTGGCGAATTCGGGTATGAGTTCGGCAGGTCCGCACAGAGTTACCTTCACCCCCACCTTGCTCAGCAGATGGCATGCGGAACGGGCCACGCGGCTATGGTAAATATCGCCAATGATCGCGACTTGTAAGCCTTTAAAGGATTTCTTGTGCTTCAGAATGGTGAACGCATCGAGCAAAGCTTGAGACGGATGCTCGTGCATCCCATCGCCGGCGTTGATGACGGGAATATCGAGATGCTGTGCCATCATCAGCGGCGCGCCGGCAGAAGGATGGCGAATGACAATGGCATCCGCGCCCACAGCCCGCAGTGTGTATCCCGTGTCAAGCAGCGATTCGCCTTTTTCGATGCTTGACCCGGAAGAGAGCACCAGCACCGTGATCGCCCCCATTGATTTGGCAGCGACCTCGAAAGAAGATCGCGTACGCGTGGAAGCTTCGTAAAACAGCAGCGCGATGCGCTTGTTGCGCAACAACGGTCGCGCCTTGAGCGGATTCATGCGGCGAGCCAGCCGCAGCAGACCGAGTATTTCCTTTTCCTCAAGATGCTCGATGCCGAGCAACGAACCGCGTGCCGGTTTATTCATGGCGTGAGAAGGCAAACCCGGAATAATACGCGGCGAACGCGGCCCATGCAAGACTGCTCTAAGAGAAAGCCGGTTTCACGGGCGGTTCCGCCGCCCAAGGAAAGATCCAGTCAGGGCTCCTGCCAGGCTGCCTGCGGCAATCGAGAGCAGAAACAAGAAAACCATCCCGAGGACCAGCATGAGTGCGATGCCTTCCGGCGTCTTGAGCTGATCGAAGGCCGCCTGCACTTGCGGATCATTGGAGCGAGATGCGGCCTGCTGAAGAGCGTCGAGCATCTTTTGACGAACCTGGCTGCCGGGATGCAGCAGTCTCACGGCCACCGTCTCAAAGACGGCCGCGGTTCCGAAAAACAAAACGCCGCACACCGCTCCGACTTTTGCTCCCGAGCGCGCATTGACCGTCCAGGCAGGATTCCGCTGGCGATAGAGAGTGACGGCGAGAGACCCTGCACCCAATACGGCCACCAGAGGAATCACCAGACCAAGAGTCATGACCAGAGCTGCGATCAAAGCAGCAACCGCGCATACCCGCAATCCAGTTGGCCATTCGATCTCGGTCGAAAGCGACGCCCTGTGCGGAACTGGAACCGAAGACGAATCGGAAGAAAAAATCGGCAGAGGACTCGACAAAACCGATTCTGCAGCCGCGGGCGTTACCCCCTCCGGCATCGCGACCCGGATCTGCGGCGCTCCGCACTGCGAGCAGAACGGCCGGCCGTCTTCAACACTATGCCCGCACTTATAGCAAGGATGGTCCATGGAGGTTCAGAGCAGGTCTAACTTGAAAGTATCGCACGGTGAGGCGCAGGCGCAAGAAAGGCCCTGGCTGCTTTTGTGAGGCACCGCTTTGCGCTAGATATCCCCTTGTTTGCCGCGAGCGTGGACGTACAGCACTACGAAGCTGGTGCCGCTGCCGCCTTTGCTCGGTGCAACAGAAACCACATGCTGGTTCTCTTTCGTCCCAACCTTCAACTCGGTGACCGGACCGCTGTTGTCGCCTTCGCATTTCACCGCTTTGGCCGGTTGATCCTCGGCATGATCGTCATCGTTAAAATCTGCGTGGCTGCCGCCGTGCTCGCGAGTGTGGCATTCGATTACCTTGCCATATTTCTTTAAGCGCTCGCGGTAGTACTCAATAATTTTGCCGGGTGCGTCGGAGGATTCATATTTCGCCACCACCAGCTTCACTCCGAAAGCCTGGGTGAAGAGACTCAGATTCGCCGCACTGTCGTTCTCTTCGTCGTGCCGCAGCCGAGCACCGGGATACAGCGGCAACCCAGCTTTTCTGGCATCGGCATCGTTGCCCACGTGCAAGTCACCGGCGTTGCTTTGGATATCGAGATGCTTCTCTTGCTCGTCTGATTTCTGCGGCGCGGCCATGCCGGGTATTGCCAGCGCTATGCCAACTGCGGCTGTGAGTATCGAGCGAAGCAAAATTGATCGGATCATAATTCCTGCCTTTGACGCGTTCTTAGATATCGGCATCCTTGCCGTGAGTGCGTACATACACCAGCGAGAAACTTGACCCTTTGCCTTCCGGCTCTACCGCGACAATGTGCTGGTCGTCCTGCTTGCCCACTTTGAGCTCAATTTCGTTGCCACCGCTGCCGTCGCAGGCCAACTCGTTCGAACCATTCTTCGATCCGTGCGATCCCATATTTACGCTCCAGTTTCCCCTGGAGGTGTGGCACTCAAGAACGTTCCCGTATTTTCTCAGCTGGTCTCGATAGAAAGAAAGCACTTTGGCCGACGCGTCGTCGGACTCATACGATACGGCGACAACTTTAATTCCGTATCCGAAGCCCGTGATATTCACGTTGGCGCTTTTGTCGCTGCCGCCGGAATCCTTTTCCTTCAGGCGAGCGCCGGGATAAACCGCGAGTCCCGTCTCGGTGACGTCCGCCTGTTTGCTCACGTGGACGCCTCCGAGCAGCGTCTTGATGTCCACTTGTTTGTCTTGCCCGTTGCTCTCTTTCTGCACGTTCACACTGCAGGCGGGCAGAAGCAGGAGTGAGCCGAGGCTGGCCACCAACACAACAAACGCGAAGATTTCATTTTTGCGCATGTTGAGTTCCTCCACTGGCAATTTGAACCGGGCGTTCTATACCGGCGCCCCGCGCCGCAACATTGGGGATGCTCACCGGCAGATGCCCGCGAATCGCGATTTCGCCGAACAAGGCGCGGACCGCCGCTAGCTCTGAGACTGTCGCGTTGGAAAACGTGCACATGTAATTCTCAACCTTCGGAAAATCCGCCGCAAGATAAGGATTTCCCATGGCAATCACCGAGGTTTTCGCCGCCGCGTGGTCCAGAACTTGTTGCAGCAGCGCGCCACTCGCGTCCGCCATCGCCACACTGTTCCCCATCTTTCCCGCTGTCGGGATCACATAGACGGCCGCAATCACCGTGGTTGCTTCCTGCACCGCTTTCAGTACGTCACCGCTCATCCCTTCCGCAACGCGCGGGTCCACATAAATCAGGCGCGCGTCCGGAATCCGGGCGTGAAATTCGCGCCCGAAGGTGCGGCCGGATTCGGTCCGCATGTCATCGGAGAAGATCACCGCGACCACCTGGTTGTGTGTCTCCTCCTGTGTTGTATACGGAAGCGCGGCCTTCGCGGTTCCCTGGTTCTTGACCAGCGACTTCAGCGGCAGAATCTTGCCATTGTCGCGGACCAGCGTGACCGCGTCGTTGGCCACCTGCTGGCCGAAAGCAAGGTTTTCCGGCTTCCCCACCAGATTTGCGATTGCCTTGACGTCCACCGTGCGGGCCTCCTGTAAATCCAGAGAGGCCTTAGTCCTGAGAATCTTAAGGACGGAGTGGTCAAGCCGTTCCCGGGAAATTTCGCCCGACTGGACCGCCTGGAGCATGGCATTGTACGAAGCCGGGAAATCAGCTGGAATCAGTAGAAGATCATTGCCCGCCTTGAATGCCTCAACCGCGGCACGGCCGATATTGTTGGCGAAAAGGTGTGTGAGACCGGCCATGTCCAGCGCATCGGTGACGATGATTCCCTTGAATCCGAGTTGCTTCTCGAGGAGGTCGGAAACAATCGCCGGGGAGATCGTGGCCACATGATTCGGGTCGGAATCGAGCGCGGGCACCGTGACGTGTGCCACCATCACTGAATCGACGCCAGCCGCGATCGCTCGTTGGAAGGGTGGTAGCTCAATGGAATCCAAATGAGCGCGATCCACGTTCACGCTGGCGACGCCGAGATGCGAATCGGTCGCTGTGTCGCCGTGGCCGGGAAAATGCTTAGCCGTGGTCAACATTCCGCCTTCGTGCGCGCCTTTGATATAGGCCGCCACCAGGTCGCCGACCTGCTTCGGATCCTCGCCGAATGACCGTGTATTGATGATGGGATTCGCCGGGTTCGAATTCACGTCGGCATCGGGAAAGAAATTCCAATGAATTCCAATGGCGCGCGACTCCTCGGCCGTAATGCGGCCGAAGGCCTCGGCATCTTCCAGCTTTCCGTCTCCGCCAAAAGCCATGGCATGTGGGAAGACCGTGGCTCCCATCAGGCGCATGGGAAGACCACGTTCAAAATCAGCGGCAAACAGCAGCGGAAGTTTCGAATCGCTTTGCAGCCGGTTGAGCAGTTGGGCCGCTTCGTACGGTTCGCTGCGCAGAAGGTAGGGCCCGTCCACGTGCACCGTCATTGCAAAGGAGCCAACGTGATACTTCTGGATAGCCTCGCGGAATTGCAGATACTCCGGATTTTCCACGTTGAGAAAACTGGCACGGCACCAGATCATGAACACTTGGCCGATTTTCTCTTCGAGGGTTAACTTGTGCAGGGTCTTCTCGGCCCATTTTTCACCGCTGGGAGTGAGGCGTATCGGTCCAGGGCGCTGATATTTATCCTTGGCAAATGCAGTCGTGCTGAGGACGAAAGCGAACAGTAAGAAGGCGAGTGTTTGACGCATGGAGGAAACGATAGCAGAAGCGCAGGTCGTGGGTCTTAGGTGTCAGGTCTTAGGGTTGGGACGAAACCGAAGACAAGGTTGCGGCGTTTTGCGCCTAGCTCTTGCTCAAGATCCGGAAAGCCTTGAGGCCGGCTCATCCTGAAATCGATTCACTAAGCCATTCAGAAGACGCCCGACTTCGGAAGCTAGGTCTGTTAGCTTCTTCCCCTCCGGCGCAGCGAGAAACCCTAGTTCGCGCCCGATCGTGATCTGGGTCTGAAGCTCCAACAGAGATCCCCTTGCATGAAACAGGAATTGCAGCAATTCTTTGCGGGAATAACGTCCTTTGCCTTCGGCGATGTTGCTCGGCACCGAAACTGCAGCTCGTCTCATCTGGCTGGTGAGGCCATAGATCTCTTGCTTGGGAAACGAGCCGGTACTGCGGTAGACCTCGAGCACCAGATCCATTGCGCGACGCCAGACCTTGAGATCCTCGTAGGTTCCTTGCATTGCACGACGATAACGAAGTAGATCATTTGCACCAGTGACATCTATCACACCGGAGGAAGAAAACTGATTGTAAGAGTCCCATTTTCAAACTCAAAGACCTAAGACCTAAGGCCCGAGACCTAAGACCTAAGATCTGAGACCAGCCCCACCGCTTCCTGCTGAACCCGCGCCTCGTCCCCGAAGCCGCGCAGCCACCGCACTTCAGGTTCGCGCCGAAACCATGTCATTTGACGTTTGGCGTAGTTGCGGTGAGCTTGCTGTGCGGACTGCACAGCTTGCCCATGGCTGATTTCTCCGCGAAGAAATTGCACTGCTTGTTTATAGCCGAGCGAGGCGAGAGGCCCGGCAGCGTCGCCATATTTCTCCAGCAAACGTTTGGTCTCTTCCACCAATCCGGCCTCGAACATCTGCAGCGCGCGGAGGTTGATACGCTCGTACAGAGCCTGACGATCAGGATCGAGACCAAGCCGCAGAATGTGAAAGCCGCGCAAGGGATCGCGTCCGTGTTGCTGCCAAAGGTCCGTCATCTTTTCGCGTGACGTCAAACAAACTTCGATGGCACGGATGACCTTGGGAGCATCGTTTGCATGGATTTTCTCTGCCGCCGCGGGATCGAGTCGGCGCAGAATGCGATGAAGATAGTCCGAACCGCGGCTGGCCACGCGTTCGCGCAATCGGTCGCGCAGCTCGTCAGAGCGTTGCGGACCGGGGAAAAGTCCGTCGAGCAGGGCGCGCAGGTACAGTCCAGTTCCACCCACGACGATCGGCAAATGGCCGCGAGATTGAATCTCTTCCAGCACTCGCCGCGCCTGGCGCGCATATTCCCCGGCAGTGACGTGATCTGTGGGTGCAATGCAATCCAGCAGGTGATGCACGGCGCGGGCTCGCTCATCGCGCGTAGGCTTGGCCGTGCCGATATCGAACTCGCGGTACATGGCGACGGAATCGCAATTCACGATTTCGCCGCGAAAGCGCTCGGCCAGCGCCAAAGACAATGCCGTCTTGCCACTGGCTGTTGGACCGAGCACGACGATCAGCAGTGGTTCAGGCTGCGCCGGAGCCACCGTCAGCGAACGCCCCAATGAATGGCGTGCCAGTAGCGAATCACGGTGAGGACAAGTAGCAGGAACGCGATCAGCAGCAGGCCGGAAGTTTCCGTAGCATAGATCGCGTGGTGACGACGCTTGTGGGCGGAACTGTCCTCGCCCTCGCGTTGATGAGCCTTAACCACGGTATTAATTGTACGCCGCGACGAAACCCGTGCGTAGCTTGGTGCTACACTACGCGTCGTCGGTCATAGTCTTTACTCCCTATGCCAGCTTTCCCAGGCAATCGTCCCGGCGGAATTGTGCGCATTGGCGTTCTCGAGCTTGATCTCGCGTCGGGCGAGTTGCGCAAGAACGGCAGGAAGCTTCGCCTGCAGGAGCAACCGCTACAAGTGCTCACATTGCTCCTTGAGCGCGCTGGCGATGTGGTCACGCGTGAGGAGATGCGCCAGAAACTTCGGCCGGCCGACACTTTTGTCGATTTCGATCACAGCCTGAACACCGCGGTGAACAAGTTGCGGGAGGCCCTGGGCGATTCGGCATCGAGTCCCCGCTACGTCGAAACCCTGGCTCGTCGTGGCTATCGATTTATTGCGCCGTTCCAACCCGCAGAGCCGCAAACCGGCGATGCCAAAGGGATCGCTGCCGATAGCCTGCCCCCGGTGCAACTCGGGCCCAACGTGCCGTGTGTGGTAGAAAGGTGTCTGGTCGAAGACTGTCCGGTAGAAAATCAGCCGCCGCAACTGCCTTGCGGGGAGTTTGTCCGAGAAACTACTGCATCTCGTCTTTAGTGGGGTTGTAGTAGAAGCGGAAGCGGAGCGCTAGGAACTGTCCGGTAAATTCGTTGGGCAATGGAGGAAACGGATCCGATGCAGTGATTCCAGCCCAAGCCGCGCGGTCCAGCGGAATGTCTCCGGAAGTGGCGACCAGCTTCATGCCCGCAACTTTTCCATCCTTGGTAATCGCGAATTCAATGATCAGATTTCCGTGTTTCATTTGCGCGGATTCCGGAATCGCGTTATACCAGTTCACCCGCACGTCTCGCAGAATCCGCTGCAAGTACGGACCAAAGTCCACGCCTTGCGTGTCGCTGAGAATCTCCAGGTTGCCCACCTGACGGCCGTGCGCGCCGGTTCCCAGCCCAAAGTCGCCGCCGCTGCCCTGTCCTCCACTTCCCGGTCGCGCCGCCGCTCTCGCCGCTTCCTGAATTGCCGAACCCGCGGACATCGATCCGGCGTACTTCTCGAACTCATTCCTGATGTTCGGCGCGGCTGGGGTTTGCAGCTGCGCGATCTGCGGATTCGGCGCCTGCTGCGGCTGAGGCGAAGTTTGGTTCTGCTGAAATCCGCCGGCCGACTTCGCGGGCGCCTGCGGTGCTTGTGGCGCACTTGATCCGGGCGCTCCCGGCGGAGGAGTCGCCAAGCTTTTGCGAAGTTCCTTCAGATCCAGTTCCGGATGCCGCGTCATCGCAATCCGATCCTTGTCGGAAGCAACGTTCGTATTCGGCTTGTGCGGTACCTTCTGCAGGTCCGGCGGAAGTTCGAGGAACGTCAGATCCTTGCCCGTCGTCAGACTTTGCCGTGCGACGGGAGTGTGCCAGGGAAGGTATTTCTCAATCCACTCCACCTTGGCCAGCAAAATGATGA
The DNA here is from genome assembly GCA_963773675.1 of uncultured Acidobacteriaceae bacterium. Classification (GTDB taxonomy): domain Bacteria; phylum Acidobacteriota; class Terriglobia; order Terriglobales; family Acidobacteriaceae; genus Sulfotelmatobacter. The sequence goes on from CAVZCG010000017.1 coordinate 58,678, forward strand.
GAACCAGGTGAACGATGACGGAAATCCACGCGGCCTCGCGGCGCCGCGAGCGCGCCAGATCATCCTGTAACTGTATGAGCAGATGCGGTACGCGCGCATCGTCATCCAGATCGCGGTAGGCCGTTTCCCATCCCTGCGCGTCGTAGAGCCCAAGTTGTTCCGGCTGTGGCTTCTCGGGTGCGACCGGATCCTGGAATGGAATTTGTGTGATGGGCATGAACTCAGTTTGTCCGCGCTAGGCTTTGTCCGAGCGAGACTTGTCCGTTAGACACACATTCACGTCGCTACGTTGCACCCGGTCTTCCCTCGGATGACCCCAGCGAACAAACGCGGCCAAGCTACCTCCATTTTCGCATCTTTCAAGCGATTTTGCTCTGACAAACGTCGCAGGACTTACGGGTGTAAACATTTGTAAATGCGGGTCAATCCGCGGCTGGAACTGCCTGTGGCAAAACTCGATGCAGCACTGGATTTTGGGTCGTTTGCACTTGATTTTGCGGTGCCGCACCTCGGATCGGGAAGGGCGCGACTTCAGTCGTGCCGCAAGGCAGCCATAGAAGTTCGGCTTTAGCCGCTGAGCTAACTATCTTTATCGATAGAGCAGGTCCCGCATCGTGCTGCGCCGTCCGGGATTCGGGAAGGGCACGACTTTAGTCGTGCCATAAAGCAGCCAAAAAGAGTTCGGCTTCAGCCGCTGAGGTACACTCCTAAGCCGCGTCACCGGACTGGCTACTCTATCGGGCAATCCCTAACTATCCTTGCGATAGAGCAAGTCGCGCATCGCTCGTCTGCGCGCCTCGTTCGCTTCCTTCAGACTCTGGCGTTCGTCCGCGTCGTGGCTCGTCTTGGCAGCGGGCTTCGCATCCTCGGCCTCGCTGCACGCGGGGCAGCGGTTGGCAAAGCCGGGCTTATCCGGCTTTAGCTCAAACTCTTCTGAGCAAACCGCGCAGACTCGGATCGGAAATGCCATCCGATATTATGCTACAGCTGTTAACGGAGATCGCCAAACCTTTACGGCAACTCACCAAGGTAAGGAAATGCATACCAAGCTAACCATGCGAATAATGTGGCGTGGAACAACAGATTCGAGCCAAATGAGCGCAGCCGCGACGCACGCAACAAGACGGCCCACAGGATAGCGATCCAGACGACGTTTATTGCACAGACAATTTCGGTGTACTTGTGTCCCTGATACTCGTTCCCATATCTCCAACTGAACGAGAAATAAACAGCGCTGAGGACGGTCAAGATGGTGAGAAGTACCCAAGACCGCTTGGGCACCTGCAACGTTCCGCGAAACAGGCCGGGGTTCCATGCGAAGAACAACAGGGCAGGTACAAGTATGGCCAATTTGGGCGATAGATTCGAAGGCGGCGACAACAGAAAGAATAAAGGGAGTATCGTGACGGTGGGCAGCGGGCAAATGAGCGTCGGCATTCCGGCAGAGAAACAGCCAATCCACGCCACCAGAACTAGCCCCAGCCCGACTGCAACGGTTTGAAACGAAGCCGTCATGTGATGTTGGTAAGCTTCGAGAGGTCTCCTGTCTGACTAGGAACGATACTGGCAGCTCACTATCAACCGATGCAACCATGCGATTACACTAACCAACCCCCAAAACGACCGTCCGAGATGCCTTCCGCCTGGCCCTAGCCCTTGGCCTTCGCCAACCCCGCCAGCCCGACTCTCTTCCCATGCTCCCGAATCCCGCCCAGAATCTCGAGCGCCAGGGCCAGCGCTCGCCGTCCGTCTTCCAGCGACACCACCGGCGTAGACCGCTCCCGCACTGCACGCAGAAACGCTCGCAACTCCGCGTGCAAAGGTTCTTCCGACGTCACCGGCGGCTTGCCCACCTTAATCTGAGGATTAACCGTGGGCGTGCTCGCCGCCGATCCATCTTCCCCCACCGTGAAAACCAGAACTTCCTGCCGCCCATAATCCACCGACACATACTGCCGCGGCTGAAAAAATCGCAACTTGCGCACGCGCTCGGTCGAAACCCGGCTGGCGGTAAAGTTGGCAACACATCCCGATTCGAATTCCAGCCGTACGTTCGCAATATCAACCTTGCCGGAAAGAATGGGCAGTCCGACCGCGCGCACTTCTTTCACCGGAGAATCGGCAAACGAGAGCACGATGTCGAGATCGTGGATCATCAGGTCGAGCACCACGTCCACATCGAGCGACCGCGGCGTAAACACGCTCAGCCGGTGCACTTCGAAGAACATGGGATGCGTAAGCAGCGGAATCGTGGCCCGGACCGCCGGGTTGAAGCGCTCGAGATGTCCCACTTGCACAACGCGTTTGCGATCCGCTGCTAGTCGAACTAATTCATCCGCTTCGGCCAGCGACGCCGCCAGCGGCTTCTCAATCAGGACGTCCACGCCCCCTTCCATCAGCGCGCGAGCCACTTCCAGATGATGAACCGTAGGCGCGGCCACAGACGCTGCGCGAATTTCGCTGTGCGTCGTCAGCATCTGCTCAACCGATCCAAAGGCGCGGCAATCAAACTCACGAGCCACCGCATCTGCGCGATCGAGATTGGGGTCGACCACGCCCACTAGCCGGACCGGCTCCCCTTGCTGTTCGAGTTCTTTATAAACGCGGGCGTGGTTGCGTCCAAAGACGCCCACTCCCACTACCGCAACGGAAATCGGATTGTTTGCTTGCAGGCGGGAACTCTCGGCTGGCTGGTTGCCACGTGGAACAAGGAATTGTAAACGCAAAGGCGGCGGACGGATTGGCTATTTTGCAATCGTGTCAACGGGCGGCTAAACAAATCCCTGGGCAGGGCCTTTTTAATCGTCCGATGACCCGATCACAAAATCACTCAATTCCTGTCGCTTTCTTCAAAATGGCAATCTGTCCCGCGTGATATAGCTCGTGCTGCGCCACTCCGTGCAGCAGGAAGTAGAAGTCGTATTTCTTGCCGGGAACGCGGTCACGCAATCGAGATTCCGGAAGCGCCTTAACGGTCTTTACCAGCACATCATGCGTGCGTTTCGCCTGAGCCACGGTTTTTTGCCAAGCTGCTTCTGTCGGCTTGGGCACAAGCGGAAAATTGTCGGTACCCGTGAGTTGAACAGTCTCTCCGCCGATCCTGCGGCGGGCCGCTTCGTCCCAGGCAGCAATGTGCAGCACAAGTTCCCAGATGCTGTGAACATCGGGCAAAGGCTTGGTGGCAGCCGTGGCGGCGTCCACATCCTGCAGCAGTTCCAGCAGCGATGGACCGTGCCATGCATCGCCTTCGAATGCGCGTCGCAGTTGGTCGGAGATAAGAGCAGATTCAGAACTGGTAGCAGTCATAGTATTGGTCTTATGATGTTAGTCGGCCACAATCGCGATGCCCGCCGTGTTGGCTGCGTCAAGAATTTTCTCGCCATCGAGCAGTAAACATTTTCCCGCATCCAAAGCCAGGCACGTCGCGCCTGCAGCCTGCATCACTTCAATCGTCTTGACTCCAATTACCGGAACATCAAATCGCATATCCTGATTCGGCTTCGCGATCTTCACCACAGTGAGTTCGCGGCTGAGCGTGGAGGCATCGCCGCGCAACGACCGCATAATCTGTCCCGCACGCTCAATGGTGGCGTCGGTACCCTCCATCGCCTCCACCGCAACGCATGCGGCCTCGGCGATCACGACAGTCTGGCCAATATCATGCTGCGCCATGTGCCTCGCCACGGCGCGGCCGTAGTCAATGTTCTTTCGTTCCTGCTCGCTGGCCGCGCGGCTCGTGGCCACGCCGGACTTCGCCAGCAACGGTTCCAGGAGCCAGGTTGAATTCTCCAAAGTGATGCCTTCCTCCGCCAGGACCTTGGCCACCGCTCCCAGCAAGCTGTCGGTGTTGCGCGTGGTCAGCGAGAGCAGAAGCTTCGCCAGTCGCCAGTCCGGCCGGATGGCAGAAAAAATCTGTTTATGCTTCACCTGCCCCGCCATCACCGCGCGGTTCACGCCTTCGCGCTGGAATGTTTCGATGAGCTTGGAAAGCTCTCCCAGCGACAGCCAGTGGACCGATGCAGCGCCGCGCGACTCGATTTCCGGAAAAGCTTCTTCCTGGATCGCGATGACGACCACGTCGTATCCCGAGGCACGCGCGGCATCAAGCACAAGAAAAGGAAACTTGCCGTTGCCGGCGATGAGACCGAGTTTCTTGTTGTGAGAGGGCATGAAGCAGACGCGAGTAGAGCAACGGGTCAGTCTAGCACTTGGGCCACAGAGGGATGGGAAGCGCCGTGCTGCACCTTTTCCCAGACAATTCTCCAGCGTGCAACGGAGGGGTCATCTTTCTCAACATCGCTGAAGACCAGGCGGTGGCCTTCAAAGCAATAAGGCCGAATCTGCCGCGATCCCACATATCCGGGATTGGTAGCCACTTCCGGCAGATGAACAATCTGCTCCTGCTTCACGTCGATCTCATACCCGCCAGAGTAAGCAAGGGTGCCAGCTGCGGCAGCTATTTTTTCTTCCGGCGTGACATGCGCCGGATCGGCCCATTCGAAACGGTCGGGATTTGTAAGGACAGCGCACATGTAACCATCTCGCTGGTACATGAGGAAGCCCTTAGCGTGCGGCCCAAACGCAGGAAAGGGCCGAGTGGTGCCGTCCTTCATGGTTTCTTCCGTGGAGACGAGCTTCCACGAGCCCACAATTCGATCACGAACCTCTGATTCCACGGCAACCCCCACCGAGCAACTCCGCTTACTTGATAATCCCCCGCGCCGACGCCTCGATGAACCGGATCAGCATGTCCACATCTTCGCCGCGATCCGCCTCGGACTTTAACTTCTCCAGCGCCTGGGACGTATTCATTTTCGACGCCAGCAAGGTTTTATACGCGTGGTGAATTTTTCGAATGCGTTCCGGCGAAAATCCGCGGCGCTCGAGTCCGACCTTATTCATTCCATAGGCGTGCGTGTCGCGCGCCGCCGAGGTCATGGAAAACGGCAAGACATCCTGCGTGATGGTGGTACCGCCTCCGATGTAGGAATGCGCCCCGATGCGGACAAACTGATGCACTGGGCAAAGCGCGCCCACCACCGCCCACTCTTCCACCGTCACATGCCCGCCCAGCGTGGCGCCGTTCACCAGCATGCAGTGGTCGCCAATCAAGCTATCGTGCCCGATGTGGGCGTAGGCCATGATCAAAATATGGCTGCCAACTCGCGTGATTCCGCCGCCTTTCACGGTACCGCGGCTGATGGTCACACACTCGCGAATCTCATTGTGATCGCCGATCTCCAGCCGCGTTGGCTCGCCCCGGTAAGAAATATCCTGCGGCGCCATCCCGATGGCGCAGAAAGGAAAGAATGCGTTGTCAGCTCCGATTTTCGTCGGCCCTTCAATCGCGACATGCGACACCAACCGGCAGCCCTCGCCCAACTCGACGTCAGCTCCAATCACGCAATAGGGACCGACCTGGCAAGATGCTGGGACTTTCGCTCGCGGATCAATGATTGCCGTAGGATGGATTGCCGTGGGATGGATGGCTGAAGGATGGATCGCGGTGGAATCAACGTTCATGGTTGGTTTTTTTGAGTAATCGGCAGCTCTCTTGCACTTGCGCTCGCTTCATTCCACAGCAGCGCCGTCGGAGCCGTCGCCGCGTCCCCGCGAACTGTCGATAAGCTGGCAGGAAACCGTTGCCTCCGCCACGCGTTTGCCGGCGACGAACGCGACTCCGTGCATCTTGGCTGCAGTCATGCGCGGAATGACGCGCCAACCCATCACTTCCACCTCGATCCGCAATTGATCGCCCGGGCTCACCGGGCGGCGAAACTTGGCGCGCTCGATGCCGGTGAAGACCATCACTTTATGGTCGCGATCTTCCACTTCCGTAAGCAGCAACGCTCCGCCCGCTTGCGCAATCGCTTCCACGATCAGCACGCCCGGCATAATGGGCAGCCCGGGAAAATGGCCGTTGAAAAACGGCTCATTGATCGTCACGTTCTTGATGGCTACGATTCTTTCTTTGCGCTTCAACTCAAGCACGCGATCGATCAGCAGCAAAGGATAGCGGTGAGGCAGGATCTTGAGGATGTCGTGAATATCGAGCGCAACCTTGTCTACAGGCGTCGGAGCGCCGTTCACGGGTGGAGTGGTCTCAATCATGGATTCTCTCAAACAGCCTGAAGATTATACTGTACCGCGTTGTGTTCCCGGCAGCGCAGGAGACTTGAGTCAGCAAAGGGGAATCGTGGCGAGTAAGAAAACTGCAAGACCGATAGTTGTCCCGCCCAGCGCGGAGCCGGACCGGCTGCGCTATTTCGAGAAGCGTCAGGACCAGATTGTAGAGACCATCCGGGAGCTAGTCGAAATCGAATCGCCCAGCGACAACAAGCCGGCAGTCGACAGAGTTGCCGCCGTTCTGGCGCAGAAGTTCGAAGCGCTCGGCGGACGCACTCACTTCCATCGCAGTCACGATTTCGGCGACAGTCTGCAGATTGACTTCGACGGCCTCGCGTCGGCAAAGAGCAAACCAGTCCTGCTGCTAGGTCATTACGACACGGTTTATCCGCTGGGCACTTTGGCGAATATGCCGTGCAAGGTCGAGAGCGGGCGTCTGCTGGGTCCCGGCGTTCTCGATATGAAGTCTGGCATCGCGCTTATGCTCCATGCCGTTGCGGGGCTGCAAGCCTGGCACGGCGCACTTCCCCGGCCGGTCACGGTTTTTCTGGTTTCCGATGAAGAAGTCGGCAGCCGCTCTTCCCATAAGATCACCGAGGCTTTGGCCAGAGAGTCCGCCGGAGTGCTGGTGCTGGAGCCTGCCGCCGGACTTCGTGGTGCCGTCAAGACTGCGCGCAAAGGAGTCGGCGAATATACCCTGCGCGTGAAGGGCCTTGCGGCCCATGCCGGGCTCGATCCCGGCAAAGGACACAGCGCGATTCTTGAGCTGGCGCGGCAGATTGCGGTCATCTCCAAGCTGAATAATCCGCGAAAAGGCCTGTCAGTAAACGCGGGGGTGATCGAGGGTGGAACGCGCACCAATGTGATCGCAGCTGAGGCCTGCGCCGGCATTGATGTGCGCATCAAGAGAGCAACGCAAGCCTCTGGAATCGATCGCAAATTTCGTTCTCTCAAACCCTTCGACAAGCATTGCAAGCTCGAGATTTCAGGCGGCATTAACCGCCTTCCCATGGAGCGAACCTCCGGAGTTGCCGCGCTGTATAAAAAAGCGCAGACCATCGCCAGCCAGGTGGAATGGAAGCTGGAAGAAGCCGCGGTGGGCGGTGGCTCTGATGGCAACTTCACCGCCGGCATAGGGATTCCCACTCTCGATGGCCTGGGCGGTGTGGGTGAAGGAGCACACGCACTGCACGAGTTCATCGTTATCTCCGAGCTGCCGCGGCGCGCACTGCTCCTCGCGGGCATGGTCGAGAGCGTTTAACGCTTCTTTGACTCCGCCGGGAGCGTAGCCTAGAATTTTATTGGCAACTTCGCTTGGTTTATGCGAGGTTATGTCCCGAAGTGCTGAGATGGAGGAGTTATGGGTGAATTTTCGCCGTTTCATTGGCTGTTAGTGATCGCGATCGCCCTTCTACTCTTCGGGACGAGCAAGTTTGCCGCCGTCGGCAAAGGGATCGGTGAAGGCATCCGTAACTTCAAGGCCGCGATGAAAGATGGGGAGGAAGGCAAAAAAGAAAAGAAAGAAGAAGAGGAAAAGAAGTCCTAGCGGACCTCTCCGTTTTTCCCAACGCCTGCATCGCTGTACCGTCCAGAAATGTTTCAGACCGCCCCTAGCTCGCGCAGCATGGCGTACACCCGCGCCACCGGTAGCCCTACCACATTGCTGTAGTCGCCTTCAATGCGCGGAATCCAGCGCGAAGCGATCCCTTGGATCCCGTACGCCCCGGCCTTATCCATCGGGTCGCCGGTGGCCACGTAGTCGCGAATCTCACTCTCAGAAAGGTCGCAGAATGTCACCAGCGTTGTCTCGGAGCCAGTCTCTGTTCTGCTGGCAACTGGCCACTGGCCACTGACAACTGAACCGAGGGCATCCGGCCCCACCACGCACACTCCGGTAATCACTGCATGCGTCCTTCCCGACAAAAGTCGCAACATGCGAGCTGCATCGTTGGCGTCGCGCGGCTTTCCGAGGATCGTGTCATCGACTACCACAATCGTATCCGCGCCGAGAACATGGTTCTGTGGATGGCCTCGAAAAACCGCCAGGGCTTTTTCCCGCGCCAGCCGCTCGGCACATTCCCGAGCGCCCTCGCCCGCGCGTGGGCTCTCATCAATATCAGCAGGCTGCACCGTGAACGCAATGCCCGCGTTGCGCAGCAACTCCTGACGGCGCGGCGAGGCGGAAGCGAGAATCAGCATGCGATCTGAATTGTAATCAAAAAAGTACCGAGTACCGAGTTGCGAGTCCCGAGCAAAAATCCAACACCTGCCAGCAACGCAAACTCTCGATACTCGGTGTTCGGTACTATCGGACTCCCACCAGCCCGCGCACCGATTCAATCAGCTTGGCCGAGTCATACCCGACCCCGTCTTTAAACACGATTTCGACGTTCTCAATGTCTTCAATTTTCTTCGACGGATCGCCCTTGATCACCACCAGGTCAGCCTGTTTCCCCGCCGCTATCGTGCCAATGCGATCCAGTTCACCCAGGTACTGCGCACCGTTGTAGGTTGCGATGTGAACTGCTTCCAGCGGCGTGAATCCTGCCTCCACCAACAACTCCACTTCCCGCTGATCGCCGAATCCCGCAAGATCTCCTCCGATCCCCGTCGGGTCTTCGCCTGCCAGCAGCAACCCTCCGGCTTTCACAATGGCTCGCTCAAATTCTTTCTCCTGTTCGAACATCCGCCCCCATGGCCGCGGCTGCACTTCGCCCGTCTTCGGATCACGGAAGGGAAGGTCAAACTCCACTCGCGTCTCCAGATAATCGTTGCGCGCCTCTTCTGACATCGCGCTCAGCACTCGCGCTTGCAGCGGTGCCTTGTCCGCCACGAAAGGCTCAAACACCGGCAGAGTCGACGTAATCGCAACATGATGCGCCACCAGATCCTGAATCATCTGCTGAATTGCCGGATCGCTGACTTGCATCTTGCCCAGGCTCCTGATCACCTCGGCCATCGAAGCCATCGAATCGCTGGGACACCGGTCTGGCTTCTTGCCGGGGAAAAATTCCGTATCCACGGTAATGCCATGTTCCAGGTCGTCAATGCCAAGCTCTGCTGCTTCGCGAAAACCAATAGAGCAGAGATGGCCTGTAACTTTCAGCCCTCGCTTATGCGCCGCGTCGATTGCGGCTTTGAGCACGGCTCGCGATAGAAAGTTATATGCCTTGAAATTGTCTACGCCGCGGTCCGCCCAGAAATTAACCGTCGCCACGGCCTCCTCCGGAGTTTTCAAATAGGTCATCTGCGGCGCCCAGCTGCCCGGACCCTCCAAATACGGCCCGGTCACATGCATGTGAGGTCCGGCCGCTTCGCCGCCATCGATTTCTCGTTTCAGCGCCAGATCCATATAGGGCTCAATGCTGCCCGCAGTGCGAACCGTGGTGACTCCCCCGGCCAGGTAGAGTCGCGGAAAACTGATCGGCATCTCGTGAAAAATCGCGTCACCTGCCGGATAAAACATGTGCTCGTGCATCCCGACAAGACCGGGAATCACCGTGTACCCGTGAAGATCCAGCACCTGCGCATCCTTCGGCGCATACACGCCGGAATCGTCGCCAACCGCCGTAATCTTCCCGCTGGCGAAAATGACGGTCTGATTCTCTCGCGCCGCTGCTCCCGTTCCATCGATCACTCGCACGTGGAGCAGTGCGACCACCCGAGAGTCGACTTTTACAAACTGCTTCACCGCTGGAGTCAGGTTTTGTGCGGCAGCCATGCAGCCACTAAGCAGGACGAGAGCGAGCGCTTTCCTCATGATTCCTCCCCAGACGTAAGTCGGCCATTGAGCATAAACCAGGCTGCATTTACCGGCAAGGATTGCGCACGAAAACGGCTTCACGCGTCCCCGCCTGTTAAAATCAAAGATTAACCTTCAGCCTCTCAAGAGTCTGTTGCCGTTCGGAATCCGCAACTTTCATTCGGTCTTACTGGCAACTGACAACTGGCAACTGAAAACTGAATTTATGGACGCCTCTTTCCTCCGCAACTTTGCCATCATCGCGCATATCGACCACGGTAAGTCCACGCTGGCCGATCGCCTGCTCGAGCTGACCGGCTCGCTCACCGCGCGCGAGATGCAGGCGCAAGTGCTCGACTCCATGGATTTGGAGCGTGAGCGCGGCATCACCATCAAGGCCCACGCCGTCCGCATGATGTACACGGCGCACGACGGCCAGCCTTACCAGCTCAACCTGATCGACACTCCCGGCCACGTGGATTTTTCCTATGAGGTGTCGCGCTCGCTCGCCTCGTGCGAAGGTGCGTTGCTGGTGGTCGACGCTTCGCAAGGCGTCGAAGCGCAAACCCTCGCCAACTCCTATCTTGCGATCAATCACGGTCTCGAAATTATTCCCGTCATCAACAAGATCGATCTGCAAAGCGCCGACATCCCGCGCACCAAGGAGATGATCGAAGGCGCCGTAGGGCTCGACGCTTCCGATGCGGTGCTGATCAGCGCCAAGACCGGCCAGGGTGTTCCCGACGTGCTCGAAGCCATTGTGAAGCGCGTTCCTCCGCCCAAAGGAAATCCTGATAACCGGCTCCAGGCGCTCATCTTCGATTCCTGGTTTGACGCCTACCGCGGCGTAATCGTCCTCACCCGCGTCTTCCAGGGAACGCTGCGCAAGGGCCAGAGAATTCGCCTGTGGTCGAACGGGACGACTTTCGATGCGGAAACATTGGGCGTGCTTACACCCAAGCCCGTCGAGATTGACGAATTGAAAGCCGGCGAAGTCGGATTCCTGATCGCGAATATCAAGAACGTCGCCGACACGAAAATTGGCGACACCATCACCGACGACGCCAACCCCGCCTTCGAAGCGCTTCCCGGCTTCGAAGAAATCAAGCCCATGGTGTTCGCCGGCCTCTACACCGTGGACGCGCACGAGCACACTCGCCTGCGCGAAGCGCTGGAAAAGCTGCGGCTCAATGATTCCTCGTTCTTCTTCGAGCCGGAAAGTTCCGTTGCGCTGGGTTTCGGCTTCCGCTGCGGCTTCCTCGGCCTGCTGCACATGGAAATTATTCAGGAGCGCCTGGAGCGTGAATTTGCCCTAGAACTCATCACCACCGCCCCAGGCGTGCGTTACAAAATCACCAAGACCGATGGCGAATTGATCGAAGTCGATAATCCTTCGCGCTGGCCCGATCCCAGCGAGATCGCCAAGATCCAGGAGCCAGTAATTCTCGCCACAATCCTCACCAACGAAGAATATGTCGGCGGCATTCTGAAGCTGGTCGAAGACAAGCGCGGCAAGCAGAAGACCTTCGAATACGTCAGTTCCTCGCGCGTAATGTTGCACTATGAGTTACCGCTGAACGAAATCGTCCTCGATTTTTATGATCGCCTGAAGTCGGTCTCGCGCGGCTACGCTTCGCTCGATTACCACCTCGCCGACTACTGGGAATCGCCCATGGTCAAGCTCGACATCCTGGTGGCCGGTGAGCCCGTGGATGCGCTCTCGATCATCGTGCATCGCGATTTTGCCTACGAGCGCGGCAAGGCGCTGGTCTCAAAAATGAGACAGCTCATCCCCCGGCAAATGTTCGAAGTTCCCATCCAGGCCTCGATCGGAGCGAAAATCATCGCCCGCGAAACCGTCTCCGCCATGCGCAAAAATGTCTTGGCCAAATGCTACGGCGGCGACATCTCGCGAAAACGGAAGCTCCTCGAAAAGCAGAAGGAAGGCAAAAAACGAATGAAGCGCATCGGCCGCGTCGATATACCCCAGGAGGCTTTCCTCGCGGTCCTGAAGGTTGGCGAGGACACCGATTAAGCGGTATCACGACGGGAATCTGAAGGCTAGAAACCGCCAAATGTGCAAAACCCCAAATCAGGAATCGCCTGAGATTTCGCGGGTTGTGTCTGTGTTAATAGCGAGTGAATTGTCTAACTGGTTACTATTCAGAACCTTAGAAGCCAGAAACCTGAGTGTAGTGATTTAGCTCGCCGGTCTTTGCCGCTAGGCATTTTCCCGGCGGCCAGCCATTCCACAAGCTTTTCCACAGCCTGTTATGCCGCGTGCAACTCAAAGCGCCTAATGTACTTACGGGACGAAGCTACAGGGATTCCTGTACCTCGTAAGTTACTCTTCCGGCGGTAGCCCGCCTTCCACCATTGTCTCAAATCTGGTGCAACTCTTCAGGAACGCCAAGGTCACTCTGCCGATCGGACCGTTGCGCTGTTTGGAAATAATGATCTCTGCTTTCCCTTGCAGATCGGGATCGTCCTGCTTGTAAACCTCTTCGCGGAAGATGAACATCACCAGGTCGGCGTCCTGCTCAATCGATCCCGACTCCCGCAGGTCGGCGAGTTGCGGCCGATGATCTCCGCCGCGGCTCTCCGGAGCGCGGCTCAACTGCGAGAGCGCGATCACCGGCACGCTGAGTTCCTTCGCCAGCGCCTTCAGTCCGCGCGAAATGGCCGACACTTCCTGCGTGCGATTTTCATAACGCTTGCTCCCGCCCGACATCAGCTGAAGATAATCCACGATCAGCAGATCGAGCCTGCCCTGTGATTGCTTCAGCCGCCTCGCCTTCGCCCGCATCTCGCTCAGCGAAATGCCGGGCGTGTCATCGATAAAAATCGGCGCATGCGCCAGCTGTTCCATGGCTCGCACCACTCTCCTCGTGTCGTCCTGCCACAACGACCCGGTACGCATTTTGTGCGCGTCAACTTTCGCCTGCGAACAAAGCAAACGCATCAGCAGCGCCTCGCGCGACATTTCCAGCGAAAACACTCCCACCACCTGCTGATCTTCCACCGCCGCATTTTCCGCAATATTCATGGCGAATGCCGTCTTGCCCATCGAAGGCCGCGCGGCAATGATCACCAGATCCGATCTCTGCAGCCCGCTGGTCATTTCATCCAAGTCGGTATAGTGGGTGGCCAAGCCGGTAATCCGCTGGCCGCGTTGCAGCAGCGCATCGACCGAGCCAAACGACTCCCGCACAATCTCCTGCACGCCCATGAAGCCGCGCCCAATGCGCTTTTCCGAAAGCTGAAAGATCGCAGCCTCGGCGTCGCTCAGCACCTCCTCTGCCGCATCGGATTGATCCGCCGCCCGCGCAATCGCCGTATTGGCTGCATGAATCAACCCACGCAGCAGCGCCTTGTCGCGGACGATCTTGACATAGTGCTCGATGCTCGGCCGGTCCGGCACGCCATCCAGCAGGCTCGACACGTAGCCTACATCGCCGATCGCCTGCAGATCCTTGTGCCGATCCAGCTCGTCAATCAGCGTGATCATGTCGATCGGACGCGACGACTCCGCCAGATCGACCATGCGCCCGTAAATCCGCCGGTGCGAGTCGAGCGAGAAATCCTCGATCCGCAAATGCTCCGCCGCCTGGTTGTAAGCAAAGTTATCGAGCAGGATCGCGCCCAGAATCGAGCGCTCGGCCTCTACGTTCGCCGGTAGCGTGCTGATGTGATAGTCCGTGGTCGCCATGTTTTCCGTACAGAACTTTGCCGCACTTCCCCGCCTAGCATAAGCGAATATAAAGCGAAGCGCAAAATGAATTGTGCAGAAGCTGTGAACCCTCTCGATATCCTGTGGAAGTCCCGAGAAAACCAGTCCTTAACAGGACTTCTTGCGCCGCAGTAAGAGGCTTGCGAGTTGAAGAAGTAGACGATTCGCTTTGATCCGTGAAAATCCGTGGCAAAAAAAGCGGTGAAAAAGGCGTCAAAACAAATGCGGCCCAAGGGCCAGCCACCCTTGAGCCGCATCGTTCGTGGACCTTCGAAGCTTGCCTTCCCGCCGCTTTCGGCAGCGGAACGACGGCACCGATCCGACAGCACTCACCGTGTGAGCGCCACATTTACCAGTGCGGTTGCCGGGCCGCGATTCCAGGAATCACTACTCAGCAACTTCTGCGGTTAGCCAGCAGCCCAACCCAGCTCACAGAGCGGGAAGTGGAGGAGGCCGCAATGCCCGGGCAACCGGCATGCGCTCGCGCGCTTCCGATTTTCCCCCGGCAATTCACCCTCGAGAATCGCCGGTCTGCCGCCAGCTTGGCCGCAATCATCGTGGCAAGCCTCAGAAGGTCCTACGTTTTCGGTGAACCCACTGTGCGGCAGATTGTTGCGCGCCGCAATCGAAAAACATTTCGCCCTTGTGCAGAAACTGTGGACGATAGGACTTCCTTGTGGAAGCCTGAGGAAAACTCAGAAGGAACTTTTGTAGATCCCTCCAGCCCTTCAATCGATTCAATGATTTACGATTTCATGACCTACGACTCAATGACTTTCGATGCAATGACTTATACGATGTTAAATAAATTCCCTGGAATCGCGCGGCCCACAGCCGCGGCCGCGAAGGGATGGACGAGACGTGAGTTTCCGCCGTGCCTGCGAGGCTGGAGTTGCAGGCGCGCCTTCTGCCGCTCCATTTTGGGAAGAACGAAATAGATGTCTGCGCATTGTGATCCCTGTTACACCCTCCCTGCACTGATCGGCACGACAATCAATTAGCCGCGAAGCGGCGCGAGAATGCAGCCCAGGGCGCAAGCCCTGGGTAAAAATGAAATCAGGAAGCAAGCCCTGAAGGGAGAAAGAAACGTGCCCCAGACCTGCGGCAATATTGTGGTGCATCTGATCTTCAGCACCAAACTGCGTAAGCCTTTGATCACGCCACACATTCGCTCCGACCTTTTTGCGTATCTGGGCGGCGTTGTCCGGGAGTTGCGCAGTACCGCACTGATCATTAACGGCACCTGCGATCACGTGCATATGCTCGTACGCATTCGTCCCGCCCAATCCATCGCCGGGATCGCACGCATCGTCAAGACAAATTCGTCAGGGTGGATGCACGAGAAAGGCCACGGAGACTTCCCCTGGCAAGCGGGATACGGAGTATTCAGCGTCAGCGAATCCAGCATTCCAGCGGTCACCGAGTACATCGCCACACAGGAGGAACACCACCGGAAGCAATCATTCCAGGAGGAATTTGTGGCATTTTTGAAGAAGAACAAAATCGCGTACAACGAGCGTTACATCTGGAGTTGATTGTCATCCGCCCCTTTAGGGCTTAATTCCGCGAACAAAACGAAAACCCAGGGCTTGCGCCCTGGGCTGCATTCTTGCGCCGCTTCGCGGCTAGGAAGCGAAGGACGGCCGAAGGCGGCCGTCCTCACATGGAATGCTTAGTCTCTGACCCCATCCATAAACGCCCGCAACTTGCGCGAGCGCGACGGATGACGCAACTTGCGCAGTGCCTTGGCTTCGATCTGGCGGATGCGTTCGCGGGTTACGGCGAACGATTGCCCGACCTCTTCCAATGTGTGCTCGCTGCCGTCTTCGAGACCGAAGCGCATCTTGATCACTTTTTCTTCGCGCGGGGTCAACGTGCGCAGGACCTGTCCTGTCTGGTCCTTGAGGTTCACGTTGATCACGGCTTCGGCCGGCGAGACGACGGCGCGGTCTTCGATGAAGTCGCCGAGATGCGAATCTTCCTCTTCGCCAATCGGCGTTTCGAGGGAGATCGGCTCCTGTGCGATCTTGAGAACTTTTCGCACCTTCGCCACCGGAATGTCCATGCGCTTGGCGATCTCTTCGCTGGTAGGCTCGCGTCCCAGTTCCTGCACCAGCTGCCGCGAGGTGCGGATCAGCTTGTTGATGGTTTCGATCATGTGCACCGGGATGCGAATCGTACGCGCCTGATCGGCGATGGCACGAGTAATCGCCTGCCGAATCCACCACGTGGCATACGTCGAAAATTTATAGCCACGGCGGTATTCGAATTTGTCGACGGCCTTCATCAGGCCGATGTTGCCTTCCTGAATCAGGTCGAGAAACTGCAGGCCGCGGTTGGTGTACTTTTTCGCGATCGAAACCACCAGACGGAGGTTGGCCTCGATCAGCTCGCGCTTGGCCTGCTCTGCATCCATGTCGCCCTGGATGATCTCGCGCTGCGTGCGCTTGATCTCCTGGAACAACAGGCCAGCCTCGACTTCGAGTTTTTCAATCTCGCTTCGTACGGCGCGCGACTGGCGGCGATATTCTTTTTTTTGATCCTCGCTGCGCGTGGCGTCGGCTTTGCGCTCCAGGTTCTGAGCCTGCCGATCGAGCGACCGCATGCTGTCGACGGTTTTGTTGACCCGGTCGATCAGCCGCTTGCGTTCGGCATTGGTGAAGCCGAGTTTGCGCACCGCGATGGAAACCCGCACGATAGCGCGGGCAAAGTTGCGGCGAGCGCGGCGATGGTCCTTGGGGCGCTTCTTCAGCGAAACGGCCGCGTATTTTTCCTGCACCACGGCGACTTTTTTGTAAAGCTTCGCCATGGCGTCGATCTTGCCGGTAAATTCGTTCAACCGGTTCTGCAGGATTTCGTCGGTGATCTCTTCCTCATCGAAGGTCACGACTTCCTTGATGGAGCGCACACCTTTTTTGAGATCCTCGCCCATGGCCAGCAGTTCGTGAATCACGATGGGAGATCGCGAAAGCGCCTTGAGCACGCGAATTTGGCCGCGCTCGATGCGTTTGGCGATTTCAACTTCGCCTTCGCGGGTGAGCAGGGGAACGGTTCCCATCTCGCGCAAATACATGCGGACAGGATCGTTGGTTTTTTCCAGAGCACCGGGCGTGAGGTCGAGTTCAACATCCTCGCCCTCTTCGCCTTCATCGAACTTCTTATCGAGCGCGGCGGAGGGCAGTTTCGGGCCCTCCAGCACGTCGATGCCTTGCGTGCCAATCGTAGTCAGCAGGTCGTCCAGGTCTTCGGGACTGTGCACATCGTGCGGGATCAGGTCATTGACCTGGTCGTAGGTGAGATATCCCTTCTCTTTCCCGGCATCGACCAGCTTTTTTATGTCGTCGTACTTGTCTTCAAGAGCCAAGAGGTGTTCCTCAAATTCTTCAATTCGCTCGCGAGGGAGCGTGTGGTAACGCGTTCACAGGTGGGAATCTGGGGTAGCGCGGAGTTGTGCACTAGCACAAACCTATGGAGTTTAGCACATAAGTGCTGGCCGGTCTATCACTTGCCCGCCAAAAAACTCTCTCGCCCGCCGCTATCTCTAACTCCGCTAAATACTTAGATGGCTTTAATAGCGTTTTTGTTTCATGATTTACGTGTGTTCTGCCGTTCAGGCGGCATCGTCGCCCTCCGCCGGTAAGCTGGGGTCCATCAAGGCACGCTTGATGCGCTCGAGTTCGCGAAGCAGCTGGTTTCGCTGGACGGAGTCCTGACCCTTTTCCGATTGCAACTCTCGAAGAACTCGCGCCATATCCCGCTTAAAATGAATTTTCCGCAGCGCCCGGACGGCGCGTTCCAGAAGTTCCGGCGTGAGTTCCTCATCTTCCTTCAACAGAATCGAAGCGAGTAAGCGTCGATCCGATTCAACCTGGGGCACATCGATAACATCGGCATTTGCGCCGCCGAGATTGAGGAGCGCCTCGACCAGCGATTCGGTCGCCATCCCACGATGCAGCCCTTCGCTCTGGAAAGCGTATTGCGCCTGTCGCGCGGGATCGAACTCCTCCTCGGCGCCATCGCGTGCAGAAAAATGCTCGGACCCTGATTGCATCTGCCGCGCCGAGGCCAGCGCTCGTATGAGAATGCGCTCGGCGTCGGTGGCCTGCGCATCTACTGGGGCCTTCACGGTGGCGGCGGAACGATCGGCAGCGACGTGCCGCAACTCCTGCCGCAGGACTGATGAATCGATTCCCAGCTTCTGGGCAATTTCCTGGCCTAACTCATCACGCACGATCCGGCTGGGCACGCGCTGGATGTGAGGCAGGAGATAGTTCACCGCCTTCACTTTGCCTTCTGCGCTGCGCACGGGAAAATGAGTTCGCGCACGCTCGATCAGATAGTCGAAGTATTTCTGCGAGCCGCGCAACGCCGCGCCGTAGGCGTCTTTGCCTTTGCGCCGAATGTAGAGATCGGGATCGAAGCCCTGCTCGAGCGTCAGGACCTTGATCTGAAAATCTTCTTCCACCAGCAATCCAAGGGTGCGTTCGGTCGCTTTGGCTCCGGCGGTATCGGGATCGAAGTTGACCACAACGTTCTTGCTGAAGCGGCCCAGCAGCTTGGCCTGGATCTCGGTGAACGCCGTGCCGGAGCTGGCGATCACGTTGTGAAAACCGGCAGCGTAAACGGATATGCAATCCATCTGGCCCTCGACGAGGATGGCATATTCCAGTTTGCGGATCGCTTCTTTTGCATGGTCGAGGTTGAACAGAACCCGGCCTTTGGAATAAATGCCAGTCTCCGGCGAATTCAAATATTTTGGGCCAGCTTTCTCGTCAGTCGCGAGGGTGCGTCCAGTGAAGGCGATGATTTTTCCCGCTTCGTTGGCGATGGGAAACATGACGCGATTGCGGAACTTGGAGTACATGGCGGCTTCCGGTTTCCGGTTTCCAGTATCTGGTTTCCGGTTCTCGGCTTCCGCGGTCGGAGTCGAATCAAAACCCCCACCCTGTCCGTCCAAGGTGCGGACGGACAAGGACGGGGCACCCTCGGTTTGTTTCCACGAAAACAAGCCGCTCTCGCGCAGTACCTCTTCGCTGAACTCGTTTGCCAGGCGATCGCGCAGCAGGAAGCCGGAATCGGGAGCATAGCCAATGCGAAAGCTTCTGATCGTTTCATCATTAAGTCCGCGGCCCTGCAAATACTCTCTCGCCCGCGCGCCTTCGGGACGCTTCAAACATTCCTGAAAAAATGCGGCGGCTCGCTCTTGAACATCCAGCAGCTGAGCCCGGAGCTTCGCTTCTTTCGCCTCTGCCGGACTCGAGTACGTGGCCTTGGGCAGAGGAATCCCCAGCTTTTGAGCTACCAGACGGACAGCCTCGGGAAAGGTGATGTTCTCGACCTTCTGCACGAAGCTGAACACGTCCCCGGACACGCCACAGCCGAAGCAGTGATAAAACTGCCGCGTGGCGTGCACTGAAAACGATGGTGTCTTCTCGCCATGAAAGGGACAAAGCCCCGAATAGTTTTGCGCCCCCGCTTTTTTCAGTTTGATGTAATCGCCGATGATGCGGACGATGTCCGCCTGCTGCTTCACCGTCTCTTTGAAATCTTCAGTGCTGGGCATGGATGGAAGACACAACTATCCCTTGGAATTGTGAGCCAGAAAGGCGCTGCTTGAAATATACCGGAGCCCGATTGCTGTGGAGAACCTGTGGAATACATGCTTATCCGGTTGAAGCTCTAGGAAAAGACTGGCTTCTATTACCGAACCTTGCCAACGAATTTATACTCTCAACTCCACCACCGTGGCCCCGCCGCCGCCTTCATTCTGCGGAGGTTCGGCGACCGACTCCACGTGGGGATGCTGCTGAAGCGCTTGCCGCAAGGCTTTGCGCAGGATGCCCATGCCGCTGCCGTGGACCACTCGAACCCGTGGCAGGCCGGCTAGAAATGCGCGGTCGACGAACTTTTGAACTTCGCGCGTGGCGTCGTCGACGTTGTAGCCGATGACGTTGATCTCCGAGGGTGCGTTCTGCCCTTCGTTTTCCAGAGACACAGAAATCCCGCGGGCCCGCGCTGCTTTCACGGGAGAATCCACCGCGTGCGCAGCGGTGATCACTGCGGCGATATCGTCGCGCGCGATCTTCATCTTCATAGCGCCGATCGCCACTTCAAAGTGGGAGTCATCTAATTTGCGCAAGACGGTTGCCGCGCGGCCCGTGGATTTCAGCTTGACGGTATCGCCTTGTGAAACATATTTGACGACCTGCGGTTCGGCATGCGGATCACCTTGATCGGCGCCGCTGGCGTGGGCGACTACCGTGGAATCGAACTGCTCGCGGAATTCCCGGCGTAATTTCGCGACGCGACGTTCGGCATCTTTCGCGACCTTCTGCGCCGCCGCTTTGTCCTGAATGGCATTGACCGCTTCGCGGGCGTGGTATTCGAAGTCGCGCAGCACACTCTCCAGCTTCTTTTCCATCTCGCGGAGCTTGGCTTGCTGTTCTTTCCTGCCTTCCGCTGCCAGAAATGTTTTCTCTTGTTCTAACTCCTGTTCATGCGTTTTCAGGCGCAGGCGCTCGCTTTCGGCGTCGCGCAACGCGGCGTGAAGCCGGTCCAGAAATTCACCGACATCGCGGGCTTGCGTTCCCAGCTTCGCTCGCGCGGAATGGATGATTTCTGGATTCAGCCCCAGGCGCTGCGCGATGTTGATTCCCGCTGATGCCCCAGGCACGCCAATCTTCAATTCGTAAGTCGGCTGCAATGTCCGTTCATCGAATCCTACTGAAGCATTGATCACCCCGGCAGTATTGGCGCCATAAACCTTCAGGGATGTGTGATGCGTGGAGATCACGGTCATGCAACCGACGCGGCCAAAGTGTGCGGCAATTGCAACCGCCAGAGCGGCACCTTCTTCGGGATCGGTGGCCGATCCCAGTTCGTCCAGCAGGACGAGTGATTGCGGGGTGGCCGTCCGCGAAATGAAATCGATGTTCGTGACGTGCGCGGAGAAAGTGGATAGATTCTGTTCGATCGATTGATAGTCGCCGATGTCGGCGAGGACCGCATCGAACACGGGCAGTTCTGCGCGATCGGCGGGAACTGGAATTCCCGACTGCGCCATCAAGGCCAGCAAGCCAATCGTTTTGAGAGTAACGGTTTTTCCACCCGTGTTGGGGCCGGTGATTACC
Organism: uncultured Acidobacteriaceae bacterium; assembly: GCA_963773675.1. Taxonomy (GTDB): domain Bacteria; phylum Acidobacteriota; class Terriglobia; order Terriglobales; family Acidobacteriaceae; genus Sulfotelmatobacter. The sequence goes on from CAVZCG010000017.1 coordinate 79,406, forward strand.
AGCTGGCGACGCTCGCCTTCGAGCTCCACAGTGACTGGAACTACGGCCGCGCCTTTGAGTTTTAGATTCCGCTCCAGCAGAGGATGCCTCGCATTGTGCAGGAGCAGGCGAGCTTCGCTCGCTATGGACGGCCGAGGGCGGCCGTCCCCACATAAGCGCACGGCGACGCAGTTGTACTCTTCGGCGAAGCGGGCCTTGGCAAACTGCAATTCGAATTCGGCGAGCACGTCAGCCGACGCCAGAATATCTTCCGAGTTCTCGCCGATACGGCGCGTCATCTCGAGCAGGATGCGATGAATCTCCGCCAGCTCTTCATCGAGCAAGCGCACCAGATCATTGTTCTGTTCGATTGTTTCCAGCGGTTCGACAAAGACGGTTTGACCGCTGGAACTCGCCCCGTGCACCACACCCTGCACACGCCGTCTCTGCTCGATCTTTACTGGAATGACAAAGCGCTCGCCGCGGATCGTGACCAGTTCTTCCTGCACGGTGCCGCCTTCGGACAGCTTGCGCAAATATCCGCGTAGAGATTCCTGAATCACGCGCCGCTGGCGTTCGATCTCGCGGCGAATCCGCGCCAGTTCCGGAGAAGCGCGGTCTTCCAGCGTTCCATCCGGCTGAATCTTGTTGCGGAAAAGCTTCAGGAATTCTGTGAAGTCGGGCACGTTTTCGGAAAGCAGTCGCGTTCGCCGCCAATCCGTCCGCATATTCGCCGGAGGATGCAAAGCGATCTCGCGCCATTCCGCCGCGCGGTCAACGACCAGCACAACATCCCGAATCTCAGTAGTTTCCAGGACGGCGCCTGCGATGCGCGATTTCTTTACCAATTGGGAGATATCCAGCAAGCCAGAAAACTCGAAACGTCCACCTACGCGGCGGAAGTCGCGCACTTCCTCGGTTAGCTCCTGTTGCTCCGCAATCCACTCGGAATCAACGGAGGGAGCGAGCGCCGCAATTCTCGCCTGTCCCAGGGGCGAAGAGGCGTAGCCGCGGAGTAGTTCGCGAAGAGCGTCGAACTCCAACACTCGCGCCGAGTTGTGGATGAGCGGGGAAGACATCGCAGATTATGTTACAGGAATTGTGGGGTGGTTCTACGAGTGCGCCGCGAGGGCCTGGGGACCGCTTTGGCTGGAGACGGGAAGGCGGAGCATAAAAGTGGCGCCGCCTTCGGGATTATTTTGACAGGTAATCTGTCCCCGATGATCCTGCACCACGCCATAGGCGGCGCTCAGTCCCAAGCCGGTGCCTTTGCCGATCGGCTTGGTGGTGTAGAAAGGATCGAAGACGCGATGCGGCTCTTTGATGCCCGGGCCGCTATCGGAGAAATGAACGACCACTTCCTCTCCTTGCACGTGGGCGCTGACCCGAAGCAATCCGCCGCCGGCTTCCTCCAGTGCATCCAGGGCATTTTCGACGATCTGAGCGAACACCTGGAACAATTGGTGGCCATCCCCCCAGACCCGAGGCAGGTTCTGCTCAAACGAAGTTTCGATACGAATTTTCTGATCGTGTCGCTGCAGTTCCTGCATATGCACGCTTCGCTGCAACAGCGCGGACAAATCTACCATCATCTTCTGGCCGGAGCTTTGCTGCGCGAAGCTGAGAAGATTTGAGATCAGATCGCGAGTCCGTTGGGAATGGTGGACGATTTTGCGGACCAAGGTATCCTGCTCCCCGGTCAACCGCTGATTGGACCATAGTTTCTCCGAGTAGCCCATGATCGCGTTCAGGGGATGATCGATCTCATGCGCAGCCCCGGCGACCAACTGACCGAGAGAGGCCAATTTTTCGCGCTGGACCAAATGGCTCTGCAATCGCTGTTCATTCTCAAAACTACGGCGCGAATCTTCCAGCAGATGGATGAGAGCCTGATCCTGAAGATACTGGCGTATGAAAACGAAAACACCCAGAACCAGCATTGCCGTCAAAACCGTGAACATGCGAAACATCCGAGTCGTTGGCGGCGAGGTGTCCCAGAGGAACGCCCACAGGCCCAAGACTGGCAGCGAGAGAATTGCCAACATAGACAGCCGGAGCGACATCGTGCTCCAGGTGTCATCTCCCTTGGGCTGCGCCGCTTCCAGCCGCCATTCGCGCGCGCTCAGGATGGTCGCCGCCATCCAACTCACTGCGCCCACGAGGGGAACGTCGTAGAGACAGCCGGAATAGTAGTGTCCGCTCGTGACTGCAACGTTGACCGTTTGCGAAGCGATGGCATAGAAGGCGCTAGCCGCCATCAGGTTCAGGTATATCTCTTTCCATCCGCGGGGAGCTCCGCGTGCAACCGCCCCCAGAACCAATACCAGCACGCCGCTCTCCACCAAATAGAGTGCGCCGAAATTCCTGTCATATTCAGGCACATTCACCGAAACATATTGCGAAGGAAACACCACAAAAGCATAGAGGAAGATCCACCAAGCCATCAGCAGGAGGAAATCCAGGGTACCTACGCGAAATTTCAGTTCGCCTTCTGAGCGATGCGGGCGCAACCCAACCGCCGCGATCATCGGAACCAGGTGCAGAAACAGAAATATATCCATCGACCAGGGATCGGGAACGGTTTTGCGCCAAAGCACTTCGTAGTACGCCCATCCTGCCTGATTGAAAGCCCATAGCACGTATCCGAACCCCATCAGGGCCCAGAAGCGACGGGCCGCACCCCGAGCCGACCATGCATTCAGCAGCATGGTCGCCGCGATCGTCAAAGCGATCAGAAGATATCCAAAATCGATGATTGCGGTCAGCGCTGGGCCACGCGGCATCATGAGAGACACCACGGTGAAGGCGAGCGTGATTAGGCCAGCCAGCACAAACCAGCGGTTCCGTCTGAACAGACTCATCCGCCTCCATTCTATGGAGGAAACGGCGATCCAAATTGCTTTCGGAGGCAGCGGCGTTACTTTCGTCATACTCCTTCAGTGCAGACCTGGTACGGTTCTCCGGGCAAAATGGCCATGCGCCGTTAAGTCCTTCTGGCTGATCGCTCCTGCTAGAATTGGTGTGAGAGTGGAGTGGCGTTCCCGGCTCGGCGGGATCTCGGCCACTGGTCCATCGAAATGTAGGATCGGCTGCCACGCTCAGAAATCCCTGGTGCCTTATGGCCTTCCCTGTGACGCGTCTTCGTCGCCTCCGCCGCACGGACCAGATTCGCAACCTGGTGCGTGAAACCCGTCTGACTCCCGATGCCTTCGTCTATCCCATGTTTGTTTGCCCGGGCGAGGGAGTGCGCAAGGAAGTCCGCTCCATGCCCGGGGTGTTTAACCTGTCGGTGGATGAGGCGGTAAAAGAGGCTCGCGAAGTTCAGTCGCTGGGCGTGCCTTCCGTAATTCTTTTTGGCCTTCCTGACGAAAAGGACGAAGTGGCGACGGGAGCCTGGGCGGATGACGGCATTGTGCAGCAAGCCGCGCGCGCGATGAAGCGCGAAGTTCCTGACCTGATCCTGATGGGCGACGTGTGCCTTTGCGAATACATGTCTCACGGGCACTGCGGGGTGGTCAAGGATGGGTCGACTCCCCAGTCCCTGGGGGCGGCCGCGAGAGACGCTTTGAGCGCGCGGCAGGGAACGGCCGTGAGGGTAGTGAAGGGCGGCGAGAAAAAGGAAAAGGTCATCGAGGAACTGGCAGCAATCGTGGCCAGCGTGGTTGATACGAAATTTGAAATTGACAATGACTCGAGCCTCGAACTGCTGGCTCGCACGGCCGTCTCGCTCACCCGCGCCGGCATCGACGTTATTGCTCCGTCGGATATGATGGATGGCCGCGTCGCGGCGATCCGCCGCGCGCTCGATGAAGCCGACTTCACCAACACTCCAATCCTTTCCTATGCCGCGAAGTTCGCTTCCGGCTTCTACGGCCCGTTCCGCGAAGCCGCCGACTCAGCGCCGCAATTTGGCGATCGCCGTTCGTATCAGATGGATGGCGCCAATCTGCGCGAGGCCATGCGCGAAATCGACCTTGACGTCGAAGAAGGTGCGGACATGATCATGGTCAAGCCCGCCATGCCTTATCTCGACGTCATCGCCGCCGCCCGCGACCGCTTCGATTTGCCTCTCGCGGCTTATCAGGTTTCCGGTGAGTACGCCATGATCGAAGCTGCAGCCCGTAACGGATGGATCGAGCGCGACCGCGTGATGATGGAATCTCTGCTGAGTATCCGGCGCGCCGGAGCGAGCATCATCCTTACCTACTACGCCAAAGACGCCGCCAGATTGCTGGCGTAGGCCGCAAGGCGCCGCCAGAAAATCTGCAACTAAGTCGCCTTCCTTACCTCGGCCTACAGCGCTTACCTGAGGTCTTTCCCCTCCACCCTGTATTCGAGCACTCCTGCCTGCACGAAGTCTCGCCGGCGATCGATCTCTAAGTCGGCAACTGTAGGCGGTCGAATGCCATCTATAGCTTGATTTTTTGCGAGACCCTATGAAGGCCATGACGTCTGAGAGAATTTCTGGTTGCTTCTTGAGTTTGGCGATAGCTTTCACGCTAGCCGGTTGTCAGGGAGTGAACAACGCTAGCCCTTCTCCCTCATCCGCAGTGAGCGTTTCGCTGAATCAATCTTCAGTGAACGTTGCACCTGGTGGGACGGCGCAATTCACGGCTACCGTGCAGAACACTACAAACACAGCCGTGACATGGTCCGTCGATGGGGTTGCTGGCGGAAATTCCTCGGTGGGCACGATCAGCGCTACCGGCCTGTATACTGCGCCCGCTCAAGCGGGAACCCACACGGTTACCGCGACCAGCGTTGCGGACAGCACAAAGAGCGCGAAGGCCTCAGTTGCGGTCGGGGACATTTCTCTCACGCCGGCATCAGCAACCATTGCTCCCGGGGGAACCCAACAATTCACCGCTACGATTCAAGGATTTTCGAAAGCAGCCATCAACTGGTCGGTGAACAAGGTCAGCGGCGGGAATTCCACGGTCGGAACCATTAGCTCGAGCGGGCTCTACACCGCTCCGGCGCAAACGGGAACGTATACGATCGTTGCCACCAGCGCCGCCGATTCTTCGGTAACCGCCAGCGCAACGGTCGCGGTCTTCACTCTTTCCGTTTCACCATCGACGGCGACCATCGCTTTATCAGCTACCGAGCAGTTCACGGCATCGGCTCAGGGATTGAGCACTCCAGTATTTTCCTGGTCCGTGGATACGATCGCCGGTGGAAACAGCACAGTCGGGACCATCACCACGGCGGGACTCTACACTGCACCGGCACAGCCGGGAACGCATACGATTGCGGCCAGCGTGGCAAATGCGTCAGGCACCGCCAGCGCCGCGGTCACAGTGATTAGCTTCACGGTGACGCCGTCGACAGCAACCGTCGATCCCTCGGCGACGCAACAATTCACCGCCGCAATTCAGGGATCGACGGAGACCACTTTCAGTTGGTCGGTTGACGGGGTAGCGGGTGGCAATGCCACGACTGGCACCATCAGCACGAGCGGACTGTACACGGCTCCTGGGATGCTTGGAGCGCACACGGTGACCGCGACTACCACAACGGCTCCGTCAGTCAGCGCCGGCGCTTCGGTGACCGTCGTCAACCTCGCGCAGGCGGCCGTACTGACCTATCACAATGACGATGCCCGCGATGGTGCGTATATGCAGGAAGTTACTCTGACGCCTGCGAATGTGAATTCGACGAAGTTCGGCAAGCTGTTCTCTTATTCCGTGGATGGCCAGATCTACGCTCAGCCGTTGTATCTGCCACAGATCAGCATTGCGGGCGGCACACATGATGTGGTCTATGTAGAGACGCAGAACAATAGCGTTTACGCCTTCGACGCAACTGGGGCGCAAACTACGCCTTTCTGGCAGATCAACTTGGGAGCGCCTGTTACCAAGAACGATTATTCGGGTGTCTCGCCGGTGGTGGGCATATTGTCGACGCCGGTGATCGATTCAACCACCAACACGATGTACGTATTCTCCGAGAGCTCCGGCGGAGACGGTCCATTTCATCTGCATGCGCTGGACGTTGCCACCGGCGCAGAAAAATTTGGTGGGCCGGTTCTGGTTACGGGCACAGTTCCCGGAACTGGTGGTGAGAGCTCAGGCGGAAATATCACTCTCGGGACCGACTGCTATCAGCGCATGGGTCTTGCGCTGAATCCGGTCACAAATGCAATCTATATTCCCTTCGGGAGTTGTGCTCATGGCTGGGTGCTAGCTTATGACAAGACCACGCTGGCGCAAACTGCAATCTTTAACGATACGCCGGACGGTGATGGCGGCGGACTGTGGGCCAGCGGCGGCGCGCCGGCTATCGACGATACAACCGGCGATCTTTATTTGATGAGTGGGGTGGATGAACTCTCGCCCGGCATGGGGGACCCGGTCACCAACGGTTATAACGATTCGTTCCTGCGGCTGGATCCGACGAACCTGTCTGTGCTGGATTACTTTACCCCGGACGACAATTTCACTCTTGCCGCGAACGATGTTGATCTGGGTGCGGGATCGAACATTCTGGTGCCTAACAACTCTTCCTCTACTCCTCATGAAACCATCGGAGGAGGCAAGGACGGAAATATCTTCGTGGTGAATCGAGACAAGATGGGTGGGTATAATCCGCCGCCGGTGGACACGAACAATGTCATTCAGACCGTACAAACCGGCACGCAAGAGTACAACAACATTTTCTCGACGCCGGTCTATTGGAATGGCTCCATCTACTACCATTGCAACCAGGACGTGCTGCGCGCCTTCAGTTGGAATGCCAGCACCGGCCTGCTATCGACCTCGGCAACGTCCAAGGTTACGCCGGTTTATGGCAAGCACGGCGCGACTGCTTCACTTTCGTCGAATGGGGCCGCAAACGGCATTGTCTGGGATATCGACAACTCGGCCTACGTTGACACGGGCACGGGCAGCGGACCTTCGATACTGCATGCCTACGATGCGACCAACGTTGCTACGGAACTCTACAACAGCTCGCAGGCAGGCAGTCGCGACACCGCCGGAGCGGCGCTGAAATTCACCGTGCCGACCATCGCGGGGGGAAGGGTTTTTGTCCCCACTTCTACCGAGCTGGACGTTTACGGCCTGCTGCCATAGTGGTGACGCTAGAGCTACTGTGCGCGCCAGCGAACCGGAGTATTCCTTGGAACACTCCGGTCGCGTGCTCGCTTGGACACGGCTCTGCTGTGTAGCGCTAAAGCAGGCCAAGGCGACAGCGCTTCAGGATTTTTTTCGACTTCCGGAAAGCCTACTGACCTTCCGTACCGGTTGAGGTTCGCGAAGAGAAGCGCTGACGCACCCGATCACCAATATCCTGGACCTTATCTCCGATTTGACCCCGGAGTTCTTCTCCGCTGGCCGGAGCAAAAAGCAGCGCGGCGCCAAGGCCAACACCTACTCCAGCCGCAAAGGTGAGCACATTGCGCACGGTGTGGTCTTCGCCTGAGTAAAGATCCTCAGCTCGTTCGCGCAGGTCCGAAACCCGGTCGGAGGCGCGGTCGACACCCTCGGCGACCCGGTCGCGCACGTCGCTGGTAAAGCGGTCAGTTTGGTCCAGAAAGTACACCGCAGTCTTCAAAATCGATCGAATCAAATTGTTCATCAGAATCCACCTTTCGTCGTGATCGCAACTTCGCTATGTAAGTTAGTTGCTGAAAACGACGCAAATGGCTTGCGCTCATATTAATTAAATGGGCACAAATCGAATTGCCTGGGATGAGACGGCAAGAAATTCCTGCACCTGGAGGAAACTTCTCTCGACCGTCCCCGATTCAACCCCACCCTACGCCAGAAAGGCCGAGGCTGCAACAAGCCGTGGCCACTCGCTGAAGCCATTCACGACAAGAGGTATGCAAATTCCACAGCCGAGTGATTTTATGCGTGGCTGTTCGTAGTCAGCGCGAAAGTCGCACCAATTCTTTTTGGAAAATAACAAAGTTTTACAAAACTTCTGTGCATCAGTTGCGTCTTCGATCTTTCTTACAAAGTACGTTTAATACCAATCACAAAAAATAAATGGAGGAAACGTATGCCAATGCAGCCCCAAGAGCAATCAACCCTCAATGTGAAACTGGTTCACTTTACCAAACAAAACTCGCCCGATGAGCCGGTGCAGGTTGCCTTTGCCGTGACCGATGATCAAGGAAAGGAAGAGATCATCACCGGCGAGGTGCCCTACAGCTATGACCTCTTCCATCTCTTTCAAGAAGCCGGATGGCTGAATATCCGACGTGGCGTCGCGTCGATTCGCGAAAATCGCACGCAGCGACGCGCAATTTCAGCATAGTCAAACCACCAGATCGTTTATGCGCACTGGAATCCCAGTATTCCTGGGGTTCCAGTTTTCTTATGCTTCAAAGCTCCGGGCAACTATGGCTCAGTTCCCGCGCCCAGGATTTCTTTGCCCTCGTTGTGGGCGACGGCGGGATAGGCAAGCTGCTTGCGGCGGCGGAGATCGTTGAGCAACTGGGATTTCAGCAGCCACAGGCCCAGCAAAGTTGCGGCTGCCCAGGTCACGGTGATGAGAGCAAGTTGCAGCAGGTCGGCGACGCGGCTGCCGTGCGCATAGGTCGATGTGGGCACGATCCTCGCGACTTCCATGCTGATCCCCCCGGCAACGATCGCGGTCAACACAGATTTTCCCAACTCATCCCAACGCAGCGTTCTCAGCGACACCATCTTGCGGTAATGCAACAGCCATGCAAGCGCCAGCAGATTCGCGCCAATGCCGGTATCGGAGGCGAAGGCCAGACCGACCACGCCGTACTGATGGAAGAGAAACGAATAAATCGGCAAGGACGCGCTGGTGATCACCGTAACCGCAACCATGGGCGTGAGCGTGTCGCCAGCGGCGTAGAAAGCGCGGGCGTAGAGTCCCTGGGCCGACCACAGAGCGAGCGAAAGAGAGAACCAGAAAAAATACACGGCGGTGGTTTGTGTATCGGAGACCAGAAAGCGCCCGCGGCGATAAACCAGATCGATCAGCGGGAAGGCGGCGGCCATCATCAATCCTGTGGTGAGAAACGACACGGCTGCGACCCGATAGACCGAATCATTGACGGTGGTGGCGAATTCTTTGAAGCGCTTCTCGTTAAACAGGCGCGCAAAGAATGGCAGAGAGGCTTGTCCTGTGGCCTGTCCGAGAACGGCGATGGGCACGGCGAACAGGCGCTTGGCATAGTTGAGGCGGGCGATGTCGCCGATGCCGCTGGCGGCGTAGTGGCGCAGGATCCAGTCGTCGGCCGTGACCAACGAGACGCCGAGCATCAATGGAACCGATAGCCGCACCCACTCAAGGAAGGCAGGATTCCTGATGTCGAACGAAAGCTCGTATCCCGTGCCAATGCGCACCGCCCCAACTACGCTGGCGAGAAATGGGCCCACAATACTTCCTACCAGGGCGCCATAAGCGAGTGCGGCGATCCCGAAGTGACGGCCACCAATGACGCCGCCAAAAATAATAAATATGTTGTAGAGCAGCGGACCAAGCGCAGGGAAAAGAAAGAGCCGGTGCGAAAGCAGGACAGCGGAGACTACTCCGCCGACGTAAAAGAAGATCTGCGCTGGCAGCAGAATGCGGGTGAGATGGACCGTGAGATCCACTTGCGCCGGGGAAAAACCGCGAAACATCCAGCTGACGAACTGTGGAGTGAAAATTTCCGTAAGGATGGTTCCCACGATCATCACCGTGGTCATGACGGTGATGACGACGGAGAAAGTTTTCCTGGCGTCGGCGTCGCGCTTTTCGGCGAGAAAGCGGGTGTAAATCGAGATGAACGTGATCGAGGCTGCGCCTCCGGCCACAATGTAGTTGAGCCAATCCGGGAGCGTGAAGGCAGCGACGTAGGCGTCGGTCTGCGCCCCGGCGCCGAAGGCATAGGCGATGTAGGCCTCGCGGACGTAGCCGATTATCCGCGAAAGCATCACCGTCCCCATCAGCAGCAGCGTGGCCGAGAAAGCCGTGTGCTGGTGGGAGGGGCGGAAGAACCGCAAAAGTCTGGTCATGGGGCGCAGATGGACGCGAGCCAATTTCTTTCAAAGCCTACCAGAGGCGCGCACGCGCAGAAGCGTTTATCGCGAATCCGCTCGCGAGCAGTTCCTTTATTGATACTGGCGCTACTTGTCATTCTGAACATCGAAGGCGCTGGGCAGCGTGATGTCGGAATGCAAAGGAACCTCCTCGGACGAGCGGCCGACCTCCACGGTGTACTTGCCCGCATTCGCGTGCCAATGCTTTGCGTTGACGTCGTAGAAAGTGAAGGCGCGCGGGTTCAGCAGGATCGATACGTGTTTGGTCTCGCCGGGAGCGAGGTCCACACGGGAGAAGCCTTTCAACTCTTTGGGTGGGCGCGGGACTTTCGGCTCAGCCTCGGCGACGTAGACTTGCGCCACATCAGCGCCCGCCATATGTCCGGTGTTGGTCACATCAAACGTTACGTCGTAGCGCGCTGCACCGGATGATTCACCTTCCGGCTTCACCTCGATGTGGCTGTACTGGAAGGTGGTGTAGGACAAACCAAAACCAAAGGGATAAAGCGGCTTCACGTGATTGTGCTCGTAACCGCGATAGCCGATGAACACTCCTTCTTTGTAGGCCACGCGGTTCGTGCCCGGTTCAGGATAATAAGTGTCGTGAGCGGGATTGTCGCTCCAGCGCCGCTCGAAGGTGATGGGAAGATGGCCCGAGGGATTAACCGCGCCGAAGAGAATTTCAGCCAATGCCGTGCCGCCGAGCTCTCCTGGATACCAGAGTTCGAGATAAGCGGGAACGCGATCAAGCCAATCGCTAGGATCGACATTGCCTCCGGAGGTGACGGCGACGATGGTGTTCTTATTGACGGCGGAGAGTTCGCGGATCAATTCTTCCTGACCAAAGGGCAGGCTGAAGGTGCGGTCCGAGCCCTCCGATTCGCTGCTCGAATCAAAGCCGGCGGCAACGATCACGGCATCAGCTTTGGCGGCCAAAGCTTTTGCAGCGGCAGAGCCGATTTTGTGTTGGTCCATGATGCCGATGCGCAACCGCCCGCCAACGGGCGAATCCTGGAACGCCTCGGCAACTATTTTGTGGGGCCCGGCGGAGAGATTTAAGGTCGCGTGGTCCTGCAACGCAGTGGCAGTCTTCCATTGATCGAAGATGACCTTGTCATCCACAAGAAGGCGATAGCCGTTGCCCTCGCCGGAGTATTCCGCAGCGACTTCGTAGGCGGAAGTTTGGGGAGCGATATAGAAGCCGGTCCAACGGCGGGACGAGGGTTTCTTACCGGCTTCAAGCAAATCCAAGGCTTCGTCCAAGTCGTCGAAATCTTCCCATGACTTTCCCACGAAATTAAGATCGTGCACTTCTTGCGTGGATGCGGGACGGCCAGACAAGTCTCCGTTCGGGAAGGCTTCGAGAGTAAGTCCGCGCTTGCCGTTCTGAGCCGCGGTGGAAAATTCCGTGGAAGTGGCAAGGTCAATCATCTTAGGGATGCCGCGCTCGTAGTAGACGGTTGCGGAGTTTCCGAGATAAGCGCTAATGCCTTCCAGAATGCTGACCGCTGAAAACGGAATTGCTTTCCCGCTGCCGCCGGCCACCGGTTGCGCAGGCCAGGCGTCTGGACCGACGACGAGAATGGTTTTGATCTTCTGTTTGTCGAGAGGGAGAAGTGAACCTTCGTTCTTGAGCAGAACGATGGCTTCCCGCGCAGCATCCAGAGTGGCGAGATGATTCTGTTCGTTGTACTTGGAAAGCGACAGGTCGGTCTGTTCGCGGTCGAGCCAGCCGAAGCAGGCTGCAGTGGTGAGGATATGGCGCACTTTTTCGTCGATGGTCGCTTCTTTGACGCGTCCCTCGCGGATCGCGGGCAGGAGTTTCTCGTTGTTCATGTGGTCGCCTTTCGGCATTTCGAGATCGAGGCCGCCATTGGCTGCGCCCACCGCGTCATAGGTCGCAACCCAATCCGACATCATGACGCCCGGAAATCCCCATTGCCTTCGGGCAACGTCGGTATTGAAATACCCGTTCTGCGTGGAGTGCTGGCCATTAACAAAGTTGTAGGAGTCCATGATCGCGCCGACGTGTGCGTTCTTCACCGCGGATTCGAAGGCAGGAAGATAAATCTCGCGCGCGGTGCGTTCATCGATGATGGAATCGCTATCGTGCCGGAGGAACTCGGAGTTGTTGCCGAGGAAATGTTTCACGGTAGAGCTAACGCCCTGCTTCTGCATGCCGGTGATGTACCCGGCGGCGACAGCGCCTGCGAGGAAGGGATCTTCGCCGAAATATTCAAAGTTGCGGCCGTTCATGGGAGCGCGATAGATATTGACACCGGGGCCGAGCATGAAGTGAATGCCTCGGGCGCGGGCGTCTGTGCCGATACCTGCGCCGACGCGCTCCGCCAGTTGCGGATCCCAGGACGCGGCGAGGCCAATGCCCGCGGCGTAAGTGGTCGATGGAAACTTTTGGTTGCTGCGCACGCCGAGCGGGCCATCGGACATCTCAAGCGCGGGGATGCCGAGAGCGGGCATGGCGCGCACGGCGAAGCCAGTGCCCCCGATGTAATCGATCTTCTGCTCGAGCGTCATTTTCTTGAGGATAGCGTCGACGCGGCGCTCGATCTCAGGATTCGAAGGGACTGGAGCCTGTGCGAATGCGATACAAGAAGGGAAAAGCGCGAACGTAAAGAGAAATGCGGACAGCAGGAATCGAGAAAGCTTCGACATGGAAGACCTCGGATCAGTGCGAAATACATCCTCAGAATGAGGATGGCGGCGCAAAAAATTGTTGTGTGGCCGCGCGGCGGCACAAGTGTACACCTCATCCAGCGTAACGCTTCAGGCTAGGAGATCTTCAGCACGACCTTGCCGTAGTTTTTCCCCTCTTGCAGGAGCTTGTAGCCTTCCTTGGCGCGATCGAGCGGGAAGACTTGGCCGATCACGGGAGTCAACTTGCCTTGCGCGATCCATTCGGAGAGCCTGCGCCATGCCGGTTCCATGATCTCGGACTTTTGCGACAGGTAGGAGAGCCACAGGCCCTGAAGGCTCGCGGATTTTGCATAGAGCGCACGCACGTCGAGCTGGGGCTGCTTGCCGGTAGCGGTGCCGTATTGAATGACGCGGCCGAAGTCGCGCAAACTGCGCAGGCTTTTCGCGGTGTGCTCTCCACCCAGCATTTCGAAGACGGCGTCGACGCCCTCGCCGTGAGTGAGATTCTTCACGACCTCTTCGTAGTCGTGCTGTTTGTAGTTGATGCCGTGCTGCAGACCAAGTTCTCTGACGCGCGCGAGCTTTTCGTCGGAGGAAGACGTGCCATACATCTCGACGCCGAGAAGCACCCCGATTTGCACGGCCGCGGTGCCAACGCCTCCGGCAACGGCGTGGATGAGGACGCGATGATTCTTCCCAGCTGCTGGCGGCTCGGTCATTCCGGCCTGCCAATAACCGAGATAGGCGGTGAAATAGTTCACGGGGAAGGCGGCGGCTTGTTCGTCGGTCCAACGTTCAGGCGTCGGCCAGAGCATATGGGGATACGCTGCAACTCTCTCGGCGAAAGCTCCCCACTGGATATAGCCCATGACGCGGCGGCCGGTATTCTCTTCGGCGCCGGCGAATTCACGTCCGGCAACCAGTGGAGGAGGTGGAGTTCCGGGGTAGCCGCCCTTGGTGGTCATAAAATCAGCAAAGTTCAGACCGCCGGCAGCGACGTGTACTAAGGTTTGCGGAGGTTTCGGAATCGGTGCGGGAGCATCCTGAACGGCGAGCGAGTCGGGTCCGGAGAGGCTGGTGATCATTAAGGCTTTCATGGAGGGAAGTTTAGCAGCGATGCGACCGTTCCATGATGATGATTATCGTCTGCCGCCGAGGCGCTAACGGAAACAGGCGCCTGGAAAGACTCAAGGCATGGCATCAGGGTGCGCCATGTTTCTTCGCCTGGTCTTTGCCGTCAGGTATATACTCTTGGCGTGGTTTACTGAGGGTCCTTCCGGCCACGCCTCCATCGGCCGGAACGGGGCGTACATTCATCCCCTATTCTTGCGCGCCCCGCATAGTCGAAAGGCCGATTCCCGTCCGGGGGCGGAGAGGAAAAGGCACGGGTGCATTGCGCCAGACGAGTAGCGGAGCTGCATCCGGGGAGGTCATACTGTGGATCTGGTTCTGGTACGTCTTCTTTTTATCATCGTAGTTTCGGTTGCGTCTTATTTCATTGAGCCTTTTCGATTGTCCCGGCCTCAGGACGCGGCAGTCGGCGCGCTGGTCGGGGCAGGGATCGTCCTGTTCGAGTGGAAGCTTCGGACGGTGAGCCTGAAGCGGCTGATCGGCGCGGCCATCGGAAGCCTCCTGGGCATCTGCGGGGCCTACCTGTTTGCGCTGGTTATTCGCAGTAGTGTGCCTGTCGGCAACACCCAAAGTTTCCTGCAGATCCTGGTGATGTTGCTGATGGCCTACGTGGGCCTGATCGTGGGCGCGAGCAAAGGCGACTTGCTGAACTTGGCGGCGTTGGGCGGAATCTTCGGCGGCGAGAAGCAAGGCAAGAAAAGCTACAAGATCCTCGACACCAGCGTGATTATTGACGGTCGCATCGCCGACATTGCCGAAACCGGATTCCTGGACGGCATCATCGTCACGCCCCAGTTTGTATTGCGCGAGCTGCAACTGGTGGCCGATTCGGCGGACTCGCTCAAGCGAAACCGTGGCCGCCGAGGGCTTGACGTTTTGCAGCGCCTGCAAAAAATGGCGACTCTTCAGATTCAGATTGTGGAAGATGACTTCCCTGCCGTTCGCGAAGTGGACCTGAAACTGATCGAACTGGCCAAGGTCTACGAGGGGAAGATCATCACCAACGACTTCAATCTGAACAAGGTGGCGCAATTGCAGGGAGTCGAGGTGCTGAACATCAACGAACTGGCGAACTCGCTCAAACCGATTGTGCTGCCGGGCGAGATCATGAAGGTGTTCATCCTGAAAGAAGGCAAGGAATACAACCAGGGCGTCGCCTATCTCGACGACGGAACCATGGTGGTTGTGGACAACGCGCGAAAGATGATCGGCAAGACGATTGATGTATCGGTCACTTCGGTGTTGCAGACGACCGCTGGAAAGATGATCTTTGGTAAGTGGGATGAACGTGCGTTTACCCGAACAGGCGCACCGGCGCAGCCCGCAGTGCCGGTGATCCCCGGAGCGCCGGGGCCAGCGGCCGCGGTTTCGAGTACGCTGGTGGAAACTAAGCCGACCCAGCCTTAGGATGCGGCGACCGTGGCCACCGAAATGGTTTTGCCGTTGAGAGTTCCGACGATCTTGACGCGCTGCCCGGCTGCCCGCTTGAGGGCTGCTGCTTCGCCTTCGAGATTGTAAGTTTTGTCTCCGTCCACCAGCGCAAAGCTCTCTCCACTGTGGACGCAAGCCCGTGTGCAGTCGGCGGCAGCCATGCCCACGGTGGCCGAATGTTTTGCACCGCAGTGACTGTCTGTAATGATGCCCTCATAGGACTGCGTTGCGGTTGCGGATGCGTGTGGCGGCTGCCCGGATTCACGCTTCACGCCGGCTGCGCCTGCGGCCGCTCCAAGGGTCGCAAGGCAGAGCGCAAGGACGCACGCGATGACGCTTACCAGCGCCAGCACTTCGATCCAGAAACGAAATTTAATCATTTTCATGGCTAGTCTCACTCCGGCTATCTCAGTGCCACTTTTAATCGACGGGTTAGCGCGTTAATAAGATGCAAAGTCGTCGACTCTGGGCACCGCCAAGAGGTGCACGTTGGCTGCCAGCTTGAGCCTTGCCTTCGGGAAACTAGTTAACCCGGTTACTGAGCGAAGGATGCACGCCGGTTTCGCGCCGGAAGTCTCGTGGGGCAGGGAGGGTGCCATGCAAAAAATGCGTGAGGGTCTTTCATTGCTCTGCCCTCTACAGTGTTTCCTGTAGACGAGGCGTTTAGGGTTGGCAGCCGTTGTCCGCATTGCGATCTGACGAAGTGGCCGCGTGGGGCACAGATTTGAACTCCTACCTCCGCGCTCGTATACTTACACCCCGCGATGAAGGTGATTGTCATAATTCCAGCGGCAGGCCTTGGAACCCGCATGGCGCCAATGCTCGTTGGCGCCAAAGACAAGCAAAAGAAGGCGCCGCCCTCCAAACAATTTAGCGAACTGGGGGGTACGCCAATTGTCATCCACACGCTGCGAAAGTTTGCCGCCGTCGATGCGGTCAGCGAGATGTGGATCGCGCTGCGAGAAAACGAGATTGCTGGATTTCGCGCGCGTCTCCAGGCTGATGCCTCAGACGTCCTGAAAAAGAAGGTCGAATTCGTGGTCGGCGGTGAGCACCGTCAGCAGTCGGTGGAGAGCGCGTTGAATGCGGTTCAGGCTGCAGCCGAGGATATCGTTCTGGTGCACGATGCGGTGCGCCCGTTTGTAACTCGGGAGATCATCCAGGAGGTGGTCGAGGCGGCGCAGAAATATGGCGCGGCGATCGCCGGTCTTCCGGCCGTCGATACGGTGAAGCAGGTTGAGCGGACGGCCGAGGGCGCGCTGATCAAGGCGACGCTTCCACGCGCCGGAATCGTCCTGGCCCAGACGCCGCAGGGCTTTCGCTACAGCGTGATCAAGAAGGCATTCGACGAGGCGGCGGCGGATGGATTCATGGGGACTGACGAAAGTTCTTTGGTGGAAAGATCGGGACACGATGTGGCCGTCGTGATGGGTTCGCCGCGGAATATCAAGATCACAGCTCCGGCGGATATGGAGTTGGCAGAATTCTACTTAGGGAAATGAGCCACGGATTTGCACGGATTTCCACGGATCAAGAGCGCTACTACGGCGTAGACTCGCTGGTGATGAGTACTCTGCCACCGGGACTGAAACATTCAGATCTGTCCGAAAAGATCATTGGGGTTTTCTACGACGTTTACAACGAACTCGGACATGGGTTCCTGGAATCGACGTATGCGGAAGCGCTGGTCGTGGCATTGAAGGAATCAGGACTGACCGCGGCGCGCGAGGTTCCCGTGCCAGTGTGGTTTCATGGCAGGAAGGTCGGCCAGTACTATGCCGATCTGATTGTCGAGGGTGTGGTTCTTCTCGAGCTGAAGGCAGCGCGAGTTCTCGAATCTGCACACGAGGCCCAACTCCTGCATTATCTCCGCGCGACCGAAGTTGAGGTTGGGTTGCTGCTCAACTTCGGTTTGCGTCCTCAATTCCGCCGCCTCTTGTTCGACAATGAAAGAAAGAAAATCCGTGAAAATCCGTGCGAATCCGTGGCCAAGGTTTCCGTATGAGAATCGGCTATGGCTTTGACTCGCATGAATTTCGTCCCGGGATTCCGCTGAAGATTGGCGGCATCCCGCTCGCGCATGACAAAGGTCTGGGTGGGCATTCCGATGGCGATGTGCTTCTGCACGCCATCACCGACGCCCTGCTTGGAGCAATCGCTGCTCCGGACATTGGAGCGCTGTTTCCGCCGTCTGACGCGAAGTGGAAGGGTGCAGACTCAGCAGTCTTCCTGCGCGAGGCTTTGAAACGCGTACACAACGCCGGATATGGCGTGGCGAACCTCGACGCCAGCCTTATTCTGGCTGCTCCGAAGATTGGACCGCATGCCGCGGCGATTCGAGCGCGCGTAGCGCAGTGGTTGGGAGTTGACTCGGATTGCGTCGGGCTGAAGGCGAAGACTCCGGAGGGACTCAACCTGGAGAACACTGCGGTTGCGCATGTGGTGGTGCTGCTGGAGGCCCGAAGGAAACCGAAAAAACCGCGCAAGAAGACGAAATAGATTCACTTCACGTTTTCGATTTCTTTCAATTCCTTACGCCGGGCGTCCGCAGTCTTCACGAGCGCATGGAAGATGGCGCGAGAGTGTTCGTCATCATTCACGGAGCGTTCGGGATGCCACTGCACGGCCAGCACGAAGTGATTAGGATCCGTGCCTTCCAGCGCTTCGATGATGCCATCGTCAGAGCAACGAGCTACGATGCGCAAGCCTTCCCCGATCGTATCCGCTGATTGGTGATGCGATGAGTTTACCGGAATTACGCGTTCGCATCTTCCGCCTATAATTTGCGCCAGCCTGGACTTATCCTCGATTTCAACCGTGTGCGCAACCGCGACCGTCTTTCCCGCTTCATGATTGACGCGCGTCCGCAACTCTTCCGGCAGGAAGTCCGGAATGTGCTGGATGAGCGATCCAGCGCGGTAAACGTTCAGACTCTGCAGGCCGTAGCAGATGCCAAGCACAGGTTTACGCAGGTTGTAGGCGTCCTGCAGCAGAAGGTTGTCGACGGCATCGCGGAGAACATCGGCAGCCGCGGTGTGCGAAGAGCGGACTGCTCCGAACCTGGCAGGATTGACATCAGCTTTGCTGCCGGGCAGAAGAACCGCGTCGCAACTTTCAACAATTTTCAAGGCTTCGGCGGGCGTCTGATCGAGTGGAATGCGCACCGGTTCGCCGCCGGCGAGTTTCACGGCGCTTTCGTATTGCGGGATTGCACGCTCCGCATATTCGCGGTCACCGGAATGCGGCATGGGAATAGCAATGCGAGGTGGCGAGCTCGTTGGCATACCTAGCTGACTCTTTCGATCGCCGCGAGTGTCTTCATTTGGCGATAGTGGCGGATTTCCATGGCGAGTGTGAGAACAAAGATGATGCTTCCGGCGGCCGCCGCAAATGGCAGAGCGATATGGCGGTAGGCCAGGGTCATGTCGGGATGAGCGTTGCCGCGCATCGCTGACACCACAACAGTCCCGATGATTCCCACAAACAAGCTGACGGCAAAGGAGAGCAGAGTGCCGATGAAGGTCACGAGCAGAACGCGCACCGGAATCGTGTACCAGCGGGGCGTGCGCGCGTGTGGCTTGAGCGGCATAAGTCTAACCTACACCATTCATGGCGACTGCATCGAGTGCGGCTTTGGCATTTGTAAAAACCTGATATTGTAAAAGCGCTTACCGGCAAGAAAAAAATTCGGGAGAGTACGATGCGAGGATTTCACGTAACTTCGGTGACGCTTCAACTGGCCTGCTTTATCTTCTTATTTTTCTGCACGGGGAATGCACAGACGGGCAACTCTCAGTCAAACGACAAACCCGATTTGAGCAAGCAGCCCACCCTTTATGTGGTTGGCTACGCGCACCTGGATACGGAATGGCGGTGGGAGTATCCACAGGTGATCGATGAATATCTTCGCAAAACGATGGAAGAGAATTTCAAGCTCTTCGATAAGTATCCGCACTACATTTTTAATTTCAGCGGGGCCAACCGTTACCGCTTGATGAAAGAATATTTTCCCGCCGATTTTGCCCGGCTGAAGAAGTATGTCGACGAAGGAAGATGGTTTCCGGCGGGGTCGTCCATGGAAGAGGGCGACGTGAATGCACCCAGCGCCGAGACCATCATCCGGCAAGTGCTGTACGGCAATAATTGGTTTCGCAAAGAACTTGGCCGCGCCAGTGCGGAATATATGTTGCCCGATTGCTTCGGATTTCCGGCCTCGCTGCCAACGATTCTGGCCCACTCCGGGGTGAAAGGCTTTTCGACGCAGAAACTTGTGTGGGGATCGTCTGCTCCCGGAGGAGGATGGGAATCTCTGGAGAGAACGCCGGAGGGCACTCCGTTCAACGTGGGCGTGTGGGTGGGACCGGACGGTGAAAACGTGCTGGCAGGGCTGAATCCGGGCGATTACAGCGCAGGGATTTATACAGACCTCAGTGCGCCGTTGGCCACTTTGTCACCAAATGACGAGCTCGAAGACCTTAGTAAAAGGTTGCAGCCTCTCAGTCAAAGAGTAGACCAGGCCCAAAATGGCGGACAAACTTTGGAGCCGGGTCAGATCGAGGAATATCTTGAGCTACAAAATCGGGAGAAAGCGTTCGCGAAAATCGAGCGGGTTCGAGAACTCAACCGCCATCAGGGAGATTGGGCGGCTCGCGTGGAATTAAACGGCAAAGTAAGCGGCGTGTTCACCGACTATCACTATTACGGCACGGGCGACATAGGCGGAACTCCAGATGAGGAATCGGTGAAGCGGCTCGAAGCCATCGTGACGAAAGGCACGGCAAGTTTCCCGCTCATCGAAGGCCGCCTTTTCTCAGAGCTGTCGCATGCTCAGGGTTCTGCTATTAAGGTGGGCGATGGCCCGGTGCATGTGATTTCCGCGAACGCCGAGCAAATGTTTCTCGATATCACGCCGGCCGAATCCGCTGGACTTCCGCGCTACACCGGCGAGATGGAATTGACCAATCATTCTGCCGGATCGCTGACCTCGCAGGCTTATCAGAAACGCTGGCTGCGAAAAGAGGAACTGCTGGCCGATGCCGCGGAGAAGGCTTCGATCGCAGCAGAGTGGCTAGGTGCGCGGCCCTATCCGATGCAACGCTTGAATGATGCGTGGACGCTGGTGATGGGCGGCCAGTTCCACGACATCGCCGCCGGAACCGCTACTCCCAAGGCGTACGAGTTTGCCTGGAACGATGATGTGATCGCGATGAATCAGTTCGCGGGCGTTCTGACGATTGCGACGGAGGGCGTTTCCGCGGCGCTCGATACCGAGACGAAAGGCCTGCCGATCGTTGTCTTCAATCCGTTGAATATTGAGCGTGAAGATCTGGTGGACGCGAGCGTGAATTTTCCCGGGGGCACGCTGCAGTCAGTACATGTGACCGGTCCGGGCGGGAGAGACGTGCCGGCGCAGATTTCGAATGGGAAAGTGATTTTTCTAGCCAAGGTGCCATCCGTTGGCTATGCAGTTTACGATGTGCAACCGGAGACTGCGTCGCATAACACCGTGACGCTGCAGGTATCGGAGAATTCGCTCGAGAACCAGTACTACCGCGTGAAGCTGAACACCGATGGAGACGTGGCCAGCATTTTCGACAAATCGATTGGCAGAGAATTGCTTGCCGCACCCGCGCGGCTGGCGATTTCCTATGACAATCCGGAGCACTGGCCTGCCTGGAATATGGACTGGGATCAGGAGCAAGCTGCGCCGAAAGCCTACGTGGGCGGTCCCGCGAAGATTCGCATTGTTGAGAATGGTCCGGTCCGCGTGGCATTAGAAGTGACCAGGGAAACGGCTGGATCGAAGTTCGTGCAGACCATCCGGCTATCACTGGGTGATGCGGGGAAGCGTGTAGAGTTCGCCAACGTGATCGATTGGAACACGAAAGAGTCAAATCTGAAGGCGACTTTTCCGCTGACGGCTTCCAACGAGATGGCCACGTACAACTGGGACATCGGGACAATTGAAAGGCCTACAGCGCAGCCGAAGAAATTCGAGGTACCTTCGCATCAGTGGATCGATTTGACCGACGCTGGCGGCGAGTTCGGCGCTACCATCCTGACCGATTGCAAGAACGGATCAGACAAGCCGAACGATCACACGGTTCGGCTGACGCTGATCCGCACGCCCGGAACGCGCGGTGGTTACGCGGACCAGGGGACGCAGGATATTGGATATCATGAGTTTGTCTATGGAATCGCGGGACACGCGACTGGCTGGCGCGACGCACAAACCGACTGGCAAGCACAGCGGCTGAATGATCCGCTGATCGCATTCCAAACTTCGAAACATGCGGGGACATTGGGCCGTGAATTTTCGTTGCTGAAGGTCAGCAGCCCGCGCATACGAGTATTGGCGCTGAAGAAAGCGGAACTGAGCGATGAGATCATCGTGCGTTTGGTTGAACTCGATGGCAAGCCGCAGCCGGACGTACGCGTGACGTTCAATGCACCGACTACCGCTGCGCGCGAAGTGAATGGCCAGGAGCAGCCGGTGGGAGCAGCAACGGTGAGCGACGGCGCTCTGGTTACTTCGTTCTCCGCGTATCAGCCGCGCACGTTCGCCGTTCGATTAGCTGCCCCGCGCACCAAGCTTGATGCCGTGCGGTCGGCTCCGGTGCCGCTGAAATATGATCTGGCAACGGCCAGCAGCGATGGCACGAAGTCCGTGGGTGAATTTGATGGTCAAGGCGACGCGTTACCCGCTGAGATGTTGCCTGCGCAAATTAAGTTCGACGATGTGGAATTCGAACTCGCTCCGGCAAGAACGGGAGTGCGCAATGCGGTGGTCGCGAAGGGCCAAACGATTGCCCTCCCGGCAGGTCGCTACAACAGGCTGTATGTGCTGGCGGCTTCGGCCGATGGCGATCAGAAGGCGACGTTCAAGATAGGCAGCACTGCCGTCGAGCTCAACATTGAGGACTGGGGCGGATTCATTGGCCAGTGGGACGATCGGCAGTGGACCTCCAAAGATACTTCGCATGACGATTACGGCCAGATGATCGGCATCAAGCCCGGCTTCATCAAGCGGGCTGATCTGGCGTGGTACTGCTCGCACCATCACAATGCTGCGGGCGAGAATGTGCCTTACCGGTACTCCTATTTGTTCGCATACCCGATCGACCTGCCTGCGGGTACGAAGAATATCAAGCTACCCAGTAACGATAAGATTCGCATTCTGGCGATGTCAGTCGCAGACGAGAACCCGGAAGCGAAGCCCGTGCAACCTCTATACGATGTTCTGCCTCCGGTAGCCGGCAAGCAGTAAACGGGGGCAAATGAAGTAACTGATTCAGCTCAGGGTTCGGGAATCGGCTCGATGCGTCCCAGCAAGAAAATGTAGCCGACAATTCCGAGCAGCAGGATCACGGTTGCAGTCACAAACGCGGCGGCGAAAGAGTTTGATGCGGAGACGATGTAGCCGGTAACGATCGGTGCGGAGATTGCCGCGATCTGGCCGCAAAGATTCACCGCGCCAGCGAGCGTGCCGACGCTTTCCCGCGGAGAAATAAGAGATGGAACGGTCCACGCCACCGGCGCGGCCGCGGCTAATCCCCCCAGGGCAAGGCTGATCCAGATGAGTGCAGTGGTTGCGCTGTGAGCCTTCGCCGCGCCGAAAATCGCAAGACCGAAAGCCATTCCTATGACTAAAACTGTTTGACGAACGTAATTGGCATCGTAGCCGCGCTGGATCAGCGCATCCACCAGCCATCCGCCGACCAGAATATCTGTCGCGGTGGCGAACAGCCAGGGCACACTCGTGTAGAAAACGGAGTGGAATAGATCCACGTGAAGAGAAACGGAGAGATAACTGGGGAGCCAAGCCAGAAGAAGAAAGAAGGTGTAGTTATAGGCACCCCATCCCAATGCCAGGCCGTAAACCTTTCGCTGCTTCAGAAGATAACCCAGTGAACTGCCGCTTCGTGCTCTCGCCGCGTCTTCGAGTTGCGCTCCGCCCTGCAGAATGAAACCTCGCTCTCGCGGTGAGAGTTTCAAGTCTTCACTGGGATTTCGATAGACGAAATAAAACAGCACGAAATAAAGAAAGCTGATGAAACCAGTCGCGGCGAAGCTCCAGCGCCAGCCAAAATAGATGAGCAACAAGCCGATCAGCGGCACTCCAATCGCGGTAGAGAATTTTGCCGCGGCATCGGTGAAGGCGGTGGCCAAACCTCTTTCCTGCCGCGTGAACCAGTATCCCAAGGCCTTGGCATTCGCGGGGAACGTGGGCGATTCGCTGACGCCCAACAAGAAGCGTGCTCCAAAGAACCATGCGAGCCCGGGAGCTATGGCAGCGGCGAATGAGGACAGGCTCCACAGCAGCGCGCTGATTCGTCCCACGCGGCGCACGCCCCAGCGATCCAGCAACACGCCGCAAGGCATCTGCATGATGGCGTAAGTCCAACTGAAGGCGCTGGAGAGATATCCGAAAGCAACTAACGACAATCCGAACGACTCGTGAAGGGCGTCGCGTGAGACGGACAAATTGATCCGGTCGAAGAAGTTGACCAGTACTCCAAACGCAAGCAGGAAAGCGATTCGCCATCGCCTCCGCGGAATTGTGGAAGGATTCGAGATCACTGGACACCGATGCCGGCGAGCAGTCCGCCATCGACGAGATAATCGCCGCCGGTGCAGAATCCGGCTTTATCGGATGCCAGAAACGCTGCGAGTTCCGCGACCTCCTCGGGTGTGCCGATGCGCCCCAGCGGATGCGCGGCGCCAAAGCGCGCAAACGCTTCTTCGGTTGGAACATCCGGCGAGAAGTTGGCCGCCGAACGCGCCAGCATCGGCGTGCGGATCGAGCCCGGACTGATGGAATTCACGCGGATATGGTCGGCGGCATGATCAAGAGCGAGGGCGCGGGTCAAGCTGTGAATCGCGCCCTTGGATGCGGCATACGCGGCAACGCCGCGCTGGCAGGCATATCCCTGAACGGATGCCAGGTTGATGATGCACCCTCCCCCGCGCTTCTTCATCTCCGGGACGCCGAAATGCGCCGTGAGATAAATGCTGCCGACGTTGACCATCATGCAGCGATTCCAGGTCGCGAGGTCCGTCTGCAAAACGGTTCCGAAGGGATGAATCGCGGCGGCGTTGACGATGATGTCCAGGCCCCCGAACTGGCTGACCGTTTTTGTAATGACTGACCGCACCTGCTCGAGATCAGTCACATCGCATTTCTCGACGCGCAAGGTTAAGCCAAGTTTTGCCGCGTCGCGAGCCAGGTCCTCGTTGCCGGCTGGTTCAATTCCGCAGGCAACAACTTGTGAACCTCCCGCGGCAAAGCGCAACGCAATCGCACGACCAATTCCTGTGGTCCCTGTGGTCACAGCCACCCGTCCGGCAAAGTCGTTCATAGAAGTGAATCCTCAATTCGCACCTGGCGAGATTTCTGGATCAACAAATATCGGCGCAACCGAAAACCTAAGCAGACAATTCTGGGATCGCATACTTCAAACCCTGCATGACGCCGCGCAACTCGGCGAGACCTTTCAATCGTCCGATCAGCGAGTAGCCGGAATTCACTTTCTTGCCGATGTCGTAGGCGAGGAGATGTCCATGGTCGGGGCGCATGGGAATTTCATGATCTGGCCTACCGGTGTGCCGCCGCTGCGCTTCTTCTTCCAGCATGACTCGGATCATGCCGACCATATCCGAACTACCGGCGAGGTGCTCAGCTTCGTGAAAAGATCCATCCGACGACTCTCTCGTCACCTGGCGAAGATGCACAAAATGGATGCGCGCACTGAATTCGCGCGCCATGGCCAGCAGATCGTTATCGGCCCTCGCTCCGAACGACCCGACACAAAACGTTAGGCCATTGGCCAGCGTGTCGCAAGCCGCGAAGATCGCGCGGATATCCTCGGCAGTTGAGACCACGCGTGGCAGGCCGAATAGCGACCACGGCGGATCGGCGGGATGGATGGCGAGCCGAACTCCAACTTCCTGCGCCACCGGGACAACTTCTCGCAAGAACGCGGCAAGATTATTTCGCAGATCATCGGCGGTCACGCCTTCATACTCCGCGATCAAGCTGCGGATTGTCTCACGATTGTACGAGGCTTCGGCGCCGGGCAGGCCGGCAATGATCGTCCGTTCAAGACTTATTCTGCACGCCTCTGACATCGAATCGAAGCGCGCATGCGCAGCCCTGGCGCGGTCTTCGGAATAGTCAGCCTCGGAGCCTTTGCGCTTGAGGATGAACAAGTCGTATGCGGCGAAATCGACAGCATCAAAACGCAGAGCGTAGCCAGTACTTGGCAGGCGCCATCGCAAGTCTGTCCGCGTCCAATCGACGACCGGCATAAAGTTGTAGCAGATGACAGGCACGCCAGCCTTCGCAACCGCAGCCAAACTGTCCTTCCAAGCGCTAATGAATTGCGCGTAAGGCCCGGATCGGAGCTTGATCGAATTGTGAATTGGAATGCTCTCCACCACCGACCAGACCAAGCCGGCGGCGAGAATCTCGTCTCGACGCTTGAGCACTTCGTCCAACGGCCAAGCTTCGCCTCGATAGAAATGGTGCAGGGCGGAGACGATTCCGGTGGCTCCAGCTTGCTTGATGTGATCAAGAGGAATCGGATCATCCGGTCCAAACCATCGCCAAGTTTCTTTCATGGCTTGATCTTATCCCTCGTCTCCGCTCAGCGCGTGATGCGCGCCGAGCCGCCGCGCATCACGGACTGGACTTCTGAAAGAGTCGCCATGCTCGTGTCTCCCGGAGTGGTCATGGCCAGCGCACCGTGCGCAACCCCGCACTGAACCGCCCATTCGGCGCCTTTATCCGCGAGGAAGCCGTAGATCAAGCCCGAGGCGAAGGAATCTCCGCCGCCGACCCGGTCCATGATTTCGAGCGCCCGCTGCGGGACATGAATTATTTTCCCCTCATACAGTGCGATCGCGCCCCAGTCATTCTGGGTTGCGGTGTGCGCAGTGCGCAGCGTGGTTGCGATCAGCTTGAGGTTCGGATAAAGTTCAGCGACGCGGTGCAAGAGCGATTCGTAGCTTGTAACGTCTAAGTGGCTGAAGTCCTCGCTCACGCCTTCGATCGCAGCCCCGAGGGCCGCAGAAAAATCCTCCTCGTTGCCGAAGAGGACGTCCACGGTTGATACCAATTCACGATTCACTTCCTGCGCTTTACTCTTACCTCCAATCGCTTTCCACAAAGATTCCCGATAATTCAGGTCATAGGAAACCACAGTGCCCGAAGACTTTGCCGCCTGAATAGCTGCCATTGCGACCGATGCAGAAGAGCCAGATAGCGCAGCGAATATCCCGCCAGTGTGCAGCCAGCGGGAACCGCTTGCGGCGAAAATTTGCTGCCAATCGAAATCGCCGGGCTGGCTGTTCGCGATCGCCGTATTGCCACGGTCCGAGCAGCCGACGGCGGCACGCACGCCGAATCCACGCTCGGTGAAGTTCAACCCATTGCGAACCGTCCTGCCAATACCGTCGTAAGGCACCCAACGGATGAGCGAAGTATCGACTCCGCCCTGAAGGATCAGATCCTCGAGCAATTGACCAATAGGATTTTTTGCAAAGGCCGTAATGACGGCGGTGCGCATGCCGAAGCATCGTCTCAGTCCGCGGGCAACGTTGTATTCTCCGCCGCCCTCCCAGGCGCGAAAATTTCGAGCTGTGTGGATTCGCTCCTCGCCCGGGTCGAGCCGGAGCATTACTTCGCCGAGACTGACGCAATCCCATCTGCAGTTCTCGGCCTTTTTCAAGACGATCTGGTTCATGCCCAGCATTCTAGCTGTTTCGAATGCGCGCTGGTCAATCTCCGAAATTCGCATTTTCATTTTCGAGGCCGGGCGCAGCAAATGAAAACCTGTGCAGCGTATAATCGCGGGTCGAAAGAGATCGAGAGTGAAGATCCTAGGGCTAAAGACTGCGGTAGTTGAGGGAAACTTCGATTGGACGTTCGTCCGCATTGAAACGGACGAAGGAATTCGAGGCCTCGGGGAGTGCTTCTTCGCTCCGGGGCTGACATCGATTCTGCGTTCGCTCGAACCGTTGCTGATTGGCGAAGACCCGCGCGACATTCATCGTCTTTTTCGCAAGCTACAGCTGGCAACTTCGGGAGCGGGCTCGGTAGCGGGAATTATTTACAACGCGATCAGCGGAATCGAAGCTGCGCTTTGGGATGTACTTGGCCAGTGGCTTGATGTGCCTATCTATCGCCTGCTGGGCGGCAAGTTTCGGAATCGAGTCCGCGTCTATGCCGACTGTCACGGCGGCGAAGCGCTCGAGAGTCTCGACGAGGTGTTGCGTTCGCGTCCAGCTTCGTGGGATGCGAAAACCTCAAGCCACGCTGGGCGAGATTACTTTGGCGAGGCTGGCGAAGAGGTTCCGTCTTCGCCGGAAGGCTATCGCCGCCAGGCTCTCAAGAAAAGAGCGGAGGGATTTACTGCTCTAAAGTTCGATCTCGATGTGCCCGGCACCGAAGGCGTAGATCCTCATAATCGAGCCTTGAGCAATCGCGCCATCGATCACATGGTGAGCTTGATCGGCGCGGTTTACGACGCGGTGGGGAAGGACACCGACATCGCTGTCGATTGCCATTGGCGCTATAACGCCAGCGACGTGGTGAAGGTGGCGCATGAACTCGAACCCTTCCGGTTGCTATGGCTGGAGGATCCGGTCCCGCCCAGCAACACCGCTGCGCTGAAGGAAGTGAACTCCAAAGTGCGAGTGCCGATCGCAACCGGGGAGAATCTTTTTCTCTTTGAAGGTTTTCAGGAAATTATCGCGCAGCACGCGCTAAGCGTCGTGACTCCCGACCTGCAGAAAGTTGGAGGCTCGGCGGTCGCGCAGACTATCGCGCAGTTTGCCGATGTGCACACCATGCCGATCGCGCCGCACAATATCAGCAGCCCGGTGGGCACACTGGCTTCGGCCCATTTCTGTGCGGCGATCCCAAATTTTCTTGCGCTCGAGTTTCATGCTTCTGACGTGCCCTTCTGGAATGATCTGATTGAAGGATTGCCGAAGCCGATCATTGAGAATGGCTTCATCTCTGTGCCGGAGAAACCCGGACTCGGAGTTACGTTGAACGAAGTTGTCGCCCGAAAGTATGCGCGCAAGGGCGAACCGTTTTTTGAGTAGTCGAGCGCACTTGCACCGCAGAGCTTTGTGTCTATGTCAATGTCCAAGGTAGAAGTTCTACATAAGATTGTGGCCTGTGGACTCGTCGCTGTGATCCGTGCGGAGAATCCAGAGCAAGCGGCTCACATCGCAGATGCCTGCGCTCTGGGCGGCATTACTGCGCTGGAAATTACCTTCACAGTTCCGGGAGCGACCGGAGTCATCGAGCATCTTGCGAAGAAATGTTCGAAGGAAATTTTGCTGGGAGCAGGGACGGTTCTCGATCCAGAAACCGCGCGCATCGCGATTCTCGCGGGAGCGCAATTTGTGGTCAGTCCCGCACTCAACCCTGAGACCGCACGGCTCTGCAATCGCTATCAGGTGCCTTACATGCCCGGCGCTGCAACCATTGGCGAAGTGATCGCAGCCATGGAGTGCGGCGCCGATATCGTGAAAGTATTTCCCGGCGAAATCCTTGGGCCCGCTTTCGTTAAAGCGGTGAAAGGACCGCTGCCCCAGGCGCAGCTCATGCCCACCGGCGGCGTCAATCTGGAGAATGTTGCCCAGTGGATCAATGCCGGGGCGGTCGCCATCGGAGTGGGGGGGAATCTGACCGCTGGCGCGAAAAGCGGTGATTTCGCTTCCATTACCCACATTGCGCGGCAGTTCGTGGAGAAAATCAAAGAGGCGCGCGCGCGATGAGCACGGCACTATGGAAGTCCGACAACGAACTCTTTGCTCTCGTGCAGCGCGAGCTATTCACCTGCGTCGTGGGTGATGTGATGGACAAGCTGGAGCTCCAGCACCAATTCCTCCCGCCACAGATTCAGCCTCTTCGCCGGGACATGGTGGTGATTGGACGTGCCATGCCGGTGCTCGCCGTCGATGTGTTCGTCGAAAAGATCCCCGGTACCGCGAACAAGCTGATGGACAAGCCGTTTGGCCTGATGCTGGAGGCGCTCGACGATCTCCACCCTGGCGAAATTTATGTAAACACCGGGTCTTCCCCTCGAAACGCGCTATGGGGAGAGCTGATGAGCACGCGTGCCCGCAAGCTTGGCAGCCCGGGAGCTGTATTGAATGGCTACGTCCGAGATACGAAAGCTATTTTGAATATGAGTTTCCCGACGTTTGGTTTCGGTTCGTACGGACAAGACTCCGCTCCGCGTTACAAAGTGGTCGACTTTCGCATTCCGGTTGAGATCGGTGCGGTGCGCGTTCGTCCCGGCGACATTTTGTTTGGCGATATCGATGGAGTTCTCCTGGTTCCGGCCGAAGCGGAAACCGAAGTGTTTACGCGGGCACTCGAAAAAGCTCGCGGTGAAAAGCTGGTGCGGAAGGCCATCGACGAAGGAACCAGCGCAGTGGAAGCGTTTGAGAAGTACGGAATCATGTGAATTGATTATGGATGCACCGATTCTGACCAGGAGCCTTTCGCCTCGCGCCCAACAAGTGCGCAGCTTTCTCCAACAAAATAATTTGCGGGCTTGGATCGCATGGCGACCCGATGAGCTGCTCATGCTCTGCGGATATTTTCCTTTCTGGGGAGCGTCGTTCCTGATCTATTTTGCCGACGCGGAGCCTCTGCTCTTCGTGCCGCAGATTGAACCGCGAGATCACATTCCCACTGGGCTGCGAGTTCAGGATTATCCCTGGGGCGATCTCAAATGCTCTGATCCATATGCGGTGCTGGTGTCGACGATGGGATCTGTGTTGGACAAGGCTGGAGCCAAGCCCGAAGACGTTGGAATGAATCCGAGTGCATCCAGAACTTCGTTACCGATTCAAGCTGCCGAGCAAATTCCCATTCCTGAGGATTTTGCGAAGCAACTGTCAGTGCTCACCGCCAAGGGACACCAGGCCGCTTTTGCAGATCTTTATCTAAGAAAGACTGCGGAAGAGATCGAGGCCATCTGGCTGGCGAATCAGGTCGCGAATGTCGGATTGGATGCGTTCTTCGCGAATCTGCAACCGGGAATTCCGGAAGCCGATGTTGCGGCGGCGGTGGAATCTGCGATTTACCGGCAGATTGGGAGGGATGGAATATTTCATTCCCGCGGATGGGCCATGGTGCAATCCGGCCCCAATAGCGCTCTCGCAGGACGCTTCAATCGTTCGGCTGGACGGCGCCTGGAGAATGGTGACTTGGTTTTGATCGAATTGGCGACTTGCGTCAATGGGTATTGGAGCGATCTCACGCGCACGGCTGCCGTGGGCTCGGCGAAGCCTGAAGTCTCAGGAATTCTGTCCCTCGTCACAGATGCGCAACAAGCCGCGATCGATGGCGTGCGCAGCGGCGTGTCCGCTGCGTACATCGATGCATTGGCGAGGGACAAGATTGCAGCGCAGGGACTCTCGTCGTTCTTCACTCACCACACCGGCCATCAGGTTGGCTTTCGCTATCATGATCCGGGATTCTTGGTTGCTCCTGGAGTAAGCGCGAAACTCGAGCCCGGAATGGTGATCACGCTCGAGCCGGGAGTGTATGTTCCAGAACGTGGTGGAGGTGCGCGGATCGAAGATAACGTGCTGGTCACGGAATCGGGTCACGAAGTGCTTTCCAGACCGAAAACGGACAAGCACGGGATAGGAAGGCCATGATCAGCATCGATCTCTCAGGCAGGACGATTCTGATTACCGGGGCTTTAGGCGCTATAGCGGAACACATGGTGCGAAGGCTGGCGGAGAGCGGTGCTCTGCTTGTGCTCACGGATATTAAAACGGAGGAGCAAGCCAAAGAGAAGCTCAACGAATGGCAGATTCCGCCTTCTTCCTATTTTTATTTTCCGGCTGACATTACCGACTCAAGCCAAGTGACTCGAGTGGTGAGCGCGGCTTTCGAAAACTTTCCGGGAATGGATACGGTCATCGGCCATGCCGGCGGCTGTGGGCTGCATCCGTTCTCTACCACTTCTGAAGCGGACTATGAGCGCATCTTCCGCTTCAACTATTTTGCGCAAACTTATCTGGCGCGGGCCGTGCTCGCATACTGGATGCAGCGCAAAATTGCCGGCCACCTGATCTTCACATCTTCTTATGTGGCGCGCATGCCGCATACGCTAATTCCGGCGTACTCTTCGGCCAAAGCGGCGCTGGAAAACTTTGCCCGCAGCCTGGCTCTCGAATACGCATTGACCGGGATTCGCGTGAATGTAGTTTCGCCGGGAAACGTTGCGGCCGGAAGTTCATTGAAAGTCTTCGACGAGGATCCTGCATACCGGGAATTCGTGCTACGCGTCTCCCTGGGCAGACGAAACAGTCCGCAGTCGATTGCGGATGCTTTTGTTTTTCTGTGCTCGCCACTGGCTGCGGAAATCAACGGACAAGTTCTCAGTCCTGATTATGGCGCGGGCATTGGGAATCGGTTATGAAGATTGGTCTCGGCCTCTACCGTCACATGCTGACGCGGGACTATTACGACTTCGCGCGGCAGGCGGGCTGTACGCACGTGGTTGTTCATTTGGTCGATTACTTCAATCAGGGTCCATCTAATCCGCGCAACAATCAACCCACCGGCTCGAAGTACGAAGCTTGGGGAGTTGCGGGTGATCCGAATCAGCTTTGGACGGTAAAGGAACTGAAGGCCCTTCGCGGGGAGATCGAAGATGCAGGCTTGGTCTTAGCTGCGATCGAGAATCTCGATCCCGCGCACTGGCACGATATTTTGCTCGATGGTCCGCAGCGTACGCAACAGATCGAGAAAGTGAAGACCATCATTCGCCGTATGGGCGAAGCCGGCATCCCCGTGCTCGGCTACAACTTTAGTTTGGCCGGCGTATGCGGACGTGTGACCGCTCCGCTCGGCCGCGGCCACGCCATCACTCTGGGAATGGATGGTCCTGCCGAAGAAGTGCCCATTCCGAATGGCATGATCTGGAACATGATTTATGACCGCAACGCGCCGGCTGGCACCCTGGCGACGATCTCGCATGAAGAACTCTGGCGCCGCCTGCAGAGGTTTCTGGAAGACGTGATTCCTGTGGCCGAGGAAGCGGGAGTAAAGCTCGCAGCCCATCCCGACGATCCGCCGATGCCAACCATGCGGCAGCAGCCGCGCCTGGTTTACCAGCCTCACATGTATCAGAGGTTGATTGACCTTGCTCCCAGCCGCAGCAATGCTCTGGAACTGTGCGTAGGCACTCTCGCCGAAATGACAGAAGGTAACATTTACCAGGCTATCGATCAATACAGCAAACAAGGCAGGATTGCCTACATTCATCTCCGCAACGTTATTGGCAAGGTGCCGCACTATCGCGAAACGTTTATCGATGAAGGCGAGGTCGACATCATCCGCATACTCGCGATTCTTCACCGCAATGGATTCGATGGCGTCCTTATCCCGGACCACACCCCCAAGATGACTTGCTCCGCGCCGTGGCATGCAGGTATGGCGCACACGCTGGGATTTATGCTCGCTGCGAAGGCGATGATCGATTCTGCGCAACAACGCGGCTCGAATCTGGCGACCGCGCATGGAGGCCACTAGCCTGAAAACATCCTCTGGTGAGGAGTATTCGCGCGGCCCACTCGTCATCGCAGCCACTGTTTCCACGCTGGGCGGCTTGCTGTTTGGTTACGACAACATTGTGATCAGTGGCGCGATCGGATATTTGAGCCGGTTGTTCCGCTTGGATGCCGCGGGAATCGGCTGGGCCGCGGGATGCGCCCTGGTGGGATGCATTGCCGGGTGCGCAGCGGCTGGGACCGTCGCCGACTATCTGGGCAAAAAAAAAGGGCTTGCACTCTGCGCGTTGTGCTTTGCGCTGTCGTCGGTTGGAATGATCTTTGCTTCGAACCTTCATCAGTTTGTTTTCTGGCGGCTGATTGGCGGGGTGGGCATCGGGGCGGCGTCGGTGATTTCTCCGAATTACATCGCAGAGATTGCTCCTACGCAGGTTCGCGGCCGCTGCGTGACTCTTTATCAACTCGGAATCGTGGTTGGAATTCTTGCCGCCGTTTTCGTCAACATGCTCATCCAGCGCATGGGCGATGAAGCGTGGAATGTATCCACGGGCTGGCGCTGGATGTTTCTCGCCGGAGTGGTGCCGGCGGTTCTCTTTGGATTGATGATTCTGCCGGCGGTCGAAAGCCCACGTTGGCTAATGAAAATGGGCCGGCGCGATCAGGCGATCGTGGTGCTCGCCAAGATCAATGGACCCGCGGCGGCGAAGAGCGAAGCTGCTGAAATCGAGAGTTCGCTCGCGAGCGAAGAGGGCCATATCTCGGAGCTCTTCACCACCTTCCGGCGCCCGCTGTTGCTTGGCATCATGTTGGCGGGGCTGCAACAGATCAGCGGCATCACACCGTTGTTTTCTTTTTTGCCGGAGATTTTTCGCTCCGCGGGAACCGCGACCAGTGACGCATTCTTCCAGTCGGTGCTGGTGAGCCTGATCAATCTTTTGTTCACGCTGTTCGCCCTCTGGTTGGTGGATCGCGCAGGACGCAAGACTCTGATTCTTGCTGGTACTACTCTGCAGTTCGTTTCTTTCGCGATGGTCGGCTGGTTCTATCACATCCACGCGAGCGGGCTGGCCGTGCTGATTTTTGTGATGAGTTTCGTCGCCGGGCATGCTTTTGGCAACGGCGTGGCGTGCTGGGTCATCATCTCGGAAATTTATCCGACCAAGGTTCGCGGCCGCGGCATGTCCATCGCCACCACTGCGCTCTGGCTGGTGGGATATCTGGGAAACCAGTTATTTCCGATCATGCAAAAGCATCTCGGATCGGATGGAACTTTCTGGTGTTTCAGCGCGGGAGCCTTGCTGACGATCATTCTGGTCGGCTGGTTGATCCCTGAAACCAAAGGCCGGTCGCTGGAAGAGATCACAAAGTTTTGGACTGATGAAAACGTCATCGTGGCGAGATAGGATTCGCCGCCAAGTATTGGAGCGTTGCCGATGAAGAACATTGTGTCTTATTCATGCTGCTTCTTGATCCTCGTTGTTACGTCACTTGCTCAAGACACAACCCATGCGGGATTTCGATCCTTAGATGTCGACGCGGGAAAAGTGATCGGGGAGATCCGCTCGTTCCAGGGGCTGAACGGTCTGCCGAGCCCAGTGATGGCGGGACTACCGGACCTCATTCGACAATATAAAGATCTTCGCGTGAATCAGGTTCGAACCCACGATGCCATGGGCCCGACGGAGATCGATTCCAAATTCGTTCTCGGCAATGGAGAACTTGCCTGGCTCATTCCCGATGAAGCTCAGCGTGCCGGAGTGGTAAAGGCTGGGAACGCCAGCATCATTTTTCCGAATGAGAGTGCCGATCCGGAAAAAGCGGAGAGCTACAATTTTGCTCCCAGCGACAAGGTGATCGCGGCCATTCGCGGTAGCGGAGCGGAAGTTTACTACCGTATCGGACGCAGTTGGGGCGCGAACTTCAACCCTCCGGACGATTTCGACAAGTTCGCCAGCATCGTGAAACACATTGCCATGCACTACAACCAGGGCTGGGCCAACGGCTTCCACGACAGCATTCGCTATTGGGAATTCTGGAACGAACCCGACGGGCTATTCTGGCTCGGCACTCCGGAACAGTTTTACTCGCTGTACGAAAAAACTGCTCGTGCCTTGAAGTCTGTCGATCCCGCCCTCAAAGTTGGCGGCGACGGCAAAGCCTTTCCCTGGGACGATGGAGGCTACCGCGAAGGATTCATCGACTACTGCGCGTCGCATCATGTGCCGCTGGATTTTTATTCCTGGCACACCTATGCCAACGGCTCCGCCGATCCTTATGATGCCGTGCGCCTTGCCAAGGAAATGCGCGGCATTCTGGACACGCATGGATTTCCTCACGCAGAAAGCATTCTCTCGGAATGGAATCTGAGCGCTGATTTTACCGAGCCTGAGAAGGCTGAGCTTCAAGGCGCACACAACGCTGCGTATATTGGCGCAGTGCTCAGCTATTTCCAGGACACCTCGATTGATCACGCCCACTTCTATCGCGGAGACGCTGCATGGATGGGTCTCTTCGACCTTGACGGTAAGTATTTCAAGACCGCATATACGTTTAAGGCGATGGCCAAAATGCTCGACACTACCCAACGGCTGGCGGTTGCTGGGACGGATACTTTTGGCTTCGCCGCACTTGCTGGCCGATCTGCAGATGGCAAGACGGTTCAGATTCTGCTCAGCAACTACGCGATTCCCGCAAACTACAAGCCAGACCTGATGCCGATGCCGCCGGAATTGCAGAAAGCGTCGCCACCCATGCCGGATATGTCGAAAGTAAAATTCCTGCCGCTGCGCACTGACATTGTTTATCGCGATAACGCAGGCTACAACCTCGCGATTAAGAATTTACCGTGGGGAGCGGCGCCATTCAGCATCAAGCGCTATCGCATCAGTAAGACGCAGGATCTCGACCTGGTGGAAGAAGGATCCGGGAAAGATGGCGCCTTACATTTGTCCAATTCTCTCGTGCCCGACACCGTGGAACTGATCGTTCTCACACGCCACTGACGGGCCGTTTGAAATCAGGAGGAGCAATGGAAAAGACAAATGAAGGTCTAGCGACGGGAAAAACGTCGAGTCCCACCCATCCACGATTCACGCGACGCAGTCTGCTGAAGGCGGGAGTTACCGCGGCCGCCGCTGCAATCCTGCCATCCGGACTGGCCGCCGCTGCATTCTCAGATCGGGGTCTTTCCGGAATGAAGTCGGATTCCTCCCAATCAAAATCCCCTGCCAAGAACCCGCGTTGGTATGGCTTTAATTTGCTCGAGTATTTCTCCACCGATCCGGACTGGATGAAATATTTTCCCTACAAGAACGATGGAATGTTCATGGAAGACGATTTCCGCTGGATTCGCGACTGGGGTTTCAACTGGGTGCGCTTGCCCATGGACTATCGCTTCTGGACTGCGCCCGATCTATTCACAATCGATGAGAAGCGGATCGAGCCGATCGACCGGGCGATCCGGCTGGGTGAGAAATACGGAATTCATGTGAATGTTTGTCTTCACCGTGCGCCGGGGCTGTGCATTCTCGACACGATGGATGAAAAGCTCACCGGCATCGCGGTCACGAAGGAAAAGACTAACGTGTTCAGTGATCCACACACCTTCGATGCCTTCGTTCATCAGTGGACTTTCTTCGCCGATCGCTACAAGGGAATCTCGAGCCAGAAGCTCAGCTTCAACCTGGTCAACGAGCCGATCGCTCTGCCCACTGAGGCCGAGCTGGCCGAGATGACGAAGCACGGTCCAGTGAAAACGACGGATCTCTTCAACGCCGCGTTTTTGCAACGTCACGCAAAGGATTACACGCGTTTGGCCAAGGCTTCCGCGGATGCGATCCGAGCGCGCGATCCTGAGCGACTGGTCGTCACCGATGGCTATCCGGGAGCAGGTGTGCCGATTCCGGATCTCTTTGGTACCGGCATGACGCAGAGTTGTCACACTTACAATCCCATTCAACTCACGCACCACAAGTGCGAGTGGGTGCGGGGCATCCTCACCGGATCAGAACCCATGCCTACCTGGCCGCTGAAGGACGACCAAGGCAAAGTCATCTGCGAGCGCGCAACTCTGGACGCTAATTTCAATCCCTGGGGAAAGCTCTCCGGTGAAGGAGTGCCGATCCACTTCGGCGAGATGGGATGTTATAAACACACTCCGCCCGAGGTTGTGCTGGCGTGGTTCAACGACACTCTCGATGTGCTGGGGGAATTGAACTCCGGCTGGGCGCTGTGGAATTTCCGCGGACCGTTTGGTGTGCTCGACACGGAACGCGCTGGAACAAAATTCGAAGACTGGCAAGGACACAAGCTGGATCGCCCTCTGCTCACGCTTTTGCAGAAGAAGATAAAGGCGTAACAGCTCACAACTCCGGGCTGTTTCAGTGGACTCTAACCCCTGAAGACCCCATACTCGAACCATGCACGGGCGGAGCGGATCCGTGAGATTGGTATTTCTGTTGGCGCTGGCGATTTGCAGCGTGATGTCGACTGGGGCCCAGACGCCTCCCTCCGCTTCACAAGCGGCTTCTCCACAGCGGTCCGCTTCTGGCCACACTTCTTCGGAACACGCTGAGTCGGCGCAAAGGCTAATGGTCACAGTCACCGATGAAAACGGAGTGGCCGTGGGATTAGCGCGCGTCGAGTTGCAGCCACCTCCGCCTACTCTACCGTTGCGCTGCGAAACCGATTTCGCAGGCCGCTGTGAATTCACCAACCTCTCTACCGAGGCCTACGAACTCCGCGTGGAGAAGATAGGCTTCTACGCGATCTCACAATGCGATGTACAGGTCGGCACGATTGCCAATGTCGATGTGACACTCTCGCATCAGCAAGAGGCGCGCGAAGTGGTGAATGTGGCGGAATCCGCACCAGCCATCGACCCCGCGCAAGTTTCCGCGAAAGAGGAGCTCACCGGCGCTCAGATTGTCGATATTCCCTACCCTGGTTCGCACGACTACCGCAATGCGCTGACTTTCATTCCAGGAGTTACCCCCGACTCTTTTGGGCAGCTGCACGTGGCCGGTGCCGAGACCTACCAAACGCTGCTTTTGCTCGATGGTTTCAACGTCACCCAGCCCACGAACGGGCAGCTGGTTGTGCGGACGAGCGTGGAGTCATTCCGCTCGATCGAGATTACGCCGAGCCGCGAGCCAGCGGAGTTTGGCAAGGGTTCCGGCGGTGTGCTCGCTTTGAACACCCGCATGGGCGACGATCACTTCCACTTCACTTCTACCGACTTCACTCCCGCGATTCAGACCATCAAAGGGATTTCGATCGGCCAGTGGACGCCCATTTACACCATGTCCGGTCCGATTCAAAAGGGGAAGGTGTGGTTCATCGACGCGCTGAACGGAGAGTATGACAATAATATCGTTAAGCAATTGCCTTCCGGTTCCGATCGCGATCACGTCTGGCAGGTGGACAATCTGGCAAAGTTGCAATCGAACCTCACCACGCGCCACATTGTGACCCTCAGCTTCTTATCGAACTACTATCACGACCAATACGCCGGACTGTCCGTGCTCCAGCCGCAGCCGACCACTCCAACCGACGCGGAGACTGCTTTTATCGGTTCGCTCAAAGACCAATATTATTTCCGCGGCGGCGCGCTCCTCGAAACCGGCTTTGGGGTGGACCAGTACAACGTAGCGCTCACGCCGCAGGGGAATGGTCCGTACATCCTGACAACCGGGTTGGCGGCGGGCAATTATTTCGAACGCCAGAACACTTCGGTCCGCAGAGTGCAGGGAGTGGCGAACCTCTACATTCCGCCACAACAGTGGCACGGACGGCACGACATTAAACTCGGCACGGACTTGGACCGTTTGAATTACGATGCGCAATTCCTGCGGCAGCCGATTTCGTTCTTACAACCCAACGAGCCGCCGCCCCACCAACTTCCACAGTCCTGTGCAACCGGAGCAAATGGTGTTCCTGTCCCGCCTTACACGTGTGCGCGCTATTCGATCTTCTCCGGTGGCAACTACTCGACAATTTCTAACTTTGAAGCCAGCGCCTACGCCGAGGACCGCTGGCTGATTACGAATCGTTTGCTCGTTGAGCCCGGCCTGCGTCTGGACTGGGATCAGATCGTCCGCACTCCGCTGCTCTCGCCGCGCTTGGCTGGAACTTACATCCTCGACGACGAAGGCAACACCAAGCTGTCCGCAGGAATTGGAATTGTCTACGACACGACGAACCTGGGTTTGCTTCACCAGCCGTTCGAGGGGCAGAGAGTCGATTACTTTTTCAATGCGAGCGACCAGCCGACCGACGCCAATGGAAATCCAACGAATGAGCCCGTGCCCGTGCCGACGACGTTCACCGCGAATCGAAACACGCTCGACGCGCCGCGCTACTTGAACTGGAGCCTCGGCCTCGAGAAAAAACTTCCGGCCGCGGTCTTCTTGAAACTTGAATTCCTCGAAAAGCGCGGCGTGCACGGCTTCGCGTACAACACTCTCAATGGCGTCGTGAACGGCAACTTCCTGCTCGAGAACGGGCGCGACGACCGCTACGATGCATTTCAAATCAGTCTTCGCCATCGTTTCCACCAGCACTACGAAATCTTCGGCGCTTACACGCGCTCGCGCTCGCATACCAACCAGGTGTTCGATTTCAGTTTGGATATCCCGCTGTTGAGCCAGCAGTTACCCGGTCCTTATCCATGGGATACTCCAAATCGCTTCGTCGGATGGGGCGTTGTGCCGTTTTTCAAACTTCCGATTCTACACAAGGTGGACATGGTTTATTCCGCGGAAGCCCGCACTGGGCTGCCTTTCCTCGCGACCACCGACCAGGGAGAAATTGTTCCGGGCGATCCTCCGGGAAAGTTTCGTCTGCCCACCTACTACACTGTGAATCTGCAATTCGAAAAACGCTTTCATCTCTTCGGACGCTATTGGGCTTTGCGTGGCGGCTTGGACAACATCACGAACCATGCCAACGACATACTGTCGAACGGCGTCATCGATTCGGCGCATCCCTCCCCGACTTACATCGACGGGAACGGACGCGCGTTCACTGGCCGCATCCGTTATTTGGGGAAGCAGAAATGAGGAGAACGAGGGTTGCTAGGCCGCGGCCAGATACACATAGCGCAGGACAAAAAGAATGGTGAGGATCCAAACCAGCGCATTGATTTCGCGGAGTTTTCCCGCCGCAATTTTAACCACGGTATAGGAAATCAAGCCGAGGCTGAGGCCGGTGGCGATGCTGAAGGTAAGCGGTGTAGCCAGCATGGTGATGAATGCCGGAACGGCTTCACTGAAGTCCTGCCATGCGATCTGTGCGATGGATTGTGTCATCAGAACGCCAACTAAGATCAGAGCGGGAGCGGTCGCGTAGGCTGGGATCGCGGTCGCCAATGGTGAACAAAATGTAGCCAGTAAAAAAAGAGCGGCGACGGCGACGTTGCTGAGACCAGTGCGTGCCCCGGCGGCAACGCCCGCAGCGCTTTCGATGTAGCTCGTGACCGTGGAGGTTCCCGTCAATGAACCGAAAATCGTTCCCACTGCATCTGCAACCAGGACGCGTCCCACGCGCGGAATCTTGCCATCTTTGACGAAGCCACCTTGTTCACACACTCCCACCAGGGTGCCGACGTTATCGAAGAGATCCACAAACAAGAATGCGAACAGGATTTCGAGTAATCCGAGATGACTGGCACCACGAAAGTCCAGCTGCAAGAAAGTTGACGAAGGGTGAGGCATGGAAAAGATTGCCGCAGGCCATTGAGCAATCCCACGGAGAACCCCTAGCAGTGCAGTGCCAAAAATACCGATCAGGATAGCGCCGTGGAATTTTCGCGACATCAGGATCAGCGTTAAGACGAGGCCGAAACATGCGGTCTGCACCTCTTTGTCGGCAAAGCTGCCGAGGCCTACATACGTGGCCGCGTTCGCTACGACCAGCTTGGCATTTCGTAATCCAACAAAAGCGATGAACATCCCGATGCCCGCGGCAGTCGAGTGCTTCAGGCAATCAGGCATGCCGTTGACGATCTGCTCGCGAACACGCGTCACGGTTAGCACCAGGAAGAGAACGCCGGAACAAAAGACCACGGCGAGCGCCGTCCGCCAGGGAACATGCATCGCGATGCAAACTGAGTACGTGAAATAGGCGTTCAGCGACATCCCTGGCGCCAGCGCAATGGGATAGTTGGCGTAGAGCCCCATGACTAGCGTGGCCACTGCAGCCGAGGCGCAAGTCGCAAAGACCACGCCATCCGGCGGCATGCCGGCTTGCGCGAGAATTTGAGGATTCACCACGATGATGTAAGCCATCGTGACGAATGTGGTAAGGCCGCCCAGCATCTCCTGTTTCACTGACGTCTGGTTCTCGGTGAGCTTGAAGAAGCGGTCGATCAATCATTCCTCCGGGTTGAGATTGGCGGGTGGTCGAGCAGAATTAGTACTCGATCTTGTTAAGCTTGTGCTCCCACGCACGAAATGCCGCCAGCGCTTCCTCGCGCATCATCTGGATCATCGGTATTTTTCGCTGCGAATGAGGCTGCGCGATTTCGCGGTAGATCAGCGAGTCGTCAAAGCCGATCTTCGAGGCATCGGCATCGGCGTTGCCGAAGTAAACGCGGGAGAGCCGAGCCCAGTAGATCGCTCCGAGGCACATCGGACAAGGCTCGCAGGAAGTGTAGATCTCGCAGCCTTCAAGGTCGAAGACGCCAAGTTTCTGGCAGGCGTTGCGAATGGCGCAGACTTCGGCATGCGCGGTGGGATCGTTGGTGGAAGTAACTTGATTCGCGCCCTCAGCGACAATCGCGCCATCTTTCACGACGACCGCGCCGAAGGGGCCACCGCGTCCCGAGTGCACGTTATCGATCGAGAGCTGAATGGCGCGGGCCATGAAAGGGTTGTCCATGTATTCGCTCGTCGTTTGAAATCGTTAACGGAGTGCCGGCGCCAGCAACCCGCGAACGCAACCCAGTCGACATGGACTCTTCGCAGCCGCTTCGCTGAGAAGTGAGTATATGCTGGGACTGAGATTTTCGTAAAATGCTACGAGTTCGGGTCGTGGTTGAACCGTTAGAATGTAACCACTCTCGCCCATCAAATCCCAGGAGCTGACGTTTTGAATCTGCAAGCTTTCGTCTCTCGTCGCGTGGTCGCTCCTGAAGGAATCCGGCCAGCGGCCTTACTGGTGGAAGGCGAGCGCGTCCAAGCTGTTGTTCCCCACGAGCAGATACCTGCGGACGGCTATAAAGTCCATGACTTCGGTGACGCCGCTATTCTCCCGGGGCTGGTCGATTCCCACGTGCACATCAACGAACCGGGCCGTGCGGATTGGGAAGGATTC
The DNA here is from genome assembly GCA_963773675.1 of uncultured Acidobacteriaceae bacterium. Classification (GTDB taxonomy): domain Bacteria; phylum Acidobacteriota; class Terriglobia; order Terriglobales; family Acidobacteriaceae; genus Sulfotelmatobacter. The sequence goes on from CAVZCG010000017.1 coordinate 121,471, forward strand.
GAAACCGCGACACGCGCAGCGGCCGCCGGAGGCTATACGCTGCTGGTCGACATGCCCCTGAACTGCCTTCCTGCGACCACCACGGTCGCTGCGCTGGAGGCGAAGCGCATAGCCGCCAGGGGCAAATGCCGCGTCGATTGGAGGCCGTGGGGCGGCGTAGTCCACGACAATCAAAACGACATCGAAACTCTCGCGGCTGCCGGAGTGCTGGGGTTCAAGTGTTTTCTGATCAATCCCGGCATCGATGGCTTCACCATGGTGACGGAGCAGCAGCTGCGCGCGGCTCTGCCGCATGTTGCCCGTACCGGTCTGCCGCTGCTGGTGCACGCTGAACTTCCCGGACCGATTGAGCGGGCGACCGAAGAATTGGCTGACGCCGATTGGAATTGTTATTCAACGTATCTTCGCTCGCGGCCAGACGAGGCGGAACTGGCTGCCATACGGATGATGCTGTCATTGTGCCGTGAATATGGTTTTCGTTTGCACATTGTGCATCTCTCGACCAGCCTTGCTCTTCAGGAACTGCGCGCGGCTCGCTCAGAAGGGCTCGCGGTGAGCGTGGAAACCTGCCCGCACTACTTGCATCTCTCTGCGGAAACAATTGCGAATGGCGCGACGCTCAACAAATGTGCGCCGCCGATTCGCAGCCGTGAAAATTGCGACAGATTATGGGAAGGCCTGCAAGACGGGACGATTGACATGGTCGTCACCGACCATTCGCCATGTCCTCCCACGATGAAGCGGCTTAACGAAGGCAACTTCCGCACTGCGTGGGGCGGCATCGCAAGTCTTTCCCTGGCCCTGCCCTTGATGTGGACAGAGGCCAGCAGGCGCGGCTTCACGTTGCTCGATCTCGTACGCTGGATGGCAGAAGCACCGGCTCGGCTGGCCGGCTGCGAAGCGCGTAAGGGTCGAATTGCCGCGGGGTACGATGCGGACTTCGTCGTGTTTCATCCGGATCGCGAATTTATTGTGACGGAAGACAGACTGCATTACCGGCATCTGGTTTCTCCGTACCTGGGGGAAACTCTGCGCGGCGTGGTGAACACAACCTATCTGCGAGGAAATCCCGTCTTCGCCGATGGTGAATTTACCGGCGAGCCTCGAGGCCGGGAATATATCCCGAATACAGAGTTTTGATACTGACCTGCAACCTTCTACTCCCCATCAGACCCCGTCTGGCTTACACTATCCCATCCGCGGGCCCAGGCCCCCGCGGGGCTAGGGATATGAACAACGATCGTATCGTCGGCAACTCGGTCCCGCGAAAAGAGGGACGCGACAAAGTGACCGGACGGTCCCGCTATGTCGACGATATGGTTCTCCCCGACATGCTTTTCGGAGCAACGGTTCGCAGCCAAATTCCGCGCGGCCGGATCAAGAAGATCAGCTTCGGTCCGGGCATCGATTGGAACGAATTTGTGGTCGTATCTGCAAAAGATATTCCGGGGAAAAATTGCATTTCCTTGATCGGAGACGATCAGCCCTGCCTGGCGGATACGTTCGTAAATCATCCCGAAGAACCAATCCTCTTGTTGGCCCATCCCGACCGCCATGTTCTTCCGAGGGCCGTGGAGTCTGTATCGATCGAATACGACCCGTTGCCCGCCATCTTCACAATCGAAGAAAGCGAGCGTCGCGCTGAAATCGTGTGGGGTGAAGACAATATCTTCAAAACCTACCTGATTGACAAAGGTGATGTCGATAGTGTTTGGGGGAAGGCAGATTACATCGTAGAAGGCGAGTATACGACTGGCGCGCAGGAGCAACTCTACATCGAAAATAACGGGATGATTGCAAGCTTTGACGCCGCGCAGGGAATCACGGTGTGGGGCTCCCTCCAATGCCCTTACTACATTCACAAGGCGCTCATGGCGCTTTGTAACTTGCCGGCGGAAAAAGTTCGCGTCGTGCAAATGGAGACTGGAGGCGCATTCGGTGGCAAGGAAGAATATCCGTCGATGATCGCCGCGCACGCCGCGCTGCTGGCAATCAAGTCCGGAAAGCCCGTGAAGATTATTTATGACCGCATGGAAGACATGGCGGCCACTACCAAGCGGCATCCCTCGCGTACACGTCACCGAACAGCGGTCAGCCGGGACGGCAAGATTCTCGGTGGAGAGATCGACTTCACTATCGACGGGGGAGCGTATGCAACGTTGTCCTCCGTAGTCTTGTCCCGCGGGGCCATTCACGCAGGTGGAGCTTACTACTGGCCGAATGTTCGGATCCGCGCCAAGGCGGTCGCCACCGACGCGCCGCCGCACGGAGCTTTTCGCGGATTTGGAGCGCCGCAGAGCCTGTTTGCGATGGAGCGGCACATGGATCGCATCGGGCGGACCGTAGGCCTTTCTCCTGTCGAAATCCGCCGTCGAAACTTCTTGCAGCCGGGACAGACGACCACAACAGAACAAGTCGTGCGTGAGCCAATCGATCTCGGAAAGTTGCTGGACCGCGCATTGGAAGTTTCCGGCTATCAGGCCAAGTGGCAACGCTTCGCGAACGAGAATCATCTCGGAAACACGAAGAAAGGAATGGGCATTGCCGCATTTCTACACGGGGCGGGGTTCACGGGATCGGGCGAACGTTATCTGAGTTCCGTTGTAGGCGTGGAAGGTTGCGCCGACGGCAGCGTGCGGGTGCTGGTTTCGAGCACAGAATTCGGCCAGGGGACTAACACTGTTCTCAGTCAGATTGCCGCAGAAGCGCTCGGTCTGCCGTACGAAAATGTGAGCATGGCCCAGCCGGACACTCTGCGAGTCCCGAACAGCGGTCCAACCGTCGCATCGCGCACGGTGATGGTGGTAGGAAAGCTAGTGCAGTCTGCGGCCCTGGGAATTAAGCAGACCCTCGTTTCGTCGAATCTGTTGCGCGAAAACTATACGCCAGACGAGTTTCGCGCTGCTTGCCAGAGATACGTAACAGAGCACGGTCAATTCATATCGTGGTCGCGTTACGAAGCACCAGCAGATATTTTCTGGGACGATCAGAAATATCGCGGCGAAGCGTACGCGGCGTTTGCCTGGGCGGTTTACATCGCGGAGGTCACCGTCGATCTCACGACCTATGGTGTGTCGGTGAATGATTTCGTCGCGCTCCAGGAAGTTGGCAGAGTCCTACACCCGCTCTTGGCCAGAGGGCAAATTATCGGCGGCGTTGCCCAAGGAATCGGATTCAGCCTTTATGAAAAAGTAGTTTGGCAGAACGGGCGCATGCAGAATGGCCAGATGACGAACTACATTATGCCGACTTCCGCCGACCTCCCGCCCATTCGCGTCTTCTTTGAAGAATTGGGCAATGTTTACGGAGCATACGGCGCCAAGGGCATCGGGGAGCTCCCGATGGACGGCCCGGCTCCTGCGATCGTGAATGCCGTGGTGAACGCGCTCGGGATTCCTTTCGATTCAGTTCCTCTACTTCCGGAAGACATTATGGATCGACTCGCGTCTTCGTTCCAGATGAACGGCATGAGTGTCGGAGGCGGTGATCGATGAGTGATTCTCGCGAGGGCCACTCGATGGCTGAGATTTCGTTCGTGGTTAACGGCGAGCCGAAGACAGTGCGAGCTGATCCGATGGAACGTCTGCTCGATGTGTTGCGGCATCAACTCCAACTGACTGGCGCGAAGGAAAGTTGCGGGGAAGGCGAATGTGGTTCGTGCGCGGTGCTGATGGATGGGGCCCTCGTAAACAGCTGCCTCGTGCCAGTTCTGCAGGCTCAAGGGTCCAAGATTAACACGATCGAGGGACTGGCGGCAGGGGAGACCTTGCACCCTGTGCAGGAAGCATTTTTGGAATGCGGCGGTGCACAGTGTGGCATCTGCACGCCGGGAATGATTCTGGCAGCGGTTCATTTGTTAGATCGAAAGCCTGATCCAACGATCGACCAAATTCGAGAGGGCCTCTCCGGCAATCTCTGTCGTTGTACCGGTTATAGCCAGATCATTGAAGCCGTGGCCGAGGCGGCGCGCCGCAGGACGCATGCATGAGATCGAATCCCTCTGACTACGAAATGGTCGCGCCCAACAACTTGCGCGCCGTGGTCTCGCTGCTGGCGCAGGAACCGGGCATGTGGCTTCCCATCGCTGGAGGCACGGATGTAATGGTGCAGTATGCGGCTGGCAAGCTTGCCGCGCGCAAGCTGGTGAGCATTTGGAACCTTCCCGAGTTGTGTCGTATCGAAGTCGCAGGTGACGAGATTCGGATTGGCGCCGGATGCACATATACTGACCTTCGCAGGCACGAGATCGTGGGGCGTGAATTTGCTCTCTTGTCGAATGCCGCGCGGTGGACGGGCGGGATCGCGAACCAGAATCGGGGAACGCTTGGTGGAAATATCGTGAATGCGTCCCCTGCTGCGGACTCGCTGCCGGCCTTGTTGGTCTACGACGCGGAGTTGATCCTGCTGTCACTGCGTGGTGAGCGCCGCTTGCCTTATGCACGCTTTCACGCCGGCTACAAGAAAACGCTGCTGGCTCCTGACGAATTGATTAAAACCATATGTCTGCCGCGAAGATTCTCAACATATTTCAGTCATGCCCGCAAAGTGGGGGCCCGGAACGCACAGGCGATCTCCAAAGTGTGCATCGCAGCGCTGGGCCGCATTGAAGATGGTGGGGTCGAAGATGTCCGCATTGCTCTGGGGAGTGTCGCGCCGGTTCCGCTCCGTCTCATGGAAACTGAGCAGATCGTGAAGGGAAAGGCGATTGATGCTGATCTCTTGCTCGCGGCGAGAAAAGCTGCAGAGGCTGAAATCCGGCCGATTGATGATATTCGATCCTCCGCCAGGTATCGCGCAACCGTCGCGGGAAATCTTGTGGTTGAGTTTTTGAATCGGCTGCGTTCGACATCCGCCGAAGGCGACGGGTCGAAGGATGTTCTGACGCGATGGAATCATCTTCCGCCCGACCAAGCCGTTAAGGTCATTCTGCCTTGTTGTGGCTCGAAGGCCTGGGCTCGAGAGATGGTGGCGCGAAGACCGTTTGCAGACGATGCAGCGCTGCTCGCTGGTTCGAGCGAAGTCTGGCGTGGTTTATCGCGGTCTGACTGGATGGAAGCGTTCCAGAGTCATCCGCGAATCGGGGAGTCGCGCCCGGCGAGTCCGCTCTCGACCCCGTCTGCACCCTCCCCAGTCTGTAGAATGGTCGGCGCAGGAGCAACAGAAGGTAGGCGATGCCGACGAAGGCGTGAAGATTGCTCTGGCTGATGCGAATCGAGAATACGAGCGCCGCTTCGATCGTATCTTTATTGTGTGCGCCACGGGTAAATCGGCGGCGGAAATTCTGGAGATTTTGCAGCGCCGGTTGACCAATGACGCGGATACTGAACTTCACGAAGCAGCTGAGCAGCAGAGGCAGATCACGCAGATCCGGTTGAGAAAATGGCTCCAGGAATAAAACGCATTTCAACTCACATTCTGGACATCGTCCGTGGAAAGCCCGCCACGGACGTGCCCGTGCGGCTGGAAAAGAATGAAGCCCCTGCAAATTGGCGCTTGCTGAGCTCGGCGCGCACCGATCAAGATGGCAGATGTGGTCAGTTGCTGCCGCAAGGCGAAGATCTTAGCGCCGGAATCTACCGTTTGAGTTTTGATGTCGCGAGTTATTACGCAGCACAGAATCTCGACACGTTGTATCCAGTGGTGGAAGTTACGTTTCAGGCTCGAGCAGGCGAATCGACTTTTCACATTCCTCTGCTCCTGAGTCCCAATGGATATACGACGTACCGGGGAACCTGAGCTCGAGCGCCTTTCCCGCGATGGAGTTTACAAAGTGACATCGTCAATCCGCGAATGGCTGAACCTGCTGGTGCGCTGGTTTCATGTTTTTGCAGCCATCATGTGGGTCGGCCAGACCTACTACTTCACCTGGCTGGACGGCCAATTTACCAGGCTCGCGAAGAATGCAGCTGCCGATGGCACCCCCCCGTCGATATGGATGGTCCACAGTGGCGGCTTCTACACTGTCGACAAGCAGCAGTCCTTAAAGGTGGCGCCGGACCAAGTTCGATGGTTTCGTTGGGAAGCGTTAATGACCTGGCTGAGCGGGATGGTGCTGCTTGTTCTCGTCTACTATTCCAGCAGTGGGCTCATCGATCCCGATATTGCGGAGATTTCGCAAGCGCGTGGAATCGCGATTGGATTGGCTGTATTGGTTGTTGGTTGGGTCGTGTACGACTTGGCGGTGCGATCCTCTCTGGGCAAGTCGGCGACTCTGTTTGCCGCATTCTCGATGCTGATGATCGCGCTGCTCGCATACGGATTGTCCCATGTGTTCAGCGCGCGCGCGGCCTACATCCACGTCGGGGCAGTGCTTGGAACAATTATGACTGCCAACGTTTGGTTTCGAATTCTGCCGTCGCAGCGCAAAATGGTTGCGGCCGCGGCCGCCGGTAAAAGTTTCGATGCTTCACTCGGCGCTCAAGCCAAGCTGCGCTCCAAGCACAACACCTTCATGGCTGTTCCCGTGGTCTTCATTATGATCAGCAATCACTTTCCTGTTGCAACCTACGGGAACACATACGGCTGGGAGATCCTCGTCGTGCTCGTTCTTCTCGGCTGGGGAGCGGCGAAAGTGATTCGTGAAGCCTAGGTATTCAGGAAGTTTATTTGTTGAGAACTGGAAGCCCGTGCCAACACCTGTGAGCCTGAATCGCGCGCGAATAGTGATCGATCGATGCCTAACGCTCGCTCGTTTTAGCGAAGACCGGGACAGCACCCGCCGCACCTTCTTATCGCCACCGATGCGCGATTGTCACCGGGAAATTGCTCGATGGATGGAGCCGCTCGGGACCAGCACGAGAATCGATGCGGCTGGAAATCTCCGCACGGTCTATCCGGCCACGAAGCCAGGTGCTCCAAGCTTGCTGATCGGATCACATCTCGATACCGTTCCCAACGCCGGTGCTTATGATGGCGTCCTTGGCGTTGTGCTTGCGATTGCGTTGCTGGAGGAGCTGCAAGGACGAAGACTTCCCTTCAGCCTCGAGGTGGTTGGCTTTTCTGAGGAGGAGGGAGTACGCTTCGGCACTCCATTTATCGGCAGCCGTGCGCTGATTGGCACTCTCGATCAGAACCTCCTGAATGTTCGTGATGCGCAGGGGATATCCGTACGAGAAGCGATCGGGAACTTTGGGTTGAATCCTGAAGAAATTGCTCACGCTGAGTTGGGGAGAAATATTCTGGGCTACCTCGAGTTTCACATCGAACAGGGTCCCGTCCTTGAGAGCCTGAATCGGCCACTCGCGGCAGTTGAGGCGATTGCCGGCCAAAGCCGGCTAGAATTCACGTTTTGCGGCCGCGCCAATCACGCCGGCACAACACCCATGTCGCTTCGCCGCGATACCATTGCAGGAGCGGCAGAGTGGATTAGCGCTGTGGAGCGAATCGCCCAAGCCTCTCCTGGCTTAGTTGCGACTGTTGGAAAGATCGAAGCAAAACCCGGAGCGGCGAACGTGATCGCAGGTGAGGTGCGGCTTACACTGGACATTCGTCAGGGCTCGGACGATATACGACTTCGCGCTGTCGAGAGTCTTATTCGTCACGCCTGCGAAATTGCGGCTCGCCGCGGATTATCCGTACGGGAGAATACGTTGTTAAATCAGCCCGCAGTCGCCATGGATCCGTTCCTTATGGGCGAAATAGAAAAGGCAATATCAAACTCCGGGTGCAAGCCGCATCGAATGGTGAGCGGCGCAGGGCACGACGCCATGATTCTCGCGGGAAAAGTTCCTGCTGCAATGATTTTCTTGTGCACGCCCGGCGGCGTCAGCCACGACCCAGCGGAGTCAGTTACGGCGGAGGACGTCGAAAGAGCGATCCAGTGCGGATTGCATCTTCTCGATCAGCTCGCTGCTTTACCGGAATTTCACCAAAGGATGAATCGTGCATAATCTTGGACGCACACGAAGTTCCCAACAACCGAATCATCTGCTGCTGACGGCAGACACTTTTGTGCGCACTACTCTGCCGGGAATGAAGGCATGCTCCGCAATCGTGCACGTCGGCCCCGCGTTGGGGGCGCAGTTCACGCAGTACACGGCCGAATTTGAAGCAGGAGGAGAACTGGGCGGAACATCAGCACAGCGTTTTATTTTCGTCATTGAAGGCGGCGTGAAGTTGGAAGTCAGAGGCAATGCGAAACAACTGGAAGAGCGGGGATATGCTTATCTCCCCGCGGGATCGCAGCATCGAGTAGTGGCTCAGAAGCCCAGCCGCGTGGCCGTCATCGAGAAAGATTATCAAGCGCTCGATGCGGTGAAAGTTCCAAGTTTGATTGTTTCGAACGAAGACGCCGTATCCTCGCATCCGCTCAATAATGATGATCCCGGCCTGCAAGTCAAATGTTTGCTTCCCGATGAAATAAGCTTCGATTTCGCAGTGAATACTATGGTCTACCAGCCAGGAGCCGCGCTGAGCATGGTCGAAATGCACGTGATGGAGCACGGGCTCATCATGCTCGAAGGCGGTGGAATTTACCGGCTCGGCGATTCGTGGTATCCGGTGACCGCCGGAGATTTCATATGGATGGGGCCGTGGTGTCCACAGTGGTTCGGGGCGATCGGCAAAGTACCGGCAAAATATCTCATCTACAAGAACTGGAACCGGCATCCGCTCGCAAGCACAACGCGATGACTCTTACCATCGATCGAGATCGGCTTCTTTCCGAGATCGAAGCTCTGGGCTCCATTTCCGAGGCCGAGCCTCCTGTCGTAACTCGAATTGTTTTCAGTCCCGCCGATCTCAAGGCTCGCTCGTGGATGAAAGCCCGCTGCGAAGAAGCCGGGCTCACGGTGCGCGAGGACGCCGTGGGAAATACTTTCGCTCGCTGGGATGGTTCAGAGCCGGGTGCGCCCGCCGTCGGCACGGGCTCGCACATCGACGCCATTCCGAACGCAGGAAAATACGATGGCGTCGTCGGAGTCCTGGGAGGCCTGGAAGCGATACGGGCGTTACAGAAAGACGGATTTCGTCCCCGGCACTCGATTGAACTTCTTATTTTTACTTCCGAAGAACCAACGCGCTTTGGAATCGGGTGTCTCGGAAGCAGGCTGCTCTCCGGTACTCTTCCCGTCGATGCGGCAGGCAAGCTTCAGGATAAAGGAGGGGCAACTCTCGACGAGGTTCGCAAAGGAGCGGGCTTCAATGGCGACCTCGAACAAGTGAGGTTGCCGAGTGGCCATTACAAAGCCTTCATCGAATTGCATATCGAACAAGGACCGCTGCTGGAGCTTCAGCAAATTCCTCTCGGCATCGTCACGAAAATCGCAGCGCCGGCGAGTCTGCGGGTTTTGATCGAGGGCTCGGGCGGACACGCCGGCGGGGTTTTGATGCCCGACCGCCGCGATGCGCTTTGCGCCGCGGCCGAATTGATTCTGGCAATTGAGAACGCGGCACGAATGAGTGGCGCCGTCGACACAGTGGCAACTGTCGGCATCTGCGAAGTCTTTCCCGGTGCGGTCAATAGTATTCCCAGCAGGGTTCACCTGAGCGTGGATATCCGCGACACGGATCTTCAGCGGCGCGACGAAGTCATGCAAATGATGGAAGCTACATGCCGGTCGATTTCAGCCAAAAGGCAAGTATCGATTCACACCGAGTTGCTGAATGCCGACGCACCCGCGGACTGTGCTCCCACAATCATCGAAGCGCTTTCGCAATCGTGCCGAAAGCACGACCAAAAATTTGTTCCGATGGTTAGCCGTGCTTATCACGACTCGCTTTTTATGGCGCGCATTGCTCCGGTCGCGATGTTGTTCATCCCGTGCCGCAACGGATATAGCCACCGTCCAGACGAGTACGCATCTCCCGAAGATATTGCTCGAGGTACGCTCGTGCTCGCCGAGACACTCGCAACCTTGTCCGAGTGACTCTGCCACAACATTAATTCACGATGCCGATTGTCTGCTCACTTTGCTTTAAGCGATTCGCGGACCCGCGCGTAGCCAGGCTTAATGGCGGAGTAGATGAAATCGATGCGCTCCTTATAGGGCAAGAAGGCGCTCTTCATAGCGTTAATCGTGAGCCTCTCGAAGTCGTCGAGCGTCAGCCCGAATGTCTCCGCGGCCGCTTCGAATTCCTTGGTCAGGGTGGTGTTGCTCATCAAACGATTATCAGTATTCAGCGTGACGCGGAATTTCTCCTGATAGAGAATCTTGAAGGGGTGTTCCACGAGACTCGGCGTAGCGCCGGTGTGAACATTACTCAGTAAGCAGATTTCCAGCGGGATGCGCTTGTCCAGGACATACTGCGCCAGATCGCCTAACTTCACTGCCCTGCCGTCGACAACGGCAATATCATCGATGAGCCGTGTTCCGTGCCCGATGCGATGTGCTCCGCAATACTGAATCGCCTGCCAGATCGATTCTTTTCCATAACCCTCACCGGCGTGAATCGTGATGTTGAAATTCTCGCGCTGGATGTAATGAAAAGCGTCTACGTGCTTCTTCGGAGGATAGCCTCCTTCTTCGCCTGCCAGATCGAAGCCGACCACGCCACGCGCCCGAAAATCCACCGCCAGTTCCGCCATTTCGAGCGACGTGTTCATGTTGCGCATCGCGCAAATGATCAAACCGGAAGAAATCCCGAAATCTTTTCGCCCTCGCTCCAGTCCCTTCAGCACCGCTGAAACAATCTGCTGGTGCGTCAGTCCTTTTTGCGTATGGAAGACCGGCGCAAAGCGCGTCTCGAAATAAACAATCCCATCCCGGCTCAGATCCTCGGCTTGCTCATATGCGACCCGCTGCAGGGCCTCTTCGGTCTGCATGACCGCGATGGTGTGCGCAAAGCCTTCCAGGTATTTGCCGAGACTTCCTTGATTTGCTCCACGAAAAAACCACTGGGCAAGCCCCTGAGGATCATCGGTTGGAAGATCCCTGTAACCCGCATCCCGTGCCAATTCAATGACGGTCTGCGGCCGCAGCACGCCGTCCAAGTGCTCGTGCAAAAGGACTTTGGGAAGGCTCTGTAATATTTGTCGATCGAGTTTCATGCGATGCGGTTCCTTCAGGCCGATGAGTTTTCCATCGAAGCAGGAGAAACTTTGCAAGATGATACACCACCGTTTTGGACGCGGTTCTCTCCGCTTCGTTCGCCGGTGCGTGTTGTACAATCCGACGCCAGCCTGATTCGCGGAAGAATTGAGCAAGCAAAATTGCGGCCAGCATGGAGCGGAAGGTGAGCGAGGTTTCTGAGAACACAGACTATGGGTTGCGTCGCGAGATCCTGTCTCCGATGGAAACTCTGGCGCAGTCTGTCTCTACCATGGCTCCCACCACTACGCCGGCCGCAACCATCCCGCTGGTTTGTGCCCTCGCCGGTAATGGCACCTGGCTCGCGTATGTGCTGGCAACCGTGGCCGTCCTGCTTGTGGCCTTATGCATCAGCCGCTACGCTCGCCATTCCTCCTCGCCCGGATCACTCTACGCATATGCTTCGATGACGCTCCCTCCCTGGCTGAGTGCGACCGTCGCGTGGAGTCTGTTACTCGCTTATGTGGCTACGGGATCCAGCGTCATCGGCGGCTTCTATCATTACGCGAACCTGCTGCTGCGCGATGCCACCGGCCACGTCTACTCTGCCGTATTGCTCGCCGTTCTGTGCACGGGGGTTTCGATATTCATTGCCTATCGCGACGTAAAGATTTCCGCGCGCCTCATGTTATGGATCGAAGCCGCGTCCGTCAGTGTGATCGTGATTGTGGTAGCGCTTTTGTTGGTGCGTCACGGCTGGCACCTGGACGCGGAACAACTGCATCTCCGTGGTATGAGCGGCAGCGGCCTCCGGCTGGGACTGGTGCTGGCCCTTTTCAGTTTCGTCGGCTTCGAGAGCGCGACCACGTTAGGCTCCGAGGCGCGCAATCCGCTGAAGACCATCCCACGAGCCGTTATCCAAAGCGCCATTCTTGCTGGAGCCTTTTTCACGATCTGTGCTTACGCCGAAGTGCTGGGATTCCACACTGTGGGCCAGAATTTAGGGGCGAGCCAAGCTCCTATGTATTTGCTGGCTCGAGTTGGCGGCGTCCCAGTGTTGGGACTCCTGATCGACATCGGTGCGCTTGTAAGCCTGTTCGCCGGAACTCTGGCATGCATCACGGCGGCGGCACGCGTGCTGATGCTGATGGCGCATAACGGGCTTGCCCATGGCTCTCTGCGGAACGCGCATGTGCGGAATCGAACGCCGAGCCGTGCGGTCGTCATAACCGGCGTCGCAGCGCTGCTCCCGGTGGCAGTGCTGGCCGCCCGCGGTGCCAGCGGTTTGGATGTCTACGGCTGGCTGGGTTCGCTCGCCACCTATGGCTTCATCGTGGCCTACGCGTTGGTTTGCGTCGCGCTGCCGCGTTATTTGCGCGAGCAGGGCGTCTTTCGCCCTGGAGCTCAACTCGTTCCCTGGCTCGCTGGCCTCGCCATGCTGCTCGCGCTGGTGGGGAATTTCTATCCTGTGCCGGAGGGTCCGTATGGAAAACTCCCTTACATCTACCTCGCGTATTTGACTGCCGGCCTGCTTTGGTTTGCGGTTCGTGGACGAAGTAAAGATGAAGCTTTGGCCGAGGGCTAGAGCATAAAAATATCGAATCTGCGGCAAAGGAATTTTCACTGAAAGGAACGCTTTCGTTCCGTCAGACAGTCGTGTAAAGTCATCCCTTATTTTGCGGGCGTGCAGAAGCAGACCGTTTCAGCCGCGAACTTTTTGACCAATACATTTTAGGAGGTTCGGCGGCGCGCAGGCGGTCCGGCACGAGTGTACTTGCCTTGCGTGAGGTTATTGATGCTATCGATATTTAAAGGAACTCGGCTTAAGAGAACTGGACTGGTTGCGTTTCTGGTTGTTTCAGCCCTGTTTGCACCTTCTGCCTTCACTCCACGGGCCGAGGCTCAGCAAACACTTGGCGGCATCACGGGCACAGTTACAGACAAAACTGGCGGCGTTCTGCCGGAAACTGTGGTCACGATTATCGCGGATCAGACGAAGCTCACGCGCACCCAGAAGACCAATGCCAACGGCACCTACGATTTTGTTAACCTGCCGATCGGCACGTACACCCTGACGTTCACGCACGAAGGCTTCGAGACCCAGAAGGTACCTTCCATTACGGTGCAGGCGGATCGCACGGTGACCATCAATGCGGTCCTGCCGGTCGGACAGGTGGGCACTGTTGTCGAGGTGGAAGCGATTCCCTTAATAAACTCCGTGGACACAACGAATGGCTACATTCTGGATAAGAACCAGATCGACGCCGTGCCCTTGCCGACGGGGAGTTTCACCGGCCTCGCTATTCTCTCTCCGGGGGTGAGTGCGGAATTGCCGGGCGGCACGGGCGCCAACAGTGGACTGGGCAACCAGCCGATCTGGGCGAACGGGCAACGCGATACTAGCAACAGCTTTCTACTGAACGGCGTCGATGCCAGCAATCTGTTCAACGGCAAGAGCACGAGTCAAGTGGCCTCGGCTCGCATCGTGAACAACACCGGTGTAGCCAATGCCGCCAGCACCAGCGCTGCCCCGATTCAAAGCACGGCATCGGTCTACCTGGCTATTGGCCAAGCCTTGCCGACACCCGCGCCCGAAACCATCACCGAACTGCGCGTGAACACGTCAATGTACGACGCGCAGCAAGGGTCGACGAGCGGAGCGCATATCGACATGAGCACCGCCTCCGGCACGAATACGATTCATGGCAGTGGGTACTTGCATCGAGGGACGGATTGGCTGAATGCCGCGCCCTTCTTCAATAAGCAGGATCCCAATATTCCTGCGGACGACAAAGTCCCGCAGTTGCATCGTTACACCATGGGCGGTACGCTAGGCGGCGCTCTGATCAAGGATAGACTATTCGGGTTTGTCAGCTATCAGCATCTGCACGACGCCGACCAGGAGATCGGCCTGTCTCGCATGCTGGTGCCTGCGGGATTAACCGATACAAACCGCACGGCTCAGGGCTTGGCCAGCATCGCAAACGCAAATTTCAATTATCCCGGGAACTCGTACGGTCTCGCGCCGGTCACCGCGAGCCAAGTCGACCCCATCGCCCTGGCTTTGTTCCAGTACAAATTACCCAACGGGCAGTACTTGATCCCCTCGTCTGATGGGCAGATTGCCACACCCGAATTTCCCGAGAACGCGATCAGTCCGGGCACGGCTTACTTTATCTCCGACCAGGTCGTCGCGGATGTGGATTGGAACAAAAGCGCGAAGGACACGGTCTCGGCAAAATATTATTACCAGCACGATCCCACCGTCGCTCCTTACGCTTACTCGAACGTCGCTGGTTTTTCTCAACATCTCGACGCCGGCAGCCAAGTCGCATCGCTTACCAATACGCAATCGATACGACCCAATCTCAGCGTCACCGAAGTTCTCGGAATCCTTCGTGAAAAGGCATACAGCACCATCGCGCAGCCTTTTTCACCGGCATCGTTCGCCGCTCAAACGGGGACCACTCCTATCAATACATTCGGCTCGCCGTTCTTCCCCGGAATCAGCATTGTGGATCCTCTTGGGCTGGGTGGACCGGCGAATGTCGGCGGCATCGCCAATCTGCAATTTTTGACCATTGGGCAAGGATCGGCTTCTCAAGGCGCTTTTACCGGAGTTTTTCAAAACCGCATCATGCCTTCGGCGAATGCCATTTGGACTCGCGGCAAGCACACGGTTACGTTCGGCGGCAGCTACGCCTACACCCAACTCAACACTCGCGATGAGAGAACGAATCAAGGGATTATTTCCACGGCGGATTTCTCCCAGTTCCTGCAGGGATTGGTGAACACGAACGACGATTTCACGACTACCAAGTTTCTCCAAGGCAATGCCAACCGCTATTACCGCGCCGGCCAGGCCGGAGCGTATGTGCAGGATAAGTTTCAGTTCCGGTCGAATCTCAGCTTGACGGCTGGCGTGCGCTTCGACTGGGATGGCGGTCTCACCGAGAAATATGGCCGCATCTTCAACTTCGATCCGTCGCTCTACTCGTATGACGCCGCCAACGACACCCTTGCCTCGAATGGCTTCATCATTGCCGGCAACAACAAACTATTTCCCACCAAAGGGGTCAGCAATACGACCCTCACCGGGCGTCAGTGGGGATTGGCGCCACGCCTTGGAGTTGCGTGGAGTCCAAAGAGATTTAATGACAAGGTGGTGGTCCGTGCCGGAACCGGGCTCTACTACGATCGCGGTGAACTGTATTCCTATCTCTCGCCGGGTTTTGCTGAAGGAGTGATTAACGGCGGGCCATTCGGCGTCAATCAGACTCCGCCCTATGTGAGCGCGCAATCTTGCAGCCCGAGTTCAGAATCCTTTTACGAAGGCTTCATTCCAACCTGCCCGTCTCCCGCATATTCGCTCGCCAGTCCGTGGGGCTCCAGTTTAGGACCTGCTCCGAGCGGGAATCCCGCCGACATCACGCAGTATCTACCAAACACCGGAGTTCCTGGAACCGGGGTAGCGGCAGGCATCGCAGAAGAGCAGCAGCTGTTTTCCTTTGCAACCTACAACCGCGCCAACAAGCTTCCCTACACCATCAACGACACACTCGACATTCAATGGCAGCCCCGGAACGATCTGGCCATCGAGGTCGGGTACGTCGGGAATCTCGGCCGACATGAAGTGATCCCGATTCCTTTCAATCAGGCGGGCATCGCTTCTCCCTCTCACCCAATCCGTCCCGGTACTCCTTTCGAGCAGGATTACACCTACGGGTATACCGTCGTCGATTCGAACTTCAACTTTCAAAACCTGCCTAACGGACAGTCCTACCTCGCCAACTATGAAGGCGGCAACGTGGATTTGCGCGTGCCCTACATTGGCTACTCGGCGGAATCGGAAAGTTACAAGGCCGCGGGAGTGTCGGCTTACAACGCGCTGCAGACCCACGTCGAAAAGCGCATGAGCCACGGACTGCAACTCGGCTTCTCCTATACTTATTCCCATGCTCTGGATGAACAAAGCGGCATGGGCCTGTTCTTTAATGGCAACAATCCTCTCGACCTGCGTTCAGCGTACGGATCGTCCGATTTCGACCGCACTCACGTCTTCAATATCAGTTACAACTACCAGCTGCCGAAGTTTTTCCCAGCTTCCACATTTAAAGGCAGGTTAGCGGACGGCTGGTCGATTAACGGTGATACGGTCCTGCAAAGCGGGCAGCCTTACAGCATCATCGATTACACGGGCGCGGTAGGCAGCATATTTTACAGCGTCTACGACGGCATCACCAATCCGATCGTGCCGCTGGCACCTGGTTGCACGGCCAAGAATGCTCTCACCGGTGCCTCGGGGGCGTTTGGCACACCGGCGCTCAAATCTAATTGTTTTACGTTGCCGCTGCTCAATCCGGGCGACCTTGGGGGCGCCATTCCTGCGGGAGATACATTTGAGACTAACTTCACCACCGGCCAGCGCAACATCTTCCGGCAGGCCTGGCAGAAGAGCGCCAATATTTCGTTCGTGAAGCTTACCTCCCTGACGGAGACAGTTCTTCTGAAGTACAGCCTCGACATTTTTAATGTGACCAACACCGCTAGCTTCGACATCCCGATCGACGACGTTTCGCAGAACCAGTTCTACAACCAGTTTCCAGTAATCGGCACTACCCCTTTGCCGACCGGTTGCAACACCAGCACCCCAACCAGCGCCTTCTACAATTGTCCCGCTGGTTTAGGTGTGACCAACAAGACCATTGGCAGTCCCCGGCAGATTCAGATGTCGTTGAGTCTCAGCTTCTAAAGTCGATTGGTTCATACGCCATATACCGCGATGCGCCGCAAGAGTGCGTGACTACTCCTGCCCAATATCTTCGTTCCAGACGGCCGGATTCGCACGAATGTAGTCGGCGAGCAGACCGACGCACTTCTGTGAGTCGAGATCAATCACCTGTACTCCCAGTGACCGCAACCAATCCACCCCGCCCTGGAAATTCCGGCTCTCGCCGACGATCACCTTGCCGAAGCCGAACTGCCGCACCAGGCCGCTGCAATACCAGCACGGGGCAAGAGTGGTGACCATGATGAGCTTGCGGTAGCTGCGCTGGCGTCCCGCATTGCGGAAGGCATCGGTTTCGCCGTGCAGGGAAGGATCGCCGCTCTGTATGCGGCGGTTGTGGCCGGCGCCGATGAGTTTTCCGGCTTCATCAAAAATCGCGGCGCCGATGGGAATACCGCCCTCGGCCAGCCCCTTGCGGGCCTCCGCAATCGCAACTTCGAGCATGGCGGAGTAATCGCTTTCCACGGCCCTCGATTATAAGTGGGGAGTCGAGGTCTCGGCACTCTCAGTTCGGGCCGTTTTGAAATTCATATACACTGCATCGAAATTCTGAGTTTTACTTGCCGGCGGCCAGGGTTTATCACAGAATCGACGGAATAGGCTTGGAGTGGAGTGTGGGCTGCGCCAGCAGCCGCGGGCTCGAATCCAGGAACAACCGATTTTTGGCAGTAATTTCGCCCCCAGGGAGACGCCGCGATGTCCCGCGAAGGCCATAGAAATGGCATCCCGCCGGCGCAAGGTCTGTATGACCCTGCGCAGGAGCATGATGCCTGCGGGATCGGATTTGTGGCCAGTATCCGCGGCGAAAAAAGCCACGAGATCATTCGCAACGGCATCCAGGTGCTGCTGAATCTGGCACACCGTGGCGCTTGTGGTTGCGACTCTGAAACCGGCGATGGTGCCGGTATCCTGATACAGATTCCACACAAATTCTACGCGCGAGAATGCGCTAAATTAGGGTTCGAGCTGCCTCTGCCCGGCTCCTACGGCGTTGGGATGACTTTCCTGCCGGTTGAAAAGCACGCGCGCCTGCAGTGTGAGGGCGTTCTTGAGCGCATCATTCGTGAGGAAGGTTTATTGGTTCTAGGCTGGCGAGACATGCCGGTCTACGCTTCTGCAACGGGCCGTGTGGCGCGCGCTTCGCAGCCTTACATGCAGCAGATTTTCATCGGATGCCGGCCGGGTCTTGATGAAGATGCTTTTGAGCGCAAGCTTTACGTCGTCCGCAAGCGCGCGGAAGATGAAATGCGGAGGTCGGAGATTGAGGACGCTGGAATGTTTTACATTCCTTCGCTCTCCTGCCGGACCGTGGTCTACAAAGGTCTGCTGTTGGCTTCGCAACTCACAAATTTCTACCGCGAGCTTTCCGATCCGGATGTGGTCAGCGCTCTTTGCCTCGTCCATCAACGGTTTTCAACCAACACGTTTCCCAGTTGGCAGCGCGCCCATCCTTATCGCTATATCGCGCATAACGGCGAAATTAATACCCTGCGCGGCAACGTGAACTGGATGCATGCTCGGCAGTCGCTGCTGGCCTCGCCACTTTTCGGCGACGATCTGAAAAAACTTTTCCCCATCATCGAGCCGGAGGGGAGCGACTCCGCCAACTTCGACAATGCGTTGGAACTTCTGCTGCAGGCTGGGCGCAGCTTGCCTCACGCTATCGCTATGCTGATTCCAGAAGCGTGGGCGGGAAATCCGCACATGAAGCCGGAGAAGCGTGCCTTTTACGAATATCACGCTTGCCTCATGGAGCCCTGGGATGGGCCGGCGGCGGTTGCGTTTACTGACGGCCGTGTGATCGGAGCCACGCTCGATCGCAACGGCCTGCGTCCCGGAAGATACTTAGTCACTCACGATGACGTCGTGATCATGGCCTCGGAAGCGGGTGTGCTCGATGTGGCTCCAGAGCAAGTGAAGAGGAAAGGCCGCTTGCAACCCGGGAAGATGTTCTTGGTCGATACCGTCGCCGGCCGCATCGTTTCCGATAAGGAGATCAAGCACAACCTTGCCTCGCGACAGCCGTATGCGCAGTGGCTCACGGAGAATCAGATCACGATGAGCCAACTTCCCGAGCCTTCGCGCACGCACCCTCCCGACCCGGAAACGCTGCTTCGCCGCCAACGCGCCTTCGGATACACCGACGAAGATTTGAAGATGATCCTTGCACCCATGGCGTCGGTTGGTGAGGAGCCGATTGGATCGATGGGAACGGATACGCCGCTGGCTTGTCTTTCGGATCGCTCGCAGCCCCTGTTTAACTATTTCAAACAACTATTTGCGCAGGTGACCAATCCTCCGATCGATCCTATCCGCGAAGAAATGGTGATGTCGCTGATCAGCTACATCGGCAGCGAGCGCAACATTCTCGAGGAAGCTCCGGAAAACTGTCACATGTTGAAGCTGGAGCATCCGCTGCTGACCAATCGTGAATTGGAAAAGCTGCGGCGCGTGTCGACCCGCGATCTGCTTGCCACCACGCTGCCTGCGCTGTTTCTGGCAAGCGAAGGCGAAGCTGGACTGAAGCGCGCGCTCGATGAGCTGTGCCGAAGAGCGTCCTTGTCGGTGAGAGCGGGATATAGTTTGCTGATTCTTTCCGATCGCGGCGTCGATAAAGACTACGCCCCAATCCCAAGCCTGCTCGCACTTGCAGCCGTGCACAACTTGCTCGTCAGAGAAGAGACGCGAACCCAGGTGGCGCTTATTACGGAATCCGGCGAGCCGCGCGAAGTGATGCACTTCGCTTTGCTCAGCGGATACGGAGCAAGCGCCATCAATCCTTATCTGGCGCTGGAAACTGTGGAGAATCTTGCCTGGCGCGGCGAACTGGCGGACGGCATTACGCCGGAGCTTGCCGTCAAGAATTTCATGAAGTCGGTGAAGAAGGGGCTGCTGAAAACCTTTGCAAAGATGGGTATCTCGACATTGCAGAGTTATCAAGGAGCGCAGGTTTTCGAAGCAATCGGACTGAATAAAGAATTGGTGGAGACCTATTTCGCCGGTACAACGTCGCGCCTGGAAGGTTCCGGACTCGACGTTCTCGCTCGTGAATCTCAGCTGAATCACCAGCATTCTCTGCGCCCGGTCACGGAGTTTGAGACCGAGCTTGCGGTAGGAGGTAACTACCATCAGCGGACGAATGGTGAGTATCACCTGTTGAATCCGCAGACGATTAGCAAACTGCAGCAGGCCGTGCGGGAGGAGAGCTCACAGACATTTCAGGAATACACCGACCTCATCGACAAGCGGAGCGCCACCTTATGCACGCTTCGCGGCCTGATGAAGTTAAAGAAGAGCGAGAAGCCCGTTCCCATTGAAGAAGTCGAGCCCGCCAAGGAAATTGTGAAGCGCTTTACCACCGGCGCGATGTCATTCGGCTCAATCAGCAAAGAAGCGCACGAGACGCTCGCGATTGCCATGAACCGCATCGGAGGCAAGTCGAACACCGGTGAAGGTGGAGAAGATGAAGAGCGCTTCAAGCCGGATGCGAACGGAGACCTGCGGCGCAGCGCGGTAAAGCAGGTGGCTTCGGCACGTTTTGGCGTGACCGCAAATTATCTGGTGAACGCGGACGAGTTGCAGATCAAGATGGCGCAAGGCGCGAAACCTGGCGAGGGTGGCCAACTTCCGGGACATAAAGTCGATGAAGTGATTGCTCGCATACGCCATTCGATTCCGGGAGTGGGGCTAATTTCGCCGCCGCCGCATCATGACATCTACTCGATCGAAGATCTCGCGCAACTGATCTACGACCTGAAGAACGTCAACCCGCAGGCCCGCATCGCGGTAAAACTGGTTGCTGAATCGGGCGTTGGGACAGTGGCGGCCGGCGTAGCGAAGGCTCACGCCGACGTTGTTCTGATCAGCGGAGACAGCGGCGGGACGGGTGCTTCGCCCCTGAGTTCCATCAAGCACGCGGGCATTCCGTGGGAGTTGGGATTGGCGGAGACGCAGCAAGTGCTTCTCTTGAACGATCTGCGCAGCCGCATCCGCGTCCAAACTGACGGCAAGCTGCAGACCGGCCGGGATGTCACCATCGCCGCATTGCTAGGAGCGGAGGAGTTCGGTTTCGCCACCACCCCGCTGATCGCGATGGGCTGCGTCATGATGCGCAAGTGTCATCTCAATACCTGCTCGGTCGGAATTGCGACGCAAGATCCCGTGCTGCGCAAGCAGTTTCAAGGGCAGCCTGAGCACGTCATCAATTTCTTTTTCTTTCTTGCGGAACAAGTTCGCAAGTACATGGCGGAGCTGGGTTTTCGCACTTTCGACGAGATGGTGGGGCGCGTGGATATGCTTGACGTAGAACCCGCCGTCGATCACTGGAAGGCGCGGGGCCTCGATCTTTCGACAATTCTCTACAGCCCTCCGCTGCCCTCGCGCGTTGCCCGGCGATGCGTGCAGGCACAGGATCACGGTCTGCAAGAGGCGCTCGATCACAAGATTCTTGCCGCCTCGCGTGCCGCAATCGATACGCTTGTTCCCGTCGAGATCGACTTGCCGGTGCGCAACGTGCATCGTACTGTCGGCACGATGCTGAGCGGGGAGATCGCGCGCAAATACGGTTCCGCGGGGTTACCCGACGACACGATTCGGGTTCGCCTGACGGGATCTGCGGGACAAAGCCTCGGTGCATTTTTGGCGAACGGGGTCACGCTTACGCTCGAAGGCGAGGCCAACGATTACGTCGGCAAAGGTTTGTCCGGTGGACGCCTAGTCGTATATCCGCCCCGCGCTTCCGGTTTCGCTGCCGAAGAGAACATTCTGATTGGAAACGTTGCGCTCTACGGCGCGACCAGCGGGGAGGCCTTTTTCAACGGAGTTGCCGGAGAACGATTTGCGGTTCGCAACTCCGGAGCGACCGCCGTAGTGGAAGGCGTCGGCGACCACGGTTGCGAGTACATGACCAAAGGAATGGTGCTCGTGCTGGGATCGTGCGGAAGGAATTTCGCCGCCGGCATGAGTGGCGGCGTCGCATATGTCTTCGATGAGCACCGTAATTTTACCGAAGAACGATGCAATCTCGGCTCGGTCGATCTTGAGCCCATCACCGAAACGCTGGATGCGCAGATCGTACAAGATCTCGTCACCCGCCATATGGAATTGACGGGCAGCCGCCGCGCGAAATGGATTCTCGAAAACTGGGCTGGGGTGCTGCCGCGCTTCATCAAAGTCTTCCCCCACGAATTTAAAAGAGTGCTCGGAATGAGCCGCAGGCGCCAGCCTTATGGCTCGAACCCGCCGTTGGCAGTCCTCACGCACGCCGAGCCGATCACTCATGCGCGGGTGCAAAATGGGTAAGACGACCGGCTTTCTGGATTATTCTCGTGAACTGGCTCCGCGCCGTCCCGTCACTCAGCGGGTCAATGACTGGTTCGAAATCTATCTCGATCTTCCCGAGGAGACACTCAAGAAGCAAGGCGCGCGCTGCATGGATTGCGGCGTGCCGTTCTGCCAGACGGGCTGCCCGGTCAACAATCTGATTCCCGATTGGAACGATCTGGTATATCGCGGGCGCTGGAAGGAAGCGGTGCGGCAGTTGCACGCGACCAACAACTTTCCCGAATTCACCGGCCGCATTTGCCCCGCGCCGTGTGAAGCCTCTTGCGTGTTGGGCATCAATCAGCCTGCAGTCACAATCAAGCAGAACGAAAAGAACATCGTGGAGCGAGGATTCGAGGAAGGCTGGATCCGGCCCGAACCGCCAAAGGTTCGCACGGGAAAAAAAGTGGCGATCGTAGGTTCCGGACCGGCTGGATTGGCAGCCGGTCAACAGTTATGCCGCGCCGGTCATGCGGTTGTGGTCTACGAAAAGGCGGATCGCATTGGCGGATTGCTGCGCTACGGCATTCCGCAGTTCAAGCTGGAGAAGAACATCATTGATCGTCGCCTGGACCAGATGTCTGCCGAAGGCGTGAAGTTCGTTACCAGTGCGGAAGTTGGAAAGAACGTTTCCGTGGAAGACTTGCGGCGTGACTTTGACGCCATCGTGCTTGCAGGCGGGGCCGAGCATCCGCGCGATCTCAAAGTGCCCGGTCGTGAGTTGAAGGGAATCCACTACGCGATGGAATACCTTCCGCAGCAGAACCGCCGTTGTCTTGGCGACACGGTCGATTCTTCCATCGAAATTCTGGCCACCGGCAAGCGCGTGGTAATCATCGGAGGCGGCGACACCGGAGCCGATTGCCTCGGAACCTGTCATCGGCAAAAGCCGCTTTCCGTGCATCAGTTCGAGATCATGCCCAAGCCGCCCGACGAGCGCTCGCCGCAAACTCCCTGGCCGCTGTGGCCGATGCAACTTCGTACCGAAGCGGCTCACGAAGAAGGCGGCATTCGCGACTGGAGCATCGCCACCACGAAATTCAGTGGTGAATCTGGGAATGTCAAGCAGTTACATGCCGTACGCGTTGGCCCTCCGCCGAAGTTTGAGCCGATTCCTGGCAGCGACTTCACCATCGACGCAGATTTGGTGCTGATCGCCATGGGATTTCTTGGTCCGGTGCGAAATGGAATGATCGAACAGCTGGGCGTGGTGCTCGATCCGCGCGGCAATGTCGCGACCGATCACAACTACATGTCGTCCGTGCCGGGCGTTTTTGCCGCCGGCGATATGCGGCGAGGCCAGTCGCTGGTCGTGTGGGCCATCTCCGAGGGCCGCAAGGCAGCCGCGGCCGTCGATACCTATCTCAGAGCCATGGCAGTGCGTTCCGTTCCTCTGGCTACCACCGCGCAGCAAATCGCTTAATGATTCAGCCGTGGGCAGCCGTTCCAGGGATTAAGATGGCTGCTCGAGCGCTATGATCGGAATCCAGGACATTCAAACCGCGATGGGCCGGATACGGGAGGCCATTCGCATTTCCCCCTGCACCCACTCGGAAACTTTTTCCGGGCTTACCAAGAACGAGATCTTTCTCAAGCTCGATAACCAGCAGCGGACCGGAGCTTTCAAAGAGCGCGGAGCGCTCAACAAATTGCTCACGTTGACCGCCGAAGAGCGTGCTCAGGGAGTGATTGCTGCGTCGGCAGGAAATCACGCGCAGGGCGTCGCCTATCACGCTGGCCGGCACGGTATTCGGGCGGTCATCTACATGCCGCTGCCCACGCCGCTCACAAAAGTTTCCGCCACGCGCGCCTACGGTGCCGAGGTCGTTCTGCACGGCACGAATTACGACGAAGCGTACGAAAAGGCGGTCGAGCAGAGCCAGCAACACCATCTCACGCTGATCCACGCCTTCGACGATGACGCCGTGATTGCAGGCCAAGGGACGTTGGGATTGGAAATCCTGAAGCAGCAACCTGACATTGAGGCCATCGTCGCGCCCATCGGAGGAGGTGGGCTGATCGGTGGTATCGCTTGTGCGGTGAAGGAAATGAATCCGGCGATTCGAGTCTTTGGAGTGCAGCCGGCCAAGCTGCCTTCCATGAAAGCCGCCATCGCAGAGGGTAGTCCTGTGACGCTTAAACCCGCAGCCACGATTGCCGATGGAATCGCGGTTCGACGAGCCGGTGTACGAACCTTTCCTCTGGTTCAGAAATATGTGGACGACATTGTTACGGTCGAAGAGGAAGAGATCGCCAACGCTATCCTTCTGTTGTTGGAGCGCGAGAAGACTCTGGCCGAAGGCGCCGGCGCGGCATCGATCGCCGCCGTCCTGAATCACAAGCTCCCACTCGAAGGCAAAAACGTCGCGGTCCTGGTCTGCGGCGGCAATATCGATGTCACACTGCTCGCGCGGATCATCGAGCGCGGCTTGGTGAAAGATGGCCGCCTGGTGCGTCTGCGGATTCACCTGACGGACTATCCCGGCGCGCTGCACCGCCTCACTGGCATTCTGGCGGAACATCGCACCAACATCGTGGAAACCGCGTACGACCGCGCCTATCACGGGGTCAACCTGGGCGACACCGCCATTGACATCACCATGGAGACTCGAGGGCCTGCTCATATCGCCGAGTTGCTGACGGCTTTACTTGCCGCGGGCTACACCCACGAAAGAATCCTGTAGGCCCTTCGCAGCCAGCGCTGAACCCGGGCGGGATATTATTTGACACTCTGATTCGGGTCATAAGAAATTTGAATTGGACTCAGCCGATCCATCCCTATTATCGTCTGCGGGTTAGGGAGAGGACTGCGATTGAACGCCAACTGCGCTCGTCGGGGTCGGCTCTTTCCTGGGTCAGCCCTTCCCTCCAGGATTCAGAAGTGCCGTCGCACGGCTGCCTGCTGGACTTTACCAGCAGGCCTGCGGCTACCAAAGCATTACTCACGCCTTCGAAACAGGAGCAAGCAAACATGACCAAGCGAGCCGACGGGCACTCTCTGCGCCTGTCGTTCCTATCGGCCGGTGTCGCTATCGTTCTAGCCGCCGGATTGTTGGCCGGACTATCAGCGCCTTGTTTTGCCGACGACGGGCCAAAACCCGATCCCTCCGGCATCGCCACTGGGGATAAAACGTCCGCCGTGGATGCTGCGGGCAATCCGTTTGTCGTCCCCGAGCCAACTGACAAGACGGCTCCGGACTATGCCGCCAACAAGAAAGCGTTCGACGACTATCAAGCTCAGGTGGCCAAAGAACCGCTCGCAGCAAAGCTGGCTGATAGCGTTGGCCACGTTCGCGTCGCTACAAATTTCGCCTGGACGTTGAATACCGGCTACCTGGTCTTGTTCATGCAGGCAGGTTTTGCCTTGCTGACCTGCGGACTGGTTCGAAAGAAGAATGCCGCCCATTTAATGATGTTGAATTTCGCGGCCTACGTCTTCGCTTTTCTGGCCTACTACGCCGTGGGATATGCATTTCAGTTCGGAGCTGTTGCCATCAATGCCGCGCCTACCAATCTTGGAGGTGTCCCTACTCTCAATCATTTTCTTATCGGCAGCGGCCAATGGGGCTTTGTGGGCGGGAAAGGATTTTTTCTCGTCGGCCCCGCCTATGACAGCGCCAGCAACTGTCTAACGCTTTTTGAAGTCGTCTTCATGGAAACCGCCGGCTACATTATTGTCGGCGCGGTGTGCGAGCGGATCACGTTCTGGGCATTCTTGATTTGCGAACTCTTCATCGGGGCAATTCTGTACCCCATCTCCGGCTGCTGGACCTGGGGCGGCGGCTGGCTCTCGCAAGTCGGTTCCACACTGAATCTGGGCCACGGCTATGTGGACTTTGCGGGATCGACCGTCGTCCACGCCGTCGGCGGATTCTGCGCCATGGCTCTGGCGATTATTCTGGGACCGCGTCTGGGCAAGTATGGTCCCGGAGGAAAAATCCGCGTCTTCCCCGCTCACAATATCGTGTACGTTGTAACCGGCACATTCATCCTGCTTTTTGGATGGATGGGATTCAATCCCGGTTCCACTCTCGGGGCTACGGACCTTCGCATCTCCGTCGTCGCGGTCAACACCAACCTGGCTGCCGTCGCCGGCTCCGCTGCCGCCATGCTTTTGTGGTACTTCCTTTTCGGCAAACCCGATATCACCATGGCCTGCAACGGAATGCTGGCGGGCTTGGTTGCCATCACAGCACCCTGCGCTTTCGTGTCTCCAACTTCGTCGGTAGTAATCGGCGTGCTGGCGGGTTGCCTGGTTTGCCTTGGAGTTCTTTTCAACGACCGTGTGCTCAAGATCGACGATCCCTGTGGCGCGATTTCCGTACACGGCTATTGCGGATGGCTCGGCGCGGTCAGCGTAGGAATCTTTGCCGATGGCGCCTATGGCGCGGGATGGAACGGGGTGGGCGCGACTTCCTACTTGGGCCACGCGGGTCAAGGCGTAACCGGTTTGATCCATGGCGATACGCGCCAATTTTTGTGTCAGCTAATGGGAGCAACCCTCTACGCGGTGTGGGCGTTTGGCGCAACCTATGTCGTCTTCTGGAGCGTCAACAAAGTGAAGAGCATGCGTGTGCCGCCGGAAGTGGAAGAAGAAGGTCTCGACGTTCCGGAGTTCGGAATGGAAGGGTATCCGGAAGACGCGGTGGTGACGGCGTCGTACTGACAGCGAACGATGCCTTTGCAATATAGGTTTCTCGGTTGTGATCTGATGAAGGCTCACGTTTCTTTCTCGATGCTTTGCTCTCCCTTCCAATTCGCGGATCCGCGCCTCAAACCGGTATGTGATTGAAATCACAAAAAAGTTAGTTGTTTCCTAGTAGTGATTGGCCGCTCGTGACTACGTAGAATTGCGGGTCGCCGATCATGAATCCCAAATGGAACGGTCAGTTCTCGTGCTTTGATCTCGTAGCCCGAACCGACGCCTGCGCCAGCAGCGTGGTTCGAGTGGGCAATCTCGAGATCGGTGGCGGCGATTTCATCGTGATGGCCGGGCCGTGCGCCGTCGAGTCGGAACAGCAATTATTGCGAACCGCCGAAGCCGTGGCCGCTGCGGGTGCGCGCATGCTGCGCGGAGGCGCTTACAAACCGCGTTCCTCTCCATATGCCTTCCAGGGCCTCGGAGTGGAAGGCCTGAAGCTGCTCCGCAAGGCGCGAGAAGAAACTGGCCTCGCAATCGTCACGGAGGTGATGAGCGAGGAAGACGTCGATCTGATCGCGGAGTACGCGGACCTGATGCAGGTGGGCACGCGCAGCATGGAGAACTATGCGCTGCTTGAAAGACTGGGCGGATGCGGACGGCCCGTGTTGCTGAAGCGTGGGATGACCGCGACTTTGGAAGAGCTGTTGCGTTCCGCGCAAGTGATCGCCATGGCAACGCCTGGCAAGCCGCAGATGGTTCTCTGCGAGCGCGGCATTCGAACCTTTGAGACGGCGACTCGCAACACGTTGGACATCGCCGCGGTGCCAGTACTCAAGACAGTTTCGCATCTGCCCGTGATTGTCGATCCGAGTCACGCCGCCGGAGTGCGCAGTCTTGTCCCGGTGCTGTCGCGGGCAGCCGTCGTAGTAGGCGCCGATGGGTTGTTGGTCGAGGTGCATCCGTCGCCGGATGAGGCGATGAGCGATGGACCGCAGTCGCTTACCTTCCGGGATTTCCGTGACATGATGGACGACCTCCAGCCTTACTTGGCGATCCGGGACGCTGGCCAGCGTGTGGGCCCGCAGCTCGTCGCGGTTGGGGGAGCAGACTGATGCGAGCGCGGCCCCTTACGATCGGGCTGCTCTCTCTGCTTATCGTCATTACTGTTGGATTCGCACCTACGCGCTCGGTTCTGTCTTCAAGCCCGGACTCTCCCGCATTCCTTTTCACAGTTGCGAAACAGTACGAGCCGCTGGCCTGGATTAGCGGCGCCGACCGCTTCAGCTCCGACGCCGCCATCTTTTTTCAAGATGCAAACGGAAAGCATCCGCTGATTCCAGGCTTCGCGGCCTCCGCCGACCCGGCGGTTTCATTCGATGGCAAGAACGTTTTATTCGCGGGCAAGAAAAGAAATCAGGATCCATGGCAGATCTGGGAAGTAGCCGCGACTGGCGACGATCCGCGGCGCATCACATCGTGCGCTGAGGACTGCATTCGTCCTTTCTACTTGCCCGAAGATCTCGTGGTTTATGCGAAGAAAACCGGCGGCCGCTTTGTGATTGAGGCCATAGACACCGCCGATAGCAAAGCTGTGCAGTTGACCTATGGCCCGGGAAATTCTTTGCCGACGGATGTTCTCCGCGACGGACGCATTCTGTTTGAGTCGTCGTACCCCCTGGGAACTGACGGAGCGCCGGAACTCTATACCGTTTATTCCGACGGCAGCGGAGTAGAGTCCTATCGCTGCGACCATGGCAAAGCGCGGTATTCCGGCAGGCAAGTCGCATCGAACGACATCGTATTCGCTTCTGCCTCTGGCCTCGATCGCTTCACTTCAGCCTTGGCACAGGAGGTCCGCATCCCAGCCCCGGCTGGAGATTACGCGGGAGACATCGCGGAAACTTCGTCAGGCGATTGGTTGCTGTCGTCGCGGCAGGGAAAGAATCCGTTTCAATTGATGTGGTGGAAACCGGGCGCGGGCGCTCTACGGCCGGCAGTTGTGGAATCAGATGGGAGTGCGGTTCAGCCGGCGCTGGTTATGGAACGTGCCGTGCCGAATCGTCATCCTTCAGGCCTGCACAACTGGCCCAATGCCAATCTCCTTTGCCTGAATGCTTACACCTCGAAATACAAGTTTGCAGCGGGAACGATCCGGTCCGTTCGCCTATACACACGCGATGATGCGGGCGCTACCAAGTTGTTGGGAACGGCGCCAGTGGAACTCGACGGATCCTTCTTTGTTCAAGTACCGACCGAGCAACCACTGCAAATCGAACTGCTCGCTGGTTCGGGCAAGACCCTGAAGCGGCAGGCGGGTTGGTTCTGGATGCGTCGAGGCGAACAACGCGCATGCGTGGGCTGCCACGCCGGACCGGAAACAGCGCCGGAGAATGCGGTCCCCATGATTCTGCTGAAGTCGACGACCCCCGCGGACTTGACCGGCGTCGGCCGCAGCTCGGCAGGAGGACAATAAATTGAAAACGAGAATCTCGACGGGACTAAGTCTTCTCATCCTGCTGATGGGTTGGCCTCTGCGGGCGCAGTCACCAACGCCGAGCACGCCCGGTCCAATCCGCTTCGAAGACGCCACCGCAAAATCCGGCATTCAATTTACCCATAGCTTCGGAGCGCAGGAACTAGGGTCTCTGCTGGAAGGTACCGGCTCAGGATGCGTCTGGTTCGATTACAACAACGACGGTCTCCCCGATCTGTACGTAGTCAGCGGCAAGCCGCTCGAAGCTAGCATTCATCCTTACCCGCTCAAGCAGCCGCCGGCCGTGGCTCCGCACAATCATCTCTACAGAAACAACGGCGACGGTACGTTCACCGACGTCACCGAACAGGCGGGAGTCGCCGCCAACATTTACGGCACGGCTGCGATTGCCGCCGACTTCGACAACGACGGCTTCGTCGATCTCTTCGTGACCGGCTACGGACGCGCGATTCTTTATCGCAACCGCGGCGACGGAACCTTTGAAGACGTCACCGAAAAAGCTGGCATCAAAGTCGACGGCTGGTCGATCAGTTCCGCCTGGCTGGACTACGATCGCGACGGCTGCGTTGATCTGTTTGTTGGCCGTTATGTGAAATTCGATCCCAAGTATAGGAACTTTTATCCCGCCGATAACTATCCCGGTCCACTCGACTATGCCGCCGAAACGAACCGCCTCTACCACAATAACTGCAACGGCACGTTCACTGACGTGACTGATAAGTCGGGAATCGGCGCCTACAAAGGCCGCACCATGGGCGTCACGGCGGCCGACTACGACGGCGACGGATATCCCGATATCTACGTCGCCAACGATAAGACCGAGAATTTTCTTTTCCACAACAAACACGACGGCACGTTTGAAGAAGTGGCTGCT
This sequence comes from uncultured Acidobacteriaceae bacterium, assembly GCA_963773675.1. Classification (GTDB taxonomy): domain Bacteria; phylum Acidobacteriota; class Terriglobia; order Terriglobales; family Acidobacteriaceae; genus Sulfotelmatobacter. Next base: position 151,558 of record CAVZCG010000017.1, read on the forward strand.
GAACTTGGCGTCGCGTATGGACAGAACGGGGAGAACACTTCCGCCATGGGGCCGGTATTTGCCGACATCGACGGCGACGGGCGTATGGATCTCTGGGTCACCGACTCGAAATACAACCGCTTGATGCGCAACACCGGCAAGAACGGCTTCGAAGACATCGGGCCGAGCTCCGGAATCTCACAAGCCACCGCGCAATACACAAGTTGGGGCACGGGCGTCTACGACTTCGATAATGACGGCTGGCTCGACATCATGATTTTTCACGGTGGACTGATCCATCTGGTCCCGCAGGAACAGTCGTTATTTCGCGGCCTGGGCAACGGTAAGTTTGCCGACATTTCGCGTGAAGCGGGTCCTGCACTCGACGTGAAAACGGTTTCGCGCGGCGCCTGTTTTGCTGACTACGACAATGACGGAAAAATCGATGCATTCGTGGTGAACCTGGGCGCGCCCGGGACTTTGCTGCACAACGTCACGCAGAACAGCAATCACTGGCTGACTGTGAAGCTCAAAGGAAAGAAGAGCAATCGTGACGGTATCGGTGCACATTTGGAGTTGCTTGCTGGCGGCAGGAAGCAGGTAGCCGAGCGCACCGCAGGATCAGGCTACCTTTCTCAGGACGACGGCCGCGTTCATTTTGGCTTGGGAGGTGCGACAAAGGCCGACCAGCTGACCATCCACTGGCCCAGTGGAGAAATACAACGCCTGGAGAATCTTGCTATCGACCGCGTGCTCACCGTGGAGGAGCCGTAGATGCGGCTGGAGGGCCTATTACGCGGTCGAGCGAAGTGGATGGCAACTATTATTCCCGCAGTCGCGTTGACTTTCGTTCTGATGCTGCTTGCACCTGCAGCCAAACCTGCATCATCGCAGTCCGACGAGGCAGCCAATCAGCACTACCTCTCGCCCATCGAGATGGCGTTCTCGGCGGATGGGCGCTTCCTCTATGTCGTGTGCCAGGCCAGTGACGAAGTGCGCGTCGTGGATCTGGCATCTGGCAAGGTCGTGAGTAATGTTCCGGTAGGCCACGTGCCACGAGGAATTGCGCTGTCTCCCGACGGCCGGCAGATCTATTTGACGAACGCGTGGTCCGACACAGTCGCGGTAATCGATGCGACAACTCTCAAAGTTGTTCGCACCCTTCCCACTGGCTTCGAACCCACCGGCATCGTGTGTGACAAGAGTGGCAAGACTCTCTACATCGCGAATCGCCTGAGTAGCGACATTTCTGTGATCGATGTGAACACTGGCCAGGAAATCAAGCGGCTGCTCGCCGGCCGAGGAGCGAGCTACCTTGCTCTGTCCGCGGATGGCAAGTGGATATATGCCACGCATATTTATCCGAATGCCGGAGCTTTCCGAACGCAACCGAATTCGGAAATCACTGTTATCGATACCTTCCGTCAGGCCGTAGTCGAGCGCAAGCGACTGCACAATGCTGCTGGAGTATTCCACGTGGCGCTTTCGTCCGATGGGAAGCTGGGCGTTGCTGCGCAACTCCGTCCCAAGAATTTAATTCCTCTGGCGCACGTGGAGCATGGATGGGCCTTCGGCGATTCGCTGACTCTGTTCGGCGCCGATATTGGCGGAACGCTTCAGGTCCCGATCGATGAACTCGATCGTTATTACGCTCTGCCCTGGGGCGTCGCGATTACTCCGGACAAATTGAAATTGTTCGTCACCACGGCTGGGTCTCAGAGCGTCACCGTCATCGACGTGCAAAAGTTGCTGACGTTTGCCAGAACCCGTCGTGAGTCGTCAAGGAATCCCGCGAATGATCTTTCCGCATCGGCAAACTACGTAACTGCAAGAATTCCGGTCGGCCGCAATCCGCGCGGAGCCCTGTTATCGCGGGACGGCAAGCGCTTATATGTAGCGAATCGGCTCGACGACAATATCTCGGTCATTGACACATCAACTGACAAAGTAATTTCGACCATCGATCTCGGCGGCCCGAAAACCATCAATGCACTTCGCCGCGGTGAACAACTTTTCTTCACCGCCGACTATGCGTTTCAAGGCCAGTTTGGCTGCGCCAATTGCCATCTTGATGCAACCATTGATGGCTTGCAGTGGGACCTTGAGCCCGACGGCTTCGGCAAAGATATTGTTGACAATCGATCGCTGGAAAGTTTGGCTGGGACCGAGCCGTTCAAGTGGAATGGCGGCAACCCTGACATGCCGACCGAATGTGGACCGCGCACCGAGAAGTTTTTTTATCGATCGCAAAGTTATACACCGCAACAACTCACCGATCTCGTCACTTATGTTTACTCACTCCCCTACCGTCCGAATCGTTATCGTCTGCCCAATGGCGACCTGACTCCGGCCCAGGAACGCGGCAAAGCGATTTTTGAGAGGACGAAGTACAAAAGTGGCAAGCCGATTCCAGAGAAAAACCAGTGTGCCTATTGCCATAGCGGACCCAAGTACACGAACCAGCAGCAGGTCGATGTCGGCACAGGCAAGTCGACGGACCGCTCGCCGGTGATCGATGTGCCGCAGCTCCCTAATGTCGCCTACTCGGCTCCGTATTTGCACGATGGCTCGGCGCGATCTCTCGAAGAAATATGGACCGTGTTTAACCCGAAGGACACCCACGGCGTGAGCAACGACCTCACGAAAGACGAACTGAATGATCTGATCGAGTATTTGAAAACGTTATGAAAACGAAGCCAAAAATCCGGTGCGCTGTGCTGGCTGCACTAGTGGTGACTCTACTCGCGCATGTGCTTGTGACTGCCCAGGAGATGCCTCGCTTCCGCTGGGAAAACTTCACCACCGCGAACGGCTTGCCCGATAACCATGTCTTCTGCGTTCTTGTGGACGGAAACCGCCTCTGGGCAGGCACGGAAAATGGGCTTGGCCTCTACGAAAACGGAACGTGGAAAACTTTCCGTCCTGCCGACGGCCTTGCGCACCAGGCTGTACTCTCGCTCGCTCTCGATAAACGCACAGGGGACCTCTGGGTTGGAACCATGGGCGGCCTCAGCCGCATTTCAGCTGGCCGCATTGATAACTTCACCCAACTGAATTCCGGTCTCAGCAACGACATTGTCTATGGCGTGGGCGTGCAGGGAGATTTCGTTTGGACCGCAACCGCCGCCGGAGCCAGCCGCCTGAACACGCGTACCGGCCAGTGGGCTCTGTTCAACGAGCGCAACACTCCGATGTACGAGATCTGGACCTACGCCGTCAGTCCCGCCGAGGACAAGGTCTACTACGCGGTGTGGGGCGGTGGCGTGCTCGAATACGACGTCAAAACCGAGCGTTGGAAAGACTACAACGATCCTGATGGCGAAACCGAACTGGTGTTAATGAAAGATCAGGGACTGATCCACGAAATCACGACCTCGGTCAGCTATGTCGACAAGATTCTCTGGGTCGCCACTTATTTTGGCGCCAGCCGTTACGATGGCCGCTACTGGCATAACTTCCTGCAAAAGGATAGCGGCCTGCCCAGCAACTTTCTGAACCAGATCAAGGCCCTAGATGCTAACCGCGCCTGGTTCTCCACCGACAAGGGACTGGCTTATTACGATGGCACGAATTGGTCGGTCTATCGGCCCGCGCTCGATACGCACAAGCCGGAGATGCTGGTGCGCGATGCGGCTGGCGTCGTAAGGAAAATTGCGGTACAGAGCGCGCCCGCGCACAACTATATTCTCGGCGTCGATTTTCAAGGAGACGATCTCTGGGTAGCGACCGCCAAAGGCCTGAGTCACGGAATTCGGCAAGGTCGTTCGTCCAAGGTTGCCCAGACAAGAACTTATTCGGCGAAAGCCGCGCAGCTGGTGCAAGCACGCAAGCTGATACAGAAATGAATTCTTAAGGAGTCATTCTATGAACGTTCAGGAACTACTCGCGGAAGTAACCACCGCGCCTGTGGTCAAGCGCGCCATCACCAACCACTCAGCGTTGAACGAGGCTTACGCTTACGGCAGCGCATTCTCTCGCGGCATGCGGATCGATTTGAACGGTCTTACGATCCTGCTCATCTCCGGCACCGCCAGTATCGATGACGAGGGCCGTACGGTCCACGTGGGCGACCTGCGCGGGCAACTGCGCCGCACCTTCGATAACATCACCGCGCTGTTGGCCTCTGCAGGCGCAACCTGGCACGATATCGTTCGCACCACCTGCTATTTGCGTGACATCGAACGCGACTACACAGCCTTCAACGACGAGCGGACGGCGTTCTACAAAGAGCAGGGGCTCGATCCTCTGCCCGCATCCACGGGCATTCAAGCCATTCTCTGCCGTCCCGACTTGCTGGTTGAAATTGAAGCGATCGCCATGTTCCGCCGCGAATCGCCGACGGAGTAGCGCGTATGCGTCGCGCGTGGATGTACGTTGTTGTCGCAGCGCTTGTGTCCACAGCGCTGGCACAGACTCCCTGTCCCTGCGTAGATAAGCCTGCAGGTCCACCGGCGTCGCGTTCGCTGAAACCCTACACCGGAGCGCCCGAAGACTTACGACCGTTTTCTAAATTCACCGTTCCCTATCACGAGTTCTATCAGGACCTCGTCGAATACAACGGTGCGGCCCGTGATGTGCCTGATGCCGAACTGAAAGATTTGTCCGAAATCCGAATCGGTTTCGTCGGTCCTCTCTATGACCATCCTCAACAAGCCTTAGGTAATCGCATGCTGAATGGCGCCACCTTGGCCATCGAAGAGGCAAACACCAAAGGCGGTTATGCCGGCAAGCCCTTCAAGCTGATGGTGCACAATGACTCCGCCATCTGGGGCGCGGCCAGCAACGAAATCGTCAAAATGGTTTATGACGAAAAAGTCTGGGCGATGTTCGGATCAATCAGTTCCGACACCACTCACATCGCTTTGCGGCTCACGCTGAAAGCCGAAACTCCGCTTGTGAACAGCGCTTCCACCGATCCCACCATTCCCGAAACCATCATCCCGTGGTACTTCACCGATATTCAGGATGACCGCCTGCAGGGCTATACCCTGGCGCGCCACATCTACACCGAGCTCGGCCTGAAACGGATTGCAATCCTGCGCGTGAACGATCGCTATGGGCGTTTCGGCGTTCTGAAATTTCGCGATGCCTCGCGGCGGCTGGGCCATCCCGTAGTGATCGAGCAGAAGTTCATGCCGGGAGATACCGATTTCCGCCATCAACTTCAGATCATCGAAGATTCGCGAGTCGACGGCATTGTGCTCTGGACCGATATTGGCCCGGCTGCCATGATCCTGCGGCAGATGCAAGAGTTGGGTATGAGGCAGCGCGTCTTGGGCAGTCACCGAACCATGAGTGGGACGAGCGGCGACGAACTGGTAAAGCTCGCTGGATCGGCCGCAGAAAACTTTGAGGCAGTTTTTCCCTACGATCCCACTCGCACTGATCCGCGCTGGCTCGATTTCAAGGCCCGCTACGAGGCTCGCTTCCACGAAGCACCAGATCACTTCGCATCCCTTGCCTACGATGCGATGCAGATCCTGCTGAGTGCCATCTGCCGCGCCGGATTGAACAAGGGAAGGATTCGCGACGCTCTCACCGCGACCGAGAACTATAAAGGTGTCACCGGCGACATGGTCTTCGATCCGAATTGCAAGAACATCGCTCCGCTTCTTCTCGCCCGCGTCCACGATGGAAAAATCGAGTATCGCCGTATCACGATGGATAAGCCTTATGCTCGCGTAGGAGAGAACGGCGTCGACTACGCGGGGCCGACTCTCGTCGACGAAAAATCCAGCCATCTGACCATCGGTGTCTTCGGGCCGCGAGCCGATGAAATCGTTCGCTCTGCCGAGGTGGTACATCTACTCGGTACCATAAACAGTCAAGGCCAAGCTATATCTCTGGTCGCGATCCCTTCCCAGCTTTCCTGGGGAAAGGCTTCCGACGAACTCGTAAAGGCGGTCTATCAAGATCGCGTTCTGGCTTTGATCGCGCTCGACCGCCCTTCCAGCCACTTGGCCGAACAAATCGCCGTGAAAGCGTTTCTTCCGGTTGTTGCCATCTCTTCTGACCGCACGCTGACTACCACCAACATTCCCTGGATATTCCGCCTGCCGGAAGGTACGCCAATCGAGCTGGCGCTGCGCAGCCTCACCGAAGCCATCGACCGCGCCGGCCCCAACCGCGAAAAAATCCGCAACCGGTTGGCTTCAGGCAATTTCGTAGGCGAAGTGAGTTTTACTTCGACCGGAGAATTGCATCAAGTCTTGAGGACAGCTGCAAAGTAGCGGAAGAAGCCTGCGCACGGTGAGCGGTTCTGCAGCAACGGAAATTCCCAGAAGCACTCAATTACTTCGCGGTTGCGATCGTTTTTGGCGCACATCCTCCGATGCGGGTCGTCCATCCGCGTGAACCTGCGTAATTTCCACGCCCGCCTTGCGCAATTGATCGATGTCATTTTTGGGAGCAGCGCGGTCGGTGATAATTTGCTGGATGGCCGAGGGAGGTGCGATTAAAGAAAGACTCCGGCGTCCAAATTTGCTCGAATCGCAAACCGCGACTACGACCCGAGAGACCTCCATCATGGCGCGATTCACCTTTGCTTCCAGAAGATTCGGCGTACTCAGTCCGTAGTGGACGTCGAAGCCATCCACTCCCAAAAAAAGAACATCCGCGTTCAAGCGGCGCAAAGTTTCTTCCGCGATCGGTCCAACCAGCGAAAAAGAATTCTTCCGCAGAGTCCCTCCGGTCAGAATCACTTCCAGCGACGACCCCGCCAGTTCAGCCGCAATATTGACCGCATTGGTGATAATCGTAAGATTCTGATGATGGCGGAGCGCTCTGGCGATCGCAGTCGTGGTGGTCCCGGAGTCGAGAATCACCACTTGGCCTTCCTTCACCATCTGCGCTGCCACAGCCGCAATCTGGAGCTTCTCCTTGCGATGCAGTTTTTCTTTTTCCCGCAGGGTAGGGTCTTCGAGTGCCCCATCCCGCGAAGGCAGCGCGCCTCCATGTGTTCGATGAATCTTTCCGCTGGAGTGCAGAATCTCCAGATCCTTGCGAATGGTCACTTGCGATGTACGAAAATGTCGCGCAAGGTCCGCCACCAAAACGCGGCCGTCCCGGCGCAACGCTTCCAGAATCGCTCTTCTACGTTCTTCAATCAGCACTCGGCCCATCCTGGCAGTCACAGCGTACAAGTTCTTCTACCGTTTGCAAGTTTCGTTTGTCCATGAAAAAAGCCGGGGATTTGAGCGTGAGCAAATCCCTGAAGGGCATTCCCGCCCCACGACAAAAACCTGCCCAACCTTGAACTCGACATTTTACGCTTGACTTTCCATACGAATCGCAAGTAAATGTCTATGTTCGAAAGAACTCGAAAGTCTTCGAAATATATCGTGACCCCTCCTCTAAAGTCCATCGCCCCAATGTATCGCGGATTCATCCAGTCCGGGGGTGTATGTTTCGGATAGTCGTAAATGTCATAAATCGTAATTCTACAGTTTCACAAAGGAGCGTCCGGTGGTGAGTGCTCTTGACGAACTTCTTGATCTTTCGGGAGAAGAGAAACTTAAGCGCGGCCTGGTATACACTCCCGCAGAAATTGCCCAGCAACCCGCCACCTGGGAATCGACGTACTCTATTTTTCGGAAACGGCGAACGGAGTTGGCGGAATTTCTCGCCGTCGTTGGTTTCGCTGACAACACTCAGCCAAAACCTGCCGTTTTTCTGATTGGCGCTGGTACCTCCGACTATGTTGGCAGAAGTCTCGTTCTCCTCCTGCGCCGAAAATGGAAGTGTGAAGTGACTGCCGTTCCCAGCACCAGTCTTCTAACCCACATGGACGAGTGGCTGATTCCCGGTCAGCGTTACCTTTGGATTTCCTTCTCGCGCTCTGGCGATAGCCCGGAAGGTGTGGCTGTGCTGGAGCAAGCTCTCCTCAGACATCCGGAGATCCACCACATCGTGGTCTCTTGCAACGCCCGGGGACGCATGCTTCACAGCGCCGCGGGCAAGAAGCAAGCGTTTACGATTGTCCTCGACGATGCGGTGAATGACCGAGGTTTGGCCATGACCAGTTCGTTCTCGAACATGGTCGTATCCGGCCAATGCATGGCTTGGGTTCATGATCCGACGGAATATGAAGGCATACTCAGCCGCCTTGTAGAAGCGGGTAGGACCTTCCTGCCGCGTGCCGCCGACGCCGCGGCAGCACTTGCCTCAAGACCCTATGCCAAAGTTTGTTTCATCGGGTCAGGAGCGCTGCAAGGCGCAGCGGTTGAGTCTGCATTGAAAGTCCTGGAATTGACCGCCGGCAAAGTTCTCACCATGTCGGAATCGGTCATGGGCTTGCGCCACGGCCCCATGGCAGCTCTTGATGAGACCACGTTACTGGTGGCTTTTCTTTCGAGCGAAGAGAAAGTATTCCGCTACGAAAAGGATCTGCTGCAGGAGCTCACCAGGAAGCAACTCGCGAAAACTCGGATCGCAGTGGGAGGTGATTCGGAACTTTCTCTAGACGGCCTTGCCGAACGCTATCTCTCGCCAGAAATTCGCACACCAGTGCCGGATGACTGTCGCCCTCCGGTAGACATCTTATTCGGTCAGTTGCTCGGACTCTTCTTCTCCCTACGATGGAAGTTGACACCGGACCGGCCAAGTCCCAATGGTGCCATTAACCGCGTCGTACAAGACGTAATGATCTACGGCTGAGTTGGCATCCGCGGCGGATTTCGTTTTCAGAAGAAGAACTTTAAAGCGAAGGGAATCCGATCGGGAACTTGGGAATCTGGGCCGATTGCACCGCCAAAAAACCCTTCGGCATTGACAGTGAAGGCTCTTTTGGTATATTACGAACGCTTGCCTTTACTTTCGTTTTGCGGTTCGATTTCAAGAACAAATTAGTGCTCCTTCGCATCATCGAAAGCCTGGAGGTTCATCTTATGGCCATCGGGCCGCGGTCTTTCTGGCAATTCGCGCTTTTGCCATTGCTTGTTCTTGCCGGGTCGCTGCCTGCAGGAGCTGCTCAGAAGAAAGAAGTACAAGTCGAAAGCGCCGAACTCAAGACCGCGGTGGATTTGGCAACCGGGGATTACACCATTTCCGACCGCTCACCGGCGAAAGGCTGGATCACGGCGGGCACTGGCGCCAAGATCAATGGCCGTTGGGTCTTTTCCGCCGAGTATCCAAAACACGAAGCCGTGGTTTCATCTTTCACGGACGAATTGGGAGGCGGCCATGAAATCGAAGAGACGAATACTGGTCTGGCCGGACAGCCGGACCTGCTGTGCTTCCTGCGGCTTCATGAAAATCCAGCGTACGCGGAAATAGAGGTTCGCGTTCGAAACAGTACGGAGAAGGCGATTACGGTGCAGGGAATCCGCGCCGTAAACGCAGCGGCGCCCGCCCAAGTGCACGTGGATGGCCCTGAGTCTGCGGATCGAATCCTGTCGGACAGTTTCAGTGAAGATCGGCCGGAGATGAAAATCCACGATCTGGCGGATGCGACCGACGGAATGCATCGCGCCGTGGGCAGCCAACTGATTTATAACCGCCAGAGTGGTCGCAGCCTGTTCCTCGCCACTCTTACATCGGAACGATGGCTGACCGTCCTGCGGCTTGCAGTGGATCCAAAGCAGTCAAGAATCAGTAAGTATGAAGTTGACTCAACCGGCACGACTGAACTGACCAAAGAAAATTCTCTGAAGCAATCAACTGCGGACGACCAAGTGGAGTTGAGTCTGCCGGTCGCACCCGCAGCAAGCCTTTCCTCGGAGCGCTTACTGGTGAGCCTCGGCGCAGACTACCACGCACAACTGGAAGCGTATGGCGATCTGATTCGCCGCCTGCACCACGCCCGAGTCTCTGCTCCCACTCCGATGGGCTGGTGGAGTTGGACGGCATTCTACTTCGGACTAAACGAAGGCGCGGCTCTGACGAATGCGGAAGTGCTGGCTGCCCAGTTCAAAGCGCAAGGCTACACTTTCTTCCACATCGATGAGGGCTATCAGTTCGCCCGCGGAGAGTACGCGAATCCCAACGCAACGCTGTTTCCACGCGGATTTGTTCCGCTGGAAAGCAAAGTTCGCAGTCTGGGTCTGGTTCCCGGCCTTTGGACGTCGCCCTTTCAGGTTTCCGAGCGTTCGTGGATCTATCAAACCCACAAAGACTGGCTGGTGCACAACGCGCAGGGCCAGCCCATTCACGCTGGTTTTGTCCTGGACGAGGAAGGCGCCAGGCGCAACGTGGATGCATTGTTTGTCCTCGATTCAACCAATCCTGGGGCGCAGGAATATTTGCGCACTACGTACACCACGCTCACCAGAGACTGGGGGATTCGCTACATCAAGCTCGATTTCATGGACGATTCAGCGATCGAGGGCAACTATTTTCGTCCGAACACGACCGCGCTCGAAGCGCAACGAATCGGTCTGCAGGTTATTCGCGAAGCCGTGGGAGAAGATGTGCTGCTCGATAAAGACGGCAGCGTGATGCTGAATCCGGTTGGCATCGTCGACGCCGGGCGCATCTCCTGCGACACCGGCCATATGTTCGACGCCACGAAACTGGCCGCTCCGGGCGTGGCCGCTCGCTATTTCATGAATCGTAATTATTTCGTTGCGGATCCTGACGCGTTCACCGTCTCCCGCCAGAGGGCGGACGAGGATGAATCGCACCCCACCAAAGAAGTGCTTACCCTCGAGGAGGCGCGAGCCTCCATTGCCCTGTCTGCAGTTTCTGGGGGAATGTTTGAGATCGGCGATGACCTGCCTACGTTGCTTCAAGATGCCGATCGCGTCGCGTTGGTCAAGAATCGCGACTTGATCAACATCGCACGCCTGGGAAGATCCGCAAGACCGCTCGACCTTATGAGCTACTCCCCGCAAGATGGCATGCCCAGCACGTTTCTATTGCGCGAGAGTAAACGGCAGAGCATCCTGACGGTTTTCAATTGGACGGATAATCCACGTTTACGCGAGTTTGCCTTGGCGGACTTTGGCCTCTCAGGATCGAACCTCTCAGGATCGAACTATGAGTTGACGGAAGTTCTTGAAAACCGGGCCATCCCCAGCAAGTCGACCTCGTTTTCGCTCACCGTTCCGCCTCGCTCGGCCCGGGTCGTGAAAATCATCGACCGCTCGATCGCTGCCGCCGCTCCTACGCTCACCGTGGATGCTCCGAAGGAAGCGATTACTGGACTGCCAGTTCATTTCTCGACTGTCACCGATCCCAACGGCGTTCCAGCCCTTTCCTATCGCTGGGATTTCGGTGACGGATCGGATGTTACCAGCCCATCCGTCACGCACACTTTCACGCACGCCGGCGACTTCCAGGTTCATCTTGTGGTGGAGGGAATCGACGACGTGCCTTACGAAGAGACTTTCGCAATCAAGGTTAGTGGTCAGATCGACACGCAGTTCCACCCTGACCGCAACCGCCGATTGAATCCGGTCAAGTAGCCAGCAAGAATTCCACCCAGGAGCCTGTTCATGAACACGAGATTCGCGGCCGCGTTCATCGCGTCGATGGCACTTTCGCTCTTGTGCTTCGGCCAAAATCCGCAGCCTCAATCACCATCTCAGCAATCCTCGCCCATTGGCTATCAGGCTGCCCCGGATGCCGACCAGAAGAAAACGCTTCTGCTCAAGGATTTTCACCCGCAGTCGATGCTGCACGTGCCGGTGCACGAAGTAAACCGCGCCAAGTTTTATGTGATCGACGTGCATAACCACACGAATGACGCTGCAGGAATCGACGAACACATGCCGCCCGAGCGCGTGGTTGAGGTGATGAACAATACGAATGTGAAAACCGTTGTGATCCTGACTGGCATGTGGGGCGAAAAACTGCAGCAGGTCATCGACGAGATGGTGACACCCTATCCCGGACGATTCATGGTGTTCGAGCAACTCGACTGGAGCAAGATCGACGATCCGGATTTCGGCAAGGAGATGGTCGCACAACTCGATGATTCGGTTTCGCGTGGAGCGCGGGGCCTAAAATTCCTGAAGGATTTTGGATTGGGAGTACGCGACAAAAGCGGAAAGCTCATTGCGATTGATGACAGTCGCCTTGATCCCATTTGGCAAGAGTGCGGCAAGCTGGGAATTCCAGTTTTCATTCACACCGGGGATCCGGAAGCTTTTTTCCATCCCATCGACGGGACCAATGAACGGTACGACGAACTTATTGAACATCCGGACTGGAGTTTTTACGGGTCAGGATTTCCGAGTTTTCAGCAACTTCTCGAGGCCCGGAATCGCGTTTTCGCAAAATTCCCGAACACAAAGTTCGTATCACTGCACATGGGATGGCCGGAAAATCTCGATTGGGTCGCGCAGATGCTGGATCAATATCCGAACGTGATGGTGGAATTCGGGGCCCGCGAAGCCGAACTCGGACGTCAGCCCGGCCGGACCCGCGAGCTATTCCTGAAATACCAAGATCGAATCATGTTCGGAACCGACGGCGGAATGGAAGAAGCCATGTATCGCAACTATTTCCGCTGGCTCGAAACCAGCGACGATGCCTTCGACTATTCGGGCTACCCCGGCCAGGGACGATGGGAGATCTATGGAATTGGACTTCCCGATCCGGTGCTGGAAAAGGTATACCACCTCAACGCCGAAAAACTCTTCAAGGAATTCAAGGGAACGAAGGAAGGGCAGCGGTATTAATCCCGCTGCCATCCATCCATCAGCGTCTGCAGCAACCGATTCCTACGCTGCCGATGCCCGCGTTTCTTCCAGAGCGACCGGCACGTACGGGAAGTTCTTGGAAGGCTTAGAGGTGACTGACTCCTTGCCGATCCCGAGGCTGATTGGAGTGTTCGCCGCGATGGAAAACATGACATCGGGTGCATTGTCGGTCATGGAGCGCCCATTCCATTCCACGAAGCCGAACACGGCCGGCGTGCCCACCACGTAGGGCAAGATATTGGGGCAGAATCGGTGCGCGACTTTCTCCGCATAGGCCTGAGGATCTTCTGCGGTACCTTTTGCGGCCACAGCCCCTGCAACTGCCTTGATGACAGTTTTTCCGAAAGTGGCGAAATCATCTTCTGGGACGCCCGCATTCAGGCGATTGCCAAGATCTTCGTTGTATTGGGTGAACAGCGGGTGAATCATCGGAAGTCCAACGCGATTGATGGAGCGCCATCCTCCAGCGTCAGTGGCAAGCGTCGACACCGCCCACACGCCTACACGGCGGTTGTCGCCTCCGTCAGCCAGCAACTCCTGATCGGGTACTTCCAAGACAATTGAATGCACGGTATGGCCGGCGAAGAGGTTCTTCGCGTGCTTCGGATCCCAGCCAGAAAGGTCCACGACTTTGCCGTCTTGGAAGGAGTGACCTACTGCATGCAGCACATCCGGCTCGATCCAGAACGGATCACCTGCCTTGCCAGCCCACACACGCAGGCCGGATTTGGTGGTTACGATTTCATCCGTTGTTCCCTCGGCGACGATCGTGCCAGCTGCATTTGGATCGGGTGCAGCTGCTCCTCGTATGCAGCGCACAACGTAACGCTGCTTCCCAGCTTTATCGCGCTCGTCGAACGTTAGACGATAAGTGACATCCTCAACCGCGTCTCCATTGAGATCGACCTTGAATTCGTACATGCCCTCGGGATGGTAGCCCGGCACAGGGATGGGACCGAAAATGGAATGGCACACGTTGATCACGAACACAGTACCCGTCTCACCGCGGAATACATACAGATCTGTGATGTCGAGGCGGATATCCTGGAGTGCAATCGGGGAATCAAGATGGTGGGACATTGACTTTCTCCTGTCGATACCATGGGATGATCTGAGTAGCCCTGTGGGATACGAAGATTTTTGCAAATCCGGTCAGCAAGGTCACTACTGGAGGTACTAAGGCGCCGCCACCCCAGTAACTGCCGCGAAAAGATAGCGCACAAATAACCCAAGCTGTTTAGTCTCTATGCGCTCGTCATTGCCGTGCACGCCCCGATTCTCTTCCTCGGTTCCCACGAACATCGCGAGGATCGTCGGTCGAATCAAGCAGTTCCTCCCTGGTTCGGAATTAGCGCGAAATAGCATTTTCCGCTTTTAGCAGCAAAGCTGGCGGGATTCTACGCAGTCAGGAGTTCTGGCGGAGAGGGAGGGATTCGAACCCCCGATACCCTTTCGGGTATGCCGGTTTTCAAGACCGGAGCCATCAACCACTCGGCCACCTCTCCAACCTAGTACTGTTTTACTACAAACCCGAATCGACCGGAGCGTGTTCACACCTGTAGCGAAGCCTTGCCGTCCCATCCCGTCATCTAAGGGGGAGTGACATTTGCCCGCACAATTCGAGCGGCTCGCAACACCTGCCACCACATCCTCCGGAACCAGACTCTCCAAGCGGCAGCTGCGCTCTCCTACTATTCCATTTTGAGCGTGTTTCCGGCTCTGATCTTCCTCTCTGCCGTGGTGGCGCATATGCCTTTGCCGAACTTTTTCGGCGATGTACTCGTGGGGATCAGCCATATGTTGCCCTTGGGCAGTATGCCGGTGATTTACTCGGTCCTCAACGACATCCTGGGCAAGAATTCCAGTGCGTGGCTTTCCCTGGGCACACTCGGAACAATCTGGGTAGTTTCAGCGGCGTTCGACGAGTTGATTGATTCGCTGGATTCGGCCTACGGCGTTCTTGACCGCCGTCCTTTTTGGAAGACTCGTCTCTTGGCTGTGGCTCTGGCGGCTGTGGCTGGGGTCCTGCTGATATGCGCGATCGCCACCCTGGTAATTGGCCCAAGAGTGGGTGACTGGCTCGCAATCAGATTGTCTCTGTCAACGGTCTTCGTAGCACTCTGGCCCATTGTTCACTGGAGCATCGCCGCGAGTTTCGCCGTCCTCGCTGCCGCGACAATCTATTTCCTCGCTCCAAATGTCAAACAACAATTCCGCGACACTTTGCCCGGAGCAATTCTTTCAACCTCTTGCTGGATAGGGCTCTCCTATCTACTCGGGATCTACTTCCGATATTTCGAGAACTACAACCGGACCTACGGCACTCTGGGTGGAGTAATGGTCTTGATGACGTGGCTGTACTGGGCACACCTTATTTTGCTGGCGGGCGGCGAATTCAATGCAGAATTACTGAAGCAGACGAACATCGAGCGGCTGCGCGAGAGAAATAGGTCCGAAAATCGAGAGAAGTTGAAACGGGCCTAGAATTCAGAACTTTGTATGATACTTGCCGTCTACGGAAACTCCTCCAACTTCGTCGCGAGTCACGCCCACCGACCAACGTTTGTTGATCTGATAATCTCCTTGCACAATCTCACTCCCGGGCTGTGACAAGTCGGTCGAAAAAGTAAATAGAAAATTCTTGGTCACGCGCTGTTGGATGGCTACACGGGCCGACGGATTCTGATTGTTCCCGCCGAGTAATGGATCAATCTGCAGGCTGGAAATCCCGGCGAGATGTTGAATGCTGCCGGTGACCTGACTCGCAACCTGTGAGGCCAGGATCGAATCTGTGCTTTGGCCAGCGGCACTCGCTTCCTGCGTGGTTTGGCCATTGGCAATCAGATTGATGATGTCGGTCGTGGCCAGCGGCGGATCCGACGTATAGGACGTGGTCAGTTTATCGAAAGGCCCACGCAGCGTCAGGGTCAGGTTGTACTGCTCGACAGTGGTCGTGGCCGAGACGTTTAGCACGGGTTCAGTTTCGTTGGGATTGTTGAAGCTGATGATTCCGCGCTGAAGCTGGTAGCGCACATTCCGGTAGAACAGTTCTCCGGAAGTCAGGTCAGTTCTTCCGATTACTACTGGGTTAGCGGCCGTGCCCACCACCTGCAGGTTCACCTGTCCTTCGAGGCTCACTTGAGAACTCGTCGCACTCAGGTCCGTCTTTGACTGAACGCTGACCGCAAGTTTGACGTTGTCGGCCATCCCCGGTTCCGAAGGAACAACATTTCCACTGAACTGATCGCTGAATTTTGTGAGGTCGAAATCGGGAGTAAACGAAAATGAATCGATCAGCACACGCCCGTTTAACGTGGACGCGTCTTTGGTTCCGCTCAAAGCCAGATTGCCGTCCAGCAGGGCTCGAACTCCGTCCGGATAACGGAGGCGAACCGATTGACCCTGCAGCGAAAGGCTGAATTGCAAATCAGGACGGTAAGAAACGGATCCCCCAAGTGAAACTTGCCCGCCTCCAACTTCACCCGTGAGGCTGGAGAATTGCAGGCTTCGATCGCTGACGTCGAGCGTTCCGTTGAGCTTCTGAACGCCGAGCGGAGCCGTGGGTGTGGACAAGGCCACGTCCTGAATATGAATCTGCCCCTGAACAGCCGGGTCTGTCGGTGTTCCGGACGCTCGAATATCGAGCGACAAAGTTCCTGAGCTTTGCAGGTCGGGCGCCAGCATTTGGAGAATACGAACGTCAACTGAGCCCTGCGCAGTAAGACTCGGAGCGGTTGTGCCGCCTAGCGGAATCGTGCCCTGCAATCGCAGCGACGTGCCCGTGCCGCGAATGTCCGCTGGCTGAAGGGTGAATACAGAGTCCCTGTAATCTGCGCGGATCGGGTTGGCAGCGCCGACCTCCAACGATTGATAGCTGGCCTTGAGGGTTGGAATTGTGAAGTGGGCTTCGATACGGGATTTGTCGTTCAATGGCCCTTTCAACGTTGCGTGGATTTCCGTCTCGCCGTGAAGGCCTTGTGGAGCAGCAGATGAGTACAGCGCAAGCAGAGGATCCAACGAGACCGAAGCAGTATCAATCGCAGCTTCGGTGTAGTAGCCGTCACTAAGACTGACATTCGCATGAGCGCGGACGGAGGCTTGCGCAACCTGCGAGTCCAGCGTCAACTCTGCCCGGTGATTCGCCACTTCGATCTGCGCTTTAATTTGGGAGATCGATTTATCGCGGATCTGTAGCTGAGGCACCTGTACCGCGGCCGTCAATTGCGGATTGTCCAGAGTTCCTGATCCGCTTGCCGAAACAGATAGAATTCCGGAAACTCCCAGGTTCTTCGCCTGCACCATCTCCAGCCTTTGCAAAGCCACCGACGGCGCATTTAACTGCATGACGTATGCCTTGGTTTGCGGCGTATAGGAAAAAGTTCCATTCGCAGAGCCCGCCGGCAGGCTGACTTCAAGCGTTGAAGTCACGGAGTTCTTGTCGGCGCGAAACGTCGCCCCGAGATGCTGAATCGGCTCATCGCCGGCGCGTGCATGGTCCAGCCTTGCCGAGCCGCTGCCGGCAGGATTGAGTTGCGAGCCGTGAAACGAAACGTCCGCGGACAAATCGCCGGAGACGGGGTAGTGCACGTTCGCCAGTCGCTGCAAATCGGCGACTGCCATTTCATGCATCGATAAACTAACGGTCATCGGACTCGATGGACGATAAGACCAGTCTTGCAATGCAACGTTCGCATTGAGGGAAGCTCTACCTTGATGTGCATTCACCAGAATCGCGTCGTGCAGTGCGATGCGCGAAGAACTCGCCTCAAAGCCAAATTTCGCTGTGCTCCACTCGCTCCCTTGCACTTTCAAATTCTGCGCGCTGAACTGGCCCGTCAAATGAGGTTTCTGAATCGAACCCTGAACAAGCGCTTGCAGGGACGCAGATCCGGTGACCTCCAAGGACGTTGGGGTGCCGCTCCAGTCCGAAATCATGCGGGCAAGTTCGTGCAGATCGCTCGCGTCAGCTTCAACTCGCAGCGTCGAATGCTTGCCGACTTCACCTTGTGCAGAAATAGCTGCCGCGGGAACGCGAAGTGAAGTGTCGCGAAAAGCAACGACGTTTCGCTGGCTGTCATAGCTCGCATGGATCGATCCGCTCACTGGCACTGCTCCCGAAGAGAGCTGAATCGCGGGAGTGGGAGCGCTTTTTAATGTCAGGTCTGTGCGAACAAGAGCGTCATTCAGGTTGCCAGTCCAGGAAGCTTCGACGGTGCCGTCGATGGCGCTTGCGAGGCGCACATGCTTCACCTCGGCCTGGCGAACCGCTTGTTGTGCCGCTTGCAGTGAGATCCCCCGCAACGTGGTTCGGACTTGGCCAACAGCCGTTGTATCCAGATGTCGAAGCTCAACCTCCGCATAGACTTTTCCGCCGAGAGCTTCGAGAGTGAAGTCGTGCGTCTGAAAGTTCCCGTCCTGCAGTTGATAGCGCCCTTGAATCCGGCGCAGATCCAGTCGGCCTTCAGTTGACGATACGGCTAGCCCTTCGCTGACCGCCCGGCCATCGATTGAAATATTTCGTAACGGCTGCCCATCATTGGTGCTCCCGTAGTGAATCGTCCCGGTAAGTGAAACATCCCCAGCCATCGTTACCGGTTGCGAGATCGCAGAAAAATCCTGGGTGTGAATGCGGAGATCGTAGCGACCCTCGACCGTCGGACGGTTGTAATTGCTCAACTCCGCCTTCAAAGAGAGCGCAGACGATCCCACCTTGAGCAATGCCGATTCCAGCGAGAATTCTGCGGGAGTCGCGTTGAACCTCGCTTCCAGACTGTGCGCGAAGGCGGGATCATTTTTGTAGCGAACGCGCCCGCTGTCATACGAAATCGAGCCCCGATAGCGTGCCTCGTCCGGCGCGAAGTGTATTTCCGTTTTCAAGCCATAAAGATCGGCTTCAACCGGAATCGATTTGTCGTTGTAGTTGACCTGGCCATCCGTCAGAAGCACATGTTGCGCGGCGAGATCGAACACGCTCAGCTTGCTGCCGCTTTGTTTGGGGGAGGACTCCGGCAGGTTGCTCGAGCCGTTGCGGTCAACTTGCACGTTCGCCACAGGATGTTCAATTAAGAGTTGGCTCAGCGAGATTTTGCGGCGAAGAATCGATTCAATCTTCAGTCCCACCGTTATTTTATCAACGTGGAGCAGGAGAGGCTGGTTGGCGGGCTCGCCGCCATGAATCGTGATGTCGTAAAGATGAGCGGTAAAAGTGGAAAGCTGGAAGTCGAATCTCCCGATCGCTGCCCGGCCGCCAGTTGCCGCGTTGGTATCTTGTACGATGGTTCCGATGGCAAGCTTTTCGAAGCGGCTGCTCTTGAGGAAAAAATATCCGCCCACGCTCACCGCGATAGTCAGAATGCCAATCACCGCCAGCGCGCCGCCTATGATTTTTCGCCTCTGCATGGTCTCCTAAAACGCTTGACCTAATGTGATGTAGTACTGCGTCGGATTGATGCCCGGCACTGGATTCAAGTTGTGGCCCAAATCAATGCGAATGGGTCCGATCGGAGTTGAATAGCGCAGGCCGATACCGATCGTGTTCGTGTAATTGGATGTGAAATTGTTGAAGTTGATGGCGCTGTAAACGTTCCCGCCATCATAGAACACCACCCCTCCCAGATTTTTCACGAGCCGAAGCGGAAAACGCACTTCTGAATTCACAATGAACAATTGCCTCCCGCCCAGAGGCACCGTTACATCAACGCATCCCGTCTGACCCTTCAGCACATTGCAAAAAGGAACCAGCTGTTGCGGCCCAGCCTCATCAATAGGGAAGGATCGTATCGAAGTTCCGCCTCCGGAGAAATAAAGTTGGCTGGTCGGTACAAAACTTCCGTTGAAGGCTTTCGCCAGGCCCAGGCGCACGCTGTTGGCGAACACCACCGAGTGAAACGGTTTGTAGTACGCATATTGTCCAAAAAATTTGGCGAAGCTGGCACTGGAGCCCAGAGTCTGCGGCGTGATTCCCAAATTCAAGTTTTCAAGAACGCCATGGTGCGCGTCGAGGGGCTTGTCCCGGGTGTCGCGGATCAGGGTGCTCGAGAAAGTAGAAAGGTGAACATGCTGGTCTTGCGGCAGCACGAGCCCGGGCACCAGTAACTGCGACAGAATTGTTTTGTTGAAATCGTAGCGAAGCTGAAGACGGGTGTTCGTCTTTCGGCTCAGGAGTTTCTCCACCTGGAATGACATATCGCCAAGGCTCGCCGCGAAAAGCGGATTCTCGGTGGTGCGTTCGATCGAGATACTGGTCAGGGAACTCCATTCCGAACCCAGAAAGTGCGGCTGCAGATAGCTGGTAATCGCCCGTTGATCCAGGCGCGAGACCAGAATCGATCCGCTGGCGGTCTCCCCGAGTCCTCTCATATTTCGGCGGGTAAATTCGATCGAGCCGAGTGGACTGGCATAAGTGGCCTGGCTCGGCGCGATCTGATTGTTGCCCAGCCCAATCGTCGCACCTCCACCCGGAAGGGCCACTGTGCCGGTAGGAACGTTGCCGCCGCGATGGGAAACTTCAAATCCAAACCCGTAGGTGATTTCGTTGCGCTTGGCTTCGTGCACCTTTACAAGGGTGTCCTCCTCCGTCTGATCCGTAATCGGCTTTCTCGGGCCCACGCTCGCCCAATCAAAAATGTTCAGGTCATAGAGGCGAGTTTCCGCTGCCAGCAGCTGACCTCTTTTCATCGGCGTCTCGGGCGGCAGCTTCGCCGTTTTTTGTATCAGCGGCAACCGCGTATGTTTTTGCCCAAGGTAGACGACTTTGTCCACTCGCACCATTTGTTGCTCGGAAATCGCATAGGTGACATCCACGAGGTGAGGATTGTTGGAGTGACGGCTGACGGTGGTTTTTACCTCCGCATTGAGATAGCCACGATTCAGATAAGTTGCAGAGATGCGATTCCGATCGTCCGCAAGTTGCCGCGAGGAGAACGGCGCCCCGGCTTTTAGCTCGAATCCTTTCGGAGCGGTAAGCTGATCCTCGGGAACACTATGATTTCCAGTGACTTGAATGTGATCGACCAGCGTCTGCGCGCCCTCTTCAATGTCAAATGCAATATCCAACTTCCGCTCGTGGTCCCCGACCTGTGGCGTAACCTTTGCCTCTTCGTATCCCCTGTCTCGATAAAATGCCAGAAGATTATCCGCGCTCTGCTTAAGCAGCTTTTGATTGACCTTGCCGTGCGTCCATGGATGAGAACGCTTGACTTGAACCAGAGGTAATAATTCTTTCGCCGCTATCCGGTTGTTGCCGTGGAAAGAGATGCGATCGACCTTGTACCTGCTCCCGCGATCAATGTTGTATGAGAGCACGATGCGATCGGCCTGACGCTGAAGGTCGGTAGTTACCTTCACATCGTAATAACCTTTGTTCTGAAAATAATTCGCAAGATTCTGTTGTCCTTCTTGCACCAAGTCAGAATCAATCGTACCCTCCGAATAAATCGGAACGAGCTTCTTCATTTCCCGTCCCGATACGAACGGGACCGCGGAAAGACGCGCGCCAGTTGTTCTAACGATCACCACGGGACCGACCTCAACCTCGAATGCCACGTCCACGCGATTGGTGTCGGCATGGTATTGCGGCGGTACTTCCTGAACTTTGCCCGCCAACCGATGCTGTCGTGCCAGCGCTTTCTTGATCAACGATGTCGCAGCCTTCATGCGTTCGGGCGTGTAAGGCTTCCCGGGCTTAAGCAGCGCGCCGGTGAATCGAGCCCGTAAAGAACGGGTCTTCTCAAGCAACCATGTCTGTTCAGAACCGGGTGGCCCGCGTAGTTCCACGCTGCCGATTCGCCCTTGCCTTCCACTTACCACCGAGAAAGTGATATTGACTATCTGGTTGGCGTCATCGATTCGCGGTTCCGCGTGCACCTGCGCTTGAAAGAACCCATCGCGCTGCAAGAACTGCATCAATGCCGTTTCCGCGACCGGAATGCGAGCCTGGTCGTACGGATCTTCATCCTGCAGATTCACCACTTGCAGCAGGCGCACATAGGAAAGAGATTTCGGCACTCCCTGAAAGTCGACCACGCCCAGGTAATATGCGGGCTCGAGAATAAAGTTGAGCCGCAGGCCGGAAATATCCGGGATCACGTCGACTGTGACTTTTTCGAACCCTCCCGCCCTTTGCAACGCGGCAATGCTGGCCTGAACATCCACCTGGGAGTAAGGTTGCCCAACTTTTTGTGCTACAGAGGCGCGCAAAGGCGCTACATTTCGATGAGGATTGGCAATCAGATCCACCGCCGTAACGGTTTGTCCGTCGTAGAAGCTTTGCGGACCCGTCGATGAAAGCTGAGCCAAACCCACGATTGAGCTGGATAATAGGACCAGCAAAATTGACAAATGCATTGCGAACCGGTCGATCCGAGGGCACTTTCGCAGATTAATCTCCGGGCGAGATGCGTTTGCCTTAATCAGTGGAGCACTCTGCCAGCAAGAGTATGGGATGCTATTGAATACGGAGGAGTTGGTGCTGATCCTGCTCATTAAGACGAACCCCCGCCGGCTTCATCTTCTGTGATTAAATCAAAACATGTTTGCTCGCAAGATTCGCGTGGAGTATATTCTCCAGGATCCAAGTCAAAAGCGGTCTTGCCCTCTTAAGTGGATGGACAATTTCGCTATGCGCAACTTCACCAACGCCAGCATTTTTGATGACACGTTGCCCATTGCTGACGGCCTGATGGAGATTGGTACGAGCGTTCCTTTGGAGAAGCTGTGCGAAGCCATGGAAGACTGGTTTCGGCGCAAGGGTTATCTTCCCAAGGACTCGAAGTTGTCACTGGAAGAAGTCCCCAAGGTTAGCGGAGACTAGGGCCATTATCCTTTCCAGCCGAAAAGCGAAGTGTTGGCAACAGACCGGCGTTGGGCGCACTGAGTTGGGAGTTTTTGCTCAGTCAGCGTTTTTGATCAAACAGCAAGTATGTCGAAGTCGTTTCATTTCAGCCAGTTGCGATTTCTGGCGAGATGGTATTCGGGTTGCTCGATCACTCTAATCGGAGGTGCGGATAATGAGCTCTAGAAAGCTCTTCCCCCTATCTGGCACTGGTCAAATCTCCTGTGGCCCCATCCAAGAAGCGTGGGGTGAGCCACCGGTAAATTTAGATTCGAAGGACGCGAAGTTCCTTCGATCGTGGTTGGTCTACGATTCTGTCACCCCAGGCGACTCTGGCACTAACCGCAGTAAGCGGAGCATAGCGCTCGGCTTGGTGGTAGCGTTTGGCATCAGCGCGAGCTTCTGGACTGGAATCGGACTGATCGTCACGCGAGCCTGGAAGTAAGCTGCGGCTATTCGTCGTAATGCAGCAACGACATCACGTCGTAGCCTTTGAGCTTTTCGCGGCCACGCAAGAAGTCGAGCTCTACGATAAAGCCAAGCCCTGCAATTTCGGCGCCCAATAGGGTCGCCAGCCGGGCCGTGGCCTCCGCTGTCCCTCCCGTAGCGAGCAGATCATCCACAATAATTACGCGCTGACCTTTCTGGATAGCATCCTTGTGCATCTCCAGCGAGTTAGTCCCATATTCCAGGGCGTAATCGAACTTTACGGTCTCAGCCGGAAGTTTACCCACCTTGCGCACCGGGACAAATCCAGCATGCAGGCGGTAGGCGAGCGCGGGAGCAAAAATGAAGCCGCGGGCTTCCATGCCCAGAACAAGGTCAATTTTCTGCCCGGAATAGTGCTCGGCAAGCTTGTCGACCAGCGTGGCGAAGCCGTCCTTATCTTTCAGCAACGTAGTAATGTCGTAGAAAAGGATCCCTTTTTTGGGGAAGTCAGGGACTTCGCGGATCAGGTGCTTGAGTTGGTCGGCGTTTAGGCTCGAGTTGGGGGACAATCTACCATGCTCCTTCGATGCGAAATGAACTGACTCCGGAGGTTACGCGGGCTTCGGATTCCTCAACCGCATCGACGCGCGCAGCCCGCGGTCCCTCCCGCAATCGCGATCGCAAGCCAGAGAGCTGATCGCGGGTTCCCTGCGCGTGCACCTCCACGCTGCCATCGGAATTGTTGCGCACCCAGCCGGCGATACCAAGAATGTGCGCTTCCCGTTCCACGAACCAGCGGAAGCCCACTCCCTGCACGCGTCCGCGAACCACTAAGCGGCGAGCCTCGATCGTTTTTTCAGTGGAGGTCATGCTGCGATGTGAAAAATGCAGAAGTTAGAAGTCAGAATGTAGAAGTTAAGAACGCTCCAGGTTTGCCTGCTGCATTCTGACTTCTTACTTCTGACTTTGCCTTACGCCCGCGACAGATACACGCCTTCGGCAGTATCCACTTTGATCTTCTCGCCCTCGTTGATGAAAGGCGGAACCTGCACCACCAACCCAGTCTCGGTCTTCGCGGCCTTCGTCACGCTCGAAGCTGTTGCACTCTTCAGCCCGGGCTCGGTCTCAATCACGGTCAGTTCCACCGTTTGAGGCAGTTCAATTCCCACAGCCTTACCATCGAAAAATTCCACTTTGATTTCCAGGTTCGCAATCAGGTAATCGACCGCGTCGCCCAGAACGTCTTTGGTCAGGTGGGTCTGTTCGTAATTCGACGTGTCCATGAAGTAATAATTATCGCCGTCGGCATACAGGAACTGCATGTCGACCTCGTCCACATTGACCTTTTCGATGGGATCGGGCGAGCGGAAGCGGTGTTCGAACATGGCGCCGGTACGAAGATTGCGCAGCTTGGCCTGGATGAAGGCGCGCAGGTTGCCGGGCGTCCGGTGTTCAACGGCGAATACAGAGTGCAGATCATTGTTGTGCTTGATGATCATACCGGGGCGCAGTTGGGTTGCAGGGATCGACATCGCTCGAAACTATCTCCTTCAAAATAAGTGCGGTTTGCTGAGCTGACGGAAGAGCCTGCCCTGAGCAAGCGCGAGCGCCCGAATGGGCGGGGCAGGCCACATTTTCCGCCGCACACGAGGACCGAATACATGATTCTACACTCCGCACGGAAGAAAGAAAACCTTTGCCCAGGGCGATTCATCCCATAACACCCGCGCTTCCTCGGGCGATCCCAACGGGATCACGTCCGCAGGACTAGAATTGTCCCAGGTCATGGCGGGCGCAGTGGGTTGCTGGAGCGCCCGCTCGGCAGAAAATGAAATGAGGCCAAATCATGAGTTCCGGACGTTACGAATCCTCTGACAGCAATCACATAGGAACGGCTATTACCTTCCTGCTCATTGGCATTGGAGCAGGAGCTCTTGCGGCGCTGGTGCTTGCCCCAAAGTCTGGCAAACAGTTTCGGCGCGACCTGAAACGCGGCTACGAGGACGCAAAAGATACCCTGCAGGACTGGACTGAAGAAGCCAAGGACCGGGCTCGCGACGCGAAGGAACGTGTCCGCGATGTAGCCGAGCGCGGCGCCAATCTGGCCGACGAGCTGCGCGACAAAGTGGAGCCTTTACGCCGCGCCATCAACCGTAGCTAGTCCGTCACCGAAGACCGTCAGTGAAACAGAGCGCTGAAAATATTCCTGAGGTGCCGAAAGAATCGACGCGGCGCGGAAGCGCGCCGATTCGGATTCACTGGTGGGGGCGGCGGCTGAATCTCGATCTCAAGCGCCGGCGGCTTCGGCGGAGCCGCAACCACAGGCAACGCCGCCATCTCGTCCTGGGAGGGCGGGGACGGCGCAGAGTTTTTCTTGCCGCGAAATACGAACGGCGCTTCCACTTGAACGTGAACGTCATTTGGCCCTGAGGCCGGCAGTGGCCCAGTCTCGGGTCCATTGGAAAGCGTCTGGGATTCGTTCGCCGCCGCCAAGCTTCCCTGGCCGTTACCTTCTGCCTTCGGATCAGTCTTTGGTGCCTCGCCGGGCGTAAGTTTGGTATTCGTCGGCAACTTGGAATCTGCAGCCGCAGCGGTCGAGTTAGCCTCCATCATTGGAACGGGCGATGGGCAACCGCATTCCAGCGGCACATCGCTGTCCACCTTATCAATCCGTCCCAAACGAAAGACCGCCTGCTCGGTTGGCTTCACCCGATAGCTGCGGTCCCCGATCAGCTCGCTAACCTGCACAGACGAAGCGTTCCCCCTCAGCGCCCGTACGCACGTATTGCCATGCGAGTCCGCGCTCACCGCGAAATCAAATTCGCCCGGCCCCGCGAACACGATACGGAAGTCGGGAGTGAGCACGGTATCGGCCGAGGCATCAAGCGCGTAGTGAGTCTCCAGCGTGCCCGTGTTCATGCCCAGCATCAAGCCTTTCGCATTCTTGGCGGGAGTCACCGAGACCGTCGTGCCGGGACATACGTACACCTCGCCACCTCGCGCCAGACTCAGCACCGCCGTTTCGCTGCCGGCGGTCAGGGATGATCCGGGAACGAGCCGGCTATCGGCAATCACGTTGGCATTGCTTCGCGTGACAGGCACCGCGGCTGACCCACCTGCCAGGCCCAGCGACAAGGCCCCGGGCGGTCGACCGGACTTCTTGCTTGCCACATGCGTATCTTCGGGCGGCTTCAGCCGAACCATCAGCCGGTTCCCCGCTTCATCCCACGTGTAGCCATACGGAGCGAGCAGGTCGAGAACGATCCTCGTCACCGGGGGATCTTCCTGGTATTGCTCAACCCGAATGGCGAGAATGTTTTCCTGCTGGACCGCGATCCGTTTCTGCTTCAGTCCGACGCGAGCGTGGATCAGGTCAATCACTATGCGCGGCGGCGAGTCCAGGAACTGAATCGACGGCACCGCAGGGAGAGTGGAAAGAATTTCGATTGCCGGGACGCCTCGCTCGTGAACCACATTCACGCTAGTCACGAGACTGATCTCCGGCTTCACCGGAGCCGGCAGTGGCGTAGGCGCACTCTTGGTTGCCACCTGCGACCGAGCGCTTGCGGCAAGCAGCGCCGCTACCAGCAAGGTATTAAGAAATAGAATTCGCGCTCGCGACAAAAACCGCCTCCCGCCCCTCTGAAAGGAACCTTATCATCTGCCGCGAATAGGGAAAAGTGGCGCGGGGGGCGACGTTGCGTCCGGCCAGGCGTCGTCGAGATTAGAGAGAGCACGGGCTCCAGCTCTAGCCCTCGGGAAGGAATTCGTAATCTTCAATGACCGCGGCCACGGCCATCTTGCCCTCGCTCGCAGACTCCTCCACCCGCACCACCCGCCCTTTGCACTGCACCCTTATGCTTTCCGTCAGCGTGATTTCGGGCGGGAGGGTCAGGGTGAAAGCCAGGGGCGAGCCCTGTGCGATCGGCGAATCCAGATAAAAGCTAATACCACGTGCGCTCACGTCCCGAAGTTGAGCGGATTCGCTTTGCTCTGAGTTTTCACCGCGGGCGACTGATACTGGAATCCGCAGCGCGAAACGTCTTGCAGCCCTTTTCTCCTGGGCTTCTGCCATGCGTTACTCCAAGCTATTGAAGTGGCTAAAGTGGCTACCAGCTATATTCTGCGGTCAAGGATGAGGTTTGAGGGTATCTCGCGTCAATACCACCCTTGGGGACAGTAATGGCACTGTCGGTGGACTAGGGAGGAATTCCGTACACTCAGGGACGTTTCTTGATGACAACTGGCCCTGCAAGCCCGTGTAAACTGCAAGCAGGACAGAGATTCTGTGGTCTTCATTCTCGACAACTACGATTCCTTTACCTATAATCTGGTTCAATATTTCGGGGAACTCGGCGCCCAGGTTGAGGTTCGCCGTAACGACCAGCTCACGGTCGCCGATGTCGACGCCATGCAACCCGAGCGCATCGTACTTTCTCCGGGCCCGTGCACTCCGCAAAATGCCGGCATCAGCATCGATCTGATCCGCCATTTTGCCGGGAAGGTCCCCATTCTTGGCGTGTGCCTGGGACATCAGGCGATCGGCGCGGCCTTTGGCGGACATGTAATCCGCGCTCCTCACTTGATGCACGGCAAGACCAGCGCCGTCACGCATGATGACAAAACGATCTTTCACGGCCTGCCTACGCCGATGACGGCGACACGCTACCATTCGCTCATTGTGGAAGAAAAAAATCTACCGGCAGAACTCGAAGTCAGCGCCTGGACTACCGAGAAGGATGGCACCCGCACCATCATGGGTCTGCGCCACAAAAAGTTTGCCATCGAGGGAGTGCAGTTCCATCCCGAGAGCGTGCTCACGAGTGCGGGCAAGAAGTTGGTGGAGAATTTTCTAGCAGTGGAGAGTGGTCAGTGATCAGTGGCCAGCAACCGCGACTGTCGATTTGCGGCCGCTGAGCACTGGCCACTAACTACTGATCACTGCCATTTTAGGAAATCAACAGACCGCGGTGACAAAGATCACAATCTGGCCGCGTGCCCGCGGCGCATGATTGACAGATGCAATGCTTGGCGAGGCCCATTGTCCGCTCATATCGCGACCTGATCGTTTGGAAGAAGTCCATGGCTTTGGTACTGGACGTTTATCGCCTCACGCAAGCTTTCCCCAAGATTGAAACCTACGGTCTGACGTCCCAATTGCGGCGTGCAGCGGTCTCAGTGCCTAGCAAAATCGCCGAAGGACAAGCGAGACTCTCCACCGGGGAGTTCAAGCAGTTCTTAGGAAATGCTCGGGGCTCATTGATGGAAGTAGAAACGCAGATAGCTCCTCGCACAAGAACTGGGATATCTGGAACAACGCGAGAGCGAGAATCTGCTTGGCACCACAGCCGAAGTCGGCCGGATACTGAACGGTCTTCTAGCCTCACTGCCAAACCACAGATAGGTGCAACTGGCCACTAACCACCGATCACTGACCACTGCCCCTAGCCATCTCCACCGCCCTCAGCAGTGCCTGCGCCTTATTCACGCTCTCCTGAAACTCGCTCGCCGGATCCGAATCCGCCACGATTCCTGCGCCAGCCTGGAGATACGCTTTCTTGCCTTGCATCAAAAGCGTTCGAATCCCGATGCACGAATCCAGATTCCCGGCAAAATCGGCGTAGAGCACCGATCCGCCATAGATGCCACGCCGCACCGGCTCCAGTTCCTCGATGATTTGCATCGCGCGAACCTTCGGCGCTCCGCTCAGCGTCCCCGCCGGAAAACATGCCGCGAACGCATCCAGCGCGCTCAGATCTTTTCGCAGCGTTCCCTCCAGCGCCGAGACCAGGTGCATCACGTGGGAGTAGCGCTCCACGTACATCAAGTCCTTCACTTTGACCGAACCATACTCGCTCACGCGTCCTAGATCGTTACGCCCCAGATCAACCAGCATGACGTGTTCGGCGCGCTCCTTCTCGTCATTCCGCATCTGCTCTTCGAGCCGCTGGTCTTCGGCCTCATCGCGCCCGCGCGGATGTGTGCCCGCGATCGGCCGGTATTCCAGCTTGCGTCCGGTCACGCGCACCAACATCTCCGGCGACGAGCCCAGAATCTGTGTCTCGCCCATGCGCAGGAAATAAAGATAGGGCGAGGGATTCACCTGTCGCAGCGCGCGGTAGAGATCGAACGGCTCAACGCCGGGGATGAAGTCGAGCCGCTGCGAAAGCACCACCTGAAAAATATCTCCCGCCGCAATGTATTCCTTACAGCGCTCCACGCTGCGCAGAAACGCCGCACGCGTAGTACCCGCATGGATCTTGAGCGGATTGGTCTTCAGCTTTCCCGCGCCAGCCTTATTGGATTTGCGCCACATCGCCGGACGCAATCCAGCAGCCAGCTTGCGTTCCAGCCCCGCGATATCCTGTACTGCCCGGTCATAAGCCCGCCGGGGACTCTCCCGCGACACATCCGCCGCAGCCACGATATGAATCTGGTGGCGCAGATGATCAAAGGCCAGTAGCCGGTCAAAGAACATCAATTCGCAATCCGGCAGAGAAAGATCGTCCTTGGCGTGTTCGCCAATTTTTTCCAGTTGCCGCACTACATCGTAGGAAAAATAACCGACTGCCCCGGCGGTGAACGGCGGTAGACCGGGAACCAATGCCGGCTGATGCTCGCCCAGCAGTTGCTTCACCACCTGAAATACATCGCCTTGGCGATGCTCGCGCTTTCGTCCCCGTTCAACTTCGATGGCAGAACCCCGCGCCCGCAGCCGCATGTACGGCCGCGCACCGAGAAACGTATAGCGCCCAATCTGCTCGCCGCGCTCGATCGACTCCAGCAGAAACGCGTGCGGCTCTTCCTTGGCAATTGCCAGGAAGGCTGAGACCGGCGTAAGCAGATCGGCGCTCACCGATTTCACCACCGGTACCAGCGTCGCCGACCGCGCCAGCCGAGAGAATTCCTTGAACTCAGGGTTAATCATGGGAAGGTAAGCCATGCAAAAGATGAAGCCGCTTCAGCGCAAGCCTAGCGCTTCATTATAAGGGGACACTTCCCGCGCTGGGTCGCCAGTCCCAGTACGGGGCGAAATAGTTGGCCGCGAACCATCCCGGCAATTGACGGCGCGCGGCCCATCATCCGAAGATACCAAGGAAGCACCAGCAAACGGGCCCTCGTGCGGTCTCAAAGCCTATGCGGATTAAGTTCTGGGGCGTGCGTGGTTCCACGCCAACTCCACAATCCGAGAATATGCGCTATGGGGGCAACACCTCCTGCGTTGAAGTGCGACTCGGTGACCGCATCTACGTCTTTGACTGCGGCACCGGATTCCGCGTCCTCGGACAGCAGCTGCAAAGCGAATTCGGCAACCGCCCCTTTTCCGCCCACGTCTTCGTCTCGCACTTTCATTGGGACCATATTCAGGGCATGCCCTTCTTCCGCCCGCTGTATGTGAATCCGGAGAGCCGCTTCCTCTTCCAATGCTCCAGCCGGATGCGCAGCCTCAAACAAGTGCTCGCCGATCAGATGGCCGCGCCTTACTTCCCGGTGGATATCGGCCAGATGAAAGCGCGGCGCGATTTTTACGATATCGAGAGCGGACGCATCACGCTTGAAGACGGCGTCCAGCTGCAAACCGCTTGGCTCAACCATCCCCAGGGATGCATGGGTTTCCGCCTCGAAACCAAAGATGGAATCCTGGTCTACGCTACCGACAACGAGCCCGGCGACGCCACCTTCGATAAAGCCGTCCGCAAATTGGCAGAAGGCGCGGACGTCCTCATCTACGATGCGCAGTATCTTCCCGAAGAATACGAAGCGCATCGCCGCGGCTGGGGACACAGCCACTGGCGCGAAGCCGTTAATGTAGTCATGGAGAGCGGCGCCAAAGAACTCGTGCTCTTCCATCACGATCCCGATCACACCGACGCCATCATCGACAAGGTCGTCCACGAAGCCCGAAACTACTATCCCAAAGTACGCGCCGCCGCTGAAGGGATGGAGATCAAGCTGTAGTTGCTGTTCGCCTTTCTCTTTCTGAAGGCGGGAATCACTCACTCCTCCTTCGTTGCTTCTCGGCGCCGTCCGTATTAAGAAGGTCCGGCTCTTGCGTTACATATTGCCTGAACAGCCAGACCTCCTGCGGTGACCCGTAGCCGCGATAGAAAGCTCCATTCGAGACGGAATACCTCTTCAGATCGCTGCCATTCCACCGACTGCATACCGGCGGCCGTCGGCAAAAACAGAACAGTCTGTATTCCTCGGAACAATCAGTTATATAAGACATAAGGTACGAACCGTTTCGATAGGGACTGAACCCAATCAAATATCGGGTGCTACATTCCGGACATTCCAGGCAGTGACGAAGGCGGTCAGCCATGGTGGTATGAAACAAAACGACTAAAACATTAAGACCGTTCCTTCACGGGAGTTGGACGTTCGCGGACCTCGCTAGGCGGAGTCCCTTCAGCCGAAACTTCGCTTAACATAGTCCGAAAACGTCCATACATCGCCGGCGAAACGTCTACTATGGAATTCGTCTATGACGCTCGATTTGCAGACCTGTTCGCGAGCCCGGCTGTCACGCGATCCTCGCTTTGACGGCAAGTTCTTTATCGGTGTCGTGGGCAGTCGCGTCTATTGCCGCTCGATCTGCCCCGCTCCGACGGCGAAAGAAAAAAACGTTCGCTACTTTGCCACGGCAGCCGCCGCGGCGGAAGCCGGCTTTCGTCCTTGCCTGCGCTGCCGCCCCGAGTGCTCGCCCGGAACTCCCGCCTGGCTGGGAACTTCCAACACGGTTTCGCGAGCGCTGCGGCTGATCGATGAAAGCGGCCTTGAGGACGGCGGAGTGGAAACGCTGGCGGAGCGCTTGGGCGTGGGCTCGCGTCACCTGCGCCGCTTATTTCTGAAGCATCTCGGCGCGTCTCCCACCGCCGTGGCCCATACCCGGCGTCTGCATTTCGCCAAGAAGCTCATCGACGAAACTCGCTTGCCCATGACGCAAATTGCCGTGGCTTCGGGCTTCGGATGCGTGCGCCGGTTCAACGCCAGCATTCGTAAGGTCTATCATCGGACGCCAACGCAAATACGGCGTCTTGCTCGACAGACCCAGGGCCAGCCCGAAAATCAATATCTGTTTCGTCTTCGCTTCCGCCCGCCTTATGACTGGAAGGGAATGTTGGCGTTCCTGGCCCCTCGCGCTACGCCCGGTGTCGAGGCCGTGGAGCACGGCCGTTATCTTCGTTCCATTTCGTTGAACGGCAATCATGGCTACTTTGAGGTTTCTCTGGATGAGGCGAATAGCGGACTCGCCGCTCGCGTACAGTTCGGCGATCCTCGCTCCCTCTTTTTTATTACGGAGCGCATCCGCGCCATGTTTGATCTGAATGCGGATTGGACCGCCATCGTCCAGTCTCTAAGAACAGATCCGGCGCTGGCCCGGAGGATTGAAGCGAATCCCGGCCTGCGCGTTCCCGGGTGCTGGAACGGCTTCGAATTTGCCGTGCGAGCCATACTCGGCCAGCAAGTCAGCGTCAAGGGCGCGACCACCTTGGCCGGCCGCCTGGTCAAAGCTCTCGGCCAGTCACTTTCCGCAACCGCTGGCATCACCCATCTATTTCCCACGCCGCAAATTCTCGCCGATGCCAACTTTTCCGGCGTCGGCCTCACCGGCGCGCGGGCCGAGACCATCCGCGCTCTTGCCCGGGCAGTTTGTAATGGTCAGCTCCGCTTTGAGGCAGTCGCAGATTCTGCTGACTTCCTCGCCCGCCTCTGTGAAATTCCCGGCATCGGCAAATGGACCGCACAATACGTCGCGATGCGAGCTCTCGGGGAGCCCGACGCCTTTCCCTCCAGTGACCTCGGTCTGCTGCGCGCGCTGGATTTGAAGAGCGCGCGCGAGCTTGAGCGCCGCGCCGAAGCCTGGCGCCCCTGGCGCGCTTATGCAGCCGTACACCTTTGGAACACCGCCCCTGATTCGAAAGATTCACGCGGGACAATAAATTCCTCAGGCCCAGCTGCCGACCTCGCGCCCATTGCCACCTCGGCTTGACTCGCCGCTCGCGAGCGCGTCCTTCAACCCGCTATTACAAAGTGCACGCCGCCGCCGAAGGGATGGAGATCAGGCTATAGCCTCATTCTGTCTTCGAGGGCTCGAGAGAGCTGTACTTACCTTTTTTAAGGTGCTCGGTAAGAGCCTCGATGCTGTGAACGCCCTCCAGTTCCTTCCTCGACAACAGCTTAAGGACGCTGCGACGACAGATCTGAATGAGCTGGTTGAGGTCTTTTTCCGCGACCGAATCCCTTCCCGAATGCACGACCGCAGATCGAATGCCGTAGAGGTGCCTCACAGCCCGTTCCAGTTCGTAGCCCGCTGCCGCCGAATCTCCGAGGAGGAACGCGCAGCTCTCCGCTATCTGGGCCGTGATCGACGGAGTTATAACCCCCTTCTCGTTTCCACTGAACAAAACCTCTAATGCGATCGCGGCCTTGACAAACGCGCTGGCCGCGTTCAGATCCGCCATGGATTGTGCTGTCCACTCCATGCAACGAACGGCACGAGCCTCAAGCTGATTGCTTTGCCTCGAAATCAATCGCAGGAGTCTCTCAAACGGCGGACCAGGGTTGCAGAAGAAAGGATCAGTGATTGAAATTGGTTCTAGCGCCCCTTGCCACGCGCTGCCCTCAACACTCCCGCCGCTACCGATGGCAACGTAGTCCCGTAGCTGGGGCCCGACGTAACTTAGTATTCCCACCTCAAATCGACGCGTTCTTTGACCAATGAAAAAGCGCAAGAGAAGCTCAAAGCGATAGAACAGCGCATCAGCCACTTCGACTGCCTTCGTGTTATCCCTCGCGTCCACCGAGCATTCAATTAGGAAGCCGGACTGCTTAGCGAGTCGGGGAGCACTGACGAACTCGGATAATGCAAGCAGGTTTGAGTGCCGGACTGCATCGTAGATTGTGAAGATCCCAATCGTAGCTGGCGCCGCGCCTTCGGGCATGGTGACGCCGTAAATGGGTCTCAACACCCGATAACGTTCTAGGGGAACGGCCAAAACCTTCTGTTTGAACGATTCAGCCTCGGCCTCGGTAAAGCGTAGCCCCGCAGTTTTTCTACCCCGAATCTCGGGGATTAACTGGTCCTCCAGGGTTCGCGGAGAAAGTGAACCTCTCGCGCCCGGTATTACGTCAAGCAGCGCATCAACTGCCGAATTGAATTTCTGAACGTCAGGGCCCTTCACGGAGAGCATGCCGTCTCTGTCAAGACCGAACGTCCGAAGCGGTTCGCCCTTAAGCGGCAGGTTCGTCGCTCCTAACGTTAGGAGATCCAATATAAGGTTCAGCGTGCTAAAGAGCTTTCCTTCTTGCGACATTGTCCCACCTCGATTCGTGAGTATAGTGAGCCATCTGACTGGGCGCGCAATGTCGGCGCCCGTGTTCGGATTTCGGAACATTCGCAGCGGTGCAGTGCCTTCGCGCTATGTAAGGCACCACCTTCTACCGCCCGCCTTGCTTCCCCACCGTCCCGCCTCATATACTCAGAACGTTTGCCCTTACACCCGGGAAAAACGCCCCGGTGCCGGCCAACATCTTGAATCGCAATCATTCCGGAGATCACGTTTATGACTACGATGACCACTGCTCCGCACGTGGATAAAGAAAGCAATCCGTGGGAGTCGCAGCGGGCGCGCTTTGATCTGGCTGCCCAGAAGCTGAATCTCGACGATGGCCTGTGGCGGGTGTTGCGCTATCCCAACCGCGAACTCACGGTCTACATCCCCGTTCAGATGGATGACGGCCATCTCGAGGTCTTCACCGGATTCCGCGTGCAGCACTCGATCGCGCGCGGCCCGGCCAAGGGCGGCATCCGCTACGCGCCCGATGTCACGCTCGACGAAGTTCGCGCCCTCGCCAGCTGGATGACCTGGAAGTGTGCCGTGGTCAACATTCCCTTCGGCGGCGCCAAAGGCGGCGTTATCTGCGACCCGCACAAGATGTCGATGGGCGAAATCGAGCGCATGACGCGCCGCTACACCTCCGAACTCATCGAATTCATCGGCCCCGAAAAAGATGTTCCCGCCCCCGACGTCAACACCAATGAACAAATCATGGCCTGGATGATGGACACCTACTCCATGCACATGCGCCAGACCGTCACCGCCGTCGTGACTGGCAAGCCCATCAACATTGGTGGCTCCCGCGGACGCCGCGAGGCTACCGGCCGCGGTGTGATGGTGGTATGCGACGAGGCCATCAAGAAGCTCGGCCTGCCTCGCGAGAGCAGTCGTGTGATCGTGCAGGGCTTCGGCAACGTCGGCTCCAACGCCGCCCACCTGATGTTTCAGGCCGGATACAAAGTTGTGGGCATCGCCGAAGTAGGCGGCGGCCTTTACAACAAGAGCGGTATCGACCTCAATGCTCTCGTTGATTTCCGCCAGAAAAATGGCACGGTACACGGCTTCCCTGGCGCGGAAGCTGCCGACCCTGCCGATTTGCTTACCACCGAGTGCGAAATCTTGATTCCCGCTGCCACAGAAAACGTCATCACCTCCCGCAACGTCGATCGCGTCAAGTGCCGCATTCTCGCGGAAGGAGCCAATGGCCCCACTACCTCGGCCGCCGACGATGTCTTAACTGACAAAGGCGTCTTCGTCATCCCCGATATTCTCGCCAACGCGGGCGGGGTGACCACCTCCTACTTCGAATGGGTGCAGGACCGCCAGGGGTATTTCTGGAAAGAGTCTGTGGTCAACGAGCAGCTGGAAGAGATTATGGTTTCGTCCTTCGGCGATGTGGTCCGCTACGCCGAGACGCACCATGTCAACAATCGCATCGCAGCCTATATGCTGGCGATCGACCGCGTCGCCTACACCATCCGCCAGCGCGGAATTTACGCGTAAGGGGGATTTTGGGTGGCGCGGGCGCTGCGGCCGAGATATTATTTGCGATCGCGTTACAGGCTGCTGAAAAACTTTCGCATCAAGCATGATCGGGAAAGGCACGAGTTTCACTCGTGCCGTAAATCACGCAAAAATCAATGCGGCTTTAGCCGCTGAGGATTACAGTGCAAGGAGGATTTATGACTTTACGCACCAAGAGATTGTTCACGCGGATACTGCCCCTGCTGCTTGCATGTCTGATATTGCCCGCCGCTGCGACGACGCTTTCTAGCGCCGCCGCCGCGCCGCAAGCCGCATCAGCAGCCGACAAACTCGACCTGAACTCCGCCACCGCCGACCAACTCAAAGCTCTGCCCGGCATCGGCGACGTCTATTCGCAGAAAATCATCGCCG
Organism: uncultured Acidobacteriaceae bacterium; assembly: GCA_963773675.1. Taxonomy (GTDB): domain Bacteria; phylum Acidobacteriota; class Terriglobia; order Terriglobales; family Acidobacteriaceae; genus Sulfotelmatobacter. The sequence continues at coordinate 187,677 of CAVZCG010000017.1, forward strand.
GCCGCCCCTATCGCACCAAGCTCGACCTGGTCCACAAGAAGATCATTCCCCAGGCTACCTACGACAAGATCAAGGATCAGATCATCGCCAAGCAGCCCAAGCCCGGCGCGATGACTCCGGCGCCGCCAAAATAACTCTTCACGCGCAGAAACTTTTCCGGAAACTCTGTGCCCAAACTACAGATTCTCCCGATTGCGTTCCCCCGCACCGTGGAGGATAATCAAACCAGTCTTCCGGTCGCCCTTCCGGAAACGATGCCGAGCTGCGGTGAACCTGCCCAATTCCATCACGCTGATCCGCATCTGCAGTATCCCTCTGCTGATCTGGATTCTTTCTTCCAGCCACTTCAGCAGCGAGCACGGCGCTAAAGAATTGCTGGCCTCGGCCATCTTCATTGCCGCTTCGATGACCGACGGCATTGACGGATACTTGGCGCGCAAACGCGGCCAGATCACGACCATGGGAATTCTGCTCGATCCCATGGCTGACAAACTTCTCATCGCCGCCGCCTTCGTCACTCTGGTGCAGTTCAATCCCAGCCTGGTTCCTGCCTGGATCGCCGTCATCATCATTGGCCGCGAATTCCTGGTGAGCGGCCTGCGCTCCATTGCTGCGTCCGGAGGATTCACCATCGAAGCCAGCGAACTGGGCAAATTCAAAATGGTGGTGCAGATCGTTTCCGTGGTCGCGGTCATTCTCGATCACCGCTGGAAGGAGTGGCCGGTCTACGGCAACTTCATTTTCCCCGTGCACTGGATCGCCTACGCAGCCATCTGGTTCGTGGTCGCAGTATCGCTGATTTCTGCCATCGATTATTTCGCCGCCTTCTGGTCGAAGATCGACCGGCAAGTTTCCAAGCGCCGCCGTCGCGCCTTTATTCTCAGCCGCCGCCGCAAGCCGCAACCCGCGCCGCAACCGGCCGATGCCGATGTCGCACCTTCAACCTAATTCGTCGTTCGCTGTCGCCCCCGCGGAAGCCGCGCCACCGGAGTTCTCGAAAGAAGAGCGCTTGCTGTTGCTGCACCTGGCCCACGATTCCATTAGTTCCGTGTTTGAGGGTCGAGCAATTTCTTTCGACCCCCCTACTCCGCATCTCGCCGAACTGCGCGGAGCGTTTACATCCCTCCACTTGCACCGTGAACTGCGGGGATGTGTGGGATACTTTCTGCCCGCTTCCTCGGTCTACCAGGCCGTCGCGGAAACTGCCCGCGCCGCCGCCTTCAGCGACAACCGCTTTCCCCCTGTCACCCGGGACGAAGCTCCCCATCTCGAAATCGAGCTAAGCATTCTTTCAGTTCCCCAGCCCATTGAAGCGGAAGCCGTTGAAGTCGGGCGCCACGGCCTGCTTGTCAGCCAACACGGCCGCCGCGGCCTACTCCTGCCGCAAGTTCCCGTCGAACGCAAATGGGATCGCATCACTTTTCTCGAGCAGACCTGCCTTAAAGCCGGCTTACCTCCGGACGCCTGGCGAAAAGGCGCTAAAATTCAAGCCTTCACCGCCGAGATATTCAGCGACCAGTCTTCTTAAACTCGGCGCACCAAAGTTCGCCCGCAGGTTACTCCTGTTACGCCACACGATGGGCTGATCCCTCCAGTTCCTCTCGTTCCCGCCGATCAGACGCATAAGCCCCGCACATTCTCTTGGAGGTCGAATGCTTCCTCTACTTGTCACTCTCGCGCGCCGTCGTACACTCTCATTGCAAATCCTTACAATCTTCTTAACCTTCAGTTTTCAAAACGTGCCCGCGGCCGCGCAAAATCCCTCCGATCCTCCAAATTCAATCTTCCCGCAATCTCCATTTGTGGAGCCACAAGACCGCGTCCCGAGCTTCGTTGACGATGAGCAGCGAATCACGCTGCTTGGCGATCGCCATCCTCTGGCCATTTCGCAATATGACGCTGGCGCCGTCTCTCCTGATTTTCGTATGGATCGCATGCTCCTCACCTTGCAACCCGACGCAGCGCAGCAAGATGCGCTCCTCCAGTTGCTCGATGCCCAGCATGATTCCGAGTCACCTTACTACCATCAGTGGCTCACACCGGAACAATTTGGTGAGCGCTTCGGCGTCTCGGAAGCAGATGCGGCGCAGGTGTCACGATGGTTGCAGGCCCACGGCATGGAAGTGGAAGAGCTGATTGCTGGACGCCGCGCCATCGTTTTCAGCGGAACCGCGGCGCAGGTCGAAGAAGCCTTCCATACCCGGATCCACGTTTATAAGATCGGCAACGAAGTCCACCACGCCAACGCAAGCGATCCCGAAATCCCCGCGGCTTTCGCCGGAGTTGTTGGAGGAGTGGTTTCGCTGCACGACTTTCGCAGCGAACCGATGCACACCGGAGCTCGCATACCCACGCCCGACTTCACCTCCGGCGGTTCCTACTACCTCGCTCCAGCGGATTTCGCCACCATCTATGATCTCGCCCCGCTTTATCAAGAATCCATCAGCGGCAGCGGCCAGTCCGTGGCCATCGTGGCCCGCTCCAATATCAACATCGCCGACGCGCGCCGGTTCCGCACGTCGTTCGGCCTGCCCGCGAACGACCCGCAGATCATCGTCAACGGAGCCAATCCTGGCATTCTCAGTGCGGGTGAAGAGACGGAAGCCGATCTCGATGTGGAATGGTCTGGCGCGGTGGCGCGGAATGCCGCCATCAAGTTCGTCGTCTCCAAGTCCACCAACTCCAGCGACGGAACTTATCTTTCTGCGCAGTACATCGTGAGTCACAACCTCGCGCCCGTGATGAGCATGAGCTTCGGCTTGTGCGAGGCTGCCCTTGGATCCTCGGGAAACAGTTTCATCAATAGCTTGTGGCAGCAAGCCGCGGCACAAGGCATCACCGTTTTCGTATCGTCGGGAGACAGTGGCGCTGCTGGCTGCGACTCCTCATCCTCCTCCAAAGCCAGCCATGGCCGCGGAGTGAACGGCCTGTGCTCGACTCCCTATAGCGTGTGCGTCGGAGGTACGGAATTCAACGAGGGTTCCAAATCATCCCTCTATTGGTCGCCCACGAATGCTTCAGGTACGCAGTCGTCAGCCCTCAGCTATATACCGGAAGTGGTCTGGAACGAGAGTGGCTCGGGTGGACTTTGGGCGAGCGGCGGTGGCGCGAGCACACTTCATGCCAAGCCTTCCTGGCAAACTGGAACCGGAGTTCCCGCCGATGGCAAGCGAGATGTCCCAGACGTTTCTCTTACCTCCGCCGGCCATGACGGTTATCTCATGTATCAGAACGGAGGACTCTACGTGGTCGGTGGCACCTCCGCCGCCGCTCCGTCGTTCGCCGGATTGATGGCGCTCGTCGTACAGCACTCCGCGGCCCGCCAAGGCAATGCCAACACTACGTTCTATTCTCTTGCTAGCAAACAAAGAGCAGGAGGCGCCTCCGTTTTCCACGACATCAGCAGCGGAAATAACAGCGTTCCGGGAGAAGCTGGCTTCGCCGCTACCGTTGGATATGATCAAGCCACCGGCCTTGGCTCCGTCGACGCCTCGGTCTTGGTCAGCCACTGGAGCGATGCTGCAGCCACGCCCTCATTTCACGTTGCTGCTTCTTCAACTTCGTTGCCGATCACCGCGGGAACGAGCAACAGCGTCACCCTGACTGTCACGATCAACGGAGGCTTCGATGCCTCCGTCGCCTTTTCCGTGACTGGACTGCCGACCGGAATCTCTGGGACTTTCACGCGCGCCACTCTGCCCGCGCCTGGCTCAGGCACCAGCATTCTCATCATCACCGCGAGCAAAACTGCTAAACCTGGGAACTACTCCGCCACTATATCGGCAACCAGCGGAGCAACCCGGCAGCAAATACCACTCACCATCTCATGCGGCGCTGCCCACAAATCTGCCGAGGGCAGAGAATAACTTGGCGTGGCAGCGCCGCCTCCTTTGAAATCTCGGAGTCCGATTTTCTAGAGTGTTAGGAGGAGAGCGGAGAGATAAAAAAGCGCAGGCGCGCTGTTGCTGATCTAGGCTGTGGCCGGCTCCTGCATCGCGTAGACCACGGCCTCGAGATGCGCCAGCGTTTCCTCGATGGTGAGCGAGTACATTTCGCGGCCCAGGCCTTCGCCAGCCTTCAGCGCGGATTGTAAATAATGACCGGCAATCTCCACAGCCAGAGAATCTGTGATCGCTTTGCCGGTCCGCTTCTTATATTCCACCCAGGCGGAGTGCGGCAATGCCACCCATACCGTTTTCCCATCGACCAGGAATTTTACGTCGACCGCATCCGCGTGACGCGTGGCGATGGCGACAATCAGCGCCTGATAGACGCAGTGAACTTCTTTCTTAGTCCAGCGATCGGTGGCAGTGAAATCCGCAAACATGGCTAAGAAAACTATAGCGGACGGGAAGCAGTGCGGGCAAATAACGCTGCCGCTGGGGTCCTCATGCGGGACAGCCACCCCCCGGCTGTCCGGTCGAGCGAAGCTCGACTGTTTTCGGTGAAACCCGGCAAACTGAAAATACTGTTGCCGCCGTACCGTTTCCCTCAGCCTCCCGCGATCGCCCCGATAATCAGCAAAGGCTCGGATCCGGATGACACCGCCTCAGGCAAAGGCGCATCTGGCGGCTCGTGCGACAGATCCTCCTCGCAAGCGAAGAAGCGCAAGAACGGCCGCCGCTGTTCGGTGACATGATCGCGGATCGTGCCCCGCAGCATGGGATACCGCTTCTCTAGTGCGTTTAGCACTGAACGTTGCGTAACCGGAGCCTCCACCTCGAGTTGCACTTCGGCGCCAACCCCGGCCAGGGTGCGCAGATGCTGCGGAAGGATCACTCGAATTGTGCTACCTGCCATTTCTTTCGAAACCTCCTCACGCGATCAAGATCGAATCCCCCAGACGTTCCTCGGTAGATCGCTTTGCCCCCACGTTTTCTACAGAAAATCCCTTAGACCCCTCAGCAATGCTACCGATACCCAACCACTACCGCTCTACGCCATTTTAAACATCGAGCATTCTTGGACAAGCAGAAATCTGGGCCGACTCTTTGGCTGAAGTGTCGATCGTGCCGTGTCGTGTAGGTCGCGCAGCTTTTTAGATCTACAGTGCTTACTGAATCCCAACTCGTTGGAGGAAAATTGGCCGGCGCCCTTCACAGAACGAATCCTCAGGCGACCAATCCGCACGATGATCCGCGTGCCGATACAGGATGCGCGGGCTTGAACAACATTCTGAATGGCGGTTTTCCACGCGGCCGCCTCTATCTCGTTGAAGGTGATCCGGGAGTTGGAAAGACCACCCTGGCGTTGCAATTCATGCTCGAGGGGGCAAGGCAAAACGAGCGCACGCTCTACATCACCCTTTCCGAATCGCGCTCTGATCTCAACCATTCTGCGCGGTCTCATGGACTCTCGCTGGACAAGATTGAGATCGTCGAGTTGCTTCCCAATGAAAACGATTTACTCCCGGAACAGCAGTACACGGTGTTTCATCCTGCCGAAGTCGAGCTGAACGACCGCATGCAACGCATCGTCAAGGAAATTCAGCGCGTTCATCCCGACCGGCTGGTGATCGACGCGCTCAGCGAATTGCGCATGCTGGCCAAAGATCCGCTGCGTTACCGGCGTCAAATTCTGTCGTTGAAAGACTTCATGGCCGATCAAGAGTGCACCGTTCTGCTGCTCGATGACCGTAGTTCGCGCGAACCCGATTTGCAGTTGCACAGCGTGGTCCACGGCGTTGTCAGCCTGGACAAAGTACCTCGCCAATATGGCAAGAATCGCCGCCAGATCGAGATTGTGAAGCTGCGTGGTTCGGCATATCGCGAAGGATTCCACGACTATTCGATTGTGACCGGAGGCGTTGTAGTTTTTCCTCGTCTCGTCGCGGCGGACTCCCGCTCGGCGCAACCGCCCGAAGCGGTATCCAGCGGAATCGCAGAACTGGATGCGCTTACCGGAGGCGGCTTGGATCGCGGCACCAGCACTCTTCTGATTGGACCCGCCGGTTGTGGCAAGACGAGCATCGGAGTCCAATGGGCTGCAACCGCAGCAAAACGGGGCGAATCCTGCGTGCTGTTCACCTTCGAAGAAGCCCCCCACACCTTGATGACACGCGCGGCTGGGCTGGGCATCGACATTCGTCCGCACCTGGCCAGCGGCAAAATCGTGATCGAACGCATCGACCCAGCCGAAATGTCCCCCGGAGAACTGGTTGCAAACGTGCAGCAGCATGTCGAGCGCGAAAACGTTCGTCTCGTCCTCCTCGACAGTCTAAACGGATATCTCCAGTCGATGCCGGGAGAGCAGTTCTTAGCCGTGCATCTGCACGAGCTGCTGGCCTATCTCGGAAATCGCGGCGTGCTCACGATAATGATTCTGGCTCAGGCCGGTACCATTGGCTCCCCTCTGCAGAGCGCGGTCGACGTCAGCTATCTCGCCGACAACATTTTGCTCCTGCGTTACTACGAGACCCATGGCGAAGTACGCCAGGCGATCTCCACCATCAAACGCCGCAGCGGCAGTCATGAGCACACCATTCGGGAACTTAAGCTGGGTCCCGATCGGATTCACATCGGACGACCTCTGCGCGACTTTCAGGGCGTGCTCACCGGCACTCCCACATTTCTTGGCGGATCGAAGGAGAGCTGACTCGCAGCGATGTCGACCTTTCTCCATGCCGATTATCGAGTGCTGGTCCTGGCTCCATTTGGCAAGGATGCCGTCCTGGTCCGCGAAGTGCTCGAGCGTTCCGGTATCCCCGTAGGAGTTGTAGGAAACGTGGAAGCGATTGCGAACTGCGTGGCCGGCGGTGCGGGAGCCGCGATCGTCGCCGAGGAGTCGCTCGACGGGGAAGGCATCGAATTACTGGGTCGCAGCGTGACTGCGCAGCCTGCATGGTCCGATTTTCCGATCATTGTCCTCACCGGTGGCGGGGCCACCACCCCTTATACAGAAATGATGGTTCGCTCGCGTACGCCCATGGGCAACATCAATTTGATTGAACGACCCCTGCGTCCGGCCACGCTGATCAGCAGCGTGCGCACCGCGATTCGCTCACGGAACCGCCAGTATGAAATTCGCGATCATCTGGAAGAGCGGGAGCAGGTTGAGGAAGAGTTGCGACGGGCCCATGACCAGTTGGAGTCGCTGGTGGAAAGGCGAACCGTGGCGCTGCGAAAGCTTTCCGCCCGGCTCATGCGTGTGCAGGACGAAGAACGGAGGCGCATTGCCCGCGAACTCCACGATGGACTAGGTCAATGGCTGGCGGCGGCGCAGATCAACGTGGATATGGTCCTGCTGCGCGCCGGGGGAAACCCGGCGCCCATGCTCGAGGAAACGCGCAAGCTGATCGACCACGCGGTCTCCAGCATTCGCACCATGTCGTATCTCTTGCATCCTCCGTTGCTGGACGAGGCGGGTTTCGAAGCGGCAGCGCATTGGTTCATCGACGGCTTCGCCAAGCGTTCGGCGATGACGATCAAAACCAACTTTTCTCACCCCGACAGCCTTCCGGCGGCAGACTTGAAACTTGCTCGCATGCCTGAGGTCGTCGAACTCGCGCTCTTCCGCGCCCTCCAGGAAGGCCTTACCAATGCTCATCGCCATTCGGCGAGCACGAATGTCGAAGTCAATTTCCAGAGACTCCCCGATCGCGCCATCCTCGAAATCCAGGATTTTGGCCGCGGCCTTCCTCAGGCCGTCATGGATCGCTTCCACCGCATCGGGGCTGGTTCTGGCGTCGGACTTGCCGGCATTCGCGAGCGCATGAAAGAACTGGGCGGCGATTTCACCATCTGCTCGACGAACGCCGGTACGACTCTACGCTCCGCCGTTCCGCTCTGCGTGGACACGGGCGCGGCCGAGACCGCGCCTATTCTCGAAGTAAAAAAAGAGTCACCTTCAAAGTCACGCGTCGATTCTCCTGTCGCGGATGCAGAACGGGCTTCGTGAACGTGAAGGTCATCGCGTTCTCATGCCAGTGTTTGCACCTCCACGGAAAGCACGGCCGGAAGGTCGCGGACGATGGGATTCCAGCTGTCTCCGGCGTCGGCCGAGGCGTAGACTTGTCCGCCGCTGGTTCCGAAATATACTCCGCACTTGTCGAGTGAATCGACCGCCATCGCATCGCGCAGAACATTAACGTAGCAGTTACTCTGCGGCAATCCCTTCGTCAATGGCTCCCAATCATTTCCTCCCGTGCGGCTGCGGAAGACGCGTAGCTTCCCGTCGGGAACAAAGTGCTCCGAGTCACTCTTGATGGGCACGACGTAAACTGTCTCCGGCTCATGCGCGTGCACGTCGATGACGAATCCAAAATCCGTAGGCAAGTTTCCGCTGATCTTCTGCCAGGAATCTCCGGCGTTATCGCTGCGCATCACATCCCAATGCTTTTGCATGAACAACACGCCCGGCCGCGAGGGGTTCATGGCAACGTGGTGAACGCAGTGCCCAACCTCGGCCGTTGGATCGGGAATGTATTTCGAATACAGCCCGCGGTTGATGGGCTGCCAGGTCTTGCCGCCGTCATCGGTGCGGAATGCGCCGGCCGCTGAGATAGCAATAAAGATTCGGTCTGGATTGCTGGGATCGAGAATGATGGTGTGCAAACACATCCCACCCGCACCCGGCTGCCACTGCGGGCCGGTGCCGTGGCCACGCAGTCCGGAGAGTTCCTTCCAATTCTCTCCGCCGTCCGTCGAACGGAAGAGAGCAGCATCCTCCACGCCCGCGTAAACCGTCTCCGGATCGGTGAGCGACGGTTCGAGATGCCACACCCGCTTGAACTCCCACGGATGCTGCGTGCCGTCATAAAACTGGTGCGTGGTCAGCGGCTTCCCCGTTTCCGCAGATACGTCGTAGACGAACTTGTTGCTCACGCCTTTCGGCGGACCGGCCGCGGGCGACTCTCCGGGCGGCGTTCCAGGCTGGTGCCAGGTCTTGCCGCCATCGTCCGAGCGCTGGATCAACTGCCCAAACCAGCCGCTGGATTGCGACGCGTACAGCCGGTTCGGATCCACGGGCGATCCCTTCACGTGATACATCTCCCAGCCCGCAAAATGGGGGCCGCTTACGTCCCATTTTTCCCGCTTGCCATCGGCCGTCAGAATAAATGCTCCCTTACGCGTTCCCACCAGAACTCGCACGCTGCTCATCGCTTCCTCTCTTGGTTGAAATTTGTTACCTCTCTCATTGACCGCCTCCGTTTTTCTCAAGCTCTTTTGTAACTCAGAATCACGACTCCCGATGCCAGAACTTTCGTCGCCAGAAGTTTCAGGCGAATTCGTTCTGTGATCCCGGCAAATAAGGGTGTGCCTTTGCCGAGAAGAACCGGGTTGACGATGACGCGGTATTCATCGACCAGCCCCCACTGCAATAAGGACGATGCCAGCTTGGCGCTGCCCAAGACCACTATGTCCTTGCCTGGCTGTTGCTTCAATTTCGATACTTCTTCTTGAACGTTCGCGCCTACCAATCTTGAATTTTTCCATTCCACTTTTTTCAAAGTCGTCGAAAAAACAATCTTCGGCAAATTGTTCATCCTGTCGGCGATTTCATCGGGCGCGGCAGTCGGCCAGTAAGCAACCATAATTTTGTAGGTAGTCGCGCCGAACACCAGGACGTCAGCCTTACGCAGCATATCTTTGGCATATTCGTGAAATTCTTCCTCCGCGACATGCCAATCCAATTCCTTGCTCGGTCCTTCGAAGAAGCCATCTACCGATGCGAGATTGGAAACAATTACCTTCCGCATTTATGTCTCCAAGAGTTTGGTGGTGTTTCTTACCTTGGCATTGCTGAGATCGAACGTCAGTGTGTGACCGCTAGCGCATCCGTTCCGTCCGACCACTTGCCCACCGGAATCAGGAATACGGTCAATCGGTCTAGACTGTCGACGGACGCCAGAACCGGTGAGCCTGGCAGATCTGCGCCCCAAGTTGCCGCGTCCATTTGCGGAACGAAAAACATCAGGTGGGGATGCCAGTGCCCGGCGCTATCGTCTAAGAATTGTTGTCTTGACAGCATGTAACTCATCGCGCCAGGCTCCAACATCGGCAACTCCTTCTTGTCGAAAGCGGCATTTATGGTTTCGATCATTTGCGCCTTGGATCTTCCCGCCAATATCACCTCTGTCTTCCTCACGGTGATTGGGAGGTAGGTTCGCGCGGCTGGCGGGTTTAAGCAGATCGCACCCCGAATCTTGGGATTCCAGAAAACAGGGTCGTCGGTTCCAGCGATCCAAGATCGCTCCACCAGACACACAAAACCGTTCTTGCCTTTCACTGCCGTTTCGTAACCGTGCGCTCCCATGACCAGGACCTCGGCATCGCGTGAGATGGATTCCGGAGCCGCGCTCCGCGCCAAGGCGATTTCGTCCTGACGTTCCATCATGTACTGCGCAACCGGAGCCATGCTCGGATAGGGCGTTTTGGCCTCTTGGGCCTGCGCTTGCCACGCCACGCCCAACACGAGGGCCAGTGCGAAACTCCCCGATACGATTGTCCTGACTATTTTTCGATTCATCGATTTCCCCCAGCCCGCGAAAGTATCCAGCATTTTACTTGCGAAATGCAAGTGATAATTTACAATCACAGAAAAGGACGATGTCGAAAAAAGCAGACCCAATGCGCCGGTCCGGTTGTCCGCTCAATGCTTCGGTAGAGATGTTGGGCGACCGCTGGTCCTTGCTGATTATTCGCGACATGATGCTGCGCGGAGCCCGCACTTACAAAACATTCCTGGAATGTTATGAAGGCATCGCGACCAATATCCTGGCCGATCGCCTGCGCAGGCTGGTGCGGTACGGAATCATCAAGACGGACGCGGATCCATCGGACGGACGCAAAGTGATCTACTCACTTACGAAGAAGGGCATCGATCTGGCTCCGGTGCTGACCGAGATGGTGCTTTGGGCAGCTGCACACGAAGACACGGGCAACCACGAGCTCGTGCGGCTCATGCGGGCGGACAAGGAGAAGTTCATCGCTGGAGTGCGGGAGCGCTGGTCCCGCCGTTGAGGCTGCAACTGGGCGCAAACCGCGCGTCGGTTAACATAGTTGAGTGTCGAATCGGGTCCCCAAACCAGCGCAACTCAACCCTCTGCGCGCTACCCACCTGAGTCAATTTCCCTGGCTCATCCACGGATTCTCCACGCGTGTCGGCGGATTCTCGCGCGTCTATGGGAAAGACACGCTCAACCTGGGATTCACCAAAGAAGATTCCAAAGCCGCGGTCGAACGTAACCGCTCTGCGTTTCTAGCTGAACTCGGCGCAAACAGCGGATCATCCCTCTGGCCGCTGGTGACGGGACGGCAGGTTCATTCCGATATCATCCGGCTCGTCAAATCTCCCGCGGAATCGCAGCTGGTCGGTGACGGCCTGATCACCAACACCCCCGGCCTGTTGCTCGGTATCCAAACTGCCGATTGCCTGCCCATTATTCTTGTCGACCCGAAGCGCCGCGCCGTAGGCGTGTTTCATGCTGGCTGGCGGGGCACGGTCAAGCGCATCGTGGAAAAAGGCGTGGGTGAGATGCGCCGCTTCTTCGGTAGCCGCGCTCGCGATCTCAAAGCCGCGATTGGCCCCGGGGTTCACGGCTGTTGTTACGAAGTCGGCGAAGAAGTTCGCCAAAAGTTCGAATCCCAATTCGCCTACGCGGAAAAGTTGTTTCGCGTGGTCGAAGAATCGGATCCGGTGCGCGAAAAATATCCCATGTTGTTTCTCACGGCGCGCGCCCCCGGCCACAGCGAGTTGCCCAAAAAGATTTTTCTCGACCTCGTAGAAGCCAACCGTCAACAACTGTTGGCCGTCGGAGTTCCGGCCAAGAGCATCGAAGCCTCGCCACTCTGCACGACCTGCCGCACAGACCTGCTATTTTCCTATCGCGCCGAAAAAGGCAAGACAGGCCGCAAGATGGGAGTGGTTGGAATCAGACGCTAAGGCAGAAGTGAGAATGCAGAAATTAGAAATGGGTTTGGTCTAACTTCTGCATTCTCACTTCTAACTTCTGCATTAACATCTAAACCGTTGGTGGTGCACTCGGCGGAGCTGCGGGCGGTGCCGGAGGCACAGCTGCTGGTTCGGCGATCCCTTCGTTCACCAGATCTTTTAATTCCTTGCTGGGCTTGAAGAACGGAATCTTCTTCGCAGGCACTTCGACTTTTTCACCAGTCTTGGGATTGCGTCCCGTGCGTGGCTTGCGCTGGCGTGTACGGAAGCTGCCAAAGCCGCGGATCTCGATCTTGTCCCCCGCGCGCAGGGAGCGCACCACGCTGTCAAAGATCGTTTCCACGATCACTTCGCTGTCTTTGCGTGTAAGTTCCGCCAAGCGCGAGACTTCATCAATCAGATCGGCTTTTGTCATAATGCTTCTTCACTCCCAGGTTCCGTTTTAGAAAGGAGCCGCCACTGCTCGGCGGAAACCCCAGCTTCACGCCAGCAACCTCCATAACCTTCTCAAATTTCAGGGGTTGTATGCAAGTCGCAGCCTTGGGCCGAGCCCTTTCAGGTCGTAGGTCCCAGGTTCTAGGTCTTCGGCAGTGTTTCTTAGGGACGGCCAGGATGCGATGCCCAAGACCTATCACCTATCACCCAAGACCTATCACCTATCACCCAAGACCTATCACCTATCACCCAAGACCTACCACCTACGACCCAAGACCCGCGCTACTTCCACAGATAATAGAACCCAACGTGCTGCTCCAGCATTTTCTCCGTGTTGGGCAGATACTGCGAAACATCCCCCAACATCAGATCGAGCAGCGTTTTGCGGTCTTTCTCCGGATGCACCAGCGTTGGCTCGCCTGAGATGCCCACCGACTTTGCCGTATCCTTCACCACCGACTGGAAGTCGCCGACGTTGTCGATCAATTTCATCGAGAGCGCCTGTTCACCCGTCCACACCTTACCGTTCGCGATGGATTTCACGTCTTCAAACTTCATCCCGCGCCCATCGGCGACAGCCTGCACGAACTGGCCGAACATATTATCGATCAGCGACTGCATGTAAGCCTGCTCGGCTGGGGTGAGGTCGCGCGCGGGATTGCCCGTATCCTTAAATTCGCCGGTCTTAAACACAATGCTCTTCAGCTTGGCCCACTTCAGCAGGTCGCCGTAGTTTACCCACTCGGCAATGACGCCGATCGACCCCACGATGCTGCCGTTATCGGCATAAATCTTGTTCGAGGCCGACGCCACATAGTAGGCGCCGCTTGCTCCCACCGTTTCGATCGAAACCACGATGCGCTTCTTTTTTTCATCGTGGATGCGTTTGACCTCGCGATAAATCTCCTCGGACGCAGCCACGCCGCCGCCCGGCGAGTTTATGTGCAGGATGATGGCTTTGACGGAAGAGTCGTCGTTGAACTTCTTGAGCTGGCCGACGACCGGCTCCGGCGAGAGAATGACGCCATCGAGATCCACCACCCCAATGCGGTCGCCAAAGCCGCTGAACGATGCCTCACTGCTGCCCGCGTGCAGCGTCAGGTACACCAGCGAAAATATCGCCAGCACAAAGAGGAAGAATGCTCCTCCACCAATCAGAATCCAGAGCAGCGTGCGGGAACGTCGTTCAGCCATGGGGAAAGTTTAGCACTGGCGGCAACTTCCAGTTTCCAGTTTCTGGTTCCTAGTTTCCGGTCTTCAGGGGGACCCCACGCGGCTGGAGCGACTGCATCAGGCCGTGTAAGAGACGACTCACTTCACCTGAACTCGCGGCTAGGCGACCCACTGTGTCCCGAGAAATGTAACCCAAATTATCAGCGATGACGATTTGAGTCTCCATTTCGAGAAGGGAACCTCGGGCGATGCCAAGGAATTGTCGAAACTCGAGCTTTGAAATCCTTCCTTGGCCTTCGGCAATATTGCTGGCAACCGAGACTGCGGACCGCCGTAGTTGGCTGGTCAACCCATAAGTCTCGTTCCGGGGAAAGGACTGTGTCGCACGGTAGACCTCGGTGACCATCGTGATGGCTTTTTGCCAGACGATAAGATCCTTGTAGGAATGACTCACACTGGAAACTAGACACCTGAAACTAGAAACCTGTCTGTGACGGGTGAACAACGACTTTCAGCGCCCCGCACTGAATCCTCACCTCCGCCGGTGTCCGACAAACGTATTCGCCGTCGGCATAGATATCAAGAGGACTCTCCGTTTCCACGCGGGCGCACGCGGCCTGGAAATAGTTGATCTCCCGAATGCCCAGATGGCGGCCAAAGTACACGGTAGGAAACATGCAGGCAAGTCTGAAAGGATCGATGCCGCCGATCACGCACACATCAAGTAGTCCGTCGTCCATTCTCGCCCGGGGAGCGATCTTCATCCCCCCACCATAAATCGCACTGTTGGCAAACGCGGCCAGCATCGTGCGTTGATCGCTGCGGGTCGTCCAGCCACCGGCTTCGTCCGCCGCGAAAATCTTCATAGGCAGTGGAGCAAAGCGAAAAAGCGTTGGAGCCAGCGTAAGCGCATAGCCGCCGTGTCCGCGCAGCCAGCGTGGCAAAGCATTCGCTCGACGGGACACCTCTGCGTCCAGCCCCACTCCGGCCACGCTGCAGAAGTACCGCGGAGATTCGTGTGGCGCCCCGCCCGCATCTTCCAGCGCCGTGATCATCCCCAGATCGATCGCACGGATGTTATCTTGTCCTGCGCAGAATCCTCGCCAAGCCGCAAGCGAATCGCGCACCCCGCGGAATCCAAGCGCCCGCGCAAAGTCATTCCCGCTGCCGGCAGGAACCACCAGCGCCGGCAGGCCGAGTTTCACCAATTGGCTCAAATGCCGGTGAATGGTCCCGTCGCCGCCGAATATTAAAATGATGTCCGCTTGATCCGACTCGGCAGGCATTCCGAGTCGCCAATCGATCTTCTTGTCGGTCTGAAACGTCTTGAGATTCTTCGGAGAACATCCCAGCCCGAGGATGGCGGCCGCGCGCATCTGCGCGCTTGAGCCTAGCACAACTCATGTAGGGACAGCCGCCCTCGGCTGTCCGGCTGGCGAAGCCAGCGGTTCTCGCGCCTTAACCCGCAGCGTAGGGATTCACAAACGGCTTCTTCCACAGCCACGGGATACTCAGTCCAATCCCGGACTAACCCGGCGCGAACCGGATTCTCCAGCAGATAGGTGATTTTCGCATCGAGACTCTCTGAGGAACGAAGCACATGATCGAACGACTCTGGCTGCCATACCCGTCCTCTGCGGCCCAGCGCCTTGTTCACCGTGTGAGCGGAAGCACCTTTGACGGCATCCATGATCTCGGCGAGCGAATAGACCTCCATCCTACCGAAATCAACCGATGGCATGAAGATCATATGCACATGATCCGGCATCACAACCACAACACGCAGGTCGAATTTGGTCAGGTTGTCGTGCAGGCAACACTCCACCACGATCGAACGGATGCGCTCAGGAAGAACCCAGCGCCGATCGGTGCAGAATGTTACGAAGTGCTGCCTGTCATCGCACTGAAGATGCGGAAGGTGCCTGCGATAAAAAGCTTGCCGCATGGTTTGTGTGGGGACAGCCGCCCCCGGCTGTCCGCGGAGCGAAGCTCCGCAGCTTTGAAGTCTAGTAGGAATTCTGCGGCATTGGGGCCTTAAGAGCCTGCCAAATTCTTATCCAATCTCAAATTGGGAAAGCTGGCGAGGCCCCCCCCTGGAGCCGGAACGAGCCCGATGAATGTGGGAACAGCCGCCCTCGGCTGTTCGCGGAGCGAAGCTCCGCGCCCTTGCGGTTGAGGAGGAATTGTCAGGCCGTCGGGGCCATGGCGTCCCAAATACTCGTTCAGTTTCAGATCGGAAGATGGGAAAAACCCGGCGAGCTACGCTCGCCCGGACAGCCGAGGGCGGCTGTCCCCACATACGCATTGCGGAAGCTCACATGCTCCTGGACTAACCTTCTATGAAAACGGTTTTGGTCTTCTTGCCAACCCTGATGATCAATGTTATTGGAAAGCCCTGAAACAGAATCTTAAGATGTGGCGATGTCTCAACCATTCCCACCTCTCCATCCGGTCGTAAGAGTTCCACAGCTGAAGCTTTGCGTTTTCGTCCAGCATCTGTGACAGAATCGGCAAATCCGCAAACCGCTAGCAGATGATCTAGCCGGACCCACAGATATGGATCGGCACCCGGTGGCGGGGCATCCTCAGTTCGAATCTTCTCGTACGGGACACGAACCCCATCAATATCTTTGGGGAGTTTGTCCCAGCGAAGCTCCCTCTCACGCAGCTTCGCCCAGTCCTCCCCCGCCTTCGCCGCTGCCTCCGCCGAATGAAAATCCGCCACAATCCTCTGCGCCAGCTCCTTCTTCGCCCGCATCGGATGCGCTTCCCGCTTCATCTTCTCGATCTCCGCGACTTGCACATCCGTCAACAGCTCGTAATACTTCCACATCATCTCGTCGGAAATGCTCATGATCTTCCCGTACATCTCCAGCGGCGCTTCGTGAATCCCGATCGCATTCCCCAGCGACTTCGACATCTTCTGCACGCCGTCCAGCCCTTCGAGAATCGGCGTCGTCAGCACCACCTGCGATTCCTGCCCGTAAGCTCGCTGCAGCTCGCGGCCAACCAGCAAATTAAATTTCTGGTCAGTCCCGCCAAGTTCCACGTCCGCCTCCAGCGCCACCGAGTCATACCCCTGCACCAGCGGATACAGCAACTCGTGCACGGAAATCGGCTTCTCCTCCCGAAATCTCTTGTGGAAGTCTTCGCGCTCGAGCAATTGCGAGACCGTGTACTTCGCCATTAGCCGCACGAAATCATCGGCCGTGAACGCACCCATCCAGCGCCGGTTAAAGTCGATCACGGTTTTTTGCGGATCAAGAATCTTGAAGACCTGTGCCTTGTACGTCTCGGCGTTTTCCTCAATTTGTTCGCGGGTCAGCGGCGGCCGCGTAACCGAGCGTCCCGTGGGATCGCCGATCATTCCCGTAAAGTCGCCGATCAGGAAAATCGCAGTGTGTCCGAGATCCTGAAAATGTTTCAGCTTGCGCAGCACGACCGTGTGCCCCAGATGAAGGTCGGGCGCGGTCGGGTCCATGCCCAGCTTTACCCGCAGCGGTTTGCCCGTCGCGCGCGACTTCTCCAGCTTGGCGCGCAGGTCGGCTTCGCGAATAATTTCCGCGGAGCCTTTCTTCAGATACGTCAGTTGTTCGTCGACCGATGCGAAGGTTGGCATGGGAAAGGACATTATAAGGAACGCAGCGGCAAAGGCCGAATCCCAGCGTTTAGAATATCGAGAATTTCCTGAGAAAGAATCGATGAACGAATCGATGAACATTCACATACGAAAGGCAACTCCGGCCGATGTTCCCAGGCTGCAGGAAGTCATCGAGGCCTCCGTGCGGGGCCTGCAGCCCGACTACTATTCGCCCAGACAAATCGAAGGCGCGCTGAAATCCGTCTACGGCGTCGATAGCCAGCTCATCGCGGATGGAACGTATTTCGTTGTGGAGTGCACGCCATCGCAAGGCAACATCGAGATCGCCGCCTGTGGCGGATGGAGCAAGCACAAGACCTTGTATGGCGGCGATCAATTCGCCGGCCGCGAAGATTCGCTGCTTGGTCCCACGCGCGATGCGGCAAAAATTCGCGCCTTTTTCGTGCATCCAAAGTGGGCGCGGCGGGGTATTGGTGGAATGATTCTCGAAGCCTGCGAGAACGCCGCCCGGGAAGCAGGTTTCACTCGCCTGGAGATGGGCGCAACCCTGAGCGGAGTAGCTTTCTATCGAGCGAAGGGATATATCGCGATCGAGAATCAGGAGGCTCCGCTAGGGAACGGAGAGTCCTTGCCGATTGTAAGAATGGCGAAGGAATTCAAGTGAGAAGTCAGAACACAGAAGTGATTCTCAATTCCTTACTTCTGCATTCTGCCCTCTGCCTTCTGACTTGAATTCCGCAATCTTCGTCCCACGATCTCGAAGTTTCCCCGCAGCACAATATTGATCGCTTCGCTGTACGCGATGTGCTCCTGTTCTAGAATTCGCGCCGCCAGCGCGTGCTCATCATCGCCGTCGAGCACCGGGACTGTCTTCTGCACGATGATGGCCCCGTGATCAAGTTCCTCATCGACGAAATGCACGGTGCACCCGGAAACCTTTACGCCGTAGACGAACGCCTGCTCCTGCGCTTCGAGCCCGGGAAACGCCGGCAGGAGTGATGGATGAATATTGAGAATCCGCCGCGGAAATTGCTGCACGAACCACGATGAGAGCAGGCGCATGTATCCCGCTAGACAAATGAGATCGACATTGTGTTCCTTCAACGCAGCGACCACTTCGCGGTCGTGTTCTTCCCGCGGCTTGCCTTTCGAGGGAATCACGGCGGCATTCAGACCCCGCTGCCGAGCCGTGGCTATGCCAAACGCGTCTGCTTTATTGGAAATTACGACCGCGATGCGCGCGTCGGCGATGCGGCCTGCATCAATACTGTCTGCGATGGCAACGAAGTTCGAACCACGTCCCGAGAGAAGAATACCCAGAGATTTCATGGATGTTTCAGCAGACCAATGATAATGCACCAGGGAGACACAGAAGCACGGAGGAATTCTATAAGGGCAAGTTCAAGAAGTTGGAAAGTCGCAACCCTGATCGGGCCGCGCACTGCAAGCCATTAAAAGTTTTCTCTGTGGCTCCGTGCCTCCGTGGTTACTCGGCGCGGCTCAGCTGTAAATTACTTTCCGTTCGCCCTTCACAATGCGGCCGATGGTGTAGGCTTTTTCTCCCACGCGTTCGAGGACGTTTTGAGCCTTCTTGAATTTTGCCAGCGGCACCACCAGAAGCATCCCCAGCCCCATATTGAACGTGCGCAGCATTTCGTCCTGCGGAACATTCCCTAACTGCTGCAGATGTTCGAACAGTGGTAGCACAGGCCAGGAGCCCAGCTCGATCGCCGCCGCCATGCCCCGAGGCAGAACTCGCGGCAGATTTTCCGTGATGCCGCCGCCGGTAATGTGCGCCAGCGCGGAAACGCATTGCCCGTCAATCAGCTTCCGCAGCGCGGGCCAGTAACTTTTGTGCGTCCGCATCAGCTCATTGCCAACTTTATTTTTGATCTCATTCACATAATCGTCGGGCGAGTAGTGCGCCACTTCGAACAGCAGTTTGCGGGCCAGCGAGTATCCGTTCGTGTGCAGCCCGTTCGAAGGCAGGCCGAGAACAACATCGCCAATCTGCACATCTTTGCCCGTAACGATGCGCTCCCGTTCCACCACGCCGACGATAAATCCCGCCAGATCGTACTCGCCATCGGGATAAAAACCGGGCATCTCCGCCGTCTCGCCACCGATCAGCGCGCAGCCATTGTGCTTGCAGGCATCGGCAATCCCTTCCACCACCTGCTCGGCGACCGAAGGATCCAGGGTTCCCGTGGCCAGGTAGTCCATGAAGAACAGCGGCGCCGCGCCTTGCACCGCGATGTCATTCACGCAGTGGTTCACCAGGTCTGCACCCACGGTGGAATGCAGACCCATTTCGAAGGCAATTTTCAGTTTTGTCCCCACTCCGTCGACACTCGAAACGAGCACCGGGTCCAGATACTTGGTCTTATCGATCGCGAAAAGGCCGCCGAAGCCCCCGATTTCGCTCAGCACTCCTCGCGTAAAAGTCTTGTGCGCCAGATATTTAATGCGTTGTTTGGTGCGGTTGGCGCGGTCAATGTTCACCCCCGCGTCGGCGTAGGTGATCGGCGTTGGGGCGGACGTGGGTCTCTTGGCCACGGGTTCCTGCGGTGTCTCTTTCTCAGTCCTTCAGTTGTGGGGAAACGCTGGGTTCTTTTGCGAAGCAACCGCCTCTAAGGTCGCTCATTGTAACACGTTCGAAGAAAGGTCCGCCGCACCGAAGCCTCAAGCATCCAAACCGGGATGCTCCAGACACACAACCAAAGCATTCCGCGGACGCGCACGCCCGCTCGTCACTTCCAGGCACTCGCCTAATGGGCGATGAAGTCGGAGAAGAAATAGGCTAAAAGACCAAAGAGAGCCAGCCCAGAGATACCGTAAGCGGTAAGAACCCAGGCGCCACGGCCTTCAAAATGCCTGCCGGTGGCCTGTTGTGAGGAAAGAGACGGCTGCGTAGCCGAAGAAGAGACGTCAGGGGCCCGATCTTCCATACCAGAAACCTCCGAACGGAAAGATCGTGGCGCAATTACATTATGCGTCACGCCTGCCCGGCGTCATGGCCTAAGCAGGACTATCTGCGCGGCATTTTACTATGCTTTTGTGACGCATGAACAAGGAAATGTGATCTAGATCACAAACCCTTACGGAGGGGTATTTTACCGGCATGAACCGCCGCGATTTCCAGCCTGGCAATACAAACTGCCCAACCTGCCTTACTATTACCCTATGCGTCGTCTCTGCTTCTCGCTTTGTTTTGCCATCACCCTAGCCATTCCTTTTACCCTCCGAGCTCAATCGGACCCACTCCCGTCTCTCCCTTTGCCGGCCGACCCCCAGCAGAAGGCGCAGCCCGCCGATTCCAAGTCTCAGAACACCCCGCCTACCCAGGGAGACGCCGCCAAGCCCGATTATTCCCAGGAGGCCTTCGTCGTCGAGCAGTACCGCTCACTCTACCGCTTTGAAAATGATGGCACTGGCCGCAAGGAGACGATCGCTCGCATCCGCGTCCAAAGCGAGGCCGGAGTCCAGCAATGGGGACAGATTCAGGTTGGCTACAACTCCGCCAACGAGCGCGTTGAGATTCCCTACGTCCGCGTGATCAAGGCCGATGGCAGTATCGTCAAGGCGGGAGACGATGCCGTGCAGGATCTCAGCGCTCCTCTCGAGCAGCAAGCTCCCGTCTACACCGATTATCGCGTGAAGCACATCACCGTGCCCGGCCTTCGTCCCGGCGAAGTCCTCGAATACCGCGTCGTCACTGTGATTCACACACCTCTGGCTCCGGGCGAGTTTTGGACGGACTACGACTTCGACAAAACCAACATCGATCTCGATGAAGAAGTTGACGTGGATGTTCCCGCCGGCCGTCCGCTGAAGTTGAAGACAAAAGCTGGGATGGATCCCAAGATCTCCGAGCAGGATGGCCGCCGCCTTTATCACTGGACCAACACCCACCTGCAGCGCGAGGACGATAAAAAAGACAAAGACAAAAATAACGACAAGAAGAAAAAGAAGACTCCCGACGACGACCGCCCGGACATTCAGTTGACCAGTTTCGTAAGTTGGGAGCAGATTGGCCGCTGGTACGCCAGCCTGGAAAAGGACCGCCGCGCCCACTCGCCCGAAGTCCGCGCCAAGGCCGCGGAACTTACCAAGGGCCTCAATACCGATTTAGACAGGGTCCAGGCCCTCTACGATTTCGTTGCGAAAAATTTCCGCTACGTCAGCCTTTCGCTCGGCGTGGGCCGCTACCAGCCGCACGCCGCCAGCGATGTCCTCCACAACCAGTACGGCGACTGCAAGGATAAGCACACCCTGCTCGCGTCCCTGCTCGAAGCCGAGGGCATGCACGCGTCTTCCGTATTAATCAACTCCAGCCGCAAGCTCGACACCGACGTCCCTTCGCCCTCGCAGTTCGATCACGTCATCACCCTGCTCCCGATGACCAAGCCCAACGAAGAAGTCTGGATGGATACCACCAGCGAAGTGGCTCCCTTCCGCCTGCTGGCCTACACCCTGCGCAAGAAGCAAGCGCTGGTGATCCCCTTCAACGGCACGCCGCATTTAGAAGAGACTCCTGCCGATACGCCCATGCCCGACAGCGAAATTGCCGAAGTCGAGGGAAAAATCAACGGCATCGGCAAGCTCGAAGTGCACGTCCATTACACCTTCCGCGGCGACGAGGAACTGATGTTGCGTTCCATTTTTCGCCGCCTTCCTGAAGCCCAGTGGCAGCGCGTCGTCGAAAACGTCAACGCTGGAATGGGTGGCGAAGTGAGCAATTTGAAAATCAGCGATCCCGCCGCCACCCGCGAGCCCTTCACCATGACCTACGATGTCTCCAGGCCAAACTTCCTCGACTGGTCGAAGAAAAAGTCCGATCTCCCGTTGCCCCTCTGCCAGTTCAACC
Source organism: uncultured Acidobacteriaceae bacterium (assembly GCA_963773675.1). Taxonomy (GTDB): domain Bacteria; phylum Acidobacteriota; class Terriglobia; order Terriglobales; family Acidobacteriaceae; genus Sulfotelmatobacter. Next base: position 209,645 of record CAVZCG010000017.1, read on the forward strand.
TGCCCGATCTCAGCGACGCTGGCGATGACGCCGACTCCGAGCCGGTCAAGCTTGGCCCCAAGGCCGAGTACGTTTACAAAATCAAGCTCGAGCTTCCCGCCAAGTACGTCGCGCACGCGCCCTTGCCGTTTTCCCTCAAGCGTGACTACGCCGAGTACCAGGCCACTTACAAACTCGATGGCACCACCTTCACCGCCGATCGAACTCTGACCCTGCATCAGGATGAACTGCCCGTACAGCGCGTCTCGGACTATCAAGCCTTTCGCCGCGCCGTCGGCTCCGACTTAGGCCAGTTCCTTTCCCTCGAAACTACAGTCGCCGGCACGGTCGCGGCCCCGCCTGACATGAAAGCCGACGACCTGTTTGAAAGCGGTCGCGCCGCCTACGCCGCCAACAATCTCCCGCTGGCCATCCAGCTTCTCAAGCGCGCCACCGAAGTCGATCCCAAAAATAAATATGCCTGGTATGTGCTGGCCCTCTGCTACCTGAACTTGCGCCAGAACGACGACGCCATCGCCGCTCTCAAGAAGCAGATCGAAATCAATCCTTACGACGAGTACGCCTACAACACTCTCGGTCGTGCCTACTGGCAGGAATTCAAATACGACGAAGCCGTCACCGCCTTCAATAAGCAGATCGAGATCAATCCCCTCGACAAGTTCGCCCACGCCAGTCTTGGCACCATGTATTCCGAGTGGCACAAGTACGACCTGGCCGCCGCCGAACTGGAAAAAGCCACTTCTCTCACTCCGGACAATCCCGAGCTGCAAGTCAGCCTCGGCGACGCTTACCTCAACCTCGGTCAGGACGACAAAGCCCTCGCCACCTTCGACCACGCCGTCGAGCTTTCCGCCACGCCGCTGGTCTGGAACAACATCGCCTACCAGTTGTCGCTGAAGCATTCCCATCTCGATCGCGCGCAACAGTACGCCGAGTCCGCCGTCTCCGCGACAACCGCCGCGCTCCGCAACCTCTCGCTCGACCGCCTCACCGCGCAGGAGTTGCCCCTGGTCCCCTCGCTTATCGCCTATTGGGACACGCTAGGCTGGGTTTATTTTGACGAAGGAAACCTGGACAAGGCCGAAAAATACATCTCCGCCGCCTGGGGACTGGGCCAGCACGGCGAAGTCGGCGACCACCTTGGTCAGATCTATGAGAAGCAGGGTAAGAAAGATCGCGCCCTCGAAACCTACGAACTTGCCGTCACCGGAATCCGCCCCACTCCGGAAACGAAGGACAGAATCGCCGCCTTGGTCAAAAACGACTCCAAACTGAATCGCGGAGCGAAAGACAATCAAAGTCTGCAATCTCTCCGCACCATCGATCTGGGCAAGTCCAAGGAAACCGGCACTGCGGATTTCTTCGTCCTGCTCAGCGGCGTCGTCGGCAGCCCCGCGAAAGCCGAAGCCGTAAAATTCGTCAGCGGAGACGAGAAATTGAAAATCTTCACCGAAGCCCTCCGCACCGCCGAATACCGCCTCACCTTCCCCGACGACACCCCCCTAAAAATCCTCCGCCGCGGAACCCTCACCTGCTCCCCCACCACCAGCACCTGCACCTTCGTCCTCATGCTGCCCGATGATGTCAGAACGGTGGACTGACGTTCGTGTGGGGACAGCCGCCCCCGGCTGTCCAGTCGAGCGAAGCTCGACCGCTTAGCCCCGGAGGGCTACCGATAATAGCCCGGCACGGAAGTGCCGGGTAAGAATGCAAAGGATGGAACAAGTCCCGCAGGGACGGCACCGCGGCGAGATCGAATACGTTGTCATCTTGAGCGCAGCCGAAGGATCCCTACCAGCCCGCGCCGCCGTCGCCCCACAAAGGCGTTTCTATGGCGAGCCGCTGAGCTCCGTTTCTGCCCATAGGACCTATCCCACGCTCCCAAAAGGAAAACCCCACTTCCCGCAGGTTAACGAGAAGTGGGGCCCGTGACCTCGAGAGACCTTACTTCACAGTCAGCGTGAGGTTGAAGGGATGAGCCGAGGTGTTGCCGTTATTGGTGCCCGCGGTGCCGGTCGCAGTAACCGTCACCGTGTAGCCGCCAGACGGCGTGCCTGGGTTATCCACCGTTTCGTTCAACGCCGACGAAGTGCTGGCGTCGAAGCTGGAATCCCCGCCGTAGCTGGCGGTGATGTTGTGAATTCCTGCCGCCAGGCTCGACGTCTGGTAGGTTGCTGTCGTGCCGCTCAGTGTGCCGGTCCCCAACGTCTTTGTGCCGTCGAGGAAAGTCACAGTGCCGGTCGGCGAGCCTGAACTTGCGGCTACTGTTCCCGTGAAGGTCACAGCCGTCCCCACCATCACCGTACCTTGCGAAGAGCCCACGGTAATGGTTGTGGCGGTCTTCGCGCTAGGGATCGGGTTGCCATTGCTATTGCTGCTCGATCCGCCGCAGGCCACCAGCGAGAACATCATGATCAGGATGAACATCCCGACCAGGACGCCTGTCCAGCGGCTGCGTTTTTTGAAATTGCCCGCCAGCACCAGGCCGAACAAGCCCATGCCACCGAAGCTGGCCAACAGGATCAGCGAGGTGGGGCGCGGATGTTGCAGCGAGGCGGAAACCGCCGCCGTGCTGATGGTGATCTGAACCGTTACCGGCGCGTCACCGGACAGCGTGACCGATGGCGGATTGAAGGTGCAAGTGGCCAGTGACGGCAACGAGGTGCCGCAGCTGAACGTGATAGTGCCGTTGTAGTGGTTGCTGGGAGTGATGGTCAGCGTGAACGTGGCGCTAGAGCCAGCGCTTACTGACGCAGTTGCCGGGGCAGCCGTGATGGTGTAGTTGCCCATCGTACCGTTGCCGCTGGCGTTGAGCAGAACTGTGGTGCCTCCGACGTCCTCGTTGGCCGTGACTACGTCAGGGGAGCCATCGTTGTTTACATCAGCCACCGCAAGGCCCCACGGATAACCTCCGACCGGATATTCAACCGGAGAGTAGAATGAGCCGTTACCCTGGCCGAAAAGAATGCCGACGGTTCCATAGTCAGCATTGGTGTAAACCAGGTCCAGGTTTCCGTCTCCGTCAATGTCCGCGGCCTTGATGGACTCTGGGGCGGGGCTGTTGAGATTGAAGTTCTGCAAGGAACTGGCAAGGAGCGCTGGTGTCCCAAAGTTCCCGCTGCCAGTGCCCAATATGACGGCGACATCCTCGCCGCCACCATTGCCAAGCGCGACGGCCATATCCATGATTTTGTCGCCGTTCAAGTCTGCAATTGCGATGCTCTGGGGGTAACTTGCACCCAGCGCAACGTCGGTCTCCGGTGTCTGGAAAGTGCCATCTCCGTTGCCGAAGAGCATTGCGACGCTTGACCCGTTGTACAGTGGGATTGCCAGATCAAGTTTCCCGTCGCCGTTCAGGTCGCCCGTGGCGATCCCTCGCCATGCCCACGAGGAAAGAGCGTAAGGTACGGCCGGTTTGAAATTTCCGGTGCCGTCATTCAGGAGGATGCCCACATCCGAGTTGGTGGACCCGACGTAGTTGACGACAGCCAGGTCCGGGTAGCCGTCGCCGTTGAAGTCGGCTGCGACTAGATCATACGGCTCGCTGCTTGCTGTATCCGATGCAAACGTCGGACCCGTTGTGAAGGTGCCATCGCCTTTTCCATAGAAAATCTGGACCCATCCGTTGCTTAGGTCGGCGGTGGCGATATCGAGATTGCCGTCTTTGTTGAAATCGGCAACGGTAACAAAGATGAGGTACCCATCAGAGCCATAGTTCACCCCCGGCTGCATGCTGCCATCGGGGCGTGAGAGAAATACCGTGACTCCAACGGTACTGTCGCCGCAGCAGTTACCGACGACGACGTCGGGAATGCCGTCACCGTTAAAATCGCCGGTGGCGATGCCGTAGGAGTTAGCGTACCCGTTATCGCTGATAGGGACGTAGTAATCGAGCCCGGCGAGGAAGGTGCCATCGCCATAGCCTTTCAGATAGGCCAGGCTGAACTCATCGTCTGGGATCAGGATGTCGGGGAATCCATCGCCATTGAAATCGGCAACGATCGCCGGCATACTGGGATAGCCGCCGGTCGCGTAACCGACGGAAGGTACGTTAACCGTGCCATCGCCATTGCCCAATAGAATGGTGACGTCACCTGAATTGTCGTTGGAGCTGACAATATCAGCCTTGCCGTCGCCGTTGACGTCGGCAATCGTAACCCCTTCTGGATACGCTCGAACGTCGTTTCCTCCCGTGGCCGACAACGCGACCTGGTAATAGGCGCCGGTCTGGAAGCTGCCGTCGCCATTGTTGACATAGATGGTGACCGTAGCGTCCCCGCAGTTCGGGCTGACAATCTCAGGTTTGCCGTCGCCCGTCATGTCGCCTGTAGCCGGGGCGCCGCAACCGTCGTAAACTGTGTCGGGGGTCAGCAGTGCAACTCCGCTCCCGTAGGTTGTAGCCGAAGTAGAAACGTATTCCCACACCTGATTTGGATTCGAGCCGTTCGAGTTGTTCCCCACCACATCGAGAACTCCATCGCCGTTCAGATCGGTAAGGATCGCCCGGCTAACTTGGCCGGAAAGTGCAAGCGAGGTGGGAGTGGTCGAGAACGTCCCGTCGCCGTTGCCCAGCACCGTCCAGAGATTGCCGGGATTTACGCTGTCGACGGCGAAAACGTCGAGATGGCCGTCGCCGTTCACGTCCTGCAGAACACCGCCAGCCAGGCTGTTCGAACTGATCAAGTAGTTGTTTCCCTGGGTGAATGTGCCGTCACCATTGCCGAGAAGGACATCGAAATTTGAGGTGGAATTGCTGCATTGCCCGGCCAGGTGAACCACCAGGAGGTCATCTTTCCCATCCCCGTTTACATCGCCGACCACGAAGCCAGCGCAGGTATCGCCACCAGGGATCGCAGTGAGAACGGGGCTCTGAAAGGTTCCATCGCCATTACCGAGGACCACGGAAATGGAGTAAGTCCAGGTGCTGCTGACGTAATTCTGGACAAACGTTACGGCGTCCTGTTTGCCGTCACCGTTGAAGTCGCCATTGGATGCTTGATAGTACGCCTCGCCACCGACCGGAATCTGGCTCGCGGAGACGAATCCCAGCTTGCCGGTTGGCAGATTGGAAGGCGTCAGCGCACGCTTGGATTGCGTCTTCGGCTGCTGCGCGGAACGAGTTTGGCTTTGTCGAACCAGAGGGTCAGGTCGCACTTCCGGCCCCTGAGTGAGTCTGTGCTGGCCGTTGCTCTTCGGAGCCTGCGATGCCTTGGAAGCCTTTGCTGGAAAATGAAATTGATTTTGCGAATTGGCGCTGCGCGCTGGCGAGGATGCAAATCCTGGCACGGTGGCGAGAAGGAACAGGGGTATATACAACGAGAGGCGCTTCATGAACTCTCTTCATCCTTCCAAATTTTTGAGATGTACTGTCTACTTTTGGTTCTGGATTCAAGTAGGGAAACGGGCGGTACGGGCGGACCTGCTACTTCCAGGGCCTGAAGAGAATTTAGAGAAGCATTCCCGTTTTGGGAACATAACGGAGGTAATGAAGGCCGACTCCATCCGTAAGTTGGCCTCCTGGCATAGGCTAAGTGAAACGATGGTCGACTTATTCACTCGGGACCCGGAGCAGTGGCGACGGAGCAGCTATTGTTTCTATTTTCTCGACCAAGCCGCAGTGGTACGAGTGAATGTTGGCTGGACCGAGATTTCGTTTCGCGACCGCGTGGCGTAAGCTGGTGACCGCGCAAGAACGCTCGCTGCACGCGTTCGGGATTCCCGCCCTCGCAAAAAACGCAAGATGCGGGGCACCCACAGCGATGGTGGCGTCGGCGGCAACCCAAAGCGTGGGGCCACCCGCCCCGACCGCTTAGCCCCGGAGGGGCGGCCGATAATAGCCCGGCACGAAGTGCCGGGTAAAGCTGCAGAGGATGGGCGGGTGGCCCACTCAAGCCGGGTTTTGGCTTGAGTGGGGTAGTTGCCTCGGGGGCTAGCCCAGCCTTGCATTTTGCGCCGCACGGCGGGTGGCCTAGGCTTTTAAGCTCGCTGGCGTTAGCTGTAAATGGGGTGCCCCGTCCTTCGCGTTCTGTGCGAAGGGCGGGTACCACGGACGCTCGCAGTGACGGTCTATGTTTTCGGATCCCGAAAACAGATGGCACAGGCAGCATCGTGCCCGCCCCTGCAAAAAGCGCAAGGACGGGCACCCACAGTTGTGAAACGGAAGCGAAAAACGCCGAAAGGGTGGGCCACCCGACCCACAAGGGCGTTTCTACGGTGACCCAGTCTCTCGAGTGTCAAGACGTCCATGTGGGGACAGCCGCCCTCGGCTGTCCAGTCGAGCGAAGCTCGACCGCTTAGCCCCGGAGGGGCGGCTGATAATAGCCCGGCACGGAAGTGCCGGGTAAAAATGCAAAGGACGGAACAAGTCCCGTAGGGACGGCACCAACTATCAAATTCCTCCCGCCCCCCATTCCAGCTAGAATGGCCCGCAGTGCAAAAGAATTGCCTCTACTACGGCGATAACCTCACCGTCCTCCGCGAGCACATCAAGGACGAGTCCGTCGACCTCATCTATCTCGACCCGCCCTTCAACAGCCGCCAGGACTACAACGTCCTCTTCGCTGAAAAAGACGGTACCCGCTCCAGTTCCCAGATCATGGCCTTCGAAGACACGTGGGAGTGGAACATGGACGCCGAAGCTGCCTACGAGGAAATCGTCGAGCGCGGCGGCCGCGTCTCCGACGCCATGCGCGCCTTCCGCACCTTCCTCGGCCACAGCGACATGATGGCCTATCTTGCCATGATGGCCCCGCGCCTAGTCGAGCTTCACCGCGTGCTCAAGGAGACGGGATCGATTTACCTGCACTGCGACCCGACAGCCAGCCATTACTTGAAGATCCTGATGGACGGCGTGTTTGGACCCACGGAGTTCAGGAACGAGATCACCTGGAAAAGGACCACGGCCCACAGTGACGCCAAACAAGGAAGAAAGGCCTTCGGAAACGTTGCCGATACGCTCCTTTTCTACGGCAAGAGCGATGACATCACGTTTCATCACCAGCATTCGGATTACGACTCCACATATCTCAAGAAGTATTCATACCAAGATGAAGACGGGCGCCATTACAGGCTCGACAATCTAACAGGGCCGGGCGGCGCGGCAAAAGGAAACCCTCAGTACGAGGTTATGGGAGTAACGCGTTATTGGCGCTATCGCAGAGACAAGATGCAGCAACTGATCACGGAAGGACGAATTATTCAAACGCGGCCAGGCTCCGTGCCGCAATATAAACGCTACCTCGACGAGATGCCCGGAGCCCCGGTTCAAAATGTTTGGGACGATATTTTCCCGATCAACTCGCAAGCAGCTGAGCGGCTTGGGTACCCAACTCAGAAACCGGAATCGCTGCTAACCCGCATCGTTGCCACAAGCACTAATGAAGGAGACACTATTCTCGATCCCTTCTGCGGCTGCGGCACTGCAATCTCCGTCGCACCGCCGCTGGATCGGCATCGACATTACCCACCTCGCGATCGGCCTAATCAAGAAGCGCCTCGACGACGCGTTCGGCGAATCGGTTCGCGCAACCTACGAAGTCATCGGCGAACCCGTCGACCTGAAGGGCGCAGAAGCTCTCGCCAAAGAAGATCCGTATCAATTTCAGTGGTGGGCGCTCAGCTTGGTGGGAGCCCGCCCGCTCGAAAAGAAGAAAGGCGCAGACCAAGGCATCGACGGTCGGCTCTTCTTCCACGATGAGAAAGGCGGGAAGACGAAGCAGATCATTCTCTCCGTCAAAGCGGGCAAACTCCATGCACCCTACGTCCGCGATCTCCGTGGCGTCATCGAACGAGAGAAAGCCGAGATCGGCGTCCTCATCTGCATGGAAGCGCCCACCAAGCCCATGCTGAAAGAAGCCGCCGAGGCCGGATTCTACCGCCCGCCGGGACTGACCGACAAATACCCACGCATCCAAATCCTGAGCATCCAGGAACTCCTCGCCGCCAAGAAGATCGACTATCCCCGCTTCGCCGCCGACGCCACATTCAAGAAGGCCCCCAAAGCGAGAAAGGCAGCGGAAGAACAAATGCCGCTTGGCGGGGAGATTGAGGAGCCGTTTTAATCAGGAGGCGGACGGCGGCCGGTCGAAGCCCACAGCCCCCTCCTGTGACATCCAACCTTGTGCCCTCCACAAATTCGTTCCATCATGGCCAAGCAAAGGCAGTAGAGAAATCCCGCACAACGCGGGGGCGACCGGCGAGAAAGTCGGGCCTAACTCCTTTGTTTCAGGTATTTTGACACCTAAGTTCTTTGAAAATCGTAATTTGCAAGGAATTTCTTGCTAACGTGGTGATTGCATTAGAGAAGAGAAGGGAGGGGGATACCCCGAACCGAGCACGGCACGACATACGGCAGTCCGAACGAAGCCGCCACGCCGGATTTATTTCGCGGAGAAATTCACAGCCGACTCGTAAGCATGAGCCAGCCGCAGCACCAAATCTTCCCGCCAGCGCGGCCCGGCAATCTGCAGCCCGATCGGCAGCCCGCTTTTCGTAAAGCCGCAAGGCACCGAGATCGCCGGCAGCCCCCAAACATTAAACGGCCGCGTGTTGCGCAGCAAAACAAGTTCCGCCGGACGCAGCGCCTCAAGATCCTTCCTCAGATCGGCAATCGCAGGCGCCGGAATGGGCGTCGTCGGCGTGACCAGCAAATCCACGTCGGCGAAGAAATCATGAGCTCGACGCCGCTCGCGCTTCAGTTCATGACGCGACCGGATATATTCCGTAGCCGAAATGTTCTCGCCAAAGCGAATGCGCCGCAGAGTTTCCGCTTGATAGAGTTCCGGTGTCCGCGCAATGTTTTCCGCGTGAACCGCATACGACTCGGCATTCTGCACCACGCGATCGGTTGGTATCTCAAGCCGCACTTCGCGAGTTTCCGCCACCAGCGTCTTGATGACGCCAAGAGCCTCGTCCACCGCCGCGCGGACTTCATCATCAAGATCGTCATAAAAGTACGCGCGCGGAATTCCAACGCGAAGCGTCTTCGTTCCTTCGCGGAAAGCGGAGAAATAGTCAGCAGCAGGAACATCTCTGCTGTTGATATCGCGCGGATCATATCCCGCAATCGCCTGCAGCACAATCGCCGCATCGCCAACCGTCGCAGCAAATGGCCCCACATGATCCAGCGACCACGAAAGCGGAATCACGCCGCGCGTAGACACGCGACCATAAGTCGGCTTGATGCCAACACATCCGCACAGCGCTGCCGGTTCGCGTATGGAGCCAGCCGTATCGGTTCCAATCGCCGCATAGCAAAGCCCGGCAGCAACCGCCGCTGCCGATCCACCCGAAGACCCTCCCGCAATATGCGCCGCGTTCCGTGGATTGTGCACGTCACCAAAAAAACTAACCAGCGAGCTTCCTCCATACGCGAACTCGTGCAAATTGTTCTTACCCAGAATCACCGCTCCGGCTTGGTGCAAGCGCCGCACCACTTCCGCATCTTCGCTCGGCACGCGATTCTGATAAAGCGCGCTGGCTGCGGTCGTGCGCGTTCCCGCGGTATCGATCAGATCTTTCAGGGCAATCGGAATCCCATGCAGCGGCCCGCGCCACTCGCCGCGCGAGATTTCAATCTCGGCCGCCTGCGCTTCTGCAAGCGCAGATTCGGACGTCATCGTGATAAACGCATTCAGCGCTGGATTCAGTTTCTCGATGCGATCCAGGCAAGCGCGTGTCAGCTCCAGCGGAGATACTTCCTTCCGCCGCAGACGCGGGGCAAGCTCAACAATGGTTTCAAGCTTGGACATTGCTCGGGGCTTATTGTAGTGGACTCGCCGCATGGAGTTGACGACCCTCGGGGCTGCCAGAGCGCGGACCACATAATTATTTTTCCCTTTCCTCTTTCTCGATCATCTCTTTAGAAGGCAACCCCAGTCGAAGGCCTATAATCGAAAATTGTCGGTTCAGACCTCGGAGGCCAACATGGCAGAAATGACCGTCGCCCCAGTCGCGATCCACGGTTTCTTTGTCGACGGCCGCTGGGTGGAAGACGGCGATATAGTCGAGGTCCGGTCACCATTCGATGGCAGCGTCGTCGGGCGAGTGACGCAAGCGCGGCGGGATCAAGCCGAGGCCGCGATAGCGGCGTCAGTCAAGGCTTTCGGTACTACTCGTCGTCTGCCTGCCTTCGAACGGCAGCGCGTGCTTCGCCGCGTGGCCATAGCCATCGCCGAACGCCGAGAAGAATTCGCCCGGACCATCGTGCAGGAGGCTGGCAAGCCCATCAAGCTGGCGCGCATTGAAGTGGACCGCGCCGTCTTTATCTTCAACGTTGCCGCCGAAGAGGCTACGCGTATCTACGGCGAATACCTTCCCCTCGATTGGCAGGAGTTTACCGCCGGACGCTGGGGCATCGTGAAGCGCTATCCTCTCGGCCCGATCGCGGGCATCACTCCGTTTAATTTTCCACTGCACCTCGTCGCGCATAAAGTCGCGCCTGCGATTGCATCCGGTTGTTCCATGGTGTTGAAACCGGCGCCGCAAACTCCGCTCTGCTCGCTGCTGCTGGCCGAGTGCATTCAGCAAGCCGGTTGGCCGGATGGCGGCCTCAATGTACTGCCACTCTCTAACGAAGACGCCGGCCTGCTGGTCACCGATGAGCGCATCAAGCTGATCAGCTTTACCGGCAGCGTGCCCGTGGGCTGGGACATCAAGCGCCGCGCCGGCAAGAAGAAGGTCGCGCTGGAACTCGGCGGCAATGCCGGCGCTATCGTGCACAGCGACGCCGATCTCGTCTACGCGGCGGATCGCTGCGTTACCGGAGGTTTCGGCTACGCTGGGCAAACCTGTATTTCCGTGCAGCGCATTCTGGTGGAGCAGTCGGTATATGGCCGGTTCACCGATCTGCTGGTCGACGGCGTCAAGAAATTAAAGACCGGCGATCCCATGGAAGAATCCACCGATGTCGGTCCGGTGATCCGCGAGAGCGATGCCGTTCGCGTAACCGGCTGGATCGAAGAGGCAGTTCGCTCGGGCGCGCGCTTATTGTGCGGCGGTGGCCGCGATGGATCGATCGTTAATCCGACAGTGCTCACCGGCACCAAGCCAGACATGAAAGTGAACTGCCAGGAAATTTTCGGCCCTGTCGTCACCGTGGAACCGTACCAGAATTTTGACGAAGCACTGCGGCGAATCAACAACTCCAACTATGGTCTACAGGCAGGATTGTTCACGCGCGATGTGAAGCTGCTCTTCCAGGCCTACGACGAACTCGAAGTTGGCGCACTGATCGCGGGCGATATTCCTTCCTTCCGCATCGACCAGATGCCATACGGCGGTGTAAAAGATTCTGGCCTGGGCCGCGAGGGATTGCGCTATGCGATTGAGGAAATGACCGAGCCAAAGCTGTTGGTGATGAACCTCCGCTAAGGATTCAGAGGGGCGGCAGATGTTTACAAACACAACATTTTTTCATCTAGGTTCAATTTTGGCCATTGTTACGAATTTCTTGGTGAACTACGCGACAAGTTCGCGCGAAATATTTATAATCTCCAGTTCTCCTAACTGACGCGAAAAAATATGTGGGTATTTTCCTTCGCGTTGTAACCAATAAGCTTCCTGAACTGAAGTCTGCTGGGTCTCGGACGTATTTTTTAGAACTCGTACGTAAGCATGTCGCAGATTTTTCATCGCAGTGCGAACACCCTTTCCCGGGCCACGATTTTTGGCGCGGTCTTCGTCATTGCCGCGCTCGGTTTAGTGGCGTATGAGGTTCAGGGTTCGCCGTACGTCACCTATGCCGGAGTGCGCAAGCCGCAACCGGTGCCGTTCAGCCACCAGCACCACGTTGCCGGACTTGGCATTGACTGCCGCTATTGCCACACCACGGTAGAAACCTCGAGCTTCGCCGGCATTCCTCCGACCAAGACTTGCATGAACTGCCACTCGCAAATCTGGACGAATGCCCAACTGCTCGAGCCTGTCCGCGCCAGCTATCGCTCGGGCCAGTCTCTGCAGTGGACGCGGGTGAACCAGCTCCCCGACTTCGTTTTCTTCAATCACAGCATTCACGTGAATAAGGGCGTGGGATGCAATACCTGCCATGGTCCCGTCGACCAGATGCCGCTCATGTACCAGCAGGAATCGTTGCAGATGGAATGGTGTTTAGGCTGCCATCGGGCGCCGGAGAACAATCTCCGCCCGCGTGATCAGGTTTTCAATATGCGTTACCAGCCGCCCACGAGCGCGCATCCAGTTGTGGTGGATGGACAGAGCTATACCGATCAGGCCGACCTGGGCACGGCGTTGGTAAAAAAATATAACGTCCGCAACGTAAGGGACATCACCAGTTGCAACACGTGTCACCGGTGAGGAAGTGATTGCATTTGGGTGGCGCAGGCCTTGAGGCCTGCGATTGAGAGCGAGTTTAAGGAGAGAGGCTTTAGCCTCGGCGGTACCTCGGCGGCTAAAGCCGCTGGGTTGTCTGGGGTGTTCATCGCAGCGCTTAAGCGCTGCGCCACCCAAAGTCAATGCGCTGGCAAATGTCGAGTTGGCGGGCGTCGGGCTGGACGGAAGATTTGCAAATGAGTATGGAAGAAAAAAAATCGAGTGGGCTGGTCGAGATAACGAAGCGCGAAGACGTTTGCCCGGGCAAGAAGGGCAAGCTGGATCTCGATTCTCTCCGCGCACAAATCGAAGCGGCTGCGGATCAGAAGGCCGGCCCGGAATATTGGCGCAGCCTGGAAGAACTGGCGGGCAGCGCCGATTTTCAGGAAGCATTGCACCGCGAATTTCCCAAGGGCGCATCCGAGTGGGTCGATTCTGTTTCACGCCGCGGCTTTCTTCAGGTGATGGGCGCATCCATGGCGCTGGCCGGCATGACCGGATGCGTGCGCCTGCCCCTCGAACCCATCGTTCCTTATGTGCGCCAGCCCGAAGAAGTGGTTCCCGGACGCCCCATGTTCTATGCGACAGCGATGACCCTCGGCGGATATGCCAGCCCGCTGCTGGTGGAGAGCCATCTGGGCCGTCCCACAAAAATTGAGGGCAACGAGCAGCATCCCGCCAGCCTGGGCGGAACAGATATTTTTGCCCAGGCTTCGATCCTTGGCATGTACGACCCTGACCGCTCGCAGAGCGTGGTCTCGATGGGCGATCAGCGCTCGTGGCAAAGTTTTGTGAACGCGATTCGCGGACCGCTGAGCGCCCAAAAGGCCTTGCAGGGCGCGGGCATTCGGATTCTTACGCCGACCATTTCTTCGCCTACGCTGGCTGATCAGCTGCGGAATTTTCTGAAAATTTATCCCCAGGCCAAGTGGCATGTGTACGAGCCGGTCAATCGCGACAATGTGCTCGAAGGCGCGAAGATGGCATTCGGCCAGCCGGTTGAGACGCGTTACGACTTTTCCAAGGCTGATGTCATCGTCTCGCTGGATGCCGATTTTCTGTATGCCGGATTCCCCGGCAACGTACGTTACATCCGCGACTTCGCCAAGCGCCGCAATCCCGACGGAGAGATGAACCGGTTGTACGTGATCGAGAGCACGCCGACGACAACGGGAGCGAAGGCGGATCATCGGTTGCCGGTACAGGCCGCCGAGTTAGAAACATTCGCCCAAATACTAGCGGCAAATGAATCGATGAACTCGGACATTCCCGGGCCTCAGAAGCACGGTTTTCCTAGCTCCGTGTTCCGCGCCATGTTCGATGACCTTTCCAATCATCACGGATCGTGCCTCATAATTCCCGGCGATCACCAGCCTCCTTCGGTGCATGCTCTGGCCCACGCAATTAACGCAAGGCTGGGCAACGTCGGCAAGACGGTTTTCTATACCGAGACAGTGGACGCAAACCCTGTCAATCAGATCGATTCAATCAAAGATCTTGTCTCGGATATCGATGCGGGTAAGGTAGATTTGCTCGTTATCCTCGGCGGGAATCCAGCTTACGATGCTCCCGCTGACCTCGATTTCGCGAGCGTACTCAAGAGCAACAAAGCTCCCCTGCGCGTCCATCTCGGCCTTTATCAGAACGAGAGCGCAGATCTTTGCCAGTGGCACATCAATCAGGCGCATGAACTTGAAACTTGGGGCGATGCTCGTGCATACGACGGCACTGTCAGCATTATTCAGCCGCTGATTGCGCCGCTCTATGGCGGCAAGAGTGCTGTCGAGTTTGTCGCGCTTCTTGCAGGTCAAGCCGACGCCGCGGGCTACGACCTGGTCCGCGCCTACTGGCAGAAGCAGCACACCGGCCCGGATTTCGAAGCATTCTGGCGCAAGTCACTGCACGATGGATGGATCGAAGGGACATCGTATCCGCCAAAGAATGTGAAGGTGGACCCCGCAAACAAAGCAAGCAAAAGCGAATCGCTCATGGATGTGGGCCTCGCAGGAGGCCCGAGAACCTGCGAGCTCAACATCCGCCGCGACCCCAGCATCTACGACGGACAATTCGCCAACAACGGCTGGCTGCAGGAACTGCCCAAGCCGATGACCAAGCTTACCTGGGACAACGCCGTGCTCATCGGCCCCAAGATGGCGGAGCGGCTGCAGGTCAAGACTTGCGACGTTGTCGAACTCGAACTCAACGGAAAAAAAGTGACTGGCCCGGTTTGGGTTCAGGTCGGCCATCCTGATAATTCGGCTACCGTCTTTCTCGGTTATGGGCGCAAGCGCGCTGGCCGCGTCGGAACAGCGCAGGGCTTCGATGCGTATCCTTTGCGTACGACAGCCGCTCCCTGGTTTGCGACGGGATTGCAGATCCGAAAGACCGGCGAGACTTATGTGCTCGCTTCGACGCAGGGTTATCAGTGGATGGACACGCCCGATGGCGGACATCGTCCGCTGGTGCGAGAAACTGCGCTTGAGGAATATCAGAAGGATCCTGACTTCGCGAAGAAAATGGACGAAGATCCAGCGCCGGGTCTCACGCTTTACAAACCCTATCCTTACAAAGAAGAGGCCTATGCCTGGGGCATGGCGATCGATCTCAACTCGTGCGTGGGCTGCAACAACTGCATGATCGCGTGCCAGTCGGAAAACAATATCGCCGTGGTCGGCAAGGAGCAGTGCGCCATCGGCCGGCACATGCACTGGATTCGGATCGACACCTATTACCAGTATCAAGATCAAGAAGCCCACGACCGGGATAATCCGAAAGCTTTCTTCCAGCCCGTGCCTTGCCAGCAGTGCGAGAACGCGCCGTGCGAAGTGGTTTGCCCGGTCGGCGCGACCAACCACTCCAGCGAAGGCTTGAATGATATGGTCTACAACCGCTGCGTGGGGACGCGGTACTGCTCGAACAACTGTCCTTATAAAGTGCGGCGATTTAACTTCTTTCTCTTCCAGGATTGGGAGACTCCGCAGTACAAGATGATGCGGAATCCCGACGTGAGCGTGCGCAGCCGGGGAGTGATGGAAAAGTGTACGTACTGCGTGCAGCGCATTACCGAACACAAAATCGACACCGAAACCGCATCGGTGCGCGAAGGCAAGGAAATCAAAATCAAAGACGGCGAACTGCAAACTGCATGCCAGCAGTCCTGTCCGGCGGGGGCGATCATATTCGGCAACATCAATGATCCTGACAGCAAGGTTTCAAAGTTGAAGGCGCAGTCCCGCAATTACAGTCTTCTGGGCGAACTCAACACGCGCCCGCGAACGACTTATCTGGCGGAAGTCAGCAACCCGAATCCGGATCTCAAAGCATAGAAGACAAAAGCGGAGCCCGCCCGAGAGTGGGCGAATAATCAATGAACGAGCCATACAAAACGACGCTGGAAGACAGTCGAGCTCCTGTAATCGAGCCGGGTCACACCTTCGGCACGGTCACGGAAAAGATCAGCGCGATTGTGCTGACGCGTCCGGCTTCAAATGGCTGGTTCGCGGGGTTCGGCATTGCCTTCATGCTGACGATGATGATGCTGTACGCGATCGGATACCTGTTCCTGAAAGGCATCGGGATTTGGGGCTCCACCATTCCGATCGGCTGGGGCTTCGCCATAGTCAACTTTGTGTGGTGGATCGGAATCGGCCACGCCGGCACGCTCATCTCTGCCATTCTTCTTTTGCTGCGGCAGTCGTGGCGGAATTCGATCAACCGCTTCGCCGAGGCCATGACGCTGTTTGCCGTGGCCTGCGCAGGAATCTATCCCGCCATCCACGTGGGACGCCCGTGGCTCGCTTACTGGTTATTTCCTTATCCGAATACGATGCGGGTGTGGCCGCAATTCCGCAGCCCGCTCATGTGGGATGTCTTCGCGGTCTCCACTTACGCCACTACTTCGGCGCTGTTCTGGTTCATCGGGTTGATTCCGGATATGGCCACGCTGCGCGATCGAGCCACGCATCCCGCGGCGAGACTGATTTACGGCGCGCTATCGATGGGCTGGCGCGGATCGGCGCGGCACTGGCATCGCTACGAAACTGCCTATCTTCTCTTGGCCGGATTAGCTACGCCCCTCGTGCTCTCAGTTCACACCGTCGTGAGCTTTGATTTCGCCATCGGCATTGTTCCGGGATGGCATACGACGATCTTCCCGCCGTACTTCGTGGCTGGTGCGATCTATTCCGGATTTGCCATGGTGTTGATGCTGGCCATCCCCATCCGCAAAATTTATGGCCTCGAAGATTTCATCACGGAACGCCATTTACAGAATTCCGCGAAAGTGATGCTGGCGACCGGATTGATCGTCGCCTACGGGTATGGCATTGAGGCCTTCATGGGCTGGTACAGCGGCGATCGCTATGATGCTTTCACGATCTGGAACCGCCTGCACGGTCCTTACGCCATCCCATACTGGTCGCTGCTTGCCTGCAACATTTTCATTCCGCAATTGTTGTGGATCAGAAAATTACGGACGAGTCCAGTGGCGTTATTCCTGCTTTCCGGCGTGATCCTGGTCGGCATGTGGCTGGAGCGCTTCATCATCGTCGTGGTGAGCCTGAGCCGCGACTTCCTGAATTCGTCCTGGGGCATGTATTACCCCACGCGCTGGGACTGGATGACGTACATCGGGACTATCGGCATGTTCCTGGCCGCGATGTTCCTGTTCCTCAGGCTGCTGCCGGCGATTTCCATCTTTGAGATGCGCACCCTCCTGCCGGAAGCCGAGGTGAAGGAATGAAGCGCGATCCTGTTTACGGCATGATGGCGGAGTTCGATTCCGCTCAGGCGTTGATCGACGCCGCCAAACATACACACGAAGCTGGCTATCAAAAGATCGATGCCTATAGCCCGTTTCCGATCGAAGGTCTAGCCGAAGAAATCGGCTTTCATCACAATGCAGTTCCGCTGGTCGTCTTAATTGGCGGGATCATCGGCGGCCTTACGGGATACCTGATGCAGTATTGGATTTCCGCGATCGACTATCCCATCAACGTTGGCGGAAAGCCTACTCATTCATGGCCGGCATTCATCGTCATCACCTTCGAAATGACGATTCTCTTTGCCGTAATCTCCGCGGTGTTCGGCATGCTCGCTCTGAATGGTCTGCCCATGCCGTATCATCCCGTGTTCAACGTGCCCAGATTTGCGCTGGCGTCGAAAGACCGTTTTTTCCTGATCGTGTTTTCTTCCGATCCCCAATACAATCCGACCAGCACGCGCAGTTTTCTGGAGGGGTTAGCTCCTCGCTCCATCTCGGAGGTGCCCAGCTAGAATGCCGCGCTTCCGCCAAATATCCGTCGTCGGTCTGCTCAGCGCCATTGCGTTGCTCTCGGCTTGCCGTCTCGATATGCATGTTCAGCCGCGAATCAATCCGCTGGCCAAGAGTGATTTTTTCCCTGATCAGCGCGGTGCCCGTCCGCTGGTGGAAGGAACGGTCGCGCGCGGCGACTTGCGCGCCGACACCTATTTCTATACCGGAAAGGTCGGCAGCAATCCTGGCGACTACATGCCGTTTCCCGTGACCAAAGAAGTTCTGGAGCGGGGCCGCGAGCGCTTCAATATTTACTGCGCTCCCTGTCACTCGCCTCTTGGGGATGGCAACGGATTCATTCCCTCCCGTGGCTTCTCGCGCAAGCCTCCGTCGTATCACACCGAGCGCCTGCAGAAAGCACCATTGGGATATTTCTACGACGTCATCAGTAACGGCTTCGGCATTATGTCAGACTACTCTTCGCAGATTCCTCCGCGGGACCGCTGGAACATCGTGGCTTATATCCGTGCGCTGCAGTTGAGTCAGAATGCAACCAAGGCGGACGTTCCCGCCGGACAGAGTGTGCCTTCGGAGCCGCCGGCATTTGTCGGAGGGCCCGGATCGGGCGCGACTCTTCCCGTTATGGCCCCTGAGACAAGTCCAAGATCAGAGGAACAGAAATGAGCGCCGCGACTCATCCACAACTCGATTTAACGGCGCCCGAAGTCGTAAGAAAAATCTCGCAGCGCTCGCTCGTCATTGGCGTCCTCTTCGCCGTTGGCGCGGGTGCGCTATCAGTCATCCATCCCGATGAGTTCTACCGCGCCTACCTGCTCGGCTTTATGTGCTGGCTGGGCGTCGCCCTTGGATCCATGGCGATTCTCATGATTCGCCACCTCACCGGTGGCGGCTGGGGCACGGTGATCCGCCGGATCCTGGGCGCGGCCATGCGCACGTTGCCGCTGCTGGCGATTCTCTTCATTCCGATCATCGTCGCGGTCTGGCAGCAGCGGATTTATCCCTGGGCGATGCCGCTTGCGTCAATCCAGGATCCGCACATTCGGGAGCACCTCGAGAAACACAGTTTCATCAAAGCGAGCTACCTGAACTTTTCAGGCTTTCTCATCCGCGCGATTATCTATTTCGTAATCTGGAACGTGCTCTCGTTCCTGCTCTCGATGTGGTCGAAGCAAACTGATCACGCCGGCGCGCCGGACAACAGTCAGCGCTTCAAGGCGGTCGCCGGCCCGGGACTTATCCTGTATGGGTTCACCATCTCTTTCGCAGCGATCGACTGGGTCATGTCGCTGGACCCGAGTTGGATCTCGACGATCTTCGGCCTGATCCTCCTCATCGGCGAAGTCCTCTCCGCCATGTGCTTTGCGGTAGTCGTCGAGCGCATTCTTTTCGAGTACAAGCCGATGTCGGAGATGCTGAAGCCGAGCTTTGTTCATGACCACGGCAAGTGGATGCTCACCTTCATCATGGTGTGGGCTTACTTCTCGTTCTCGCAATGGCTGATCATCTGGGCGGGCAATCTTCCCAACGAGATCACTTTCTATCTGAGGCGCATCAACGGCGGATGGGGATTTGTTGCAATGAGCCTGGTCCTGTTCCATTTTTCCGTCCCTTTCGCGATACTGCTTTCGCGCGAATTCAAGCGAAATATTCGACAGCTGGTCTGGGTCGCAGTTTTGTTATTGCTGATGTGCTACGTCGACCTTTTCTGGATCATCGAACCAAACTTTTCGAAGACGTTGAAGGTAACGCTCGCCGATGTAGTTGTGCCCATCGCGATCGGCGGAGTCTGGCTGTGGTATTTCTTCCGGAACCTGGCTTCGCTGCCTCTGCTGCCGGCCTATGACCAGGATGCGCATGAGGTTCTGCAGCCGGCACATGAGCATCAGTAAGAGATTATGAGCGACGAGACGCAAAAACACGGGAACGGCGAGGAGCACGGCAGCTTTGAGCACCAGGACATGCAAGCAGGCGCGATTCTCTATTTTCTGGTGACTCTCGCGGTCGTGACCGTGATCTGCCTTTTCGGGCTCAGAGGAGTCTATTCTTATCTCGACCGCCGCGAAAAAGCCTCGCAGCCTGCGGTGAATCCGCTGGTCACCAACGTTCCCGTGGATACACGCCACGTCGCTCCCGGATATCCGCAGAGCGCGTTTCCTAGTCCGAAGCTGGAAGAAGATGAGCGCGGTCAGCTCAATGGAATTCGCATGGCGGAAGAAAAAACGCTTTACAGCTACGGCTTGGTGGATGAAAAGGCCGGAACGGTTCGCATTCCGATCGAACACGCCATGGATTTATTGGTGCAACGGGGACTGCCTGTGCGTCCGCAGGGTGCGAACGCCGAAGATAGCACCGCTAACCCAGGCACAACCACGACGGCGACCGCCAAAACGGGAGCCGGGACTAAAGGTGAAAAGAAGTGAGCTGCAAAAAATTCAATCCGATTTTTGTCGCGTGCATTTTGTTGCTGACGCTGCTGCCGGCCACCGCCAGCGCACAGATCAATAGCGGAGTGATGTCTCCTCCAGCAAACACGCGGCCGCCGCGGCTGCAGAATGTCGGCATCGAGCAGCATCTGGATGCGCAGGTACCGCCTGATCTCATCTTCCGCGACGATACCGGCAAGACCGTGAAGCTGGGAGACTATTTTGGGCGCAAACCCCTGATCCTCAATCTGGTTTATTACAACTGCACGATGCTGTGCGGCGAAGCTCTGGCCGGACTTGCGAGTGCGATGCGCCTGGTGAAGTTTGACGTAGGCAATGAGTTCGACGTAGTCACCGTTAGCTTCGATCCCCGCGAAACTCCGGATATGGCCGCGGCCAAGAAGGCGGACTACGTGAAGCGCTACGGGCGTGCCAACGCTGCATCCGGCTGGCATTTCCTCACTGGTCCGCCAGATTCGATCAACGCGCTAACCAAGACCGTCGGCTTTCAGTATCAGTACGACGAGAAGAGCAATCAGTACGCACACGCCACTGCCATCATGGTCCTCACGCCGCAGGGCCGCATCTCGCGCTATTTCTACGGCGTGGATTTTCCTCCCAAGGATTTGCGCATGGGCCTGGTGGAGGCTTCGCAGGGCAAGATCGGCAACGCCGTCGATGCGGTCCTGCTCTACTGCTACCACTATGATCCGGAGACTGGAAAATACGGCGCGATGGTCGCGAACATTCTGCGCCTGGCGGCGGCCGCGACCATTCTCCTAATTGGCGGTTTGATTTTTGTTTTGTGGCGGCTGGATCGCTCGGTAACCAAGAAGACGGCAACGAAGACACGGTATGCTCAATAATTTTCCATTATGGCCGCAGCAGGCTTCCACGATGGCAAGTCGCGTGGATGCGCTCTACATTTTCCTGCTCATCGTGACTGGGATGATGGCCCTGCTGGTGTTTACGCTCGTCATATTTTTTGCTGCCCGGTTCCGTCATCGTCCTGGTGTTCGCGCTGAACAGATCGAGGGCTCTACCGCGCTGGAAATCACCTGGAGCGCGATTCCGCTTCTCATCTTTATGGTGATCTTTGCCTGGGGCGCCGTCGTTTACTTTAAAGAGCGCACGCCGCCCGCCGACGCGACTGAAGTTTACGTTGTGGCGAAGCAATGGATGTGGAAGGTGGAGCACGCCGAAGGTCAGCGCGAGATCAACGAACTGCATGTCCCGGTGGGACGCGACGTCAAGCTCATCATGACTTCGCAGGATGTGATCCACAGCTTCTATATTCCGGCGTTCCGCATCAAGCAGGATGTGCTGCCCGGGCGCTACACGGTGGAATGGTTCCGCGCCACCAAGCCTGGGGTGTATCACCTGTTCTGCGCAGAGTATTGCGGCACCCAACACTCGGGCATGGTCGGCTCGATCATCGTCCAGGAGCCGGCGGAATATGAAGCATGGATGAGCGGCGGTTCCACCGGTCCACTCTCTGCGACGGGAGAGAAGATTTTTGCCGAGCTTGGCTGCGCCACCTGCCATCGCAGCGATACCCAGGGACGTGGCCCGAATCTGCAGGGCGTATACGGGAAGCCGGTTCAACTCGAAGACGGTCGCACCGTGAACGCCGACGAAAACTATCTCCGCGAATGCATTTTGGATCCGGGCGCGAAGCGCGTGAAAGGCTTCCAGCCGATCATGCCGACTTTTCAGGGACTCGTAAGCGAAGAACAGGTTAACGCGCTCGTCGCTTATATTAAATCGATCTCCGCCGCAAAGCCGGCTGACGGTGCGAAGACGAATGCCAGCCTGGTTCCGCCGCGAGGCGAGAGCGGTGAACAAGCACGAGTGCGCACGAATGGAAGTCAGGTGCAATGAGTATGCCTAACGCGATACCTCAACCCACGATTCCACAGGCGGAACGCGAAAATTATTTAAACAAGGAGTATGGAGTGTGGTCGTGGCTGCTCACCACCGACCACAAGCGCATTGCGCTGCTCTATCTTCTCTCCATCACGTTCTTCTTCTTCATTGGAGGTTTTTTCGCGCTGCTCATCCGCCTCGAGTTGCTTACTCCCGCGGGCGACCTGGTGCAGGCCGATACTTACAACAAGCTATTCACCATGCATGGCATGGTCATGGTTTTCTTTTTCCTGATCCCCTCTATTCCCGCCGTGCTGGGCAACTTTCTTGTGCCCCTGATGGTTGGCGCGAAAGATCTGGCCTTCCCCCGGATCAATCTCCTCAGCTGGTACCTTTACATTATTGGCGGGGTGATCATGCTGCATTGCATGATCACCGGCGGGGTCGATACGGGCTGGACGTTTTACGCGCCGTTTAGCACATCCTTCACCAACACAAAAATTGTTGAGGCCGGCATTGCCATCTTTATCGCAGGATTCTCGTCCATCCTGACTGGCCTGAACTTTGTGGTTACCATTCATCGAATGCGCGCTCCGGGAATGACCTGGTCGCGACTGCCCTTGTTCATCTGGGCCCACTACGCGACCAGCATTATTCAGCTTCTGGGCACGCCCGTCATCGCGGTCACAATTGTGCTGGTTGCTGCAGAACGTGCTTTGCATCTGGGCATCTTCGATCCCAAACTTGGGGGCGATCCGGTTCTCTTCCAGCACCTGTTCTGGTTCTATTCCCATCCCGCCGTCTACATCATGATTCTGCCGTCGATGGGCGTGGTTACCGAGATCATTGCCTGCTTCTCGCGCAAGCGCATCTTCGGCTACCACTTCGTGGCGTTCTCCTCGATTGCAATTGCCGTCTTCGGTTTTCTCGTGTGGGCCCACCACATGTTCGTGGCAGGGATCTCCGTCTACTCCGCGCTCGTGTTCTCGTTCCTTAGCTATGCTGTGGCGCTGCCTTCAGCGATCAAAGTATTCAACTGGACGGCCACGCTCTACAAGGGCTCCATCCATTACGATGCGCCCATGCTGTATGCGTTCGGGTTCCTTGGTCTTTTCACCATCGGAGGGCTCACTGGACTGTTCCTCGCGGCTCTCGGGATCAACGTACACGTCACCGACACTTATTTTGTCGTAGCCCACTTCCACTACATCATGGTGGGAGGCGCGGTGATGGGATATCTCGGCGGAATGCATTTCTGGTGGCCCAAAATTTCCGGACGCCTCTATCCCGAAGGATGGGCGCGTCTTGCGGCGCTGATCGTTTTCATCGGCTTCAACCTCACGTTTTTCCCGCAGTTTCTTCTGGGTTATATGGGGATGCCGCGGCGCTACTACGATTACAGCCACATGCCGGAGTTTCAGATACTGAACGTGTTGTCGACGGCAGGGGCAACCATCCTCGGCGTAGGTTACCTATTGCCCATGGTCTATTTCCTGTGGTCGATGCGCTACGGCAAGCCGGCTTCTGACAATCCATGGAATGCGGCTGGACTGGAATGGAAGACAACTTCTCCGCCTCCGACCTTCAACTTTGATGAGGAACCCGTTGTGACCTGGGAAGCCTACAACTACGAGGAGTTGGACGCGCCTCACAAGGAGGAGGTCCCGGTTGCAAGATAACGCGAACGCCAACGCCGGCTCCTTTACCGCGGTTCACGACCATCATGGCGAAGCTCATGCTGCGCACAATCCAGCTTTGCTGCATCACTTCGCGGAACCCCAGCAGCAGCGCGATGCGGCCAGCCTGGGAATGTGGGTTTTCCTCGCCACGGAGGTCATGTTTTTCGGTGGCCTGTTCTGTGCCTATCTGATTTATCGCCGCTGGTATTTCGGAGACTTCGCTGCCGCCAGTAAATCGATCGACATGAGCCTCGGCGCAACCAACACTGCCGTGCTCATCTGCAGCAGCTTAACGGTGGTCTTAGCGGTCTGGGCTGCGCAAACCGCGCGTAAAGCTCTGCTCGTCGGCATGCTCATCCTCACCATGCTCTTCGGTCTAACCTTCCTTGGTATCAAAGGGATCGAGTACAAAGACAAGTTCGAAGAGCATCACGTTCCGGGTGCTTCGTTCAGCTTCGATCACGTGCCTGTGCCGGGACATCCGGGTGAGTTCGCCAATCCGCGCCACGCGCAAATGTTTTTCTCTCTCTACTTCGTCATGACTGGTTTGCACGCTCTGCACATGATCATCGGCTTGGGCATCTTTATGTGGCTCTTGATCATGGCCTGGAAAGGACGTTTCACCCCGGAATGGCATACTCCCGTGGAGATCGGTGGCCTTTACTGGCACTTTGTCGATATCGTCTGGATCTATCTTTTCCCATTGCTGTATTTGATCGATCGTCACCCCTGAGGCCGGTATGTCAGCACATTCATCCACCAAATCGCCGTTAAAAGGCTACTTCGCAGTCTGGATCGCGCTTTTAATCGGCACAGGTCTTACGGTTTACGCCGCCACGCTCGATCTCGCGCCGTACAACGCAGCCATAGCTTTGGGCATAGCGACCGTCAAGGCAACCTTGGTCGCGCTCTTCTTTATGCATGTCTGGCATGCCAGCGAAAAGCTCACCAAACTGGTGGTGATCGCGGCGCTATTCTTCCTGCTGTTGTTATTGGGACTCACAATGTCCGACTACGCGACCCGGTTGTGGAGCTAAGCCAGTTGCGTTCTTCTTCCCATTCAATCTGCTGTATACTCGCGCCGACTGCTTAATTCATCAATAGATATGAGGTGACTTATGGCATTCTGCAATTCATGCGGAACGACCATCGTTCCGGGAACCCGCTTCTGCAGTAAATGCGGTGCGCCCATCCTGGCTTCGACTCTTCCGCCTGTGTCTGCCGCTGGCAACTCGACGTCAGTGCCTTCCGCAACGCCCGCTTCAACTCCAGCCGCCAATACTGCCCAGGGCGGGGGCGCTCTTAAGATCATTCTGATTTTGGTTGGCGTTGTCGTTCTCTTGGGAGTTGTCGGTATCGCCTCGCTTGGATTCGTCGCGTGGCACGTCGCGCATCATACCCATGTGCGCCAGGATGGCAACAATGTGAAAGTGGAAACGCCGTTCGGAAGCGTCGAGACTACCAAAGATCCAGAGGAAGCCGCGCGCAATCTCGGCGTGGATCTATATCCCGGCGTAGAAGTACTGAAAGATGGCGCAACCTCGGCGACTTTCGGTGGCGTTCACACTGTTTCTTTGAACTCCCAGAGCACCGACTCCGTTGACAAGGTTGCCAGCTTTTACAAATCGAAGTTCCCTAACGCGATGGTCACCACTTCCGACGCCGGCCGTTGCACGATCATCTCCGACGACCATAGAAATATGGTTACCATCAACATTGAAGCCGAGGGAGACAAGACCAAGATCCAGATCACCACCGTCACCCGCAAGCCAGTGGCGAACTCCTCCTCGAATTGAAGTAAGTAAGGCCTCATGGCACACAAACTCGTGGAACTCGCCGCGGCGGCCAGATCAAAATCTGCGCAGGTGGATGCTTCAGGTCTGGCGGAGGCTCTGAGTCGACGGATCGGCGGCGAAGTCCGCTTTGACACAAGCAGCCGCGCGCTCTACGCGACCGACGGCTCCAACTACCGCCAGGTTCCTATCGGAGTCGTGCTGCCTCGCGATGCCGACGAAGTTCTTGCCGCTGTCGAATTGTGCCGTAAGTTCGGCGCACCGCTGCTGTGCCGGGGTGGCGGCACGTCTCTTGCCGGGCAGTGTTGCAACGTCGCCGTCATCCTCGACTTTTCGAAGTACATGGCGAGGATTCTCGAAATCGATCCTGCCCGCCGCATTGCGCGCGTTCAGCCCGGAGTCGTGCTCGACCATCTTCGCGTTGCCGCCGAAAAGCATCATCTTACCTTCGCGCCTGATCCTGCTACGCACGATCGCTGCACGCTCGGCGGCATGATCGGGAACAATTCCTGCGGTGTGCATTCGGTGATGGCGGGAAAGACCGACGACAACATCGAAGAGCTCGAAATCCTTACCTACGATGGCGTGCGCATGAAGGTCGGCGCAACATCCAGTGCGGAGGTCGAACAGACTGTTCAGCGAGGCGGACGTCGCGGCGAGATCTACGCTAAATTGCAAGACATCGCCGCCACGTATGGCGATCTGGTGCGGCAGCGCTTTCCCAACATCCCGCGCCGCGTATCCGGTTACAACCTGAATTATCTTCTGCCGGAGAACGGGTTCCACCTGGCTCGTGCCCTGGTTGGCTCCGAAGGCACGTGTGTCACTGTTCTTGAAGCGACCTGCCGCCTGGTCGAGAGCCCTCCGGAGCGCATGCTGCTGATGGTTGCTTATCCTGATATTTATCAGTGCGCCGATCACGTGCCCGAAATCATGGAGCACAAGCCAATCGGCCTCGAAGGCTTCGACGATCTTCTTGTGGGCTACACGCGGATTAAGGGCATCAATTCCGAAGGACTCGCGCTTCTCCCCGAAGGCGGGGGTTGGCTGATGGTCGAATTCGGAGCACAAACCGCGCTGGAGGCTGAGTCTCAGGCCCGTACCTTAATGCAGTTACTCGGCCGCGGCGCGAATCCTCCCAGCATGCGGCTGTACACCGACAAGCAGCAAGCGAAACGTGTGTGGGAGGTGCGCGAGTCGAGCCTCGGCGCCACTTCGCATGTGCCCGGTGAACCGTTCAACTGGGAAGGTTGGGAAGACTCCGCCGTCACACCCGAAAAACTTGGCGGTTATCTTCGTGATCTCCGCAAGATGTTTGCCGCATACGGTTACAAAGGCTCGCTCTACGGTCACTTCGGCCACGGCTGCGTCCACACGCGGATTAATTTTGATTTGCAATCGAAGGACGGCATCGCTAAATTCCGCAAGTTTATGGAAGAGGCGGCCGATCTCGTCGTGAGCTATGGTGGCTCCATCTCCGGCGAGCATGGAGACGGTCAATCCCGTGGCGAGTTGCTTCCGAAAATGTTTGGCCCCGAACTCGTGCAGGCCTTTCGCGAGTTCAAGTCAGCATGGGATCCAGCGTGGAAGATGAATCCGGGCAAGCTGATCGATCCCTACAAGCTTGACGAAAATCTTCGCCTGGGCGCGGATTACGCTCCCTGGGAGCCGGAAACGCATTTTCGATTTCTCGCTGACCACGGCAGCGTGGCCGAGGCAACGCTGCGGTGTGTTGGCGTCGGGAAATGCCGCCGCGAAGAAGGCGGGTTGATGTGCCCCAGCTACCGCGCGACCCATGACGAAGAACACTCCACGCGCGGCCGGGCTCACTTGCTGTGGGAGATGACTCAAGGCGAGGTGATTCGCGACGGCTGGCGCAGCGACGAGGTCAAAGAGTCGCTCGATCTCTGCCTCGCCTGCAAAGGATGCAAGAGCGATTGCCCGGTCGGGGTCGACGTGGCCACCTACAAGTCAGAGTTTCTTTCTCACTATTATGAAGGCCGCGTGCGGCCGCGCAGTGCATACGCCTTTGGGAACATCGACTTGTGGGCGCGCGTGGCATCGCATGTGCCCGGGATGGTCAATCTGACCACGCAACTTCCGTTGCTACGAGATATTGCAAAGCTTGTTGCCGGAATCCCTACGCAGCGCTCCATTCCGGCTTTCGCTCCGCAGACTTTCAAGAACTGGTTTTACCGCCGCCCTCCGCGGCGCAATGCAGATGCTCCGCGCGTGCTCCTTTGGCCCGATACGTTCAACAACTATTTTCGTCCCGCGACGGCGAAGGCGGCTGTCGAAGTCCTAGAGAGCGCCGGCTTCCAAGTCCTCGTGCCAAGGGCCAACTTATGCTGCGGGCGCCCGCTCTACGACCAAGGCATGCTTGACCGTGCCCAGGCTCTTCTGCTTCAGATCCTCGACGAACTCTCACCGGAGATCGAAGCCGGCGTTCCAATCGTCGGCCTCGAACCGAGTTGCGTTGGCGTCTTTCGAGACGAGCTCGTGAACTTGTTTCCCCATGACGCGCTGGCCCTGACCTTGTCGCGGCAGACTTTTCTGCTCAGCGAATTCCTGGAAACTCACGCCCCGCATGTCCCATTGCCCCGACTTGATCGCAAAGCCATCCTTCACGGACATTGCCATCACAAATCTCTGATGAAGATGACCGCCGAAGAGGCCGTCCTGCGGAGGCTGGGCGTCGACTTCCACAGCCCGGCACCGGGTTGCTGCGGCATGGCCGGTTCCTTTGGCTTCGAAGCTGACAAATACGATATGTCTGTCGCCATTGGCGAACTCGAACTGCTCCCAGCCGTGCGCCAAGCTCCGCCCGACTGGCTGATCATCGCCGATGGGTTCAGTTGCCGCGAGCAGATCGCCCAGGGCACACCCCGTCACGCTCTTCACCTGGCGGAAGTCCTGCAATTGGCGCTTAGCGGCCCGGATGCTGCCAAGTCCCATCCCTATCCTGAATCTGCCCGGGCTCGCTGCCACGAAAGGGAGGTATCTCAATCCATGAAGCGCGCCGGATTGGGCTTGGCGGCTCTGGCGGCGGGCGGGGTGCTGCTCTGGAAGGTGTCCAGAAGTCGCTGATTCCACAATGGTTAGTATATTTAATAACTCCCGGCTAACTTCCGCCTCTCGCCAGATTGCTCTTATTCTGGGAGAATAGAAGTCTCGCCGGTTCTACAACCAGCCGAGTTCTAGTGCGGCTCCCGATGAGTCGCGGCAATCGCCGGTACCAGTCATGGATCGTGAAACCACAATCACCGCGCCCGCCGTCGGCAAGGTTCCCGCCGAGGCTCTGCCCACCCTGGTCGCCGTAAAACCCAGCGACGCTCCGCTGTGTGGCTCGGTTCTGGTCCTGATCCAGTTTGACGTATGTGAGGAGATTCGTCTCGACGAGCTCCGGCGCATCCTGGGCGCGCGTACGGTCGACACCAGCTTCAAGCACATGGCTCCCGGATACGTGCGCTTCCAGCGTCCTCCGGTGGAGGAAGCGCTTGAGCCGTTAGTTCTCGAAAGCGGCGAGCGCCTGCAAGGCGAAATTAAGTATTTCGACTACGGCGTGGTCAGCGTGGTCTTCGAGCTGCCCTTTTCCGGCGACTGGGACAAGTTGGTCCAGCTTTCCAGCCGGTGGGTTTGGGATACCAACTTCGAGAGTCTCGCCACCCGGATCGTCAAGCAGAAGCTGGAGCGCGCTGCTCCCGCGCTGGTCAAGCCTTACACCACCGAGTGGCTGAAGGAAGACTATTTCATATTCCACCTGCGCGAGATCGCCGGCTCGCCCTCCGCCCTGGACCTTCTCACCGCGCAAGGCGACTACCTTTCCCAAGTCGTCCGCGGCGAGACTCAGCCGCTTTCCGATGGCGAGCGCCAGGAGATTCTTCAGTCACGAATCTCCTACTATCCCAATGACCTCGCCGTCATCGGATGGAACGCGGCCTTTATTTACGACAGTCCCTCCGGCGCTGAGACTGCCATCCAGCTTCTGCAGTACGCCAACTCACAGCTGCTCGAGTTCCGTCACTACGACGACCTGCTCACTAAACAACTCGAAGACGTTTATGACTTTCTCGAGCGCGGAGGCCGCGGCCTCTGGTCGCGCTGGCGTACTGCCCGCGCCGCCTCGAAACTGCACACCGTTCTGCTCGATGTGAGCGAGTTAACCGAGCGCGCCGATAACGCCATCAAATTCCTCAGCGACATGTTTTCCGCCCGCCTCTACAAACTGGCCGCGTCCAAGGTCGGCGTTCCCGACTACAAGGACCTCGTCCAGCAGAAGCTGCAAACCGCCGAAGAGCTCTATCGCTTCATGGTGGATGAATTTAACCAGAGCCGAGCCTTCATCCTCGAATTAATGGTGGTCGTTATTCTGATCATCGAACTGGTCTACTTCTTCCGCGGCAAACCGATCTAGGTTCACACCTCCGGACCTGTTCCCCATTCGGGTATTGCTCCCGCTTGGATCGCGCGATTCTTCTGTCCGGTAGAACCGTAGACGACGCAGCCGGTTAACAGAAGCACACATCCGAGCCCGCAGACTCCGGCCCAGCCAAACCGCTGCCACAGCACCGAACCCGCGTACGAACCAGCGCTCCAGCGCTGAAGTAGCAGACCATGTAGACCATATTCAGTCGGCTCCGC
Organism: uncultured Acidobacteriaceae bacterium; assembly: GCA_963773675.1. Taxonomy (GTDB): domain Bacteria; phylum Acidobacteriota; class Terriglobia; order Terriglobales; family Acidobacteriaceae; genus Sulfotelmatobacter. The sequence continues at coordinate 239,649 of CAVZCG010000017.1, forward strand.
GCTTCCGGGAGCAGACCGTAGATTCGTGTCTGATTGGATACGTGACCCGCTTGCACGCCAATGTCGAGCAGCACCACTCCCACGATCAGCCCGGGCATGTGCCTTCCGAATAAATACAAGACCACGAAGGAAACCAGCGTCACAATCAGCGAGACCAGCACGTTCCTTCTCGCCCCGTAGCGGTCAGCCATGCGCCCGATAAAAGGCGCGCAGACTGCTCCAGCGGCGCCGACCAGTCCGAAGAGTCCTGCCACGCCGCTGCCATAGTGATAGGGCGGCGTTTGCAGAAAGAATACGAGCGTCGTCCAAAAGGCGCTGAACGAACAGAAGAAGATCGCGCCCAGCACAGTCGCCTCGCGTAATACCGGCTGCTCGCGGATCAGAGCGAAGGTCGAGCGAATCAATTTCAGCCACGTAAGCTGCAGTTCGGGCTGGCTCTCGGGCAGTCCTGTACGGATCGCGACCGCCAGCACGAGCATGAGCCCAGAAGCGAGCCAATAGATCGCGCGCCATCCCACCCACGCGCCCAACAGGCCACTGAAGGTCCGCGCCAGCAGGATGCCAAACAGCAAGCCGCCGAGAATGGCTCCCACCGTCGCTCCCCGGCGTGCGGGAGACGCGAGATGCGTTGCGAAAGGAACGATGACGTGCACCGTCGCCGTCGTAATTCCGATGCCTAGGCTGGCCAGCGCCAGCCAGGCAAAATTCTGCGCGCTCGCCATCGCCGCCAGGCACACAGACTCGGCCACCAGCAAACACACGATCAACCGTCGCCGCTCCTTGGTATCGCCCAGCGGAACAAAAAGCAGCATTCCCAGCGCCGCGCCAAACTGCGTCAGCATGGCGACGGTTCCCACCTGTGGCACGGAGATATGAAACGTCGCTGCAATCGTCGCCAGTAGCGGCTGGATGTAATAAATGTTAGCCACAATGGCGCCCACGCTGAACGCCATTAACCACACGTGCGCCGGCCGAATGTCTTGTTCCGCTGAAGCTTGCTGAGGTTGGTGATCTGAGTTAATCTCGGCCACAAGAATTAAGATGTACCAGCCCCTGATAGAATTCAGCAATTCCACGAATGCGCGGACTGACAGATAAACGAGTCCTCATTACTGGAGGCGCCAGCGGAATTGGCGCGGCCACAGCCGCACGCTTTCTGGAGGAAGGCGCGCGCGTTTGTATCCTCGACCGCGACGCCAAAGCGTGCGCGGCCATTCGTCAGCAACTGCCGGGAATCTCCGAGGCTATCATCGCCGACGTCACCGACCTCATGCAGGTCGAAGCCGCGCTGGCTGATGCAGTGCGCGTGATGGATGGAGTCGATGTACTCATCAACAACGCCGGCATCAGCATCCGCCACAGGTTCCTCGACATCACTCCTGAAGAATGGGAGAGAGTAATCTCGGTAAACCTCACTGGCGTGTTCTACGTCGCACAAACTACAGCGCGCTACATGATGGAACGTTTTTCGGCGGAGCAGGGCAGCGGAGTGATTCTTCAAACCGCATCGACCAACGGCATCATGGGCTATCCGTATTATGCCGACTACAACGCCACCAAGGCCGCGGTGATCGAGTTGACGCGCTCCATGGCGCTCGAACTTGCGCCGAAGGTTCGCGTCTGCGCCGTGGCTCCGGGATATGTGCTTACGCCCATGCAGCGGACCGAGTACACCGACGCCATGCTCGAAGAAGTGAACCGGAAAATTCCGCTGCGCCGCCACGCCCAGCCGGAAGAAATCGCAGCGCTATTCGCCTATCTGGCGTCCGACGACGCGGCCTACGCCACCGGCCACGTCTACACGTTGGACGGCGGCGAGATTGCGGGAGGTCTGGCGAGCCGGTGAGCACCACGGTTTTTGTAGGCGGGGGCCGCATTACCAGCGCGCTGGTCGCGGGACTGCAGCGTGCTGGGCACCAGGGGACGATCGTTGTTTATGATCGCAACCCTGAAAAGCTGCAAGGGCTGAAACGCGATTTTGGGGTTGCTGTCGCGCCTGATCTGCGGTCCGCAGTTGCAATGGCGGACATGCTTATCCTGGCCGTGCGGCCGCTGGCGGTTGCGGAGACTGTCGATGCCGTGGCCCGCTGCGCCGGCGCTTCGAAGCTACTGGCGGTCAGCGTGGCAGCCGGGATTCCGCTCAAGAAATTGCGCCGGCTCGGCTCGCGAATTCGCTGGGCGCGCGCTTTGCCGAGTCCGATCTGCCGCATCGGACGCGGCTTGACAGCCGTAACTTTTGCCCGGAACCTCACCAGCCGGGACCGCAAACGAGTGCGCAATTTCTTCGAGCAAGTTGGCCCGGTGCTGGAAATGCCAGAAAGCCGCATGGACGCCTTCAATGCGGCTTACTCGCCGGCCCACGGCTATCACGCTCTGGAAATCCTGGCAAAAGCCGCACAGGATAATGGATTGGACGCGAAGATAGCTCTGACTGCCGGAGCGCACGCGTTAGCGGATGCAATCTTTTATTGGAGAGAGAGCGGACAGAAACTTTCTGACCTCCTGCACGAAGCGGCGACTCCCGGCGGGACTTCGGCCGCGACGCTCGCAGCCATGGACGCGGCAGGCTATAAGAAAGTGATCGAGCGAGGTCTTGCAGCCGGCATCCGGCAAGCGCGAGCAAACGCGCACCGCTGATTTCTGCCGCTACTTCATCCATTTCACGCCCAGCCGTGCCAGACGTACTAGACGGTAGAGAGGGAACAGCGGCTTAGGAAGCTGAACCGTCTCCCACTCTCCCGGACCGGGAGTAAACGTGAGTCGCGTGAGAAATCGCAGACGATCGGCTCGGCGTTCGCGAAGCCGCATCATCAGGCGAAAGTACTCGATCTTGTGTTCCTCGTAGCAAACTCTTCCAGCGATGGAGATCGCAATCTTTTCGGTGAACGCAAGCGCTATTTTGTCCGTCGCGGCTGCGTCTCTGATGGGCGCGGGAGTCGGCATCGCCAGAAAGTGATTCGCCAGCAGCAACGTGATATGAAGAATGCGCTCAATGCCAAGGAGATGAGCTTGAGCCCGCACCCAATCCCAATTTAAGCCGTCCCGCCTCAGAACCTGCGCGATGTCGCAAAGCCAAATCAGCCGCCCCCAAACGTGTTTCGCGGCGTGTACGGAAAGCACGAGCAACAGGTCTTCCGGCGAAGGTGTCTTCATGCTTCGGCCTGCTATGGTTGCGCTTACAGCGCGCTCGAACAATCCGCCCATATCAAAATCGACTGCGTAGAAGCGTGGCTGCAGCGCCCATTGCAACTCCAGAAGATTCTTCCCTGCAGGACTGTCGAATGTGCATTCATATCCCGAAGCAAGGTACGCGGCTTCGGCATTCTCGGGAATCGGCAAGCGCGGCGTATATCCGAGCTCACGAACTGCGCTCTTGATCCGGGCCACGTCTTGCTCACGCACAAATAAATCCATGTCACCAGACTGACGCATCGCCATGTCGCCGTAGTAAGTCTCCGATAGGACGACGCCCTTATAGGGAATGACTTCGACGCGAAGCGAATCGAGGCAGTCCAGAATGCGGATCAATTCGCGAGTGAGAAAGAGGGATTTGTGGATGTTCCTCTCGTATCTCTGGCGCAGCGATGCCAATATCGCTGGCGGAACCATGTTGGCCAGAGGCTCGAGGTTCTGGAAGAGCAGAGAAGATGTGCCGTGATGGTCGGCTAAAAGAAGGACAGCGTCCCAATCCAGCTGCGAATCGAGAAGAATTCGAATACGGTCGAAATCGGAGTGGCCGGGATCCGGGTTATTTGCTGCCAGTACGAGATTCCATTCGGGGACGAGGGGAGCATTAGGAGCGGGAGGGGTCACGGATTTCAAGTCATCTTAGCAGGGATCACGCCGCGCCCTCGATTCAGAGGACCTGACGCGGGCGCCCGGAGAGGGCCAAAGGAAAAGCCAAACTACGAGTTACTTTTGTCACCTTCACTTGCTCATTCCTAGGAGGCGTGCCGTGTCGCTTCTGTCAAACTAGTGTGTTAGCTGCATAACGAATCCTGGAATGGAAATACTCACGCCTAAAGCGACCAGGCAAAGCACGCGACTGCGCGTGCAGATTCTCCTGACGGTGACCAGCCTCGACCGCGTCCATCCGTTCTCCGCAAAGTGCGTTGCTCTGGTAGTAAGTGCGCAGGGCTGCGGATTGAGCGCTCCGCAGGCGTTGCCTCTTGAAACTCCTGTGTTGTTGAGTGATCTGCCCGGAGGTGGAAGCGCGCCGGGCCGTGTCGCCAGCTGCCTGCCCTTGGGGAAGGATGGAAAGCAGTTTCTTATCGGAGTGGCGCTCTATAACCACGGGAATGTGTGGGGAATCGCCGATCCACCGGAGGATTGGAATTGCGCCTCTACTGCGCCGTCCGCTTCGCCGAGTGGGGCAAAGAACGCTGCGCCCAAGAGCAAGGATAAGGACGTTTGGCCTTACAATCTGTTCTCCGGTCACAGCGAAACGAATCCCAGAAGAAGATAATTCCCCGCCAACCGCGTTCGCCGAGCGACCTTCGCCAATCAAGCGTGTCGAACTCCAAAGCCGGCAAAATCAAAAACTTTAGCGCTTGCATTACGCCAACGGGTATCCGGTTTCTCCTTCTTTCGTAACCTCGTGACGAGAGCGGCGAGGTGGCATAATTCATGCACGATGTCGTCCACACCAGAACCAGCAGTAGAGAGTTCGCCGTCCAACGCGACAAGCGTTACGCCGCGCCCGTTTCGGGTAAAGCTTCGAGGCTCTATCCTGGCGCTCATTCAGCTGCCGAACCGGCGCCAGGTGCGAGGCAAGCTGCATCAGATCTCGACTACTGGTGGACTGTTGAACGTTGAGGCGCCTCTCGATGAAAAGCTAAAGGTAGAGTTGATTTTCCATCTCGGCGAGACCACGATCCGCGAGAAGGTGGAGATGCTGTTTCCCATGTGGGCCACGCAAGGATGGCTGCAGCCCTTCCGCTTCGTTGACATGGCGGAAGCGAACAAGAACGTTCTCGAAACAAATCTTAAGGCGTTCGTACAGCAGACGCAGGGCTGACGCACCCGATCGTAAATCCCAACCTTATAACGTGCTGCGAAAGCTCGCCCGGCGAGATGAGGGCAGTACGACTGCGAAAAAATACCGCCCTCATCAGCCTAGGAGCTGTGTCAGAAGTGGAACCCGAGTTCCGCGGTCAGAGTCCGCGGGGTTACATAATGTGTGCCGCTGAAGGTGGAGAGAAAGTTGTAGAGCGCATAGTTGTTTGCCAGGTTGATAACGGTCAATTGCGCGCTCCATTTGTACTTGTCGCCGTGGAAGAGGTTGTCGTGGCCAATCGATAGATCGAAGAGATTTCTTGACGCGATGCGCGGAGGATTGTGGTCGTCGTTCTCCGCTCCATTCGCCGGCACTTGAATAAGGCTGGATCCGAGCGGTGCCGGACACGGGGAAGGCAGTGGACTGGTCGGCGTTGCACGGATACCATTGCAGGTGAACCCAGCCTGGAACTCCTGATCGGCGCTTAGCGGATTTCCGAAAACATCCTGCAAGAAGACGCCTGGTTGTGCGCCAATGGTGGTTGACTGCGGGCAATCGTTGGCGTCGCCTACACCGTAGCACGGTGCATTGCCGGCCACCAGACCGCTGTCGTACCGCCAGTTGAAGCCCACCCAGGGGCCGCGCTTCCACGGCTGGTATTGCAAGTGTGTCGTCTGGTTGAACTTCTCGTCGTGGTCAATTCGGAAGGGCAACCCGGCAGCGGTCGCTACCGTCGAACCCGCTCCTCCAATCTGGGGCTGGAAAAAGCGCGCCGCCACGCTGGAGAAGACCATCAAGGCCGAGAAGCCATGGATTTCAGGCACGCTCAGTCGGCCCGCATATCCAGGGATTTTCGAATTGTGCCACTCGATCGGGAAGGTGATGGGAGTGTTGCCGAGCACGCTGAAGTCGTAGCCATTGTGCGTGTACTTCGTGATCCACTCACCAGAAAAAACCAGATACTTTCCGAAGGCTTGTTCAAGGCCGGCATGGAATTCATTACGAAAGCCGGGATTCAGTGCTCCGCTTGCTCCTGGTGTACATAGGAGAAGCGGCGCTAAGACAGCATTGCTGCATCCCGTGCTGGAAAGTATGAGGTTCTCGTTGAAAGGAGATTCCAGCGTACGCGCGTAAGAGACCCGAAGAATCGTGTTGGTCTTCTTGACATTGTAGGCAACCCCTACGCGGGGCTCGGCCTGCCGGGCTACGGTCAGACCGTTATACAAGTCACCCCGCAAGCCGAGGTTCAAAGACCAGTTTCCTTTGGTGATCACGTCGCGAACGTAAAGGGCAAGCTCCTTCACGTCAGTGTGGCCATGGAAGACGTAGGGGCTTCCCCCTCGAGTCAAATCGTAGGGAGCCAGAATTTGGTTGTAATAAGGGTAAAAGGCGGAGCCGGGTGCATTGGAATTGGAAGCGCTGTTTTGCTGGTCGGGGCCGGTATTACCAAGGCAATCCGCAGGACTGAGCCCGGGAGCCGCGACATAGGGGAACGGGTTCACTGGACTCGTGGCCACAGCGGTGATACAGGGCGCGTTGTACGTGGGATCGACGATCCCGAGTGTGTCGTTTTCGTTGAGAAATGTTTGTTCGTAAGTGACTCCGGCCTTGATCTGGTTGATCCCTCTCACGTAGGAAAGGTCCGATCGAATTCCGGTGTTGGTGAGCGTGCGGTTCTGACCCACCGACTGCCTCTGCAGACTCGGCGGTCCTAAATCCGCGAAAGGATCGCTACTGGGGTAGTAGTTGTAATCGTCGCGGCGAACGAACGTTCCCAAGGTGACTACGGCGTGAGTATTCAATACATGCGTCCACGAGGGGGCAATGTTGAAGGTGCCGATCTTGGAGCGCTGGTCGGTTGGTCCGACGATGTTTCCATTCGGATCCCTGCCATTGAAGAAGGCCATTTGCGGTTCAATCCCGCTCAGTCCACTCCAGGGGGTGGCGTTTTCCGCGTCGAGAGAATTCGGAGTTTGGAACCAGCTCCGGCTATACCCGAAGTTCAGGTGAATCGAGTCTGCCGACGAAAGTTGATAGTCTACGCGGTCGAACAGATTCTCTTCGTTGCCCTTGTCGTGCAGCACGGTGAATTCTGGAGGATCGAGAAACCGGCCCGTGTTCAAGCCGCTTGCTGAGATGAAATTTCCCCAGTTCTTGCCCCCGTAGGCGAGCTCGGCCGCTAGGTTCGAGCTTCCAAAGGAGCCATAGGAGGCGGTTACGCTGCCGTGGGGTGAGGTAACGCCCTGGCCCGAACGAGTGGTGGCGACGATTACGACGCTGGTCTTCCCACCGTATTCAGCGGGCGGTGCGCCGGATATGACTTCTAACGATTGCACCGAGTCGAGTGGAATCTGATTCGAGAAGACTTTGCTCTGCTGATCCGTAATCGGCTGGCCGTCCACGGAAAACGAATTCTCCGCGTGGTCTCCGAGACCATGGAAGAGGCCGTTGGAATCGGCGGCAATTCCCGGTGTTGTCTGCGTGACCGCCGCGCTCACTGCAGATGTCCCGCTCTCCAGCGGCATCTTGATCAACGAATTCCTGTCGATGTCGGAATGAAAAGTGGAATCGTTCTCTACCAGGTCTCCTGCGGCTTCGACCGTTACCGTTGTGGTGGAGCTCGAGACTTGAAGATTGATCTTAAGGTTAACTGGGACGACAGATCGAACGTCTACGTCCTGAGCGGTTTTCGCGAACCCTCCCGCCGTTACCGTCATGTGATAGGGGTTGAAGGGTACGTTGGGAATGCTGAAATTCCCAGACGTGTCGGTAGTGGTTGACTGGTCGAAGTGGCTTACCGGGTTGTGAACTTCGACGGTTGCGCCGGACACGACCGCGCCGGTTGGATCGAGGACGGTGCCATTAATGGTGCCGGAATTTCCGCCCGACTGCGCGAAAACACTAAAGCCAGAGGCCAAAAAGAAAACTAGGACAGAAGCCGCGAGAAGCGACTTCATATAAGAAGACTGCATGATTCCTCCGTAAGATTCGGTCTAAAAGATCGTGGGAACGGTTCCTGGAAAACGAACCGGGCCGGTACTTCGGATGAAAATCTGATCTTTAGACGGCAGGAGGTGGGCGGACGGATAACGCGAAAGCTACCAGGCGCTGTTTTGCGGAACTGGGCTGAGGACGGAACGGGAGCACGCGGCGGAAGACGGGCTTGGGTGTGGGTGAAGCGGTTGCTGGCGCTGCGGATTGTGCAGCAACGCAAACTTGGCAGGTGGTGGACTCATCCTGACTTGAGTGGTGATGCACGGCAAACGCGAATGCTGACCACAGCGTCAGCAGCAGCGAAACCCACGCAACTCGTTTCAAGCTTGACCGCATGGTACCCCAGAGTCCTGTGATCGAATTTACAACGAAACTCCAAATGGCGCAATGAACGCAAGTGCGTTGGATGCTCGGCGGTTGTCGAAAGCGGTACTATTTCTTACAGCTTATTTCCTGAATCTCAATTCTGCCATTTTGCGGCGGCCGCAACCGCGGGAGACATTGGAGTTCATTCTGCTCATTCTGTCTTGCGTGGTATTGCCGGCTACCGTTGTGTACGCAGGGATTGTGTTAGCTTAGAACAATTGGGCCCGTAGCTCAGCGGTTAGAGCAGTGGACTCATAATCCATTGGTCCAAGGTTCAAATCCTTGCGGGCCCACCAAGACTGTTTCTACAGCCTCATTGCTTCTACAAGACTCAGGGACGACCGGCGTTTGCCGAGAACTTACTCACGATGGGACAATACCGAATGCACAAATCGTTTATCACAGCGGTAAACATATTGGCGGCGGGGACGTTGCTGCTTGGGCAGGCCCTGGCGCAGCAGACTCCGGCGGCAACGACTCAATCGACCACTCCATCCACCAAAGCTCAGACTCCCGCAACCAAGCGGCCGTCCACGACGGCGAAGAGCGCGACTCCCCTGGCTCTGAAGACACCGAAAGATAAATTCAGCTACTCCCTAGGAATGAAGATGGGAGAGAACCTTAAGAAGCAGTCTGTTCCCGTCGATCCGGCGATTCTGGAGCGCGGATTGAAAGATGGCTTGGCGGGCGGCAAGATGCTGCTCACCGACGAAGAAGCACAGGCCGCGATCACGGAAGTGCAGAACGATATGCGTAAGAAGCAGCAGGAGAAGATGCAGGAGATTGGCGCGGCGAACAAGAAAGAAGGCGCAGATTACCTGGCCGCCAACAAAGCGAAAGAAGGCGTGGTCACGCTTCCGAGTGGGCTCGAATACAAGGTCGTGAAGGAAGGTACGGGACCGAAGCCCACGGCGGGCGACACAGTGGTGTGCAACTATCGCGGCACGCTGATCAACGGTACGGAGTTCGACAGCTCCTCGAAGCACGGTGGACCCGCGACGTTTCCTGTCAGTGGCGTGATCAAAGGCTGGACCGAGGCGCTGCAGCTCATGCCGGTAGGATCGAAATGGCAACTGTTCGTTCCGTCGGACCTTGCTTACGGCGATCGTGGTGCGGGCGCGGACATTGGCCCTGACAGTACGCTCATTTTCGATGTGGAGTTGCTCTCCATCCAGGATAAGAGTAAGGAGAAGGCACCAGAGCCTACGAAGGGTCCAGACCAGAAATAGGTTGCGATCGAGACAGATTGGTGGCGAGAGCGGAGGCGCGGAAAGCGTCTCCGCCATTTTTTTGTGCCTGGGAAAATCTGTTCTACGCTCGATTAACCACTTTGGGGCGCGCGGGCTTCGAATTGTTGACAGGCTGAATGTGGCGAGAGTAGCGTGGCCTGAGATCAGGGGAAAGCCCTCTTAACCCTTAACTGAGGAGCCTCAAACCATGTTGTGCAGACTTCTGTGCACCGCGGCCATTGTGTGTCTTGCAGTGAATTCCAGCCTGGCTCAAGACCCGACCAAAGTAGAACCCAAGCATTACAAGCTTTTGTTTGAAAACGAACGCGTGCAGGTAGTAAGCGTGCACTATGGTCCGCACGAAAAGTCAGAGATGCACGATCATCCCGGTGGGGTGGTGGTTATCGTCAAGGGAGGACACCTCCGATTTACCGACCAAAACGGAAAGGTCACAGAAAGTGTCGCAAGGGCCGGCGAGGCGCGCTGGTTTCCGCCCTTCAAACACAAGGTTGAGAATGTTGGCGACGAGCCCTACGATGCAGTTTACGTTGGACTCAAGAGTAGGGTGACGGAGGTTGGCGCGAATGCGGCTGGAGAATCCATGGTGACCTCCGAAGAGCTGGCGAAGATTTTGGTGCAGTATGCCGCGGCCACAGCCAAGCCGTAGGTCGATCGTCCTGCTTCTTTACCTCGATTGATTCCGCGTATGTTGTCGTCCGCCTTGCATGGTCCCATGGCCGTCCTCCCGTGTAATAATCTTTGAGGTGACAAATTTCTGATCGAAGGAAGTGTATGGCGCACACGGTGTTTTGCGTGAAATTGAAAAGGGAGCTGCCCGGACTGGACGAGGCTCCATTCGACAACGATCTTGGCCGTAAAGTTTACGACAATGTTTCCCAGGAAGCCTGGCGGATGTGGACGGAACACTGCAAAATGCTGCTCAATGAATATCGACTGAATCCCGCCCGCCGCGAAGATCAGGAAGTGATCGTCAAGCAACTGGAGCAATTCTTTTTCGGAGAAGGTTCGGCGGTGCCGAAAGAATACGTGCCACCCGCCCAGAAGTAGTATTTCTCTGGCATGGAGTTTCTGGCTCGTCCGGGAACCCACGCATTCACAGTTCTGCAATATCCGCCGCCGCGGAAGCTACCTAAGTTGTTCTCCAGCCTGCGTTTACTTCGTTGGTTACTATTGCACTGATTTTGATGCAACTTTCATCACCCCTTAACATTCAGTCACTAGCATCGAGATATGGATCTGCCCGTGTACAACACGCTGATCCTTTCCGACCTGCACCTTGGCGCGGAGACGAGCCATGCGCGGGAAGCCACCCGCGTGCTCAAGGAAAACGCCTTCCGCCGCTTGATCCTTCTCGGCGACATTTTCGCCGACCTTAATTTCGCCCGCCTCACCAAAGACCACTGGAAATTTCTCAGTTACATCCGCAAGCTGTCGAATCCGAAGCGCAATGTAGAAGTTGTATGGGTGGAAGGCAATCACGATCACGGTCTGACGAACATCATGTCGCATCTGGTGGGCGTGCGGGTTTACCAGCGCTACACCTGGAATTTCGCGGGGCAGCGCCACATTGCGATTCACGGACATCAGTTCGATGGATTTCAGGTGAACAGTGTCCGGCTCAGCCAGCTTGGGACCTCCATCTATCTCAAGCTGCAGAAGCTTGATTTCAAGAGCAAGCCGATCGTGCGGCTGATCGACCGGTTGAACACGCGCTGGCTGCGGATGTCGTCGAAGGTATCCACTGGGGCGTTGCAATACGCGCGGCAGCATAATGCCGGCCGCATTTTCTGCGGCCATACGCACGAAGCAGTTCATGTCGAGCAGGATGGAATTCATTACTACAATTCAGGCGGCTGGGTCGACTCCCGCTTGACTTATCTGACCGTCGACGAACAGGGGGTTCGTATCCATGACTATAACGAGCATGACTCCAACGAGCGAGCTGACGATCGTGATTCCAGCCAAGAACGAGGCGAAGCTGATTCCGCGCTTGCTGACTTCGCTGACGAATCAGGACTACTCGAAGATGTCGAGTACGAGAGTGTTGGTAGCTGATGCCAACTCAACCGACGGCACTCGTGAGATCGTTCTGAGTTTCCGCGATCGGCTGAATGTGAGCGTGATTCGCGGCGGAATGCCCTCGGTCGGCCGCAATCTGGGAGCGGCGCAAGCCGATAGCACCTACGTGCTTTTTATCGATGCTGACATTGAACTGGCGCATCCGTCACTGGTCCGCCGCGCAGTAGAATTGGCACAGAGTAAGCAGCTTCACTGCGTGACCACGAACATTCTATGTCGCGAGGGGAACTGGATCGACAAGCTCTTCTATGCGGGCAACGATTTCTTCCAGTATCTGTCGCGCCTGCACCATCCCTTCGCCACCGGAATGTTCATGCTGTTCGAGGTGAAACAGTTTCGGAAACTTCGCGGATTTCACGAGCAAGTGGCCTTTGCTGAAGATTATCTGCTCAGCCAGCAGGTGGAGCGGAAGCGCTTCGGCATCGTGCGCGGGGGCGTGTACACGACCAACCGTCGCTTCCAAAAGATGGGACATCTGCGCGTGGGATGGCTCTTTCTGAAAACTGCCATGAACTACTGGAACGAAAACTACTTCTTGCGCGATCACAAGTACTGGGCCTGAGGTAGAGTCGTCCAGTTCAACTTCCACCCGGTTTTTCTTGGTGGCCACAAAAACAGGATCCAGCCAAACAGCTGGATCCTGTTTTTCGTATCGATGCGAAAGAGTTTATTTGGCCGCTCTTAGAATCGCAGCACAAGGCCCGTCGACAAACGTACATCGTTCTGGGTCGCTCCAAAATAACGGGTTTCCACGTAGTCGCCCTGGAAGCGCCACGCGAGGGGGCGAATGACTTTGTAGTCGAGGCCGCCGCCCAACGCCCAGGCGAACGACGTATCGCTGGGCTGCCCGATGTCGTCCGCCACAGCGGCGGTCTGGGTGGTGGTGATGTGGCCGACGCCAAACAAGGCCTGGGCGAAGGGGCGCAACTTTCCGACGCTCACCGAAACCCGCGGTCCAAACATCGCGGTAAACTCGTGGGCATCGACGTTCACAGATGAATTCTGTCCACCCACGTTAAACACATAGCTCTGCGAGCCGTAGTGGCCGGCAACGTCGGCAACAAAGCCAACCCAGGGAAATACTTTGCCCTCAACCGAAGCCTCCCATCCGTTCAGGTTCGCTCGGCTGGAATTGGCGAAACCCACCGCAGATGAACTCGTATTCTCGTACGAGTAGCCGAAGAAGACATTGCCACTGGTGGGCACCTGAGCACTTGCCAGACCTGCAAACAGAAGCAGAACAAAAGAGATGAAGCCTATCTTACGCATTGATTCTTGTCCCTGCCTTTCTGATTTCTTTAAGTTGACGGAATTTCACGCTTGTTAGATGCAACGAGACGAAGTTGGGTCAACCGGGCGTTGGGTGGATCTGAGAGTGAGATGAGTAAAGATTTGTGTGCTGAGAAAACGGCGTGATGACAAAAAATCACAAACAGAATCATCGCGACGCCCGCGATTTAGCCGCGGCGAAGCTGTGCAGCGCTGCTGAAATATCTTTTCCTAGAAGCGCCAGACTAGTCCGGTCGATCCGCGAATATCGTTCTGAGTAGCACTCAAGAGGTGAGTGCGCATGTAGTCGAACTGGAGACGCCAGGCAAAGTGCTTCATGAAGAGAAACTGGAATTTGCGATCGACGCCGCCGCCGGCATCCTCTGCGAGGGGGTAGTGCGTGAAGCTGTCGGATGTCATGCGCTGCTCACCGATCATGACGTGAACGAAGGGTCGCCACTTCCCGTAATTAAAAGAAAGCCGAGGTCCGAGGAAAAGGTTGTACTGCTGAATTCCGACGCGGTAAAAGCCGCTGCCATCCAATACCACGCCAAGATGCGGGTAACGGGTCAATGGGAAATCTTCAAAGGAGGCATTCCATCCGCGGAAGGTATAGCGGTTGGTAGGGATGACATCGACGGAATCGCCGTAGGCAACTCCGACATACACATTCCCACTGGGAAGCAATTGCGCCCTCGACGCGGGTGCGAACAGCATCAAACCCAAGAACGCCAGCACCACGGCTGCGGTTTTTGACACGAAAATAATTCCTCCTCTGGCAAATTTATGCCAGCAGCAAATTCTACCTGAATGCGTGAAATTCGTTAGATGCAGTGTAACCGAGCCCCAAGATGCCCGCGTCCCAAAATTGTGCCGGAGCGAATTGGGAACGCCTTAAGCACAAATTTACCTTCTTTTTATGATTCCGAAACGCCTCTGTCTGCGTCTATCTACTAGGATGCAATCTATGGGTATCACTTGGCAAACACAGCCGGAGTCGCATGATCTGGCGGGCTCCAGAATTCAACCAAAGGAGTCGAAGTTGAAGCTCAGTATGGAAACTCGGTATCGCGGCGACGTAATGATCGTTCGCTGCCAGGGGCGAATCGTCTATCGCGACGAAGCCGCCGCACTCTCGCGCGTGGTAGGAGAAGTTCTTGAGAACAGCGGCAAGGTGGTGCTTGATCTCAGCGGCGTCAGCTCAATCGATAGCGCGGGGATTGGCGAACTGGTTTTGCTGCACACTTGGGCGCGGTCAAAGAGCGCCGACTTGAAGTGCGCCAGCCCCAGCCCCCTGGTACGCGATCTGCTGGACCTTACCAACATGGATTCGGTGCTCGACATTCACCCCAGCTTGGGGGAAGCGTTGGCGGCGTTCCAGCCGGGGGAAGTTTGCGCCGATTGCTGATTCAACAGGCAACATGATGGTCGCCGCGTCGCTCCCAGCCAGGAGCGACGTGGTGTTTTTACTCAGCTTTCAGCGTTTCAGCTTTCGCGTTGAAAACGGTAGCGGCCAGCGCGCTCGGTCGCTACTGCCTCAGCGACCTTCAAGAATGCCCGGGCTGCGTGGGAGAGTCCCGCTTCCTTCCGATAGATCAGGCGCAGTTTGCGTTGCACGCGCAGTTCGCGCACCGGGATGCTGATCAGTTCACCCCGCGCCACTTCCGTTTCTACGCTCATCTCGGGCATAAGGGCCACGCCGCTTCCCAGGGCCACGAACTGTTTGATGGCTTGCAAGGTGGGCAGTTCAAGATCCATGTGCAGCGGCGTTTTGTATTTCTGGAAAGCCTGCAAGACTTTCTCGCGATAAGGAGACGAAACAATGTGCGCCACAAAAGACTCGGCTCCCAATTGCCGAATGCTCACCTCACGGAACGCAGCCAGCGGATGCTTGGGGGGAACCACCAGCGCCAGCTCGTCGAGATAGGTCACCACGGAGTGCAGCCGCGGCTCCTCCGGTTTGTAGGACAGCACGCCTAGTTCGGCGCTATGCTGCAGCACGTCATCGGGAATGCGGCTGCCAAGCGCCCGCTGCACCGTAATCTTGATCATGGGATGCAGCCGCCGAAATTCCGCCAGCACCGGGAGCAAGTAAAGTGAGGTAAATTCATTGGCCGCGATTACCAGCTTGCCCTTTTGCAGTTCGCGCAACTCCGCCAATGATTCATGCGCGTCGCGCCGCAGGTTGAGCAACTTCTCGGCGTATTCGTAGAGCACCTGGCCGGCATCGGTGAGAATGCCCTCACGGGAGGAACGGTCAAACAGACTCTCCCCCAATTCATCCTCTAACTTGCGGATGGTCTGACTTACCGCCGACTGCGTACGGTAAAGCTTTTCGGCGGCGCGGGAGAACCGCCGTTCGCGGGCGACGCTCAAAAAGACTTCCAGCTGCGAAAGGTCCATTCATCACCCTGTAATGAAAAGTGTAGACTCTATAAGCAAACCTTATTATAGAAGATTGTCTAATGATCAGTACAAAATTATAAGCGTTGCTTCAACCGTGTGCGCCCGTACCATAGAAGCTATTCTTCTAGAGGAAGACTGATGGCTATGGAGCAACTCCGAGTTACGGTTTTCGATACCACCCTGCGTGACGGAGAACAGTCGCCGGGCTGCAGCATGAACCATCAGGAGAAGCTGCGTCTGGCGCATCAGATCGACCGCCTCGGCGCCGACGTGATTGAAGCGGGGTTTCCTATCGCCTCCGACGGCGATTTCGAGGCAGTGAAGGCCATTGCCGGTGTCGTCCGGCGGCCAATCATTGCGGGATTAGCGCGAGCCTGCCGCCAAGACATCGAGCGCGCCTGGGAAGCTTTAAAAGAAGCCGCGCGCCCGCGCATTCATGTGTTTCTGGCCACCTCGGATATTCACCTGCAGTACAAGCTGCGCATTACGCGCGAGCAGTGTCTGGCGCAAGCTCGCGACGCTGTGAGCTTCGCCAAGTCTTTGTGCAATGATGTGGAGTTTTCTCCAGAAGATGCCACGCGCACCGACCCTGATTTTCTTTGTCAGGTGCTGGAAGCTGTGGTGGAGGCAGGCGCCACCACGCTCAATATTCCGGACACCGTTGGTTTTACTGTCCCCGCGGAATACGGAGAATTGATCGCCACCATTCGCCGCCGGGTAAAGGGAATCGAGAACGTTACGATTTCCACCCACTGCCACAACGATCTCGGCATGGCGGTTGCGAATACGATGGCCGCTGTCGCGGCTGGCGCTCGCCAGGTGGAGTGTACGATTAACGGCATTGGCGAACGTGCCGGCAACGCGGCGCTCGAAGAGATCGTCATGGCCATGCGTGTGCGGCGCGATCGGTATCCTTACCAGACCGGCATTGTGGGCGAGCAATTATTTCCTGCCAGCCAGATGCTCAGCGAAATTATCGGGGTGCCCGTCCAGCCTAACAAGGCGGTAACAGGACGCAATGCCTTTGCGCACGAAGCTGGAATCCACCAGGATGGAATTCTCAAGAATCCGCTGACATACGAGATCATGACGCCGCAGTCGGTCGGCGTGCCTGACTCAAAGCTGGTGCTGGGCAAACATTCCGGTCGGCACGCCCTCAGCATTCGCTGCGAACAACTGGGCTACCAGTTTGACCGCCGCGCCCTGGATGATATCTACCGGCGCTTCGTGCGGCTGGCCGACAAGATCAAGCATGTGGAAGATCATCACTTGCTCGAACTGATACGCGATACCCACAAGCCGGCGGCCTCGGCGACGCCATTGTTCGAGCCGCTTCCCAGCGCGGTTTCGGCTGCCGCAAAAGTCGCGGCACAAGAGCCGCCGCGGCCGTTTCCGCTCGCGCCACAAACCAACGCATTCGGTTTGCCGTTGCCCATTCCCGCGGAACAGCCCCACGATCAGGAAGACTACCTCTGGGGCGTGTAGCGTTTCCGCGCTGCAAGAGAGCTTCGGATAAACTACCCGGATGCTTCTGAACCTCACCATTCTCCCTGGCGACGGGATCGGTCCCGAAGTCACCGAGCAAGCTGTTCTTGTCCTGCAGGCCGTTGCGGACGCGTGCGGACATCAGCTCAAGCTGCAGCATAAGAACATCGGCGGCGCGGCGCTGGCCGCCGTGGAAGATCCGCTTCCTGCGGACACGTTACAGGCTTGCCTCTCTTCGTCTGCGGTCCTGATGGGCGCGGTGGGAAATCCTGCTTTCGACCATTATCCGAATCATCTTCGCCCGGAAGCGGGACTGTTGCGCCTACGTCGAGAACTTGGTGCTTACGCCAACTTGCGTCCCGCTATTTGTTTTCCCGCTCTGGAAGATTCTTCACCGCTGCGAGCCGACTTGGCTCGGGGTACCGACATCATGATTGTCCGCGAGTTGCTGGGAGGACTTTATTTCGGAGAACCGCGTTCCATTGCGGGCTCGCCAGGCTCCCGCGTGGCCACGAATACCATGACCTATGACGAACCGGCCATCGAGCGCATCGCCCGGGTTGCCTTTGAGCTGGCTATGAAACGCCGTCGCAAGGTTCTGTCGGTCGATAAAGCCAATGTCCTCGAGTGCTCTCGCTTGTGGCGTGAGGTTGTGATTCGCTGCGCAAAAGATTATCCGGGCGTGCAGCTCTCTCACATGTATGTAGACTCTGCAGCCATGTCGCTGGTGCAGCGTCCGAAGGATTTTGATGTCGTGCTCACTGAAAATATGTTTGGCGACATCCTTTCCGACCAAGCCGGTGGGGTGGTCGGTTCGCTTGGACTGTTGGCTTCGGCGAGCATCGGCGGCCCGGTCGGCCTGTACGAACCTGTTCATGGTTCCGCGCCCGACATCGCCGGTAAGGGAATCGCGAATCCCTTGGGAGCGATTCTTACCGTTGCATTACTGTTGCGCCATTCGTTTCAACTGGAACGCGAAGCGGCCTGCGTTGAGAATGCCGTCAGTGCTGTGCTGAATGACGGCTGCCGCACGGCAGATCTTGCGCGCGCCGGACAGAAGTCAATCACGACGTCGGAAATTGGAAACAGAGTAGTTAGTGCGGTGAAGGAGTGGTCTGTGAAGAACGTGGCTACCGCCAAATAACGGCCAGTTTAAAGTCTGACACGATCTGCTGAATTCTTTCGCAAGGAATTTCCGTTCGTCCAATGGGAACTCATTTCCCCGCAGCCGTTTTTTTCGCTCTCGCGGCCAGCATATCAAGTGATGGATACGAACCGAGGTCAATCAATGTACGAAGGGGTGGTTGCGCGCCATCGCGGATGGCGCTCACCAACATTTCCAGAGCAATTTGCGTCGTGGTTAAGGAGACTACAGTAGCTGCCAAGGTCCCCTGATCCACCCACGCTTTTCCCTCGGATGCCAGACCGTCGACGCCCGTGAAGGGCAAAGTCAGCCACCGTTTCCGTTCCTCTGGATCGGGAAGATCGCCGAACGCTCTTCTAGCCCCCGCTGCGATTCCGTCGTATTGAGAGCCCACAGCGTCAATGGAACTCGCGCGGTTGGTGGAGAGACGGAGCCACGCGCTTACCGCCTGGTATGCGCTTGCCTCTTCCCAATTGCTACGGAGTGCTTTGATGTGAATATTGCTAGGCTTTGTGCTTTCCATGCCGGCCGTTCGTTGCTGAGCGGCAGAGTTGTTGACCGGGCCCTGGATGTACAGAACCATGCCGCCTGCGGGCAATAGTGCGGCGAACTGTCTGCCCTGAATTCGTCCGATTTCCGTGTGATCTCGCGTCACGCAGAAGACCGGGACACTCGACCTGCTTCTCAGGCTGCTGAGGTAATCCACGTCGCTATTCAGAACTACCCATCCAATACCCGCCGCCACTGCCGCCTCGGCGGGACGGACAAGGCCCGTAGTAGTCAGGGGCTCTAACAGGATTGCATCAGGCCGGGAACCAGACCCCGATTGAATGATTTCGAGCACCTGTTGGCTCTGGGTTACCGCGTCATTGTTGGCGTTGAGGATTTGGACCTCAGCGCCGAGACGATGCGCCGTTTTGATGGCTGATTCCGCCTGCTCGTGTTGGTAACTATTATCGCTGGGAAGAGATAAAACGAAGTGGAGCTGCTTCACCGAAGCCCTCCGGGGTACGCCCAAATCCACTATATAGAATATTGTTTGGGAGCAGGAAAACTTTACTAAGCGCGCATGTCCGCAAGCTCCTCAGACTCTGGGCGCAGGGCCGCCTGGTAGTGTCTTGGCCGGTTGTGCGGCAACTACGGTCCCGCCGTCGTACTTTCCTGTCAGGTCGTACCAGCGGACGCGAAGCATTTCCTCAAACATACGCGCCCCGTCCAGCAGGGGATTGATGCGGGTTCCTCCACTGTGTCCCCAGCGCACGGGAACTTCCTCGACTCTGAAACCGAACTTGCGCGCGAGGAAGAGAATCTCCGGGTCAAAGCCCCAGCGCTCGATGCGCTGCAGGGGCAGAATGGTTTGCGAGGCCCGCCGGGTGAATGCTTTGAAGCCGCACTGCGTATCTTTGAATTGCAGGCCTAAAAGAATCCTCAACAGGAGGTTGAAGATTCTGCCGAAGAGCTGCCGATGCAAGGATTGCCGCTGGGTTTGCAACTCGGCGCGCAACCAGCGCGATCCGATAGCGATGTCGGCTCCTGCCGCCAAAGCCTGCAGCAGCTTCGGCATCTCCTCGATCGGCGAAGATAAATCGGCGTCACTGAATACCACGATATCGCCGCGCGCGTTCAGCATGCCGTTACGTACGCTGTAGCCTTTACCGCGATTGCCGGGATTTTCCACCAGCCGCACTGCGGGGTTGTTCTTCGCGAATGCGCGCACGATCTCCGCCGTATTGTCGCGCGAACCATCGTTCACCACGATTACTTCCGCATCCCATGCCTGCTGGCGCACGTACGCCAGCACTTTTTCAAGAGTCGCCCCCAGACGTGCGCTTTCGTTGTAGGCCGGAATGACGATGCTGTAGTTCATATCGTAGTCGGATGGTGCCACGCAGTTGCCTTACTGGCCATGCCGAAGTGCTTAAGATGTCGCTTTGCTGCAACCCGTTGCCGTCAAAAATCGCTGGGTTATTGTACGTCGGATTGAGGTCGATGAGGCAAAATTACGACTTCGGGATAAAGCCGAGAGTTGCCACTCAAGCTACGTTTCGCTTCTCGCGCAGCAAGTCGAGGAACTCATTGACCAGATCGCCATCCAGCAAGCCCAGGCGGGCCTTCTCGCGCATGGTTAGGGCCGACTGCTCGTGGCCAATCGCAGGCTTGTAAGGCCGCTCCGTGCGCAGAGCGTCGTAGACGTCCACGACCTGCAGAATCCGTGGTAGCAAGGGGATCTCGCTCCCGCTCAGTCCGTCAGGATAGCCGGATCCATCCATATGCTCATGATGGTGACGGATGATGGGAAGCACGAGGCGCAGCGACTTTAGCGGCTTGCAGATATTCTCCCCGGTCACCGGATGCAGCTTCATGATTTTCCACTCGTCCGGAGTTAGATCGCTGCCCTTTTTCAGGATTTCGTCCGGCACCGCGATCTTACCCAAATCGTGGAGATATCCACCGCGCCTGAGCGCCACAATCGAATCCTCATCGAGTCCTAGATGCCGGCCCAGATCTGCAGCATTCAAGGCCAGCCGCTCGCAATGGCCCTCGGTATAAGGGTCGCGGCTTTCTACAATGAGCCCGAGAGTGCAAAGCACAGAGTCCACGGTCTCGAGTTCGTCCGTGAATTCCTTCATGCGCAGCAGAGACTTCACGCGAGCTGTCAACTCTTCAGCCAGGACGGGCTTGTTCAAGAAGTCGTCTGCCCCAGCCTCGATTCCACGCAACTTGTCTGCGCTGTCCGTCAAGCCAGTAATCAGCACAAAAGGAATCAGGCGGGTCGCAGGATTTTCCTTGAGATCGCGGCATAAATCATAGCCAGACTTTCCCGGCATTCTGACGTCAGAGAGGATCAGATCCGGCGCTTGCCGTTGCACCTCCGCTTCCGCTTGCTGAGCATCCTCCGCGGTTACCACTTCATAGCCGCGCATGGTCAGCAACTGACTCATCAGTGCGGCGATACTAGCGTTGTCGTCTACCACCAGAATTCGCGCAGAATGCCGACGAGCGCCGACTTCGCTCATGCTTTGATCAGAAGCGTCGCGGGCCCGGGAAGTTGTCCGGATATCACTTAGCGAGAAACGGGAATCGCGAGGGAGAGTCATGATTACTGACTAGACGCCTTAATTCTACTGCAATCTTAAAGCTGGCATGGTGAAAGGCAACCAATACAGTAATTAAGTTGCTGATTCTACTTCAATCTGCATTCCATTTTGGAACCAGCCTCTCAAATTTGTGACGTTTGACCTTGTCGTGCCAATCGCCGCCTGCATAGCCTGAGGCATGGTCCGCGTTTCCCAACGGCGATGTCGAGTGCAGATCGCGCTGGCTCTCATGATGATCTGCGGAGCAAGTGTGGCGCACGCCGTTTCCAAACCTCACGCCATCGCTTTTGGCAAATGGAACACAGTTTCGTGGTCCCCGGGTCTGGCCATGACGGACGACAAACCGCTTACGCTGAAAGTTCGGCCTCTCCTCATCGACGCCCGCGTCAAGGAATTCACCTTGGGCTCGGCGCACGATGTTACCGACCGGCTATTCGTCGTCCGGCGGGCCTTTCGCGTGAATGACAGCCTTCCCCAGGAAGCCGGCTCCCCGCCGCACTGGCAATGGCAACGCGGAGGATGGCTGATGGTTGACCGCGCTACCGGCCACGTTTCTCCGATCAACCTTCCTCAGTTCGATGCGTTTTATTCCGGTGCGAGCTGGTATCGAGATTATGCCGCCTATTGCGGTGTCTCCGAAGATGGCAAGAAAGTCTATGCCGTGGTTGCGCAGATCGGCCGTCGGAGGCCCGTGTTGAAAAAGCTTCTCGATGGCCAGAGCATTGCGGAAGGAGACGGGAAAGGCGTATCTCCGGATTCCGCCTGTCCCGTGCCCTTATGGCAGCGGTCGCCCATCCGAGTGACGTTCGAGCCAGCAGCGGCAGCCAACCAGACCTTTGCCATCCATGGTCACGTCGTGGATTTGATGACCGAGGAAGACGATGATGAAGACGCGGCGAAGTAATTAGCTCTCGCGGGCGTGAAAAATTAATCTCCTGCCGCTTCGACTGCTGGCAGTTCCTCGACCAGTTGTTTCTCTTTTACCTTTGCGCTGGTCACCAGAATCACCGAGAGCACAACAATGACGCTCCCCATCAGAATGAATCGATCTACCCGCTCGTGCAGAATCAGCCAACCGAGAAACACAGCGACTACTGGATTCACGTAAGCGTACGTCGATACCTTTGAAGTGGGAACGTGCTCCAGCAGCCAGATGTAAGCCGTGTAGCCAATCCACGATCCGCAGACGACGAGATAGAGCACCGCGCTGACGCCGCGGGTGGTCCACGAAACACGCGACAAATCTCCCAGCGCCAGCGCTAATAAGAAATTCCCCGCGCCCGCCGCCGTCACCTGCCATCCGGTCGCGCTGAAGACGTCCATGCCTGACTGCCAACGCTTCGACAGCACCGACCCCAGGGCCCACAAGAACGATCCGCCCAAAAGTCCGACCGAAGCGCCTAACTCGCGCCGGCCAAAAGCGGAGGAGGTCGAATGCAGCTCTGGCCAAAACAAGACGAGCAATCCCACAACCCCCAATGCCAGTCCGGCCTTGCCTCGCCAGGAAATACGATGGTGGCCGAGCAGCAGGGAATCCAGAACCAGAAACCACAGCGGAGTGATCGCAATAATCAACGCCGCTAGTCCTGATGGCACCGTCTGTTCAGCCCAGGAGAGCGTCAGGTTGCCGCCCATCAAGAGCAAAAGTCCCACCACGGCGGCGAGCGCAATCTGCCGTGCCGAATACCAGATTCTGCGCCCGGTTGCCGCGCACACCGCCAGCATCACTGCTCCGGCAATCGAAAACCGCACCGCACACATGAGAGCCGGAGGAATGCTCTGCACCGCGATGTCGATGGCGAGGTAGGTCGAGCCCCAGAACAGATACACCAGCCCAAAGGCGAGAATCACCGCGAACTGGCTCGGGCTGTGAGTCTTAGACATGTGGGTGAGAAACAGGGAAGCTAAAAGATATCAGACGAGTGGGAGCGCGAGTGCGACTCTAAAGATTGTGAAAGGGCATTAGCCGATAGTCGGTCGGTCGGATCCGCGCGGGCAATAATGCGCATTAAGTCAACAAAAATGGGGGTTACGCCGCACCCCCTCGCCACGTATAATACTCATGAAGACATGGTTACCGATGCAGCGCAACGTTTCCAATTCGCATCCGCCGAACTCGCATCTACCCGAGTGCTGGCTGCACTGCCTGGTCTGTCCGCGGCGTTATCGTGCGAACCTTCCTTCCCGTCTGCGCCCCAGTCTCTTCGGTAGCGACTAGCAAATCCCCTGCCTGATTCGCCTCGGCGTGCGTGCGTCTGAACCAGGGCCGCGTTCCGAGGCTCCCACTACTCATCACTCGCAGCTCACAACCGAGAGTTGCTTACGGAGGATGCCATGACCACCAAGACCATGACCGCGACCGCCGGTCCCGCCGTTGCCGGACCAAGAATCAAGACCGCACTGCCCGGGCCGAATGCCAAGCGAGTGCTGGATAACGACCAGAAATACATTTCGCCGTCCTACACGCGATCCTATCCGCTGGTGGCCAAGAGTGGCCGCGGGATTGTCGTCACCGATGTGGATGGCAACGAGTTCTACGATTTTTCCGCCGGCATCGCCGTGACCTCGACGGGCCATTGCCATCCCCACGTTGTGGCCGCCATGCAGAAGCAGGCGGGCGAGTTGATCCACATGTCGGGGACGGATTTTTACTACGAGAACATGGTCACGCTGGCGGAGCGCCTGTCGAAGATCGCGCCCATGCCTGGACCGCACAAAATTTACTACGGCAACTCCGGCGCGGAGGCGATCGAGTGCGCGCTGAAGCTGGCGCGTTATCACACGAAGAGACAGAACATCATCGCCTTTTTCGGTGCATTTCACGGACGCACCATGGGCGCGCTGTCATTGACTGCCTCGAAACCACAGCAACGGCGCCGCTTTGCGCCGCTGGTTCCGGGAGTGACACACGTACGCTATCCCGATGTGTATCGTGGGTGCGTGGGTGGCGCGCATGATAAGGACGCGGAGGCTTTCGCGCTGGGCTGCGCCCGCTTCATCGAAGAGAAGCTGTTCAAGACCACACTTGCTCCGGAGGAAGTTGCAGCAATCTTCGTCGAGCCGGTGCAGGGCGAGGGCGGCTACGTAGTCGCGCCTACGATCTTCATGCAGGAGCTGCGCCGCATTTGCGATCGACACGGAATTCTGCTGGTCGTCGACGAGGTGCAGAGTGGCATTGGGCGTACAGGAAAGTGGTGGGCAGTGGAGCACACGGGCGTCGAGCCGGATATGGTTTGTATTGCAAAGGGGATTGCATCGGGCATGCCGCTGGGCGTCACGATGACGCGCTCTGAAATCATGGACTGGGTGCCGGGTTCGCACGCATCAACTTTTGGCGGAAATCCGGTGTGCGTGGCTGCGGCCTTGGCTACGCTCGACGTCCTCGAGAAAGAAAATCTGGTTGCGCATTCGGCGGAAGTGGGCGCACACATGATGAAGCGCATGGCTGAGTGGCCCACGAAATTGAAGTTGGTTGGGAATGTACGCGGGCGCGGTTTGATGATCGGCGTCGACATCGTGAAGGATAAGACGACAAAAGAATACGGTGCAGCGGAGCGCGACCGGATTGTCGAGAAGGCGTTCGAGCACGGCGTGCTCTTCTTGGGCTGCGGACCGAGCACGATCCGGCTGTGCCCGCCGCTGGTGGTCACAAAAGAAGAAGCGGATGTAGCCCTTGACGTGCTGGAAGAGTGCATTCAGCAGGTGGGTAAGTAAGTCGTCCTCGCGCGTTAGCCTTCTGTTCCTTGATTCGCTGGGGAAGGCCTGGTTTTATTTCAGGCCTTCGACCAGATAAAGGTCGGAGAGGGTGCGCACGTAGCTGTAGACATAGGATTTATTGTCAGCCGACAAAAGAACTCGGCCCAGGGTATCGATGCCGGCTGAGTCCGCCGGTTCCAAGGCCTTCCACAAGGTTCGCTTTCCAGTGGCGATGTCTACGCGGAATACCTGCGCGGGAATCTGTCCGCGCACGATGACGAATATTTCGCGACCGTCCGCAGACCAACCGGTCGGCACTTCCGATATCTCGGTCCCGGGCACAGCGCGCGGCTCTGTGCCCGCAGTCGAGTAGAGATAGATTTTTCGATCCGGGCCGACATCAGCGACGAGGTCGCCTTTGGGCGAGAGGATCACCGAAGCGCCCACGCCTTCTTGAGTGATGGGCTTGGGCTTGCCATCACTTAGAGATTCCACGTAGAGCCGCATCCCGTGGCCTGCCTCGATCCCGGAAAATACAATGTGATCGCCGTCAGGCAACCAGGCGGCGCCGGTGTGGTTGAGCCCGTCGTCCTTAACGGGCCGCATTTCTCCCACTCCGGTCGGCAAGATAATGAGAGGCGCGGGGTTGGTATTCTGCCGCGCCAGCGCCCATTTGCCGTCGGGAGATAGCGCCATGCCACTGCCTTCCCCGAGCCGAATGGCCGGCGAGCCATCCGTCTTGCGGATGTAGATCGCGTACTTTGGACCACCGCCTTCGCCCGCCTCCTGAAACAAAATCATGCGCCCATCAGGGGAAAGACTGCTGGGCACAGACCAGTCAAGCCAGGACAAATCGCGCTCTTTGGCTTCGCCCGGCGCCAGGCCGATCATGCCGGCTCGATCGTTCCCGCGGGTCAGCAAGACAGTGCCGTCTCGGCTGACGTCGAGGAGCGTTAATTCCCCGGGAACGCGCGCCAGCAGCCGGACCTTTCCCGAAAGATCAACGGCATAGAGAGAGCGGTCGCCGCCGGTGCGCGTGGCGCTGAACCAGACCTCGTCTGCCTTCGGAGACCACGCCACTCCTTGAATGCTGTCCCATCCATCCGAAAGGTCTTTCTTCTTTCCCGAGGCGTCGATGACAAAAATCGACCCACCATCGTCGCGAGGCTGGGGATGGTAATGAATGCCACCAAATCGCCTTTGGGAGAAACCCGCAAGTTGCCAATCCAGCCATCAGCCTCGTAGATGGTTTTGCCCAGGGGAAATTCCAGACGCTTGCGCCCATTCACTTCGTGGACGACGGCCAGTGAGTTCGCATCCGGACCCCAATCGGCCCATTCCACATTGTCCAGAATTTCGCGCGGCGCACCGCCGACGAGCGGAACGCGCGCCAATGTACCGGAGTAAAGGAAAGCATCCCGGGGACGGCTGTCGAGCGATAACAACATTTCTCCCGAGGAGGAGATCGCTAGAACCTCGGCTCCCTTTGGTTCCATCTCCTGCGACTGCGGACTTTCGGGGCGGGTGTTGAACAGATCAAGAGGCTTGCCTTCCCAGGCTGCGCTGTAGACCACGGTTTTTCCGTCCGGGGCGAAGCGTGCGGAAAGCACAATGCCGCGCCGGAAAGTGAGCGGATGATAGTTGGCAAACGAAGGCTGAACCGGGCGTTGAAGCAGCAACGCGCCAACGGCAAGACCCACGAGCAGGGCGACAGCTGATACCACCAGAAGCGGCAACAAGCTGCGCTTAGCCGGGGCGGGGGCAGCGGGAGGGGTCGCCGCGGATATTCCAGAGTCGGAAACGATCGGAATGCTGGTTGAACTCGAGCGGGCGCGAGACGTATCCAAATCACGCTTGATGCGCTTCAAGTCGCCGCGCAATTCCGCCGCGGTCTGATAGCGCAAGTCCCTTTCTTTCTCCAGCGACTTGGTAATGAGTTCGTCGAGTTTCGCCGGGATCGCGGGATTCAGTGTCTAAGCCGGTGGCGGCATGCGATTTAGAATCGCCTCGAAGATGACGCCACTACTGCTCCCGGAGAAGGCCATCTTTCCCGTCGCCATCTCATAAAGGACCGCACCGAAGGCGAAAAGATCCGTACGGGCGTCTAGTTCGTGAGCCCGCACCTGTTCGGGCGACATGTAAGCCACCGTGCCGATGGTGGATCCTGGGCTGGTAACCAGAGTTTGCGGAGTGGCTTCCGTCGCAGTGTGCTCGTTGGCGGCGGGCGCCACTTTTGCCAAACCAAAATCGAGCAACTTGGCCTGCCCGCGCTTGGTGACGAAAATGTTCGCGGGCTTGATATCGCGGTGGATGATGCCCCGGCCGTGTGCCGCATCAAGAGCGTCGGCGATCTCGATGCTCAGTCCGATCAGAGTTTCTATGTCGACGGGGCGGCCTTCGATGCGATGCTTGAGAGTTTGTCCCTCGAGAAACTCCATCGCAATAAAGGCGAGACCACTCTGCTCGTCGATCTCGTAGATGGTGCAGATGTTCGGATGGTTCAAGGCCGATGCAGCCTGGGCTTCGCGCTGAAAGCGGCTGAGAGCCTGGGAATCTTTCGCGACGTCATCCGGCAGAAACTTGAGGGCGACGAAACGCCGTAGTTTGAGATCCTCGGCCTTGTAGACGACGCCCATGCCGCCGCCGCCCAGCTTCTCCAGGATCCGGTAGTGAGAAATTGTCTGGCCGATCATTTTCGGCCGCCGAGGGAAGGGGCGGCGCAGGCGCTATCTTATGAGCCCGCAGTCTGCTAAGTCAAAGTGGGGGATGCGTGTGACCGCTCAATCTAATGCTGATGGGTTAGGCGGCAGCCACACGAGCAAATTGTTGACTCCAGCTAGGTTCAGGCCTGGAATTCGGAGGCTTCGGGGAAGCGGAGATTGCACTTGGCCAGAGCCAAGGCGAGAAGTTCCTCGACCTTGGTCTCTTCGCAATTGCGGGACATGGCGAGTTCGCTCACCAGAAGGTAGCGAGCGCGTTCCAGCATCTTCTTCTCGCGGAAGGAAAGAGGCTTGGCCTGGTGTAAAGCGATGAGGCTCTTGAGGACTCCGGCGACCTCAAAAAGCGAACCGGTGCGCATGCGGTCGGAATTTTCTTTGAAACGATCTTTCCAGTCGGCAGTGCTGAGGTCATCGGCAATCGAGAGAAAATCGAGAATCTTCTGCACCTCGCCGTTGCGCACGACCCGCCGAATACCGACGCTGCCTACGTTGTTACAGGGCACCATTACTTTGAGACTACTGGCCTTGATATTGAGGAGATAAAACTTTTCGACCGTGGCGCCGACGGAACGGCTGCTGATTTGCTCGATAACACCCACGCCATGATTGGGATAGACGACCTTGTCGCCGATGTGGAAATTCAAATCACCGTTCATAAAAAGGCACCCGGGCAGGAGAGGGGTCGTGGAGAGAACGTTGTCTTTACTATAAACAAAGTATCCCGAAACGGGACGAAAAGCAAGGACGGAAGCGGCAAGAGGCTGACTGCAAAGTGTGACTTGATATTGCAAATGAGCTTAAGTTGCTCGCGTTAAATGGGTTGCGCCTTCATGTATTAACTCCCCGGGATCGCTTACAGGGAAACGGCGGAATATAATCACGCGGTGAGCATTG
This sequence comes from uncultured Acidobacteriaceae bacterium, assembly GCA_963773675.1. Lineage (GTDB taxonomy): Bacteria > Acidobacteriota > Terriglobia > Terriglobales > Acidobacteriaceae > Sulfotelmatobacter. The sequence goes on from CAVZCG010000017.1 coordinate 268,046, forward strand.
AAGAGCGAGCACCAAAAGGAGCCTCAGTCGCGATAGAAACTGGTCGTAAACAGCCACCTTTGGGGGAAGCAACTTCAGAGCCCGCAACTTCGAAAAAAAAAGCGGTGGGGAGGATTCTCGGGCTGGACGTCGGGTCGAGACGAATCGGGGTTGCGATATCGGACCCTCTCGGCATTACCGCGCAAGGGCTGGAAACTTTGCAGCGGCGCAACAAGCGGACGGACTTGGCGGCGCTGGAGGCCGTGATCCGCGAGTATTCGGTTCGCGAGATCGTGGTGGGGTTGCCGCTGCGAATGAGCGGCGCGGAAGGGACGCAGTCCGACAAGATGCAGGTGTTCGCAGAGGAATTGCGCAAGAGATTCCGTCTGCCAGTGCACTTGTGGGACGAGCGGCTAACCTCAGCCGAGGCGAACCGGCTGCTCCGCGAGACAGATCTCTCGATTGAAAAACGCGCCAAGGCGGTAGACCGAATGGCTGCGGTACTGATTCTGCAGGGATGGATGGAAAACCGCGGACGGTAAATCGCGCCGACTTCTACTGCCCCCGCATGGCCCGCCGGTACGCCGCTACATTCTTATTGTGTTCCTCGATGGTGCGGGCGAAGCGATGGTGGCCGGCGGCGTCGGCGACGAAGTAATAGTAATCGGATTGCGCGGGATGCATTGCCGCTTCCAGCGCACTCTTCCCGGGATTGGCGATTGGACCGGGCGGAAGGCCGGCGTGAGTGTACGTGTTGTAGGGCGAGTTGAAGCGCATGTCATCGTGATGCAGTGCGCCAGTGTAAGTTCCGGCCAACAGTTCCGCATAGATGACGCTGGGATCGGCGTCCAGCGCGATCTTCTTCGCCAGGCGATTGTAGTAGACGCTGGCGACGAGGGGGCGCTCATCAGCGACCGCGGTTTCCTTCTCTACTATCGAGGCCATAGTGACCGTAGTTTCGAGCGGCAGCGGAATGTCGCGAGTGGCCTCAACTCCAGCGTCCGTCGGAGCGGACAAACCAATCTGAGCTGCGACCTGGCGAAACTGCTTCACCATGGCGGCAGCCATCTCTTGCATGCTCATCATGCGGCTGAATTGGTAGGTGTCGGGAAAAAGATAGCCTTCGAGTGATTGCGCTCGGGGAGCGAGATCGGCGATGAGAGCCGTGTCTGACTGCGCAACTTTCAAGAAATCGTCCGCGGGACCAAGCCTGGCGGCTTCGATGGCGCGGGCAATGTCAAACATTGTGAACCCTTCGGGCACGACCACCGTATGGAAGTAAACGTCGCCACGGCGGAGGCGCTTCTGAATGTCGATAATGTTTGCTGGCTTCTCGAACAGATACTCTCCAGCCTTGAGCGATCGCCGACGGCGAAAGTAGTGCCAGAAGATGAATGCATCTTCACTGCGGATGATTCCGTTCGCCTTCAATTCGGCGGCGATGCGCCGGGTGGAGTATCCCGGGTGCAACATCACAAAAACCCGTCCTGAGGGCGTGACTGGCGTAAGCAGCGCCCAAGCGAACCAGCCAGCGGAGGCGAGCGCCGCAATGAGGATGAGCCAAACGATCTTACGCACAATGGCAGTAGTGTAGATGATCGGATGCTGCGAAAACCTTCGATCCGAGCCCGGTAACTCGTTAGCAAACGGGTTCTCAGTCCTTTCCGGTCCGATTTCGGCTTGACAGTTCTTGCACCCTTTCGGGCGCGCTATACTCAAATATTCAGGAGATTATCAATTCCTTCATGAGACGTAGCTCGCCCTTTTGGACTCTAGCCTTGGTTTTCGCGGTGCTGCCTACTGTGGGCTGTCTGTTCCATACGCGTCCGGTCGAAGAAACCTATTCCAAGGCGCCTCTCAAGGAGGCGTCGCAATCAGCATTGATCGACAGCATCAACGAGCAGGCAAGGAAAATCCAGTCGTTACAAGCGACCGTGGATATTGATACGTCGGTTGGCGGCGCCAAGAAGGGTCACGTAACCGACTACAAAGAGATTCGCGGCTATGTACTGGCGCGGAAGCCGGCGATGCTGCACATGATCGGGCTGCTGCCAATCGTGCGCACCACGGCTTTCGACATGGTGAGTGACGGGCAGCAGTTCGCGCTGTGGATTCCGCCCAGGAATCGTTTTGTTGTCGGGCGCAACGACGTGCAGACGCATAACTCGGATCAGCCCATGGAAAGCATCCGTCCGCAAGAAATCTATGATGCACTGCTGATTCGTCCCATTGATCCTGAGCACGAGATTGCGGTGCTGGAGAACAGCTACGACATTCTGCATGATGCCAAAGGGCATCGCGTTCTGCAGGATGATTACGAATTGATTGTGATTCGAAAAAAGGACGATAACTCTGGGGTGCTGTCGCGCAAAATTGTCTTTAGCCGCACCGACCTGCAACCGCACCGCCAATATATCTACGACGAGCAAGCCAGGCTAGTGACCGATGCCCGCTACGCCAACTACAAGGAGTACGATGGTACCAACTTTCCATCGCGCATCGAGATTTTTCGGCCGCAGGAAGAGTACGACATTACTCTCAACATGTTGAAGGTAGAGATCAACAAGCCTCTGCGGGATGATCAATTTGCGCTGCACCAGCCGCCTGGAGCCGAAGTGGTGCATCTGGACCGGCCGCAGCCGCAATCGAGCGCCGTCGTCCCACCGCCGGATGCAATACATAATCGGTAGTAGCTGGCAATGTGGCGTCAAATCCTTGAAGAATAAACATGATTAGCAAGATGGTTGTCGCCAATCTGGTGCAGAGGCCGATCCGGTCGCTGATCAGCATTACTGCGGTTGCCCTGGAAGTGATTCTGATTTTGCTGATTGTGGCCTTTTTTTACGGCCAGTTGAATGGATCGAAAGCCAGCCAGATGGGCGTGGGGGCCGATGTCATGGTACAGCCCCCGGGATCGTCGGCGCTCGTTGGAGTGACAGGAGCGCCCATGCCCGTCAAGGTTGGTGACAAGCTGCGGCAGTTGCCGCATGTGTTGGTGGCTGCTCCTGTGATCTGGGAGTTGACTACAAAGCCGACTTTGGAAATTATCTACGGCATCGATATCGACAGCTACAACAGCATTTCTCCAGCATTCCGTTTCCTTGCGGGAGGCCCGTTTCAAGGGCCGTACGAAGTCATCGTCGACGATTATTTTGCCGGCTCAAAGCACGCCAAGGTTGGAGACTCGATTGAGATTTTGGCTCACAATTTCCGTATCTGCGGGATTGTGGAGCACGGAAAAGGGGCGCGCAAGTTTCTACCCCTGGCCACCATGCAGGATTTGATCGGCGCCCCGGGCCATGCTTCGGTCTTTTATATCAAGCTTGACGATCCTCGTAACGTGGACGCTGTCGTGGACGAAATCAAACAGGTGCCGGGGATGGAGAATTATTCCGTGCGCTCCATGCAGGAATATCTATCGATGATGACGCCGGAAAATTTGCCGGGCTTCGCGACTTCGATCCGAATCGTGATCGCGATCTCCATGATCATTGGATTCCTGGTGATTTTTCAGTCGATGTATACGGCGGTGATGGAGCGGACGCGCGAGATCGGCATTTTGAAGTCCCTGGGAGCGTCAAAGCTTTATATTGTGAATGTAGTGCTTCGCGAGACCGCGCTGCTGGCGATTGTGGGCATTGTGGTGGGGACGATTATGAGTCTCCTGACTCGTCGCATCATTCTGTTTGAAAACCCGACGCTGCGACTTTTCTGGAGCGCGGAGTGGGTGGTGCGGGCTACCGTGATTGCGCTGACCGGGGCAGTACTGGGAGCGCTCTATCCAGCCTACAAGGCGGCGCAAAAGGATCCGATCGACGCGCTAGCGTACGAATAGGCCCTACCCCGCAGGAACAGATCTTCGGGTCAGGACCGGTGCCCGTGGGTATTAACTCACCGTTGACAATCCCTCGTAAGCTACGGTATCTTTAAAGCTTTGGGAAGTCTCGCGGTTGCCCGCCTGATGGTCTGGCGTCCTCGCCGGGGAATCAACGAGCGGTCTTCTTTCGCAATCTTTTTATTCTGGGAGAGTTCCGATGTCAACCTATTTCCCCAAAGCGGGGGAAATTGTGCGCAAGTGGTACGTCGTGGATGCGGATGGGCAGACGCTCGGGCGTCTGGCTTCTCAAGTGGCACGCATCCTGATGGGCAAAGAAAATCCGCAGTACACGCCTTTTCTCGATACCGGCGATCACGTGATCGTGGTGAATGCCGAGAAAATTAGAACGACCGGCGTGAAGTCGGAGCAGAAGCAGTATCACCACTACACGGGTTATCCGGGCGGTCTGCGCACCGAAGATTATCGCAAGCGTTTGGCGCGCAAGCCGGAAAAGATAATTGAAGACGCCGTGCGGCGCATGTTGCCGAAGAACAAGCTGGCGGCTCACATGTTGTCGAAGCTGAACGTCTACAAAGGCGACAAGCATCCGCACGAGGCGCAGAAGCCGCAGGATTTGAAGTTGGAAGTAAGGGCGTAGCGTCGGGAGTAGTTGAGCGGGAGATCCTTCGCTCCGCCTGAAGAACGGCTGCGCTCAGGATGACAAACGAGATTAGGAGCTAGAAGCGAAATGGCGGAATTGGTTCAGTACTACGGGACAGGACGGCGCAAGCGTGCGATTGCGCGGGTTTATCTGCGTCCAGGCAGCGGAGAGTTCAAGGTAAACGGCCGGGAGTTTGAAGAATATTTTGTGACTCCGGCGCAGCGCTCAGCGGCGAAGGCGCCATTGGCGTCCACCGAAACTGCGGCTTCGTTCAACATCGTGGCCAGCGTTTTGGGTGGCGGTGTGCGCGGTCAGGCCGACGCGGTAAAGCTCGGCATTGCCCGCGCCCTGATGGAATTCAATGCCGAGTTGCGCGGCAAGCTGAAATCCGAGGGCATGGTATCCCGCGACTCGCGCGGCAAGGAACGGAAAAAGTACGGTCAGAAGGGCGCACGCAAGCGCTTCCAGTTCAGCAAGCGGTAATTTGGAACGTCGGTTCCGAGAAGAACGAGATTCCTCGCTCCGCTCGGAATGACAAGGTTTTGATGTGGCTAGAAGCTTAAGAGCTAGAAGCTAGTAGCTTGTTTTAGGTGTTCAATTCTTCCTGTGCCTCGCGGCGCGGGGCAGGGAATGGCAATCCGGAGCGGTTCTTACGCAAAGGATGCAGACTAAATAAGGAGGTTCATTGGCTACCATCACCATGAAGGAGTTACTCGAAGCGGGTGTTCACTTCGGGCATCAGACGAAGCGCTGGAATCCCAAGATGAAGGAATACATCTTCGGAGAGCGCAATGGGATTTACATCATCGATCTGCAGAAGACGCTGAAGATGTTCAAAGAGGCGTCGAAGTTTGTACAGGAGCTGGCGGCCGACGGCAAGATTGTGCTGTTCGTGGGAACCAAGCGCCAGGCGCAGGACGCGATTGCCGAAGAAGCTACCAAGTGCGGCGGCTTCTACATTAACCAGCGCTGGTTGGGTGGGCTGCTGACCAACTGGGTTACGGTGCAAAAGTCGGTGAAGCGGCTGAAGGAGCTCGATGAGATGGCCACGGATGGCCGCTACGAGTTGCTGCCGAAAAAAGAAGTGATCAAGCTGGAACGCGAGCGCAAGCATCTGCAGGCGAACCTGGCGGGCATCAAGAACATGAGCCGGTTGCCGGACGCGGTGTTTGTGATCGATTCGAACAAAGAACAGATCGCGGTGCGTGAGGCCCGCAAGCTGGGCATTCCCGTAGTTGCGGTGGTCGATACGAATTGCGATCCCAGTGAAGTGGATTACGTGATTCCGGGCAATGACGATGCGCTGCGCGCGATCCGGCTGTTTACTTCGAAGATTTCGGAGTCGATCGCCGAGGGCGCTCAGTTGATGAGCGACAAACAGATCGCGGACATGACGGCGGCCACGGAACAGGCGCAGGCTCTGGAAGCGCAACATGCTGAAGATGCGGCAGCCGCGCTCGAGCTTCATGCCCAGGAGCACGCCGCTGCTTCTGATTTGGCGGACATCGGCGAGGATATCAGTATGGAAGAAGTGCTGGGTCCGGGAACGCATAAGAAGCCGGTGGCGAACGAAGACGCCGAGATTCATAAGGTCGAGAGCCAGACGGTTTAAAGGCTGGCGGCAAGTTTTAGAGTCTGCACAGAAAGAACAAACCGGGCTTTTGAAATCAGACCCGCGCGGGTCGTCCGGCGCGGGTCAAAGTTTGTAAGAGCGAGTTTCCAGTTTCAGGTTTCCAGTTTCGAGTAGCCTGGAATAGGGACATACATTCTCAATACTCGAAACCAGAAACTGGAAGTTAATTTATGAGCACTACTATGGCAAACATTTCAGCTGCACAAGTAAAGGAGCTCCGAGAGAAGACCGGAGCTCCTATGATGGATTGCAAACAAGCCCTGACCGAAGCCAAGGGCGATGCGGAGCAGGCGGTCGTGATTTTGAGGAAGAAGGGCGTTTCGGTGGCAGCCAAGAAAGCAACGCGCGTGACCAGCGAAGGCTCGGTGACCAGCTACATTCACGCCGGCGGCAAGATTGGTGTGCTCGTCGAAGTGAACTGCGAGAGCGATTTCGTGGCGCGCACTGACGACTTCAAGGAGCTGGCGCACGATATCGCCATGCATATCGCGGCCAGCGACCCGAAATACGTGCGCAAGGAAGACGTCACGGCGGCAGACTTTGCTCGCGAGAAGGATATCTTCCTGGCGCAAGCGGTTGCTTCCGGCAAGCCGCAGAATATCGCGGAGAAGATGGTCACGGGCAAGATGGAAAAGTTTTATGAGGAAGTCTGCTTGCTGGAGCAGCCCTTCATCAAGGATCAGACCGTGTCGATCGCGCAGCTCATCGCGGCGAAGATCGGAAAGCTGGGCGAGAACATCAGCGTGCGCCGCTTCGCACGCTTCAAAGTAGGCGAGGCGACCGCTACGGTCGCATTCACGACGCAGAAGCCGGACGAAGGCGGCGAAGCTGCCGCCCCCGCAGCGAAGTAAGTGGCGAAGTAAACGAGTTTCCAGTTTCTGGTTTCCGTTGTCCTGAAGTCGTAGTCCGGACCGCAAGAACCCGAAACTGGAAACCGGAAACTCGAAAACCGATGTCGACCCCTGCCTTCAAACGCGTTCTCCTCAAGCTTTCCGGTGAGGCCCTGGCTGCGAATCAGGGCTTTGGTGTGGACACGAAGCGCATCCATGAAGTCGCCGCGGAACTTGCCGACGTGCACAAGCTGGGAGTGCAACTCGCCATCGTCGTCGGCGGAGGCAATTTTTTCCGCGGCGTTGCCGACCAGGCCAGAGACATGGACCGGGTCTCCGCCGATCACATGGGTATGCTGGCTACGGTGATCAATGCCCTCGCTCTGCAAGACGCCCTAGAAAAACAAAACGTCTACACTCGGGTGCAGACCGCGATTGAGATGAATCAGGTGGCCGAGCCGTTCATCCGGCGGCGCGCCATACGGCATCTGGAAAAAGGCCGCGTCGTGATCTTTGCCGGTGGAACCGGCAACCCGTATTTCTCGACTGACACCGCTGCGTCTCTGCGCGCCATGGAGATCAAGGCCGACGCGATTCTCAAGGCCACCAAGGTGGATGGCATTTACGACGCCGATCCCATGAAGGTGAAGGACGCGAAGAAGTTCACGGACATCACCTATATGGATGTCCTGAAGCTCGGGCTGAAAGTGATGGATTCCACGGCGATCAGCCTGTGCAAGGACAATAACCTGCCCATTATCGTCTTCAACTTGAATCATCACGGCAACATTCGCCGGGTGGTCAGCGGAGAGAAGATTGGTTCGAGAGTAGGCGCATAAACTTGCCACGGATCTCACGGATTCACACGGATATTTATTCACTTCTGATTTCGTTTCTGACCCGTGAAAGTCCGTGGCCCGCTTTCTATATGGGTTTATAATTCAGCGTTTTGATACTTGATATTTATTACGGAGCTCAACCCTATGGCTCAAGCATCGATGGCCACAATTCCAGGCCTTAAAGAAACTTACGTTCAACTCAAGACTCGGATGGAGAAGGCCGTGGAGGATTTTCGGAAGGCGATGGCGGCCACGCGGACCGGCCGCGCTTCCGTCCACATGCTGGACAGCGTAAGCGTCGATTATTACGGCTCGCAAATGCCACTGAACCAGATTGCTCAGGTCCACGCGCCAGAGCCGCAGATGATCACCGTGCAGCCCTTTGATCCTTCGTCGCTGGGCGCTATCGAGAAAGCGATTCGTTCCGCCGAACTTGGGCTCAACCCGATGAACGATGGCAAACTGATTCGCGTGCCGGTGCCTGCTCTTACCCAGGAACGGCGGCAGGAGATGGTGAAACATCTAAACAAAGCGCTGGAAGAGCATCGCACCGCGGTGCGCAACATTCGCCGCGACGGCAATGATGCCATCAAGAAAGCGATGAAGGACAAGAAAATCACCGAAGATGACGAGAAGCGGTCGCTGGACGAAATTCAGAAGCTCACCGATGACGAAATCAAGAAGATGGAAGAGATGAGCAAAGCAAAAGAGAAGGAAGTGCTGGAGATTAAGTAGAATCCCGCCTTGTCCGATGCGACCGAGAAACTAAAGTACACGTACGGGCGCTGACCCTACCTTCGCGCCGCGCCTAAGTTGCTCTAATTCCGCTACATAGCTAGATCCTCGTTCCGCCAGTGCATTCGGTAACCTGTCCCAGGTTGCGCGACATCCTCGCCGGCCGCGTGTTTCCATCATCGTGAAGCAAATGCGGCTCCCCCGAAAAGAAACTTCACAAAATCTCTCAATTGGAGCTTTGTCATGAAACGATGCTTGGGGATTACATTTTTGCTCGCGCTCTGCTTTTTGGCGGCGAGTTGCGGTTCGTCCTCGAATTCATCTTCGGCCACGACTCCATCTTCGCAATCCTCGGGCGCGGTATTTGTGACCGGCGAAGATGCTCCGCTAGCCTCGGTGGTCGGCTTCGACGTAATCATCAACTCGATTACTCTGAACGGCAACAATAGTTCTCCGCAGGTACTGTCTGCTGCCACGACTGTTGATTTTGCGCGGCTACTGGGGCTTCGTTCGCCGCTGGCGTTTAACGCCGTCCCTGCCGACACTTACAACAGCGCCACTTTCTCGCTGTCGACCCCGGTCATTTCTTACGTGGATATGACCACGAATCCGCCGTCGTTGACCACGCTGAACGGCACGTTCAGCCCAACGACCGGTACGACTACGCAGACGACCGTTACCGTGAACTTTCCCTCGCCAATGGCTGTCGGCGCCAACGGTCTCGCGGGATTGCGCATGGAATTTGACATCCGACAATCGGTTCTAGTGGACGGTAACGGCCAGATCACAGGTGTGGTGAACCCGACCATTTATGCCAACGCAGTGAAGGCCAGTGATCCGAATGGTCAGGTTACGGACCTCGTGGGCGGGCTGGTTTCGGCAAATGCGGCCGGCAATTCGTTCGTGATTCAAGGTCCCTATGGGCATCAGTTGACGGTCGACGTCAACAGCAGCACGCAGTTCAACAGCGGATGGAACATCAACAATCTCGCTGTTCCGGCGGTTGTTGGAGTGCAGGGATATTTCCGAGCGGATGGCAGCCTGACCGCGACCAACGTGGAAGTGATCACCACCTCGCAGACTTTCGTCTCTGGGCGCGTGTTGGCTATAAATCCAACCTCAGGTCCAGTGCAGCAGATCACGATGTGGGTGGGTGAGACCGGTGCAGATCTGGTGAGCGATGTCGACACGATCCAGACCATCGACGTCAGCGCAGTGGCATCTTCTCAGTACGACATGTGCTTCTTCAATAACCTGATCACCGACGCTTTGTTCAACCCGTCGCACGTTCTTGTGGGCCAGCGCATTTTCATTGGCGGCAGTTACTCGAATGGCGTATTTACCCCGCAGATGGTTTCGCTGCGGCTGCAGGGCGTCTACGGCACGATGACGGGCACTGCAAGCATCGTCAGCGGCAACTTCGGGAATTTCCAGCTGCAGAATGACGCTCTGATTGGCTATTCACTCGGTGGAGGGCCACTGACGGTGTGGACCGGCAACGACACACTCTTCATCAATACGACAGGCTTGAGCGGGCTGCAATCTGGCGAATCGCTGGTTGCTGGCGGATTGTTGTTCTATGACGAACCGACCAACGGCCCGATCATGGCGGCAGGGATGGTGGTTGATCCGCCGCCGACAAAGTAAATTCAAGTGCAGTAAATCAACCGAACAACGGGCGGCCGACAAGCCGCCCGTTTTCTTTTCTTGAACCGCGAGGTACTACAAAAAGCACTTTATAATGACCCGATGGCGAAGCAGGTTGTTCACGCCGCGTGTCCGCACGATTGTCCGGACGCGTGCGGAGTCTTGATCACCGTGCAGGACGGCCGCGCGACCAGGATTCAAGGCGATCCCCACCACCCGATGACGCGAGGATTTTTGTGCGCGAAAGTGGCGAAGTATTTGGATCGGGTCTATTCGCCGGATCGTGTGTTTTATCCCATGCGGCGGATTGCAGCGAAGGGCCCGTCGACGGGGCAGCAGAGCTACGCTACGCGTGGACAGCCGGGGGCGGCTGTCCCCACACAAGTCCCCACAAAAGCAAATCAGGTTTGGCGCCGGATTAGCTGGGACGAAGCGCTCGATGAGATCACTGCTCGCTTCCGCAAGATCATTGCCGAGTTCAGTAGCGAGGCGATTCTGCCCTATTCCTACGGCGGAACTCTGGGCGCGTTGAATGGCGCGTCCATGGATCGCCGCTTCTTCACTCGGCTTGGTGCTTCGGAACTAGAGCGTACGATTTGTTCCTCAGCCGGCGAGGCCGGTATGGAATCTGTCATGGGCGTCAAGCTCGGCACCGAGCCTGACCAGTTCGTCCACTCCCGCTACATCATCGCCTGGGCATCGAACATTCACGGCAACAATGTTCATCTCTGGCCTTATATCGTGGAAGCGCGGCGCAGAGGCGCGAAGCTGGTTGTCATCGATCCCTACCGCACGCGAACTGCAGCGTGCGCGGATTGGTATCTTCCTATCAATCCCGGAACAGATGGTGCGCTCGCGCTGGCCATGATGCACGTGATCATTGGCGAAGGCCTGCACGATGCCGACTATATAGAGAAATACACACTGGGCTTCGACGAGCTGTGCAAGAAAGTAAAAGCCTACCCACCGGAGCGCGTGGCGCAGTGGACCGGAATTTCCGCCGAAGACATTCGCAAACTTGCGCTTGAGTATGCCACAAGCAGACCCGCGGTCATTCGGCTGAACTATGGCGTGCAGCGATCTGATGGTGGTGGCACGGCCACGCGCGCAATCTCGATGCTGCCTTGCATCACCGGCTCACTAAAAGAAGTGGGCGGCGGGATTCACCTCTCGACCAGTGGCGCGTTTGATCTAAACAAGCAATCTTTGAGGCGACCCGACCTGCGGCCCGATGGCGTCAAGTCTCCTCGGATTGTGAACATGGTTGAGCTAGGCAAGGCACTCAATACGTTGAATGATCCTCCGTTGAAGGCTTTGTTTGTCTACAATTCGAATCCCGCAGCGGTTTGTCCGAACCATAACGAAGTCGTGCGCGGCCTCAAGCGCCAAGACTTGTTCACGGTGGTCCACGAACAGTTCTTTACCGACACCACGGACTACGCCGACATCGTTTTGCCGGCGACGACATTTTTCGAGCACAAAGATTTGCTGGCGGCGTATGGGCACTACTATCTGCAAGTTTCAGACCAGGCGATTGAGCCGCTGGGAGAGTGCCGCGCGAATGTCGAATTGTTCCGAGCGCTTGCCGCGCGCATGGGATTCACCGACGAGTGCTTCAGCGAGACTATCGATGAGATGATCGATGGCGCTCTGGCGTCCAGCAATCCGTGGCTACAGGGCATCACGCGGGAACGGCTAGAGCGCGAAGGCCAGGTGCGGTTGAATTTCGCCGGTTCCGCCGAGTTTCCGAATGCGCAATCCGAAAACACTTCAACGCCATTCCTTCCCTTCGCTCAAGGCAACTTCCGTACTCCCTCAGGCAAGGCCGAGCTTTATAGCGAAACAATGAAAGCGCTGGGACTCGATCCCGTTGCCGAGTTCAAGCCTCCGTCAGAATCGCGCCACGGAAGCGAGCGGGCGACGTTCCCCCTGGAGCTGCTGGCACGGAAGGCCGACAATTTCCTGAACTCAACTTTTTCCAATCAGCCTTCCGTGCAGCAGATGGAGGAACTCGATCTTCTGGAGATGCACTCGGACGATGCCCGCGCGCGTGGCATAGCTGACGGACAGACGGTGCGAGTGTTCAACCATCGGGGAGAAATCTTTCTGAAAGCGCGAGTGGATGGCGCGGTTCGGCCGGGAGTCGTCGCGGCCAGACTGAATTGGGCGAAGTTAAGCCCGGGGGCCCGGAACATAAACGTGTTAACCTCAGAAAAACTTTCCGACTTGGGCAACTCCGCCACGTTTTATTCCGTCTTGGTTGATGTGGAGTCAACCAAGTCCATTCCATGAAGCCACCAGCAAGAGTGGCGACTTGGACGCTTTCTCTATCTCTACCGTATAATGATCGTTTTCCCACATCCCAGAGGCTGAGGTCGTAGCGATTCATCTTTGCTTTCATGCGGACATTGTTGTGCCCGAGAACGGCTGCGGCCCTTCCGGAGCGGCTCACGCCCCATCCTCCTCATTCGCACGGCTTTGTCGCCGAATGAAGGGCTTCGGGTGGGCGCTCGGTATGGTGATGGCGCTTTTTTTCGCCTCCGCCGGCTGGGCTCAGACTGACGTCATTTCGGAAATCGACGTCACCGGCAACCGCAGAATTCCCTCCGAAACCGTCAAAGCCCGCATTTTCACTCATCCCGGAGACGTTTACGATCCCCAGGCGCTGGAACGTGATTTCAACGCGCTGTGGAACACCGGCTACTTCGAAGATATCCGCTTCACCCGCGAGCAGACTCCCAAGGGCTGGCGCCTGATCATCCAGGTCAAGGAAAAGCCAACCATCCGCGAAATCAATTACGTGGGCCTCAGTTCCGTCTCCACCAGCGATGTGTTGGACCGGTTCAAGGAAGCCAAAGTCGGCTTGTCCGTGGAAAGCCAGTACGACCCGACGAAATTGAAGAAAGCGGAGGTGGCGATCAAAGGTCTGCTGGCGGAACATGGCCGCCAGTTTTCCACCATCCGCACCGAGATCCGCCAGATTCCTCCCGCCGCCGTGGGCATCACCTTTGTGATCAAAGAGGGTCCCAAGGTAAAGGTGGGCAAGATCAAGTTTGAAGGCAACAAGAACGTGAAGACGAGAGTTCTTCGCTACGCGATGAAGAACTTGCGCCCGATCGGCATCCCACACTCGATCTTCCTGGAGAACATTTTCGCGCGCACTTACGACGCGACCAAGCTGGATGAAGATACCGAGCGTGTCCGCAACGAATACCAGAATCGCGGGTATTTCAAAGTCATCGTGAACGAAGCTAAGACCCAGATTCACGACACCGGACACAAAGGCCCTCATATTCCGCTGTTGCAGGGCGGGCCGGGCAAGGCCGTCGACATCACCATGCCCATCGAAGAGGGTGACCGATATACGCTGGGTTCGATTACGTTCAAGAACAATAAAGCGGTCTCCAACGTAAAAGCGCTGCGCAACCTCTTCCCGATCAAGGATGGTGACATCTTTAGCAAAGATAAAGTGGCCAAGGGTTTGGAGAACCTGCGCAAGGCTTATGGCGAGCAGGGCTACATCAACTTTACTTCCGTGCCTGAGACCAGGTTCGACGACGACAAGAAGCAGATTTTTCTCGACATCGACGTCGACGAGGGCAAGCAGTTTTATGTCCGCCGCATAGAATTCCAGGGCAACACGACCACGCGTGACAAGGTGATCCGGCGCGAGATCGCGCTCGAAGAAGGCAACATTTACAACTCGCGGCTCTGGGAATTGAGCCTGCTGCGTTTGAATCAGCTGGGATACTTCGACCAGTTGAAGCCCGACGATCCCAACACTACCGACCGCAAACTGGACGAGAAAGACGGCCTGGTCGACCTAAGTCTCAAGGTCCATGAAAAAGGCAAGAACAGCATCGGACTGAACGGCGGCGTGAGCGGACTGGAAGGCGCCTTCATCGGCATCAACTACTCGACCAATAATTTCCTCGGTCTGGGTGAAACGCTTCAGGTGCAGGCCAGCTTGGGAAACTTAGCGCGCAGCGTCCGCTTCGGTTTCACTGAGCCTTACATGTTTGACCGGCCGTTGCAGTTTGGCTTCAACGTATATCTGAACCGGGTCAGCTACAACCAGGCGCGTCAACTCTCGATTTTCAGCGGGCAGAATCTGAACTTGCCGAACACTGTGATACAGAATCTGCAAAATTACACGCAGTCCAGCGCCGGTTTCACCACATCGTTAAGTTATCCGCTGCGTCGCTCGTTCAAACGGGTCGGCATCACCTATTCGTTCGACCGCTCCACACTGGAGGCGCTAAGTTCCGCGTCGAGGAATCTGTTTGAGTTCATCGCCTTCCGGGGAATTTCCGGGCCCAATGCGCTGGAAGGGATCATCACCAGCAAGATCTTCCCCAACTTCTCTTTCAATACCATCGATAGTCCGATCTCGCCTCACCACGGCCAGCAATTCACTTTGGGCGCGGAACTGGCGGGCATCGGTGGCACAGTTCGCTCGATTCGGCCGATCGTGCAGTACAAGAAATTCATTCCGGTACAGAATCGCCGCAACGCTTTGGGCTTCAATGTTCAGGGATCGTTCATCACAGGCTATGCGGGGCTGGTGGCTCCGCCGTTCCAGCGCTCCTACATGGGCGGCGAAAATGACCTGCGCGGATTCGATATTCGTTCCGTTTCTCCGGTCGCGTTCCTGCCCAGCGTAGGTTCGATCACTCTTACGAACCCCGACGGAACGCCCGTCCTCAAGAATCCACAGAATCCCTTGTTGGGGAATTTGACAATACCGATTCCGGTGGACCAGATCACGTTCCCAGGCGGTGACTTGAGCATCGTCACGAACTTTGAGTACCGCATCACCATCTATGGACCAGTGGCCCTGGCCCCATTCATGGACGCGGGTATCGATCCCATTCTGCGGCCGTCGCAGTTGCAGATTGCTTCGCAGCAGTATGAGCAGGTGGTCACGCAGCAGTTTGGCTGTCCTACTCTAGATATCGGCACGGCGACCGCAACCGGCACTGGTTGCACTCCGGGCAGCGTTTTGAAACCACAGCCGTCGGATCAGTTGCAGGTTCTGGGATCGACCAACTGGAGACCGAGAATGTCCACGGGTCTTGAGCTGCAGATGTTCCTGCCCATCATCAATGCGCCCTTCCGCATTTACTGGGCCTACAATCCGCTGCGGCTCGATAGTCCTGCGACGCCGCCGATTCCGATTACGCCAGCCATGTTCCCGCACACCTGCGGGCCAACAGGCTGTTACCTGACCTCCGCCGGGCAGTACACGTATCACCTGGCTGTAAACACATACGCGCCAAGCTTCCTGTTGCGTGAGCCGCGCAAGACGTTCCGCTTCACGGTGGCGACTACGTTCTAGGGGCGCGCGGAGCGTCGTATGGAGTTTGACGCCGCCGGACGATGCTATCTATAATTGCTACGATCCACACCATTGCAGATAGATTCCGGGGTGGACGACACGTCCGCAACTCCGGCGTGTGACGCCGGCAATCCAGTGCGCCTTGTCCGATGACGGTCTGACGGCGGCCATTTGAAGAAAAGCAAGACGAAGAGCTTTGCGAGTACGGCACAGCATCGCCCTGAACAGGGTGGTCGGAGTTCGTGCGGAAACCGTATTTGCCAAAACCATATTTACCGGAACAATGTTCCAAGGAGTTTAGCGATCCAATGACAAGCAAGTACCTACGTTCTGTCCTGGCCATTGCGGTTCTCTCCATGACTTCCGCCTGGGCCCAAGCCAGCAGCCCAGCTGCTCCCGCGAGTGCGGCCGCGTCGTCCGCGGACCCAGCACCCACGACGCCGATCGCCACTGGTACCGGCAGCAAGCTCGGAACCATCAACATTGAACAAGCCGTGATGGGTAGCAACGAAGGGCAACGCGACTTCGAAGCTCTGCGCAAGAAGTTGGAGCCGAAACAAAACGAACTAAAGGCTCAAAACGACGAACTCGAAGCGTTGCAGAAGCAATATCAGACCCAGAACGATAAGCTGAACGAAGACGCTAAGGCCACTCTGCAAAAACAGATCGACAGCAAGAAGAAGCTGTTCGATCGTGCCGTTCAGGACGCACAGGAAGATTTCCAGAATCAGCAGAAAGAAATCTTTCAGCGCATTCTGCAGAAGATGGCGCCGGTAATCGTGAAGCACGCGCAGGAAGGCGGATACGCTATGGTGATGGACACTTCGAATCCCTGGCCACAGAGCCCGCTGCTTTGGTACGGCGAACAAGGAGACATTACCAAGGCTGTTGTGGAGATCTACAATGCGCAATCGGGGGTACCCGCGCCCGCCACAACTGGAACAACGGTACCCAGGCCGGCCGCTCCCAAGCCGGCGGCTCCGAAGCCAGCGACTCCGAAGCCAGCGACTCCACCCTCCAAGTAGCTTTCACGACACCGCGAGTGTCGCGAAGGTTCCCAAAGGCCGCGCCCAGCGCGGCCTTTTTTATTTGTCATTTCCTTCGCAAGTGCGAACCTGCAAGAAGCACTCGGTGTCCTTAGCAGCAACATCCTTGGAGGACACTATGTTTAACGGAACAGCGTTTGACAGAACCCTATTTGCCGAGACGCTCGATCCCTCATGGACTGAGCGCGCGCGCCGCGGATGGACAACCTTAACCTCATTCGGATTGCAGGCGCTGATCGTGGGCGTCCTTCTAGTTTTGCCGTTGCTGCGTCCAACGGGATTACCCTCCTTCCACCAACTCTCGACGCCCATCAGTTTGGGGCAACCGTTTCCAGAAGGTCCTGTGATGCGAGCACACTCCGGTCCAAACCCCGCTCCAGACAATCCGGCGGAGTTTATCTTCCGGCGACCGTCATCCCTCCCGATAAATATGCACCCCGCCAGCGATGATGGACCGCCGGGTGTGCAGACTGCAGGATTTGGTCTCAATGTTCCTGGAGCAATCGGAATCGGAGATCCGCATGGGCCTCCAGGCTTGTTTGAGAGCGGCACGCGCCCCGTTTTGCCGACGGCTCCGCCCGTGACGGTTACACATCCGCTGCGCCGCTCCCACATCAGCGAGGGAGATCTGATTCACAAAGTACAGCCGGCATATCCCGCGCTGGCGCGAAGCGCCCGCATTCAGGGAGTCGTGGTGCTGGAGGCGATGATTAGCAAGCAGGGCACAATCGAGGATCTCAGACTCCTGGCGGGCCATCCCATGCTGGCGTCCGCGGCAATCGACGCTGTCCGCCAATGGCGCTACCGGCCTTACATATTGAATGGCGAACCCGTTGAGGTGGAGACTCAGATTACGGTGAACTTCGCGCTGGGCGGAAACTGAGGCGGAGCCTCGACGCGAAAGAAAATCAACCGGGAGTAGCCCAAGCGTAACCAGAGCGCACGCGCTGCTCCCGCTATAATCGAGCCCAGTGGCGAGCACTGTAGAAATCATGAGCCGGGTCGCGACACGCCCCACATGGGCGGAAGTCTCGCTGACCAGTCTGCGGCAAAACTTTCGGACGGTTGCAAAACATACGGGTGCCGGCGTGATCGTGTGCGCGGTGGTGAAAGCCGACGCTTACGGCCACGGCGCAGTGGAATGCTCGCGGGCGCTGGAGGCCGAAGGAGCAAAGTGGCTGGGTGTAACCTCACTCGATGAGGCGATCCCGCTGCGCGACGCAGGAATCGAGTCGCGGATTCTGCTGATGACCGGTTTTTGGCGCGGCGAAGAGATCGAGATCGTTCGCCTGGGGCTTACTCCTACGGTTTGGGAGCCTTGGCATATCGAGTCTCTAGAGACGGCTGCGGCACGCGGCAGTGTCTCGAACGGAACTATGCGGCAGGCGGTGCATCTGAAGGTGGATACAGGCATGGGCCGCCTGGGGGTATCGCTGGAGGAACTCCACACCATTCTGAAAGCTCTGAAGGCTGCGCCGCATCTTCTTCTCGAGGGACTCTCGACTCACTTAGCTTCCTCGGAAATCATGGACGCGCCCTCGGTGGGTGAACAGGAGCGCCGCTTCGAGGAGGCATTGCGCATGGTGCGTACGGCGGGATTCGTACCCGAGTTGGTGCATATGGCCAACACCAGCGCCCTGATCTCGCGGCGCGAGACCTGGAACAACATGGTGCGTCCGGGCGTTGCGCTGTATGGTTATTATTTGCCGTTTCAACGTGCCGGAAGAGAAGTCAGCGGTGGGACGCTGCGCCTTCCGGTGAAGCCGGTGCTGACCTGGAAGACGCGCATTCTTTCCATGCGAAACTTCGCCGCCAGTCAGGCGCTGGGCTACGGAGGAACTTACGTGACGAAGGCTCCCGCGCACGTTGCCGTACTGCCCGTGGGATACGCCGACGGGTATAACCGTCAACTTTCCAATCGCGGGCGCGTGATCGTTCGCGACCACTATGCGCCTATCATCGGCAGCATTTCCATGGACCTCACGCTGGTGGATGTGACCGGTATTCCGGACGTCGCCGTTGGCGATGAGGTGATCCTGCTCGGAACCAGTGATGGTTTGAGCGTGGATGCGCTCGAACATGCCAGGCTGGCGAACAGTTCCCCGTACGAGATTCTCTGCAACATTTCCAAGCGCGTGCCGCGAAGATACAGCAACTAGGTGGCACGCCGCGATCAAGTTCCCAACTAGTTCGTGGTCTCAGTTCCGCTCAGGGAGCAAATGCCCGGTATAAACCGCTGATTGCGACCATTGAATGAAACCGGTCCAAGGCGGGCCTAACCCCTTGGTACACTAGACGGTTGACCATGCCTTCGCGCTACGCACAATGGATGTATGACTGGGAGCACCGGCTTACTTCGGTGGATAACAACCGCGTGGTGCGTCCACTGGAATGGGGCGTGGAATATGCGCAGAACTGGCCTTGCCAGAATGGCTGGCGTCCGGGGCAGGCCGTCGACGATCCGGCGAAATTCCTGATCGACTTCAACCGTCGCATCGTGGCCTCCAGCGATGAGTTTTATGCCTACGCGCGGCCGACAGATTTCAGGCTAGAGAAGCGCGAAGTCCAAGTTTTCTCGACTCGTGAAGTTCCTGACGCGAAGCTCCAAGCGAAGGTAAAAGGGACTTTTGCGGAGTTCCTACGATTCACGGCTCCGGTGAAAACGCCGTATCCGGAAAACAATCTCGTGAATGCGCGGTGGTTTCCGGCGCGCGGACGGCGCGCGATCGTGCTTCTGCCGCACTGGAACGCAGACGCGATCGCTTACGTCAGTCTCTGTCGCGTTCTGAACATGCTGGGCATCGCGGTGTTGCGGCTGAGCATGCCCTATCACGATATCCGCATGCCGGCCGAGATCAGCCGCGCGGACTATGCCGTCTCGGCCAACATTGGCCGCACGCTTGATGCGGTGCGGCAGGGCGTGGTAGATGTCCGCTGCTGTCTAGATTGGCTGGAGCAGCAGGGTTACAGCAAGTTGGGGATCATGGGCACGAGCCTGGGATCGTGTTATGCGTTCATCGCGGCGGCGCATGATCCGCGCCTTCGGGTCGCGGCCTTCAATCATGCCTCGACTTATGTTGCTGACGTGGTGTGGCACGGACAATCGACGCGGCACATCCGTCAGGGCCTGGAATCGCAGATCACGCTGGAGACATTGCGGAAGTCATGGCTCGCCGTGAGTCCGATGGCGTATTTCAATCAGTTCGCGCGCTGGCCGCGAAAGTCGCTCATTATTTATGCGAAGTACGATCTGACTTTCCTGCCCGAACTTTCGCGCGATGTGGTGGTGGAATTCGAGCGCTACGGACTGGATCACAAAGTGGTGGTGCTGCCCTGCGGCCACTACACCATGGGTGAAACGCCCTACAATTACATGGACGGCTGGCACCTGGCTTCGTTTCTGCGGACGGCATTTGAAGGCTGATCGATCCCGCCGAGCCGGAAGTTAAGCGTTAGAATGTCAGCATGGCGGCTGACCGTAGTGATTCCGAAACGGTGCTGGAATACCGTCGCGGAGAGTTTTTGATCAGCACCGACCGTGAACGCCTTAGTTTGGATGTGGTTTACGGTTTTCTGACAAATTGTTATTGGGCCAAGGGAATTCCGCAGGAAGTCGTGGTGCGTTCTATTGAGCACTCGCTATGCTTCGGCGTTTACCAGGGTGTCGAGCAAGTTGGTTTTGGCCGGGTGATCAGTGACTTTGCCACCGTGGCTTATCTGGGCGATGTATTTGTGCTGGAATCGCATCGCGGACGCGGACTGAGCAAGTGGCTGATGGAGTGTATTGTGCAGCATCCGGCTCTGGCGAATTTGCGGCGCTGGATTCTCTTAACCCGTGACGCGCACGGGCTCTATTCACAGTTTGGATTTACTTCGGTGGAAACTCCCGAGCGATATATGGAGTTACACCAGCCTAACGTTTACGGAACGCCGCAGGAATCAGGAACAAAAATATGAAGAATTCCGCAGTTCCTTCGAAGATGTATCGTCCGCTCTACGAAGCCGATCCGCAGATCGCTGCAGCCATCGACAACGAAACCCGCCGCCAGCATGAAGGGCTCGAACTGATTGCCTCGGAAAACTTCGTCAGCGAGGCTGTCCTGGAAGCCGCAGGGTCAGTGTTCACCAACAAATATGCCGAAGGATATCCTGGCAAGCGTTACTACGGTGGCTGCGAATTCGCGGATGTGGTCGAAAACCTGGCGCGCGATCGGGCCAAACAGTTGTTTGGCGCGGAGCACGCCAACGTGCAGCCCCATGCCGGTTCACAGGCGAACATGGAAGCCTACGCAGCGGTGCTGCAGCCGGGCGATACCATTCTTGGATTAAATCTGGCTCACGGTGGCCATCTCACGCACGGGCATCACCTCAATTTCTCCGGGAAGACTTACAAAATCGTCCCGTATGGAGTGACGAAAGAAACCGAGACGATCGACTACGACGCGCTGGAAAAGCTGGCCGAGGAACACAGGCCGAAGCTGATTATCGGCGGCGGCAGCGCCTATCCGCGCATTATTGAGTTCGCCCGCATGCGCCAGATCGCGGACAAAGTGGGCGCGCTGTTTCTGGTGGACATGGCACATTTTGCAGGATTGGTGGCGGGCGGAGAGCATCCGTCGCCGGTGCCGCATGCTCAGATTGTGACCTCGACCACGCACAAAACCCTGCGTGGACCGCGCTCGGGACTGATTCTTTCGAAAGCGGAGTTCGCGGCGGCGATTGATAAAGTAGTTTTTCCGGGCATGCAGGGTGGTCCGCTGATGCACATCATCGCAGCCAAAGCGATTTGCTTTCAGGAAGCGATGCAGCCCGAATTCCGTGATTATGCGAAACAAGTCGTCGCAAACGCGAAAGTGCTCGCCCAGACTTTGGCGGCTGAGGGCTTCCGCATTATTTCCGGTGGAACCGACACGCACTTGATGCTGGTCGATGTCTTCTCGAAAGGTATGCTTGGAAGCGAGGCTGAGAAGGCATTGGGCGAGGCTGGAATTACTGTCAACAAGAACGCCATCCCGTTCGATGTCAATCCCCCAATGAAGCCGAGCGGGATTCGCATCGGGTCACCCGCGCTGACTACGCGAGGCATGCGAGAAGCAGAGATGCGGCAAGTAGGGCGGTGGATAGCCGAAGCGCTGCTGCATCGGAGCGATTCGTCGGTGCTGGCGAGAATCCGGAACGAAGTGCTTGGCCTATGCGAGGCATTTCCCCTGTACGCCGACCGCAGGGCTAAAGCGCAGGCGGAAGTGCGCGCCTAGATTAGAAATCTCAAGAATTCTACTGTGACCTTCCACGCCTTACGTGGTTAAATGCCTTCGGTGAAGATCGCCATCGATATCCGACGGATGACGGAGTTCGGCGTCGGCACGTATATCCGCAACGTCGTGCGAACCCTGGAAAGACTGGACCACGAGACCACCTATCTCCTGATTGGATCGACCGCCAGAATTAAGGAAATCGGCCCCCTGGAACCTAACTTCCATGCAGTTCCTCTGGCCGAGCCGGAGCGCTCCGTGATGGGGTTCCGCGAATTTCGCACTGTGGTGAAGCGGCTGGAGTGCGATCTGGTGCATATCCCGAATCTGTTTTCGATTCCGCGCGCCCTGCCTTGCCCTTACGTAATGACGGTACACGACATTCTGGAGCATCTTTCCCGCGCGCGGCAGCAAACTGGCATCTGGCGATCCCTCTATTTTCAGATGACGAAACGGGTTTTGCACGGGGCAGCCCGGATCTTCGCAGTCTCAAACTTCACAAAATTGGAGATGGAAAAGCTATTCGACATTCCAGCGGGACGCATCGAGGTGGTTTACAACGCGATCGATGAAAGGCTACTGCGCGGGCATGCCAACCCAGCAGACCGCCAGTTGATGGTTGAGCGCTATCAGGTGACCTATCCCTTTCTGCTTTATGCAGGTAGGATCAGTCCCCACAAGAACGTCGTGCGCATGATCGAGGCTTTCTCCGCACTAAAGGCGGAGCTTGAGAAAGATCATCTGTTCCCTGATCTGAAGCTGATCATTATCGGAGATGACGTCTCGGGCAATCCTGATTTGCGGCGAACGGTGATCCGCAGCGGCGTGCAGAATGATGTGCGTTTTCTAGGATTTGTACCAATCGAAGTGCTGCGCATTTTCTACGATGCGGCGAAGATTTTTGTCTTCCCGTCGCTGTATGAGGGCTTCGGGCTACCGCCGCTCGAAGCGATGGCACACGGGACGCCGGTGGTGACTTCGAACGTCTCTTCACTGCCTGAAGTGGTGGGCAATGCAGCAGTGCTGGTTCATCCGGAGAATGTCTTCGAAATCATGCGCGCGCTACATCGGGTGCTTCTCGACCAGCCGTTGCGCGAGAAGATGAAGGAACGCAGCTACCGGCAGGCGGCCAAGTTTTCCTGGGAGAAATCCGTGCGCCGGATCAGGGACGTATACCAGGAAGTGCTCAGTTCCGCAGACAAGGCGGAATTGCCCGGCTCGTCTGCCGCCACCAGCAGCAAAACCACGGCAGGCGTAGCCTAATTCAACGAATCTCACCCACCAGGCACGTCGAGACTTGTTTCAAGCGGGATCTATTTCACTAGCGGTTGGCCAGGCGACGCAATGGCGAGCTTGTGCAATTTGGCAGTGACCCGGCTACGATCGGCGTCGGTTTGCGCCGAAGCGAGGCGCTTGCGGAGCGTGGCGATTTTGTGTTGACGAGCGCGGCGTCGACGAATCTCGGGCCGGCGGCTAGGTGCGGACATGAGGTGTACTCCTGAGTCAAAATAAATTTGCAGCTAAGGAATGCGAAATTCCCATTTCTAGCCACTTATGCCATTGAATCTGAGACGGCAAGAACTGTCAATGATACGCGCGGCTGAAGGCCGAAATCAGCCCCTCTGAGCTAAGGCGCGCCACATCCATTCCAACGATTCTGCCCACGCTTAAACCGAGTTCCCCGAACTGGACGAGTCATCCCTCTGGAAGTGTCTTGACGCGCTTGGTCGGGGAGCCAGCGATTGACTAATGAATACCCTGTCTATAGCCGATGGATGTTTGTCGGAACTTAACACGAGTTGCAGGGGGACCAGCCAATGCACACATCCGTGCCAACC
Source organism: uncultured Acidobacteriaceae bacterium (assembly GCA_963773675.1). Classification (GTDB taxonomy): domain Bacteria; phylum Acidobacteriota; class Terriglobia; order Terriglobales; family Acidobacteriaceae; genus Sulfotelmatobacter. Next base: position 291,661 of record CAVZCG010000017.1, read on the forward strand.
AAGCGAAAGATCCGCCTGGGGCAGCCGGCAGGCATTGAGGACTCTTCTGTGGCTCCAATTTCCCATTGTGTTAAAGGGTAATGATGAGCGAGCACGAAATTGTTAAGGAATTCTTAGTCGAGAGTTACGAGAATCTTGACCGCCTCGACCGGGACCTAGTCGGTCTGGAGAAGAATCCAGAAGACAACGCAGCTCTTGCGGGGGTGTTCCGCACCATACACACAATCAAGGGTACGTGCGGCTTTCTCGGCTTCAACAAACTGGAGAAGGTCGCCCACGTTGGGGAAAACCTTCTGACTCGCTTGCGCGACGGACAGTTGATGCTCAGCCCGGAACGCACGACGGCGCTACTGGGCATGGTGGATGCGGTTCGCCAGATGCTCAAGGAAATTGAATCGACCGATCAGGATGGGGAGAACGATTACCCAGAGCTACGGGAAACGTTGACCCGACTGCTAAGCCCGACTGCAGGAGATGCGGGGAAAGCCTCTGCGCAACCATCTCCCGCGGCCGACGTCGCAACCAAGGAGCCGGAGCAACAGAAGGCCGGGTCCTCTCCGCCGAAGCAGGAGAATCCCCCCGAACCAGTCAAAGCCTCCCCGCCAGCCCCGGTCGAGCCGCCAGTCACGCCGCAGAAAAAGAGCGGCGAACGAAAGCCGGTGCGCGGGAAGATTGGCGGGCTGCTGGTCGAGCGCGGGGCGGTGCATGCCGAAGATCTCGCTCTCGCTTTGCAGGAACAAGAGAAAGGTGACCGCCGGCGCCTCGGCGAAATTCTTGTTTCCTTGGGATTAGCCAAACAAGAAGACGTGATGGCTGCCCAGCAGATGCTGGAGACGAAGGTGCGCGATGCCGCGCCCGAAACCATCCGCGTTGGGGTCAACCTTTTGGACAAGCTGATGACCTTGGTCGGCGAGTTAGTCCTGGCACGGAACCAACTGCTGCAAATCTCGAATACGGTGGAAGATACCGGATTGCAGGCGGTTTCCCAGCGCATGAACTTGATTGCCACCGAACTGCAGGAAGAGGTAATGAAGACCCGCATGCAGCCCATCGGAAATATATGGGCGCAATTTCCGCGCACCGTGCGCGATGTGGCTTTGGGGTGCGGAAAAGAGGTCGGGATCGAGATGGAAGGAAAAGAGACCGAACTCGACAAGACCATCATCGAGGCCATCAAAGATCCCCTGACGCATCTGGTGCGCAATTCCGTCGACCACGGTATCGAACTTCCAGAAGCGCGCGTGAAAGCGGGTAAGGCTCGGGTCGGGCGGTTGATCCTGCGGGCTTTTCATGAGGGTGGACAAGTCAACATCGAAATCAGTGATGACGGCGCTGGATTAAGCAGCGACCGTATCCGCAAGAAAGCCATCGAGCGCGGGGTCATTACCGCCGAACAAGCGGCGCGCATGACGGAGCGAGAGATCTTCAATCTCATTTTTCTCCCCGGATTTTCTACGGCGGAGAAAGTGACCAATGTCTCCGGTCGCGGCGTTGGCATGGACGTGGTCAAGACGAATGTGGAGAAGATCGGTGGCCTGGTAGATCTGCAATCCACTCTCGGTCGCGGCACGACGGTGCGAGTAAAGATTCCATTGACGCTGGCGATCATTCCCGCGCTGGTCGTGACCTGCGCCGGAGAACGCTACGCGATTCCGCAGGTAAACCTGCTCGAACTGGTGCGTCTGGAAGCGGAAAAAGTCAGCACGGCCATCGAAATGGTGCATGGAGTTCCGGTCTACCGGTTGCGAGGACGGCTTTTGCCGCTGGTCTACCTAGACCGCGAACTGAAGATGGTGAAGAACGCCATGCCCCACGGCGTCGCGGGCGCCGTAAAGACCGGCGATCTGGATTTCTCGCAGGTGCGGGACAAGCACCGGCAGTGGATCGAGACTCTGGAGCAGGTGCTGGAAGGAAAACTTTCGCTGACTCCGCAGGAGGCCGGATCCTATGAGCACTGTGCTCTGGGGAAATGGATCTATGGAACGGGGCTGAACGACTATGGCGCGATTGAAGACATGCATGTGCTGGAGAAGACGCACAAGCATTTTCACGAACTCGTGCATAACGTTCTGCGGCTGAAGAACACTGGAGAGGAAGGTCTGGCGCGCCAGGAACTGGATGCCGTCGGGTACGCTTCCGAACAGATCATGGGGTTGACAACCCGTGTGGAGAGAAGAATCCTCGAGTTCCGCAGCGTCAACATTGTGGTGCTGCAGGCCGATGACCGCCAATTCGGACTGGTGGTCGACGAAATCAACGACAGCGAAGAAATCGTGGTCAAGCCGCTGCGCAAGCAGCTGAAGACCGTGAAGACCTTTGCCGGATCGAGCATCATGGGCGACGGCAAGGTCGCACTCATCCTCGACGTGCTTGGCCTGGCGCAGCGCGCCAGTGTCGTCGGCGAGTCGCGGGAGCGGCCCGCGGCTGAAAAGAAAGCAGAGTCTGCCGGAAGCACGGGAGAGAAGCAAACATTTCTTCTGTTCGCTGGGCTGGGCGACTCCCGCATGGCCATCCCGCTGAGCATTTTAGCTCGACTGGAGGAATTTCCGGTTTCGCAAGTGGAGATGTCGGGCACGCAATGGGTCACGCAGTATCGAGGTCAAATCTTACCCTTGGTTCGGCTGGCCGTGGTCCTCGAAGAGCGGCGGCATCGGCTGCGAGCGTTGCAAGCACCGCCGGCCCCGGACTCCGGTCCGATTCAAGTGCTGGTGCTGAATCATGAAGGCCGCACTTTCGGCCTGGTCGTGGAGCGGATTCTCGACATCGTCGAAGCCTGCGCGGATGTTAGGTCCAAGGCGACGCGAGCCGCGGTTCTTTATTCCGTCGTGATCGGGGAGCGGGTCACGGAGTTGCTCGACATTCCAGCCATTCTGCAGATTGCGGGCGTGAATACCATGCCCGCTGAGCAGGCGACAAAAGCAGCGGGGGTTGCGAACTAAACCATGAGCCACACTTCACAGTTTTGCACGTTCTATCTGGACAAGCTGCTGTTCGGCGTGGAATTGAAAACTGTCCAGGAGGTCATTCGCTCGCTCGAGGTAACGCAGGTTCCGCTGGCGCCTCAGGTGGTCAGTGGCTTGATCAACCTGCGCGGGCAGATCGTGACCGCAGTGGATCTGCGCCGGCGGCTCGAAATGGAGCCGCGCGCTGCGGATTTGCCCGTAATGAATGTCGTGGTCCGCTCCGAGGATGGCGCGGTCAGTTTGTTGGTGGATGAGATCGGCGATGTCGTGGAAGTCGAGGAAACCACCTTCGAACGGCCGCCGGAAACGCTGCGGGGCACGGTGCGCACCATGATTACGGGAGTTCACAAACTCAATGACCGGCTGATGCTGGTGCTGGACACGGAGAAGGCCTGCCAGATGACGGTGGAGAGTGCGGTCGCAGGGCAATAGGCGGACGGGTTTGGTTCAGAAGGTCCGCGTCAACGCTAGCGGAAGCTCCCGGGCGAGTTCCGTCGGCTCGTTACAGCGGAGTCTGGCGACTCACGCCTAGGCAGTGAGTGCTGCAAGTTGAAGGATCAAGGAGAACGAAATGAAATTGACACTGGGCAAAAAACTCGGTCTGGGCTTTGGAGTCATTCTGGCTCTGATGGTTGCTAGTGCAGTGCTCAACTATTTCAAGTCGGCCGAAATCAAGCAAACCCAGGACGCAATCCTGAATGTTCGGATGCCAACGCTGGACACCGCCAGAAAACTACAGATGGACTTGAACCAGACGGCCAGCAAAACCCGCCAAGCGATGCTGGCCGGGGCAGAAGCAAAGAGGCGAACGGACGCGCAAAACCTCCTTGACAATGCCTGGAGCGCCATCGAGAAGGATATTGCCAGAATGGATGAGCTGGAGCCTGGCTGGACCCTTCAGGTAAATCGCGATCGCCTAGCCGAGATGAAAAGACAACTTCCCCTATTGCATGAGTTCGAGAACCGCGCGATCGAGCAGGCGGCCGGTAGCGAACGAGATGCCATCTCCAAAGCTGGGAACGATTTTTCGGACAAAGCCATCCCCGTTAATGACGCCATCAAGGCGTCGCTTGGAGACATGACCGAAGCCTTTGCAAAGCTGTTGAAGGAGAATCAGGAAGCCCTGAACGCCGAGAACCGCGCACTCATTCTGACCTCGGCCTTGACTACGCTTGCGGCGTTGGGGATAGGGATCTTCGTGGCCATCTTTCTGAGCCGGAGCATCTCCAGCGCGACCCAGTCTGTTTTGAGCCAGGCGGAAGCCATCGCAGCTGGCGATCTGACGCGGGACGACCTGAAAGTCCAGAGCCAGGACGAACTGGGTGATCTGACGACTGCCATCAATAGGATGAGTAGCAGTCTGAAGCGCATGATCCAGGACATCACGGAGAACTCGGTGCAGGTGGCCAGCGCCAGCGAAGAACTTTCCAGCACCAGCCAGCAGATCACGGCCAATTCGGAAGAAACTTCCGCCCAAGCCAACGTGGTTTCCACCTCTGCCCAGCAAGTCAGTCAGAACCTGCAGACCGTGGCTACCGGGGCGGAAGAGATGGGCGCCAGCATCAAGGAAATCGCCAAGAACGCCAGCGAAGCGGCGAAGGTCGCTACCTCCGCCGTGAAGGTAGCGGAAACGACGACGGCGACCGTATCGAAGCTGGGGGATTCGTCTACCGAGATTGGACAAGTCATCAAGGTCATCACCTCGATCGCGCAGCAAACCAACCTGCTGGCTTTGAACGCGACCATTGAAGCCGCTCGTGCAGGAGAAGCGGGCAAGGGCTTTGCCGTGGTAGCCAATGAAGTTAAAGAGTTGGCCAAAGAGACGGCGAAGGCTACGGAAGATATTAGCCGGAAGATCGAGGCCATCCAGACGGACACGAAGGCGGCGGTGGATGCGATTGCGTCAATCAGCGAAGTGATTAATCAGGTGAATGGAATCTCGAACACGATTGCCACGGCGGTGGAGGAACAGAACGCGACCACCAACGAGATGGCGCGGAATGTGAGCGAGGCGGCGCACGGCAGTGGAGAGATCACGAACAATATCGCGGGCGTGGCGCAAGCGGCGGAGAGCACGTCGCGTGGAGCTAGCGACACGCAGAAGGCGGCGCAACAGCTGGTGCAGACCTCCGCCGAACTGCGCCGCCTGATCGAACAGTTCAAGGTCAATACCAGCAACGGAAACTATGCTGCGGCCGGCGGTAATGTCCGCGCGTTGTCGGCGCGAGCCGGGCAGTAAACATGGGGCCTGAAAGGCCGCGATGCAGAATCGAAGCGCACCGTTTAGGAGAGAACTTTATGTTGAGCAAAACGCGCCTCACCGCCAAGATTGTAGCGACCATCGTGATCACCTTGGTAGTCACTTCCGCAATCAGCTTTTGGATCACACAGCGTCGCGTGAACCAGCAGGCGGAAGAAGCCTTCCGCGATAAAGTACGCCAGATTACCGGCATGGCCTCTGCCACCCGCGCGTGGTTTTCCAGCAACATTGATGTGCTGGTGCCCGACAAGAACTTCAAGCATCTGCAGCAGGTACCGGTCGTGGTGGCCTGGAGCGTCGCCGAGCAGTACGCAGAGGCGCAAAAAATGACCTTCCACACGCCCTCTCTCAGTCCTCGCGACCCGAAGAATCAGCCGGATGAATTCGAACGGCGCGCGCTCGAGAACTTTCAGAAGGATCCGGCTTTGGCCGAATTCTCCGAGCGAGAGACAGAGAATGGCCAGGAAGTGATGCGCTATGCGCAGCCGGTTCGTCTGACGGCGGATTGCCTGCTTTGTCACGGGGATCCCGCGGGGCAGAAAGATCCTTTTGGTTATACGAAAGAAGGGATGAAAGCAGGCGACCTTCGCGGAGCTTTTACCGTAAAGGCCTCGACGCAGAGCCTGGTGGAAACCTCGAAAGCCAATTCGCTTGCCATATTCCTTATCAGCCTCCTCACTCTGTTAGCCGCCGCGGGCGTGATGTTTCTGCTGGTGCGAAAGCTGGTCGTCAAACCCTTGTCGGCCGCGGTTCAGTTGGCCACCGGAATTGCCGGGAACGACTTGTCGCTGGCCGATTTAGCCGTCGATAGCCAGGACGAAATCGGCGAAGCCGCGACGGCTTTGAACACGATGAAAAACAACCTGCGAAAGACGGTACAGGCAATTGCCGAGACTTCGATTCATGTGGCCGCTGCCAGCGAGGAGCTTTCCAGCACCAGCCAGCAGATCACTGCCAATTCCGAAGAAACTTCAGCCCAGGCGAACGTAGTTTCTACTTCCGCGCAGCAAGTTAGCCAGAATCTCCAGACCGTGGCCACCGGCGCGGAAGAGATGGGGGCCAGTATCAAGGAAATCGCCAAGAACGCGACGGAAGCTGCCAAGGTCGCAACCTCGGCGGTCAAGGTGGCTGAAACCGCGAATTCCACCGTGTCCAAACTTGGCGAATCCTCCGCCGAGATCGGACAGGTCATTAAAGTCATCACCTCGATCGCGCAGCAGACCAACCTGCTGGCGCTCAACGCGACCATTGAAGCCGCTCGTGCGGGAGAAGCCGGCAAAGGTTTTGCCGTGGTGGCCAACGAAGTGAAAGAGCTGGCCAAAGAGACGGCCAAGGCCACCGAGGATATCAGCCGGAAGATCGAAGCCATTCAGACGGACACCAAGGCCGCGGTCGGGGCCATTGCTTCGATCAGCGAAGTGATTAATCAGGTGAATGGAATCTCGAACACGATCGCCACGGCGGTGGAGGAACAGAACGCGACCACCAACGAGATGGCGCGCAATGTGAGCGAAGCGGCGCACGGCAGCGGCGAGATCACGAGCAATATCTCGGGCGTGGCGCAAGCTGCGGAAAGTACTTCGCACGGTGCTACGGACACTCAGAAGGCGGCGCAGCAACTGGTGGAGACTTCGGCCGAACTCAGGCGCCTGGTCGAGCAATTCAAAGTGAACGCTGAAACTGGCGGCGGCGTTGCAGTTCGCGCCATGGCAGCGCACGCGGGCTCGTAGATGCTGGCGAAGGATCCAAGGGGGCAGGTAAAGGAAAGGCATAGCGCAGAAATGGCCTCAATCCGCATTCTCGTGGTCGACGATTCGGTGGTGATTCGCAAGTTGCTGTCCGAGACTTTGTCGGCTGATCCTGAACTGGAAGTAGTCGGGTCAGCCAGCGATGGAAGAATCGGGCTGGCGAAAATTGCGCAATTGCATCCTGATCTGGTTACGCTCGACATCGAGATGCCGGTGCTGAACGGGTTGGAGACGTTGGCGGAAGTGCGCAAGCTCTATCCCAAGCTGCCGGTCATCATGTTCAGCACTCTTACGGATCGGGGAGCGGCAGCCACGCTTGACGCTCTGTCCCTTGGCGCTTCCGACTACGCCACCAAGCCTAGCAATACTGGCAGTCCCGCAGCTGCTGTTGCCGCGATACGGGCTGAGCTGATCCCTAAGATCAAGGCCTTGTGCGCAGGCGCGGTTACAAAACTCAAGTCACTGCCTCCGCCCTGTCCACCCATGCAGGTACGGAGGCCCGTCAATCGGCGAATTGAGATTGTTGCCATCGGCACATCCACCGGAGGCCCAAACGCGCTGGCGGAAGTTCTGCCTCGGATTCCCAAAGACTTTCCCCTGCCCATCGTCGTAGTGCAGCACATGCCGCCGATTTTTACCCACCTGCTGGCGGAGCGGCTGGGCGCGCGCTCGGAGATTTCGGTGGAAGAAGGAAGCGCGGATGTTGTGCTGATTCCGGGCCACGCCTGGATTGCACCTGGAAATTTTCATATGACCGTAAAGCGCGCGGGCGTGAGCTCACGGCTGGGCCTGAATCAAGATCGACCTGAGAATTCCTGCAGGCCGTCGGTCGATGTTTTGTTTCGATCGGTGGCGGATGTCTACGGGGCGAACGTTCTGGGGGTAGTGATGACAGGCATGGGCTCCGACGGTGTGATCGGAGCGCGGTGCATTCGTGAGCGCGGCGGTGAAATCATCATTCAGGACGAAGCTTCTTCTGTCGTGTGGGGCATGCCAGGGCTGGTGCACGCCTCTGGGCAGGCTGACGCGGTCTATCCCCTGAATCAATTAGCCCAGGAAATCGCACGGCGGGTCTCACAGAGCCGAGCCCCGAAAAGTGCTTCCACAGAAGTCGATCGCGTCGCCCAGGAGCATCTAGCGAAATGACAACCAACCAAATGGTTTCGGCTACACCATTTTCTTCCCCGAGCGCGGCCGCTATCGATCCCGTCTTCCGCCAAATCCGCGACCTGGTGTACAAGGTCTGCGGCATTTTTCAGTTGGAGGAAAAGCTCTATCTGATGGCAGACGCTTGCGGACGGAGGATGAAACAGCTAGGAATCCGAACTCCGCGCGAGTATTGGGATCTCCTCACGGCGCATTCCAGCCGAGAGGCGGAAATCCGTCAATTGCTCAATGAAGTGACGATTGGGGAAACCTGTCTGTTCCGAAGCCAGCCGCAACTCGATGCGCTGCGAAAAGTTATCCTGCCCGAACTGGTGGAAGACAAAAACAAACAAGTAATCAAACGATTGCGAATCTGGAGTGCTGGCTGCTCCACGGGCGAGGAGCCTTATACGCTGGCGATGAATATGTTGGAAGAACGCGAGCATCTGTTAAAAGGCTGGACAATCGAAATCCTCGCCACCGACCTGAATGACCGATCAGTGGAGACGGCCAAAGTCGGAATTTACGGCGACTACGCCCTGCGCTCGACTTCTGACTATTTCAGGCGCAAATATTTCACGCCGGCAGGCGAGAAGAAACTCGAGGTGCGGCCGGAGGTAAAGAAACTTATCACTTTCAGCCGCTTGAACTTGCAGGACGATTCGCGCATGTTGTTCATGAAAGGCATGGACCTGATTTTCTGCTGCAATGTGCTGATTTATTTCGACGGTCCTTCCAAGGCCAAGGTGATCGACCACTACTTCAGCAACCTCAACTTCGGGGGCTATTTCTTTCTCGGGACTTCGGAGTCGCTCTTGAAGCTGAACGATAAGTTTCACCTTGTGCATTTTCCCGGAACGATCGCTTATTGGAAACCGTCCCTGAAAAGCGGCAAGTTATGAGCACATCCGTTACTGCAACCATCCGGGAGCGCGTGAAGAGTATCGAGACCATGCCCTCCATCCCGACAATTTTCTTGCCGCTGCTCGACTTGCTGAACTTGCCTCCGGAACGAGTGAAACTGGATGAAGTTGTGAAGTTGGTCTCTTATGACAACACCATCGCCGCACAGTGCCTGCGAGCCGCCAGCTCACCTTTATTCGGACTGGCGAAGTCGCCCGAATCCATCAAGGGGGCGGTGATCGCCCTGGGGCTGCGTAAGGTGGAAACCATTCTCCTTACCTGTTGTCTGGGCAACGCCTTTCCCACCAAGAATTGGCCGTTGGATCCAATCGTTTTCTGGAGGCATTCGCTGGGTTGCGCCATGGTGTGCCGGAAGTTCAGCGAAAAGCTGGAAGCCGAGGATGGCGACCGAGCCTATATGGCGGGACTGCTGCACGATCTTGGCTTCATGGTGAACTGTATCGCTTTTCCTAGGGAGTTTGCGACTGCGGCGGGGCACGCTTCTCAGAAGCAAATCCCCCTGGATGAAGCCGAGCTCTCTACCATGGGATTTACTCACTGTGAGAGCGGTCGTGCGCTGGCCGAAAGATGGCACCTCGCCGACGATATGATTCAAGTAATCGCCCACCACCATGCGCCGGAACAAGGCGAGTCGGCGCAATCGCTGATAGCGCTGGTCCATCTGAGTGATTTGCTTTGCCGCATGCGCGGTATGGGCTACGGCTACTATGAGCGTCGCAGAGTGGATCTAATGGGCGACCCTGCCTGGGGCATCCTACTGAAGGAATATCAGAATCTAGCTGGCGTTGATCTGGCTCTATTTTCGTTTGAACTGGATGAAGCAGTGGGCGAAGTTTTCGAGTTGGTGTCCACGATATTTGGCGCAGCGAAGACGCGGGACTGAAGCTCACTTCAGGAATATAGCGAAACCTGACAGCCTCAGAAGTATCACCATCTGAGGTGCTATGCCGTTGGTGATCTCCTCCCGCTGTGAGAGGCACCTTAGAATCAGAGCTCAATTTGGATTCTTCCGAACCCCCTCGGCGGACGATTAGCGCGAAGTTTGTCGTGCGCACAATTTGCAGAGTTCGAAAATTAAGATCTTAGGAAGAAGAGAAGATTACTCATGGCTGCTGGTGCTGCTCCCGCCCCGGTGAAGAAGGCGGAAACGAAAACCGAGACCGCGGAATCACACGAGTCCCAACCCGTGACTTTGAAGCAGCGCATCGAACAGCTGCTTCATAAGATTTTCGAAGGCCGCGAAGAGCATCTTGGTTGGCGTCAGTAACTGTCGCGAGAGCTGAAGAGAACGTGCTCTGCTCTCCTAAATTTGCGCCCCGTCTATCCTTCCTGCGTAACCTGCATGCTCAGAGCCGCGCTGGCGATCCGCTCTAGCGGCACAACAACGTCCACGGCTCCGCGGGAAATCGCCTCCTTGGGCATGCCAAAGACAACGCAACTGGCCTCGTCCTGTGCGATCGTGGACGCTCCCGCTTCCTTCATCTCGGACAGGCCCTGGGCGCCATCGTCGCCCATGCCGGTCATGATCACGCCAACCGCTTTCGGACCAACGGAAATAGCGACCGAACGAAAAAGAACGTCGACACTTGGCCGGTGGCGCGAAACCAGCGGCCCATCGAGGATCTGAACGACAAGGTCCGCACCGTTGCGATTAACGAGCATGTGCCGGTTGCCCGGAGCAATCAGTGCGTGTCCATTCTGCAATCGGTCGCCGTCCTGAGCTTCCTTGATGGCGATTTCACACTCTTTGTTCAAACGTTCCGCAAAGGCCCGTGTGAACACTTCAGGCATGTGCTGCACGATGACGATTGGCGGGCAGTCCGTGGGCAAGGCTTTGAGAAGAGTACGCAGGGCCTCCGTGCCGCCGGTCGAGGCACCCACTGCGATCAGGCCGCTCGGTGCGTCTGCCCCACGGCACTTCTCACGAGGCAATACTGCATCCGCCATCAAGCGCGGGGCTGCGACGATAGACCTGGGGTGGATCTGTGCTTGAGCGGCGCTCCACACGGCATCGAGGAGGGTCACGGCCGATTCATGCAAGAAATCACGCACGCCAACTTTTGGTTTGGTGATTACCTCGACTGCTCCTTCTTCCAGCGCGCGAAGCGCCAGTTCGGTACCGCGAGCCGCCAAACCAGAGCAAACAACCACTGGCGTCGGCATTTCTGCCATGATCTTTCGGATGAAAGTCAGGCCGTCCATGCGCGGCATTTCCAGATCTGTGATGACGACATCAGGCGGTTCCTTCTGCATCTTCCCCCATGCAATCAGAGGGTCTGCGGCGGCCTTGACGGTTATCCGCTGGTCGGTGCCGAGGATGGCCTGCATCACTTGGCGGACCATCGCGGAGTCGTCCACCACGAGCACTTGCAGGCCGCCTCCATTTCCGTTTCCGTTCACATGCGGTCCCGTTTTCACAGGCCCTCTCGCTCTCCGGCCTTTATGTAGATCGTCGGCTCAATACTTTGTAGCTGGGATGCCATGCTGGTCAGGTTCTCAGCGTGGCCTACGAACAACAGACCGTTGGGTATGAGATTTCGGACAAGGTTAGTGACCACCCTTTGCTTCGAAGCGGCGTCAAAATAGATCAGAACGTTACGGCAAAAAATCGCATCGAATGGACCTTCGGCGAGATCCAATTGCTGGTCCAGATTCAGCTTTCGGAATTCAACCATCTGCTGGATCTCGATCTTTACTTTCATCTCGCCTTCCCGCTCATCCATTCCACGCAACATGAAACTGTGCAGCAAATCCTTGGGGAGTTCGGCCGCTTTTGCGATGGGATAGATTCCCCTGCACGCCTTTTCCAGCACGCGGTTCGAGATGTCGGTTGCCATGAGGCGCACGTCCCACCCTTGCTCGGCGGGAAGGTGCCTAGCAACTAACATGGCTACGGTGTAGGGTTCTTCTCCGGAAGAGCAGCCGGCACTCCATACCCGCACTCTCTTAGGGCGCGACCCGCGTTCGCTCGCCGCCCGCCAGCGGGGAAACACGTGTTGCACCAGGAACTCGAACTGCCTGGGCTCGCGAAAGAAACGAGTCTCATTGGTGGTGATGGCATCAATCATCCGGGCGCGCTCCTCGTGCTGCTCCGGCTGGGATACGCATTCGTAATAACTTTCCAGCGAGCTGATTTCCAGGGCGCGAAGCCGTCGAAAAAGTCGTCCGCACAAGAGCGCAGTCTTTGCGCTGCCCAGCCAGATGCCAGTTTCGGCGTAGATCAGTTTTTGGAACTTCTGGAACAACGCAGGACTAACGGAGAGATACGGTGGTTGCTCGAGGTAGACTTCAGCTTGGCGGGATTTGCCTGAATCCCTGCCGGCGGCGGGTCTTGCGGGCACAGCTAGGCTCCAGCCTCGAAGTGTGCGTCATTCTCGTGAGCGCGCTCGGCTTTTGCTGGATCAGCGTCGCCCGAAAGCCCGTCGGCGCTAACGGAATCTGCGACCGCAAGCAGTTCGTCGGCGGAAAGCACCTTATCGATGTCGAGAATCAGGCAGAACTTTTTGCCCAGTGCTCCCATGCCGAGAAGGTATTCGGTCTTTACGCGAGTGCCGAAGGGCGGGGGCTGTTCGATTTCGTCATCGGAAAGATCAATTACCTGGCTCACGGAGTCGGCCAAAACCCCCATGATCAGGCTCTCGCCCTGGAACATGACTTCCGTGATGATGATGCAGGAGAACTTGGAAATGCCGCTGGCAGGCAATCCGAATTTCATCGCCAGATCGACAACCGCGACCACGCTGCCTCGCAAGTTCGTCACCCCACGGATCCATACTGGAGTGTTGGGTACGGTGGTGACGGCCTCAAACTCAATGATCTCCCTAACCTTCACAATTGCGATTGCATACTCCTCGCCTGCTGTGAGAAAGGTAAGGTATTGCTCCGTGCTCAGGGGGAGTTGGCTTTTCCCTTGGTTCGACGCTGCCATAATTTCACTCCTCACAATTCTGCCGTTCCCGAATCGTCACGTGCACCCTGCCGCTTCCGCGTTCAAGGCAACGTGTTCCCAGTGTTGCCGGACAGCATTCACCTAGAACGGAGCGAAGTTCGCTTCTTCCTCGGTCTTGCCGTTGGTCTGACGCACGTGGCCAGGCTTCGCGAAGCCGCTCTTGAATACTGGGTTCACGGGCATGACCACCCTCTGTTGGCCGTCGCCACCATGACGGGTGGACTGTTCGCCGGTGACGCGGAAGAAAGTCATCAACTGCTGCAGTTGTTCCGACTGCGCAGCCAATTCTTCTGCGGTGCTGGAAAGCTCCTCTGCGGACGATGCGTTGCGCTGGGTGACCGTGTCGACTTGCGACATGGCCTGATTGATTTGTGTCACCCCGCCGGATTGTTCGGTGGAAGCGGCGGCAACGTCCTGAACCAATTCTGCAGTTTTCTTGATCGACGGCACCAGGTCCGAGAGCAGTTGTCCAGATCGCTCGGCCACGCTGACGCTCTTTCCGGCCAGGCCTCCGATTTCCTGCGCAGCCAACTGGCTTCGCTCGGCTAGCTTTCGAACCTCGACCGCGACCACAGCAAAGCCGCGGCCTTGATCTCCGGCGCGAGCCGCCTCGATCGCCGCGTTCAGTGCAAGCAGATTGGTTTGGTAGGCGATTTCCTCGATGACGGAAGTCTTCGCGGCAATCTGCTTCATCGCCTCTACCGTTTCCTTGACTGCGCTGCCGCTCTCTTCTGCAGCCATAGCTCCCTTGGCCGCCGCCTGCTCGACTTGCCGGCTGTTGTCGGCGTTCTGGGTAATCGAGGCGTTCATTTGTTCCAGGCTGGAGCTCATCTCCTCTACAGAAGCAGCTTGCTCGCTGGTTCCCTGAGAAAGACTCTGCGAGGAGGACGAAACTTGCTGGGCGGCCGAAGCAACTGCGGCGGAGCCTTCGCGAACGTCGCGGATGATGCCCGAGAGTCGGCTGCTCATCTCTTGCATCGACTGCAGCAGTTGTCCGGTCTCGGAGCGGTTTGTGACGACAATCTCCCTGGTCAAATCACCGGAGGCGATGCGTTCCGCATGCTCGACTGCTTGCTGAATCGGAACAGTGATGCTCTTCGTCACGCTGATAGCCACAAGAGGAGAGCCGATCAGTGTGATTACCAGCAGCAACAATGCCATCCTGCGTCCCAGGGAATAAGCCTCCTGGCTCTCCTTCATGCTTTGCTCCATGGCAGCAGTCTGTAGGTCGATGAACTTCTGCCAAGAGGCGCGATAGATATCGAGTGCCGGGATGACCTCTTCGCTCAACGCCGTCAGCGCCTGGTCACGCTTCTTGTCGGCCAACAGCTTCTTGGCCTTTTGCCGGGCTGAGATATAAGCCTGCCGGTTCTGGGTAACGAGTTCAAACAGTTCCCGCTCCTGGGAAGTGCTGAGACTCTTTTCAATTAAAGCGACCTCACCGCTGATCTCCTGGCTGATCGCTTCATTTTGCTGGTTCAGCTTCTTCTCTTGGTCGGGATCGGTGGTCTCAAACAATTGGAGGGTAATGCGGGCGTTGGTGATTGAATTCTCAATCGTCTTGTGCGTCGCCTCAACCGTGCTGTAGCGCTTCTGCATCATGGCCGACATGTTGGAATTCATCCGGCCGAGCCAGTTCAGACCAAATCCGCCCACTGCGATGACGCACAACAGAATTGCCCCGAAGACAACTCCGAGTCGCGTGCCTATTTTCTGATCTTGCCAAGTCTTCATTGTGCTTCCCCTCTCCGATATTGCCCTTTTCTTTTTTTAAGCTTGTGCCTGCAAAGTCGACTGCATTACTCCGCGCAACAGACTCGGAACGTCAATGATCAAACCGACTCGTCCATCCCCGAGAACAGTGGAACCGGCGATTCCGGGAACTCCGCGAAACGCTCTGCCCAGCGGCTTCACCACGGCCTGCATGCCACCCAACAATTCATCGACGGCGATTCCAGCGTGGAACTCATTGATTTTCACGACCACGATGTTCTCTCTTTTGGGAGCCTGACCGGACAGACCGAACGCGCGCCTCAATCGAACGTAGGGAAGCGCTGTGCCTCGCAGGCTGAGGATGCCGCTGGCCTCGGGGCTGCGTTGTTCTGCCGGTAGTTCCGTGCACTCGATGACGTGTTCCAGAGGGACGACAAAAGTCTCAGTGCCCACTTTTACCGAGAAGCCTTCAATAATGGCCAGGGTTAAGGGCAAGCGAATCACAATGGTGCTGCCTTTGCCTGCCGTGCTCGATACCTCGACCGTCCCGCGCAGAATGTCGATGTTGCGCCGGACGACATCGAGACCGACTCCGCGGCCCGATAGATCCGTTACCGACTCGGCGGTGGAGAATCCTGCCTGGAATACCAGATCGTAAAGATCCTGATCGTGCAGCTCCTCTTTTCCAGACAGCAGCCCGAGGCGTTTCGCTTTGTCGAGGATCCGTGCGCGGTCGAAGCCGGCTCCGTCGTCCTCGAGCTTGACAATGACGTTTCCTCCGCTATGAGCAGCCGTCAGCCGGATCACTCCGCAAGGATTCTTGCCCTGGCTTTCGCGCACAGCTGGCTTCTCCAGACCGTGATCGACCGCGTTGCGCACCAGGTGCAGCAGAGGATCCTTCAATTGTTCGAGGACGGTGGTATCAACCTCAACGTCGCCCCCTACCACTTCGAGGCGAGCCAATTTTCCGTGGCTCCGCGCAAGGTCCCTAACAGAGCGGACAAACTGGCGAAACACCGGGCCAACCGGCACCATGCGAATGCCCATGACCTCACTCTGCAGATCCATGTACAAGCGCTCGGCGTCGCGGTGCATCTCGAGGATGGCGCGTCCTTGCTCGGTGCCAAGCTCCTCGATCATCTGGCGCAGGCGGCCTTGGGCAATGACGATCTCCCCGGTCAGGTTCAGCATGTGGTCGAGTTTGTCGACGTCGGCTCGCAGGGTGCGATGACCAGCGCTGGGGAGCGTGTCGCCCTTTCCCGCGGAACCGGACTCCCCAGGAAGCCCGCTGGCGGTGACTACTCGCTTCGACCTCTTTTCTACCTCCCGCGCTATATCTTTTCTGAGCTCGTGTTGTCCCGGGGTGAGTTCCCCTTGCCCAGCCGTTGCGCTCGAGAGCATGGCGCGAAGTTCATCGACTGCTTTCAGCAGCAGCGAAATCACATCTGCGCTGGGCAGAGCCTGCTGCTCCCGAAAAACATCCAACAGATCTTCTACAACGTGAGCAAACCCGGCCAGTTCACTCAATTCCAGGGAGGTCGCGTTTCCCTTCAGGCTGTGTGCCACGCGGAAAATAGTGTGCAGAAGTTCCAGATCGGACGGGTTCGATTCCATCTGGATGAGCGCCTGCTCCATGGCATCCAGGCCCTCCTCCGACTCGACGAGGAACGACGCGAAGACTGCTTCACGATCAAAGTCCGCTAAGTCCATCGTTCCCCCCTCTCGAGTCGTTGCCAGTCGGCAGCGACCTTTTTTACTTCAGTTGGTCGAAACTCCTGATGGTGGTCACGCCATCGACTACCTGAAAGTTCAGGCGGCGGCCATGTTTTCCCGAGACTTCCCTTTCCACTACTGGAATGCCCGCGGAGCGCAGAAAACTTTCGGCAAGCTCCACATTCCTTGATCCCACCGACTGCGATAGATCGACAGCAAACGCACTCGACCCGCCGAAGATCTTTGCTTGTAAGTTACGAATTTCACATCCCAGCGCGAGCACTTGCTTCAAGAGTTCGGGGTTGGCGACATTGCCATAGCGAAGCCGGTTCGGCCCTTCGCCCTGTCCCTCTGGCAAGAGATAGTGATTCATGCCCCCCGCTCTTTTGTGCCTGTCCCACAGGCACACAGCTGCGCATGACCCGAGGATGGTTGAAATGGTGATCGGATCGCGTGTTACGAAAACCTGGCCGGGGTAGAGGAAGTGCCGAGCTTCGCTCGAATCCGCACTCTCGAAGTTCTTCATGACCTCCGCGGGCAGCACTGCTGGATTGAATTTGGCAGTAGTCTCTTTCATGCGCTCATTCCTGGTCCCTCGGTCCCTGCCTTTGCATGGCCGGTGTGGCCAAACAGGGGCGTAGCGGCTTCGTCGGAAAGAAGCTTGAACAACTCCATGTCAGACCTGTCGAAAGCAGCCTTCTGCGGCAGCAGTCGTAAGATCGCGAGGATCGCGATCGTTTGGTCGGCAACACTGATTGGAACGAAAGCTTGCGCTTTGGAGGTTGGGCCGGAGCGTTCGCGAGTCCCGAACTCCACATGGCACTCACCACGCATCACGCGTTGAAGGCCGTCGTCCCCTAAGGCGCGCAGCAGGTCATATTCCTCCAGATCGATTCCGAAGGACCAAAAAGCCTGGAAGGTCGAGGTTCTGCGGTCAATTCTGAACAAGCCCATCTCTTCGGAGCCGAGGAAGTTGGCGACGATCTCTCGCAAGCCCTCGATCGCGTCGTCTTGATCTTTGCTCTCGGCAAGTCTCTTGCGCGCTGCTCGCAAACGCGCATCGTTGGTCGGTTCGGCTCCCGACGACTTGGTTCCCTTTATGCTCTTCCTGTTTCCGTTCATGAAATCCTTGTTGCATCGAATTGCACCGATTTCGCCAAGTGCAAGAGTCGACCGGTCGCCACGGTTTCTACTCGCCCAGGTAGCTCTGTAACAGGGCTACCAACTCTGCGCCATTTACGGGTTTCGTGATGTAGTCATTACATCCGCTTTGGAACCCGGCCTCCATGTAGGATTCTTCGCTGCGAGTGGTGACCAGAACGATGGGGATCTCGCGTGTGCTGGCCTGCTGACGCATCTTCTTGCATGCCTCAAATCCGTTCATCCGGGGCATCACCACATCCATCAAGACCAGATCAGGGTGTTCCTGTGCTGCCTTCTCGACTGCTTCCTGCCCGTCGGCCGCGGTCACACACTGGTAGCTGGTACGCTTTTCCAGAATTTCGCGCTCCATCGTCAAGGCCGTTTTTGAGTCGTCAACCACCAGGACTTTCTTTGACATGGTCCCCCTCGAAGTTCTGCCCGAACCGAGCGTCAATGTGTGTACAGCTTCCGCACAAGGTGTCAGATTTCCAGACGCCAAGCCCGACAACTACTTCAATTAGTAATCTCTAACACAGCTCAGCGTAACGTCTGTAATTACGTCGGTAATTACCAGCGCTGGGCGTGTCCCAGCCGTGATCACAGCCGCTTGTGTGCAAGGTCACAGTGCCATGCCGTCCATCCGCGTAGCATTTAGCTACGAAATCTGACTAGGAATCCCATGTTCTCAAGTCATTACGAAATTGCCTGCGAAGAAGTATCTGAACTCTCCCGTCGACGACGGGCGCCTCTCGACTCGCTTCGGCCATCGGTGGCTTCCGACTATGCTCCTTTCTTTTGGAGCGAAGGTTTTGGGCTGGGAGGCGAGTTGGACCGTGCCATCCTCGCTCGTTCCGCCGAGGTGAAAGCGAGCCTTTACGAGAGACGGGTCTTCGTGATCGTCCCTATCTATATGACCAGCATCTGCGAGGAGCAGTGCCTCTATTGCAATTTCCGTGGAGGTAACAAGGGGATCGAGGTCGAACGCAGGCGATTGACGGACGATGAACTCGAACAGGAGGCGGTGTATCTCATCGAGCAGAAGGGGCAGAGAGTCCTTGAGCTGGTGTACGCAACCGATCCACGGATGCGAGTGGATGCGATGTGCCGTCACGTTGAAAGGTTACGGAACGTCTTGGAGCGTCATGGTGGTGGTCTGATTGGAATAAGCGCTGAGTCGTTGGAAGAGAATGATTACCGCAGGTTGGTCGATGCCGGACTGTGTTGGTCGGTGCTCTGGCAGGA
This sequence comes from uncultured Acidobacteriaceae bacterium, assembly GCA_963773675.1. Taxonomy (GTDB): domain Bacteria; phylum Acidobacteriota; class Terriglobia; order Terriglobales; family Acidobacteriaceae; genus Sulfotelmatobacter. The sequence continues at coordinate 310,462 of CAVZCG010000017.1, forward strand.
GACCTACGATCGGGATCGGTACGCCATGCTTCATCCCGGCAAGACCAGGAAGGCAAATTTTGAATACCGACTGGATGCTTATGAACGGATGCTCGCGGCGGGCATCGAGCATGTCGGCATCGGAGTCCTCTCCGGCCTATCGGACTGGAGACGAGACTGGTCCATGCTGATGCTGCATGAGGAATACCTGAAGCGGAATTACGGAACCGGGGCTACCATTCTTGGGACGCCTCGCCTCAAGCTGGCTCCGGGAGCTATTCTTCAAGACACCCCTTACCTGCTCACTCGCCAGGAGTTTCTGGTGACCGTGGCTCTTCATAATATTTTTTCGCCGGCAACGGCCGCATTTGCGAGCACACGGGAAGACTGGGATGTATGCGTTGAACTGGCGCGAGGAGGCGGCTGTCTCTTCACGCTCAACTGCGCAACTACGCCCGGTGGCTATTCACTTCATCACGGTGGATGCCAGTTCACCGCTCGGTCCTTCGACGCACCGGTCTATTCAGGCAAGCTAAAGTTGGAAGGGTTAGACCCGGTTTTTAATTGGAGCGCCAAGGACTTGTTGGCCGACAACCAACCAGTTCCGGTTTGCGAAGCCGCCTGCAAGCGATAGCATTCTGCGGCGGCTACGGAATGGTCGGTGCTTAAATCAGGACAAGCGCAGTGTCAGCGGCTGCAGTGGGAGCCCTTGCACCTCAACGGTCCAGACGTCTCCGCTGCTGGTCACGTGTCCGGCGGTAAGAGTGCCCGAGCTGATAATCTCGCCGGTGGTCAATGGCTCGGACGGGAATCGCCGCTCGATCGCGGCAGCGAGTTCTGCAAGGCACAACGCCGGACTCTTCAAAGAACTCTTGCCCGAGCCTTCTTCCACAAGCTCTCCATTCTTCAAGAGTCGCACCTTGAATCTTGGCAACTCGTCTACCAACGCGGGGACGAGATCCGGTCGAACCTTTACGCACTCTCCGACGACGAGCGCAGCATGAAGTCCAAACGATGCTACGAAATCACTGGGCTGAAACTTCCATTCCGGAAAGGGACAATCAATGATTTCGAATCCGATCGCCAGCCAATCCGTGGATGCGAGAGCAGCGGTAGCATCAGAGGCACTTCCCGTGAGTGGCTGTTTCAGACCAAAGACGATCTCAGGTTCGATCTTCAGGGAACGAGGATGCGCGATCGCGAGAGCGGCGGAATTGCGGTCGCTGAAATGCACGGTGTCGCTGTACATGTGGGCCCAAACCAAAGTTTCAAGTTTGAGCACTCGCCACATCGCCTTGTTGGCATATCCAACCTTGCGGCCGACCGATCTGTGTCCTTGCCCTTCGCGAAGCTGCCTAAGCCTTCCTTCTACCGCATACGCTACATCGAGATCGAAGCCCGGGCGCTCCGAGGGACGGACGGCGATTGTGGTGCCCATCTCATACGCGGACAAGAGTTCGCGCGCCAGCATTTCAGGATCGCTATGCGACATATCAGGTTCGTTTCCTTTACACTATCCAGCGATTTGCGGGCACGATCATGCGCGTGCAAACTGCGCCGCGGGAAGTCCAGAGGATCCGCTCGCAAACTTTCGGCGGCAATTGGACTCGCATGGAAACAATGATAACTTGATGGCCAGGATAGGTAATCCTGAATGGAGAACGAATGAGAAATTGCTTCGTATTCGCTGTCGTACTCGGGCTGGGTTCTCTGGCCCAGGCGCAAAAGCCGGTTACGTCTCCCAAGGCGGCCGACGGTCAAACTTCGACCACCTCTTCCGCCGACTCCGCCCTGAACGACATGTTCCAATCGAAGATCAAGGTGGAATGGGAAGCTCTGAAGAATAAAGATAAGAAAGCCTACGGCGATTTGCTGGCGGATGACTATCAGGGCGTCGAGGTCGATGGCGGAGGCGAGCGGACGAAGCTTCAGGCTCTGGCCGAACTAGCAGACACGAATGTCGCTAATTACACGCTCTGGGGCTTCAAGGTGATTCCTGCCGGGCCGGACGCTGCGCTCGTCATCTATGAGAGCACTATTCAGTTTCCACCAAAGTCGGTTGTACGGTACTCACGGGTTTACATCAGTGAACTGTGGGTAAAGCGCGCGGGCCAATGGAAAGAAGTCCACTACCAGGAGACTCACGTCAAGTAGCCTCCACCCCGAGATTTATTGCAACCATCGCAACGGGCTTGCCATCCCACTTCTCTTGGGAGGAGAAATCCAATGAGAAAGATAGGGTTCGCAGTGCTGCTACTTTCCGCTTGTTTCGTCATAGCGCAGGACAGCAATTCCAACATGAGCCAGCCGAGCTCGAAAGATTCCAAGGGGGAAGTCACCATACGGGGATGCGTCAGTAGATCGAGCGGCGACTACATTCTGATGAAGCAAGATCCAGCCGTGACCTATGAGCTACAGGGGAGCCGCAAGATCAAGCTCCGTCACTATCTGGGACAACGAGTGGAAGTAACCGGCAGTGAGTCGCCGACATTGGCCAGCAGTTCCGATGCGATGAATAAGGTAGGCTCTGCAGCGCCGGTGACCCTGAATATCACATCGATCAAGACCCTTGATAAGGATTGCTCGGTTCGCGATGTCTCCAGATAAGGTCCACCGGGCTCAGGTCCGATCCATTTACTGGCAGTCGGGGGGCATGGCCTGAATCTCGGCCTCGGAGTCGCAGGGCGGCTTTTTCTTGGCCGGTTCGAATCGGGAAGGATGCTGGTACCGAAGAATCCATAGGCCGTCGTTGTTCGTAAGGTAGATCAGCCCATGACCGCCATCGGGAAGAAGGCTGGTGACTTTGTTGAACGTCTCCAGAGTCTTCGGATTGCGGGGGTCGCTCAAGTCGAGCACGCGCACGGTCTCCGTAGGGTGAGCGTTGCTGCTTAGGGTGGTCGGAGTCTTTTCCGGAGCCTCGGCGATGGCGACGTCGGGGCTGACAATTTCCAGATTGCCCGCGGTCGCCTGATTTGCCTCAGCCGTCCGCTTCAAAAGGCTCGGCTCCTCTGGCTTGCTCACGTCCACGATCATGAACCCTTGTTTACCGGCCTGTTGCACGTAGAGGTATTGCTTGCCTTTTTCCTTCTGCAACAGCATCTGACTGCCGGTTGACTGCGGCAGCGGCAAGTGGGCGATGACAGTGGCAGGAACGTCCGTGGGTTTGGCCGCGGGCTGCTCGCTTGCGCTGGCTAGCAGGCCAAGTAGCAGCAGAAGCGAGGACGCAAGCACAGGAGCGGAAAAAGAGCCCTTAGAATTCTTCATAATCGCACCGCAATACATGACGCGAAACCCTCTCGAGTTTCGCGTCTTTGGTCAACTATATCACCAGCCGAACCTCTTTTTTATTGCTCGGCCGCGACGCCAACGCAACCGGCGGACGCCAGCGTCGAACAGACCGTGCCAGCCTGAAGCGGTACAAAAGCATGGTTCGTGCTCGGGTCTACCGAGATGCTATGGGCATTCGATCCGGTCGGCATGTTGTAGAGCCACTGGTTGGTTTTGGCATCAATTACGCCCATGACCGCGCTCGGAAGGAAATCGCGCGCTGCGAGATAGTACTTGTTATCCCCTGGGTTGTACCAAGTTTCGTCCACGCCGCCGACCTGGGTGATCTCCAGGCAGTTGGCATTCGCCGGCGCATTCGCGATCCCGGTATTCGGTGGCACGCAGGCGATGTTCCCGCTCTTCGTGTTGGTGATGATGTATTCATTCGCCGGAAATGTCTGGCCATCATGATCGGCGCAGCCGACGAGGAAATTATCTCCTGGTCCTTGTGTGATGCTCGTCGGCATGCAGTCATACATGGGAAAACTGTTCACCACCACCGGCCCATCGGCAGTAATTTGAATTTCATCAAGGCTGCCAATTTGCGTAGTGGCGACGGAGTTTTCGTTGGTCAGCAACCAGTTTCCGCTGTTCGGATCGTAGGTCATTGCTCCCAAACCAGCCGGTGCTATGGCGCCGGCACAACTGCTGTCCGAAAATGGCGGAGTCTGGCTACAAAAAGCTCCTGTGGCGTAACTAATGATCGGCCCGTGATGGCATGGAATAGTGTAGGAAACGCCCATAGGAGTGGTGCCGACGCCAACAAGTCCCGCCGGGCCATCAGCCGCAGCCGATCCCGATACGCCACTGAAAACGTGCGGATTGGAGGGATCGGGGCACGGGAAGGTGGCCCCGACCGTGTCCACAGGCGTGTTAGAAGTAAGTCCAAGTCCTCCTGAGGCCGAGCCTCCCGCGCCGTCGTAATAGATCTGCCCGATAATGCATCGAGGGGGATTAAACGAGCCGCCGACGCCCGGATCCAACGCGGGCGATGGGAGGGGGTTGCCGTCTGGTCCGGTTCCGGTTCCCACGATCCCTGTTCCCGTTCCTTGTAGAGGATAACCAAAAACCCCCGGTCCCACGCCGGGGTAAGGGAAGGTGCCAGTGGCCGGGCTGTACCCTACGGGATACGGCCCATAAGCGAGATTCTGGTCGATCGGCAAGCAATGCAGATCCCCCTGGCCTGTCGGGTCCGCGGCCGACGTCCTCGGCGGAGTTGCGCCTACGATGTACTGCATGTCGATAAAAGTAATGAACGGCAGTCCCGGATCGCCGTTGATGATCGCAAGGACATGATGTGCGTCATCGTATGCCATTTCGTCGCCCCGATCGTCACCGCAATCCGCCGCCGAGCCGGCTTCGCCGTTCCACGAAGCGATGCAGCCCGAGATGCCCTGCGGTCCGTCGTAATCGGCCGACACGCCCGTAGGGATGGTCGCAAGAATATTTGGCGGCGTAACCGGACTCGTGCCCAGGTTCATCGAGCTGATGTCGAAAACTATGACGTTGGAGCTGCCACTGCCGACAAAGAGGACCTTGCCATCGGCGGTAGTGGTGTTGCCATCCGGCCCGGACATCGGGTTCACGCCGTTGGCGCGGGAAGCGCAGCATTGGGCGCCAGGGAATCCTCCGAAGTTGCCGCTGGGACCAAAGCCCGTGTTCAGGTGGAACCTTGGACCGTTCGCCCAAGTCATATCGGTCCTGCAGGCATACCTAACGAAATTGCCAAACACGTCAACGGTCGGCGGAATGATCTCCACCGTGGGTGTAGGAGGAGCCCCGGTGTAGTTGGGCTGAAGCTCTGTGGGGCATGGACTGGCGCCGTTACCGGCGTCGGAGACGCCATTCTGCCCCTGAATCGAGAAAACAGCGAGATCTCGGGAAGTATCGATAACCTGCACGGCAATTCCGATGCGATCGGAAATGTAATCCAGATACTTTCCCGAGATGGCGGGGTTTGGGGCGATGGTGCTAATGTCGAAAGAGTTGAAGGGCCCGCCCGGTTCGCCCGTGGAGTTGTGCTCAGGCACGGGAATGACGTTGATGATGGCGTAGGAGCCATTGACCGTCGTGCCGCAAGTGGGACAATTCTTGGTTGTGCTGCAGCCGCTCATGATCACAAATAACGCCGTGATAAAAATGCTAAGCAGAATTCTCGGTCTCATCAAATTCCCTCCTGCGATTTCCCTTCAGGACCAGTGCGACCAGCCCCGGCATTTACCGAACTTGTTAAACCGCTTCGTTCCGTAACAACGAAACCCGCGCGATCAGAACCTGAACTGTAGCTCTTGCGAAATCACGTAATAATCCTGCGGCACCGCACCTATTGTGCTGGGATCCTTCAGTTGGTCAATTCCCAGATTAACTTGGTACTTGACCCAATAATTGGGATACCAGTTGAGTCCCATGGTGTACTCGAAGGTGTGGTAATTGAACGTAGGTACATAACCCGGCGTGTAGTAGCTCAGGAAATTCGCGCCCGGTTCATTGGCCTGTATGCCCATGAATCGGAAGCCGACACCCCACGCTCCCAGCCCGCGTCCCTTGCCGCCCGGAGTATCGGGTCCAAAGAGCGGATGCTTCACCCGCGGAGTACCATTTTCCGGTTGCTTCTCGCCCGTGAGCATGTAGGTCGCGCTGACATTCCAAGACTTGGCGATGATGGACGGAAGACTGATGAAGCCAAGACCTCCCGTTTGCTCGGAGCCGACGTTGTCACGGGACATATTGAGTTGATCGAATTCGCCGCGCAGAGCGAATGCTGACTTCAGGTAGGTAAACTCACCGTTGTAGCGCTGGACCGGTCCGTTGATAGCGAACTGCGGGAAGAAGTTATAGGCTTGATCGGGCAAGTTGCCACTGAAGCTTTGATCCCCGGAAAGACCCCGAGACTTTGCCCGGTCAATGGCCCCACCAACGGCAAATTCCTTGAACCATTTGCTATTGGATTTGCGGAATGGATAGAGGCGAAGCCGTCCGACAACTTCCGGCTGGTTTGTGGTGTTGGTGATCGCATAGCCCTTGCCGTTAAACGCCCCCACCCAGTACTGCACGACGCCACCGTCAATATCTCCATGGATGGCGATGCCGGGACTGCGGAACGCCGATGCTGCCGAGGGATACAGAATCGATTGGAACCCGCGTTCTACGAAGTCCAGGTTTGTGGCACCGGTTCCGGCTTCTTGAGCGAATGGCGTCTTGAACTGGCCCGCTTGGAATTGGAACTCAGGTCGAATTCTTACATTGAGGTAAACGTCGCGAACAACGGAGCCGGCAGTCGCAGATGCATCGGTGAGCAGCGCAAAATCGAAGTGGGAACCGTAGTTGCCCTGGAAACCGAAACGAGCGCGGCGCAAAACGAATGTGTCGGAGGGCGCGCCGTCGCCCTTATAAGCGCGGTAATCGTTATCTACGTATCCGTAAGGGCTGATGCTGAATTGCCCATCAGCACTCCTGATGAAGAAGTGCTCTCCACTCCATCCTGCCGTAAGCGGGGCGTCTTTCTTGGGAGCCGCTGCCGGGGTTTGATTTACGGCCGCGGCCGGCTCGGGCTCGGCCGCCAGGAGAACCGCATTCATCAGCCGCGGCGTGGTGGCGCTTGGAGCATTCACGGGTTGCGCATTGTTGCTCGCGGAAGAGGAATCCGCCACCGGCCGAATCTGGGCAGGGGCGCTGACGGCTGCCGCAGTTTTTCCTTCCGCCAGTTTCTCCACCAAAGCTTTTAGCTCCTCGATAGTCTGGCGCTGCGCGGCCATTTCACTGCGCAACTGGTTGACCTCTTCCTTGGTCGCGACCCCAGAGGTGGATCCGTCACCCTTGCTTGCGGATCCCGCACTTTGAGCGTGGGTAAGCGAAACTGGCGCCATGAAACTGAACAGAAGCACGAAAAACGCTGTTAGCGAGCGCATGTGTTTCCTCTCCGAGGTGGATGGGCTAAGGGGCACTGCCTCTAGCGGGCAGCGCACAGGCTACGCCCCGCTTTATTTGCTCGGCCGAAAGGCTTTTAAATATCGCAAGATTGCGAACTGGATTTCTTAGCCGGTCTGAAAAGCGGACCATTGCCACCGGGGCGAAGTAGTACTACATCCCCGCGATTACTGTCAAGAAATTTCGGGCTCTAGTATTTTTATTGCGCTCACGCAGGGTTAACCGTAGTTTACCGCGGTGACATCGATCACATTCATCGGGATCGAAGGTCACATTCTGCGAAATTTGAGCAATTTTTTTTGAGCCAGCGAGGATCGACGGAAACTCGTCTGGCAAATCCCTGATAAATTGTTTTTTGTTTTGAGGCGGCGTGCCAGCGATTTCTCTCCTCATCAAGTTTAGAAATTCTTATGGGGCTCCACTTCGGTCAGGCAATCTTTTTGCTCGTTGCGGCCGGTATCGCGGGCGCGTTGAACGCGTTAGCCGGCGGTGGCAGTTTCGTATCCTTTCCCGCTCTTTTGTTCCTGAGAATTCCCGCTGTCTTAGCCAACGCGACGAATACAGTGGCACTCTGGCCGGGGTTGGCGGCGAGCACTGTTGCCTATCTTAAGCGCCTGAACGCGCCGTTGCGTATCTTGATTCCCCTGCTGATAACCAGCGTTGGCGGAGGCTGGGCAGGCGCAGTGCTGTTGCTACAAACCCCGCAGCATACCTTTCTGCGCCTCGTCCCCTGGCTTTTGCTGGGCGGTACTATGTTGTTCGCCTTCGGTAATTCGATCCGTGCAGTGGGCCGGCAGGACCGCGGTTGTCGATGACCTCAAGAACCTATCCTGGCAAGCGATCCTGATCAGTTCGATTGCCGAGTTGCTGGTGTCAATCTACGGCGGATACTTTGGCGCGGGCATCGGATTCATGACGCTGGCTATGCTGGCAATGCTCGGGATGCGCGATATTCACGCCATGGGTTCTATTCGGACTCTCTTGGCCGTTGCTATCAATGCGGCCGCTGTAATTACTTTTATTGTGGCGGGAGCAGTGTTATGGCGGCAGTGCGCCGTCATGATCGCAGGTTCTCTTGCCGGTGGCTGGTTCGGTGCGCACTACGCGCAGAAGGCCGACCCCCGCAAGGTGCGTATCGCGGTGATCGGTGTCGGCATTTCGATGAGTGCATACTTCTTTATTACGATTCGCTAGCGCAGTATTCATGTACGGCTTGTGCTCTGAAAGAAAATTTGTTGGCAACCCGCGTGTGTTACCGAAGTGGAATAACTATAAGAGAAACTGATCGAAGATATAAGTAGAATTAGCTTGACTACACTTGCATTCCTGGTGCTCACTGTCAGACTGCATCACAGTCCTTACGTCAGACCGCGGCTGGGTTCCGGAGATTGTCTCCCGTAAAATGTCACTATCCTTAGAAGAAGAAACGAGGCCTATGAGCACTACTGATCAGCAAGTTCCCGCACTGAATTCCTTGTCACCGCTGCAGCCGCCTCGCCGTTACCTGTATGGCCCTGGCCCCAGTATGGTCCACCCGCGGGTTTATGAAGCTCTGTCGAAACCAATTGTCGGACACCTCGATCCCTACTTCATCCGGGTCATGGAGGATGTCCAGCAATTATTAAAACCTGTTTATGGAACGAATGACGGGGCCACGCTGGTGATTTCCGGTACCGGCAGCGCGGGCATGGAAGCTGCCATTGCCAACTTCGTGGAGCCGGGAGCGAAACTTGCGGTGTTCGCCAATGGATATTTCTCCGACCGTCTCACGGAGATGGCGAAGCGCCAGGGAGCGAACGTCGTACGCTTCGAGAAGGGCTGGGGCGAGGTCTTCGGGGATGACGAGGCGAAAGAGTTCATTCGCCGCGAAAAGCCCAATGTTGTGGCCTATGTTCAGGCCGAGACCTCGACTGGAGCGCTGCAATCGGGCCGCGCGATATGTGCCGCGGCTCACGATGCTGGCGCCTTGGTGATTGCGGATTGCGTTACGTCGCTCGGTGGAGTTCCGGTGGAATTTGACCGCACCGGAATCGACGTTGCCTACAGCTGCACCCAAAAAGGATTGAGCTGTCCGCCGGGATTATCCCCGATGGCCATGTCGCGGAGGGCCATGGATTTCCTAAGCGCTCGCGCCACTCCGTCGCGCAGCTGGTATCTCGACCTGAAGTTGATTCACGATTACTCCACGGTATCGCATCGCTATCACCACACGGCGCCTATCTCCATGTTTTACGCCTTGCGCGAAGCGCTCATGGTGATCGCTGAAGAGGGAATCGAGAATCGCTGGGAGCGGCATCGCCACTGCAATCGGATCTTTGTGAAAGGCATTGAAGCGATAGGCCTGCGCATGCACGTCCCCGAAGCAAACCGAATTGCTACCCTGAATACCGTGTGCGTGCCTGCGGGCGTTGACGAGGCCAAAGTGCGCAAGGGACTTCTCGATGGCCCCGGCATCGAAATCGCCGGTGGCTTCGGACCACTGGCTGGCAAAGTCTTCCGCATTGGCGTGATGGGGCCGTTGGCCACCGAAGAGAACGTCCAGTTTTTCCTGACGGAGTTCCGGAAAGTCCTGGCCGCACAGGGCTACTCGATTTGATTCGCGGGACTTACGCGTACCGGTGTTCGAGCGAAGTGCACCTAAGTCTTTTCGTTTGGCAGTAACAGATAAAGCTGTCTCATCATCCACGGTCCGTAAAGGCGAGAACGATGACACTCAAGTCGGTTGACACACTTCTTGACGTTCTACATTTCGCCGACAGTCACACGGCAGTTGTTGTTCCCGAGCTTGGGATCAATGTCACCTACGACTCGCTCCGGCAGCAGGTTCTGACCATGGCGAACGCGTTGGCGTCCGCTGGCATCCGCCGAGGTGATGCGGTAGCCATCGCATTGCCGAATGGATTGCCCGCGATTGTCAGCTTTCTGGCGGCCTCGATCGCCGGTACCGCGGCGCCGTTAAATCCGGCGTACCCCTATGAAGAGTTTCATTTCTTCCTCGGGGACACCAATGCTCGGATTTTGCTTTGCCCTCCGGTAGGCGCGGAGTTCGTTCGTACCGCGGCGAAGGATCGCAACATCCCCGTATTTTCTGTGGAAATGAATGAACACGGCAGCGTTAGCATGGTGGGCGCTCCCAGTGGAGCCACTGCAACGGAACCCACTCCGGATGACATTGCCCTGGTTCTGCACACCAGCGGTAGCACGGGTCGTCCCAAGCGTGTGCCCTTGCGGCATTTCAACCTGGCGGTATCCTCGGCAAATATCGCGAACACCTATGCGCTTACCGAGGAAGACGTTGCGCTGTGTATCATGCCGCTGTTCCACATTCATGGCTTGATTGGTTCCACCATGGCGACGTTGCTTTCCGGTGGCACCGTCGTCGTTCCCACAAAATTCAACGCTCTTTCTTTCTGGCGGACGGTGCGCGAAAATCGCGTGACCTGGTATTCGGGAGTTCCCACGATGCACCAACTTCTGCTGGCCCGGGCTCATCACAAGCCGGCGGAAGCTGACACGCTGCGCTTCATTCGCTCCTGCAGCGCGCCCTTGTCGGCCGAGCTGATTCACAAGATTGAGGGACTCTTTGGCGTTCCCTTCGTCGAAGCCTACGGAATGACTGAAGCGGCCCATCAAATGACTTCGAATCCGCTGCCTCCGCGGCACCGCAAGGCCGGGTCGGTTGGGGTTGGCATTGGCTTGCGCATCAGCATCATGGACGCCGACGGCAATCATCTCGGCACCAATCACCGTGGCGAGATCGCGATCCAGGGAGCAAATGTTTTTCGCGGATACGAAAACAATCCAGAAGCGAACGCTCGAGCTTTTGTGAACGGATGGTTTCGTACCGGCGACCAGGGATTTCTTGATTCCGATTGCTATTTGCATTTGACCGGCCGCATTAAAGACATCATCATCCGGGGCGGCGAGAACATCGCCCCTCACGAAGTGGATGAAATTTTGCTGAGACATCCGGCGGTCGCAGCGGCGGTCACCTTCGGCTGCATGCATCCCACTCTGGGTGAAGAGGTAGCTGCTGCCGTGGTTTTGCACGAGCGCCATGGCGCCACCGAATCCGAACTCATCAAACACTGCCGCGAGCATCTGGCCGAGTATAAGTGTCCCAAAAAGATCTATCTGGTCCAGAGCATTCCGACCACCGCGACCGGTAAGATTCGTCGGCGCGCGGTTGCCGCCGTGCTCACGGGCGGGAACGAATGAAGTTTCTGATCGCGGGGGCTGGCGCCATCGGCGCCTATATCGGTGCCCGCATGGCGCAAGCCGGCTTCGATGTCACTCTCTTCGCGCGTGGGCCGCATCTTCGCGCCATGCAAGAGCACGGCGTGCAAGTAAAAAGTGGCGACGGAGATTTTGTGGCGCGGCCCACGGTCGCCAGTTCTCTCGAAGAAGTTGGTCATGTAGATGTCGTCTTCCTCGGCGTGAAGGCCCACGGCCTGCCACAGCTTGCTCCCTACTTGAAGCCGGTGCTAGGGCCCGAAACTGCGGTCGTCAGCACTCAGAACGGAATTCCCTGGTGGTACTTCCAGGGCTTCGGTGGCGAATGGGAAGGCTTGCGTCTTGAGCGCATCGATCCTGGCGGCGTGATCTCCTCGGCCATCGAAGCGCGTCGCGTAGTTGGATCCATCGTCTACTTTTCAACCGAGATTACGGCGCCAGGGGTGATTCAACATATCGAAGGCAACCGCATTACTCTCGGCGAACCCGATGGCACCCGATCCGACCGCCTCCGTCGCATTGCCGAGGCACTCGTCGCCTCAGGATTGCGGTGCCCGGCCACTACTCGCATCCGGCAAGAGATCTGGGTGAAGGTTCTCGGCAACGCGTCTTTCAATCCCGTAAGTGCGCTGACCCGCGCGACGCTCGTGCGAATGGTACGTGATCCAGGAGTGGGTTCGGTGATTCGGAACATCATGCAGGAAGTGGAGGAAGTTTCCCGCAAGTTAGGAATGGAATTGCCGGTCTCGATCGATCAGCGAATTGCCGGCGCGGAAAAAGTTGGGGAGCATAAAACCTCGATGTTGCAGGATCTTGAAGCCGGCCGCCCGATGGAATTGGAAGCACTGGTGGGCGCGGTCGTAGAGTTAGGAGAGAGAGTGGGGCTGCCCATGACCTGTACCCGAACCGTGTACGACTGCACGAAACTACTCGCCGAGCGTGCTGCTCGGCCGCCAGTGCAATAACGCAGTGCCATCAGGTTTTTTCCTTAGCCCAACAAAAATATTGCCGGGGGCTTGACAATGGGGGTATACTCCTCTGGTTCGCTGGTCCACTTATCGGACCACTTGGAGCCCACGTTGGCTACTCCCGTCAAATCCGACTTCGAGACAATTCGAAAGAATAAGGTCTACGAAGAGGTTGCCAGGCAGATCGAACGTCTCATCCTTAAGAAGCTGAAACCCGGAGACAAACTGCCTTCGGAGCGCGAACTTGCGGAGATGCTCCAGGTAAGCCGTAGTTCCATTCGAGATGCAATTCGCGGCTTGGAATTGATGGGCCTGGTCGAGCCTCGCCAAGGCGCGGGCACAATTGTTCGCGAGATATCTTCCGACACATTGGTGAATCCTTTTGCCACTGCACTGAAGCAAAGGCAGGCGCTCGTCAGCGAGCTCCTGGATTTTCGCAAGATGCTGGAACCACCTCTGGCCGCCCGCGCCGCCACACACGCTTCTCCCGACGAAATCGCAGAGATGGAAGAGATCCTGCAACGGCAGGAAGGCAAGCTGTCGAGCGGAGAAACAACTATTGCCGAAGACGCTGAATTCCACTACGCCATTGCTTTGGCTTCTGGCAACAGCGTCGTGCTGAAGGTGCTCGACATTCTTATGGACCTGCTGCGCGAAACCCGCGAACGATCTTTGCAGGTCGAAGGACGCCCCAAGAAATCTCTGATCGGCCACCGCAAAATTCTGGCGGCGATCAAGCATCAGGATGCCGAAGCGGCGAAGGCCGCAATGCGGCGGCACATTGAAGACGTCGAAGAGATCGTGCTCGACGAGTTTTAACCTGCGGGAGTTTCTCCGCAGTCCAGCGATTCGCCATCATGTGGGATAGCGGTCGCTTTGCGTTGCAGGCGGTTCCTTCCGCCAAGAGTAGAGGGTAGGCCTTCGAGCCTACCGATCTGGGGATCATTAGCTGGGGATCATTCGTTTGACTGAACTGGGAAATCACACGACCGGTGTCGCTACCGCGTCTCGCAATTCGGATCCCATGGGGATGGAGAAGACGGCGACGACAATTCTATTGCGCGTAGCCGAAGCTCGCGTCGAGGATATCGGCCACGCGATTGCGCGACTGGCGCCAGCGGATCTGCTGCGTCTCGGTGCCCAGGCAGGCGACGTACTTAAGATTTCCGGCGCCACGAGCGGTGTGGCGCGAGCCGAGCTTTCGGAGGATGGATTCGAAGGCATGGTCCAGATCGACGGCACCTGCCGCAGCAATTGCAGCGCAGGATTGCAGGAGCAGGTAGCGGTGGCGCCCGTCGAGCACGCGCAGGCCGTGGCTGTCCGCTTGTCGCCGTTATGGGTGGGGGCAGCTCCCGCCACCATCGCTCCCGATCGCATGCTCGAAGATCTGGAAGGTGTTCCGGTCATCGCGGGCGGCGTGGTGCGCGTGCCTACGTTTGCCAAGGCAGTCAACTTCCAGGTTGTGCGCACGATTCCCTCAGGAGCCGTCGTCATCGGCAAGCGCACCGACATCCGGGTGGTGGATGGCGAGCAGACGGCGGCTCGTGCTCCCTCCGTTTCGTACGAGGATATCGGCGGCTTGGAGCGCGAAGTGGCGCGGGTCCGCGAAATCGTCGAGTTGCCGCTCAAGCACTCGCGCATCTTCGAGCGGCTGGGGATTCTCGCTCCAAAAGGTGTGCTGTTGTACGGCCCGCCCGGCACGGGCAAGACATTGCTGGCTCGCGCGGTAGCGGCCGAAAGCCGGGTGCATTTTATTCACCTCAACGGCCCCGAGATCATGCGGAAGTTTTACGGCGAGAGTGAGGCCAAACTCCGCGAGGTTTTTGAAGAAGCAGCGCGCCACGCACCGGCGATTCTTTTCATTGATGAGATCGATGCCGTGGCTCCCAAGCGCACGGAAGTAGCGGGTGAGGTGGAAAAGCGGGTGGTAGCGCAGCTTCTCAGCTTGATGGATGGCTTTGTTGCGCGTGGCCAGGTCATCGTCATCGGTGCGACCAACATTCCCGAGGTGCTGGACCCGGCGCTGCGCCGCCCCGGCCGCTTCGATCGTGAAATTGAAATCGGTGTTCCGAATACGCAGGCACGCTTGCAAATTCTCAGAATTCACACCCGTGCCATGCCGCTCGCGGCCGATGTCGACCTTCTGGAAGTTGCCGAGCATTCGCATGGTTTCGTCGGCGCTGATCTTGAAGCCTTAGGACAGGAAGTTGGCATGATTGCCTTGCGCCGCTTCCTCTCTGCATGTCCGCTTGAAACCGACGGCGCGGAATCAGCGGACCTCGCGGCGTTGCAAGTTACGCGGGAGGATTTTCTCGCCGGTTTGAAGGAAGTCGAGCCCAGCGCGACTCGCGAATTCTTTATCGAGAAGAGCACATCCACATTTGCGTCCCTCGGAGGTCTGCGCGAGGTGAAGCGTCTGCTCGACGCGGTCTTCGAGCACACTCACATGCGTGACGAGATTTATGAGCAGGTGGCACTGACGCCGCCGCGAGGCATTCTGCTGGTTGGGCCCTCGGGCACTGGGAAGACGGCCATGGCACGTGCTCTCTCCGGGGAAAAACAGATTCCGCTCATCGCCATCGACGGCCCGCAGCTGTACTCGAAGTGGCTAGGCGAATCTGAGCGGGCGCTGCGCGAAGTTTTCAAGAAGGCAAGACGGTCGGCGCCCTGCATTCTTTTCTTCGACACGATCGACGCCGTTGCGCCCAAGTTTGGCGCCGAACAGTTCGGCACGGACGTCTACCAGAGGATTCTCAGCCAACTCCTGCGTGAGATCGACAACCTGCGCGACGTCAAAGGCGTGATTTTGCTCGGAGCTACCAATCGCCCAGAGCGCATCGATCCGGCGCTTATGCGAAGTGGGCGCTTCGACTACATTCTCCCGTTCGCCAAGCCCGACACGGCCGACCGTGCGGCGATCATGCAGCTCTGTTGCCGGCGTGTGCCACTCACAGCGGATGTCGATTTCGACGAATTTGCCAGCCGGATGGAAGGTTCCACTGGCGCCGATATTGAGAGTTTGTGCAAGAAGGCGACGCTGCTGGCAATTGCAGAATTTCAGGATGGCACTCGCAAGCCGCCATTCGTGGTTTCGCGAAGCGATTTCCTCGCGGTCCTTGATTCGGATCGCGGTAGTCCCAAGCAGGTGGCAGTCATTAACGAATGGAAAAAGACGAGTGCAGTGAGCGATAGCGCTGGAGATTGCGCTGAAGCTTCCGATTGAGTCGCATCTACTAAGTAGGACGAGGGTCTGATCATGAGTTACACGGAACTTACAGTTTGGACGCGCGGCATCATCATGGATAAAGAAGGCCGCGACATCGTAAATTCCATCTCCGCATCCGCCCGCATTGAAGGCAAGTATGCGCAGGCGATGGAAAACTACGTCGACAATCCCGACCGCACCAATTGCCCGACGCGCAAGTACTGCCGCGTGAGCGATGACGTGCTCGAGAACGAACTCACTTACGAAAACGAGAATCCCAACATCGTCGTGCTGGTTGAAGGAACGATGGTGAAGGGCTGGGACTACATGCGTGGCATGCCGCCCGGCGGCACGCTGGTGATTAACACGCACTATACGCCTGACTACATGATCCGTTTTGTGCCGCGCCCGGAGCGGCTGGCGCAACTCGTCTGTGTGGACGCCGCTCACCTGGCTGACCACAAATGGCTCTACTACCGACTGGGCGAACTCGGCCTTGACCGTCTTTCAACCGAAGGCGCCGCCGAGCGCAGCAAACTGGTCGCGCCCGATATCGCGGCTCCGCTCATTGCCGCCGTGGTCAAGACGACCGGCATCGTCAAGATGCAGACGATCCAGCCGATGATCGCGAACAAAACCGCATTCGAATTGGCGCTCGACCAGTTGCACATCATGAAGCTGAACCCAGTGGCTGCATAGGAAGGATTACATGTCGACCAAAGGCACACATATTCCCGATCGTCTGAAGATTCCGTTCGCCGGCATCACGCCTGCGCCCTCGCAGGAAAAAGGGCAGGACTTGTTTCCCACCGGCAACTGGCGCGCCATCCGGCCTGTCTACCGCGACAAGTTGCCACCCTGCAACAATGCCTGTGGCACCAACGAAAAAATCCAGGGCTATCTCGACCTGGTGAAGCGCGGCAAATACCTGGACGCCTACGCGCTGATCAAGGAAGACATGCCGTTTCCCTCAGTCACCGGCCGCGTGTGCTACCACCCCTGCGAACAAGCCTGCAATCGCGGCAAGTACGATGAGGCTATCTCGATTCGCGCCGTCGAGCGCTTCCTTGGCGATCTCGGACAAGCCCTGAAGCATGACGTGGTGAAACCCGGAAAGCCGAACGGCAAGAAAGTCGCCGTAGTCGGGTCAGGTCCGGCGGGCCACAGCGCCGCGTACCAGCTCGCGCGCCTCGGCTATAACGTCACCATCCTGGAGAAGTCACCAAAAGCCGGCGGCCTCAATCGCGGCGGCATTCCGGACTGGGTCCTGCCTCAGGATGTGCTGGATCGCGAGATCGTGCGCCTCGTCGAGCTAGGCATCACGATCAGGACGAATGTCGAAGTCGGCAAGGACGTCACCTGGGACGACTTGAAGAAAAATTACGACGCCGTTGTCCTGGCCGTAGGCCTTACCGAGCCGAATAGCGTGCGTGCCGAAGGTGAGAATAAGGAGGGAGTGCTTTACGGTCTTCCGTTCCTTCGCGATATCGGCATGGGCACTTCCAAGGTCAAGCTGGGCGCCCGGGTTGCGGTTATCGGTGGCGGAAACACGGCCATCGATTGCGCGCGTGAAGCTCTGCGGCAAGGCGCCGTGGAAGTCACCATGATCACGGTCGAGGCGAATCCTAAGGAGTTGCCATGCGTCGCCGAAGACCTGCACGACATGCTGGAAGAAGGAGTGGAACTGATGCATGGTCGCGCTGTAACGGCCGTGCTCGGCAACGGCAAGGTCGAAGCGCTGCAATTGCACCCGGCGCGCTTTTCTGGAGCGATCAATGCCTCACCCATCACCGTCAATCGCGAGGCCCAGCCCGAGCGCTTTCACGTCGACAACGTGATCATCGCAGTTGGACAGCGCGCGTCGATCAAGTGGCTGCCCGACGAATTCAAGACCGAGCGCGGCACCATCAAGATCGACAAGTTCGGACGCCTCGGCGACACCAATTTCTTCGCTGCTGGCGACATTGTGCAACTAGGTTCAGGGCAGCCGCTCATGGTGGTGAATGCGGTTGGCGACGGGAAGCGCGTCGCGTTCAATCTGGATAAGGTGATGCGCGGCGAATCATTGCAACCCCGCACGATTCCGGTCGACGTTATCTTCGACTTGAACCGCATGAACATGACGTATTTCCCGCACTTTCCTCGCGTCCAGCAGGACATGCTCCCGTCCGTCAGCCGAAAAAAGACGCAGGCCGAGGTGATTCAGGCGTTCACGGAAGAGCAGGCGGTGGAAGAAGCCGGCCGCTGTTTCAGTTGTGGCACGTGTAATGCCTGCGACAACTGTTATCTGGTCTGCCCTGAACCGTGCATTGCGCGTCCGGAACGTTCGAACGGCATGTACAAAATTCTGGTCGACTACTGCAAAGGTTGTCGCGTGTGCATCGAGGAATGTCCTACGGGATGTCTCGAAGGAGTTCCCGAACTCGACTTCGATACCGGCGTTGTGCGCATGGATACAGCATTTGCCATCTCGCCGGGATTGCACGGACGACAGGCGGATGAGTTGAGAAAACTGGGCGATCGCGCGGCGAAGAACATTTAGAAGACGGCGCAGAGCCAGCGTTGGAGCTGCGTAGTCCATAGATTGCAGCGTTCGCCACAAGGGCGGACGCTGCGGAGCGAAATATGCAAACAGTTACAGCAGCAAAGAAGAGAATGGTTCGAATCAACGGCTGCGTCGCGTCGGCCCAGGCCGCCAAATATGCCGATGTCGACGTGATCGCGGCCTACCCGATCCGGCCGTACACGGCGACCATGATGGCCCTCGCGCAAATGGTGGCCAATGGAGAACTCGATGCCGAATACATCGTGGCCGATAGCGAGCACTCGCAGCTGAGCATCGCGCACGGCGCGGCGTCCGCTGGGGCACGCGTTTTCACCGGCAGTTCAGGAGTGGGCGTGCAGTTCGCCTACGAATTGTATTCGCCGATCTCCGGTAGCCGAATGCCGGTCCAGATGATGATCGCCGACCGTACGCTCGATCCTCCCGGCGACTTCGGTTCTGAGCACACGGACGCGCTCTCGACCCGCGACATGGGCTGGATCATGGGTTGGTCCTGTGATGCGCAGGAAGCGTTCGATAATCACCTGATCGCGTACCGCATCGGCGAGGACCCGCGGGTCCTTCTGCCGCAGATGGTTTGCCAGGACGGTTTCTTCGTCTCACACATCACCGGCGATGTCGAGTTGCCCGACTCGGGACAAGTGAAGGAATTCCTGCCGCCGTACAAGCATCCGTATCCACTCGATCCGCGCCATCCGGTTTCTCATGGTCCGCAGATCATGCCAGAGCAAGGTCCGCCGCTGCAATTGGAGCGAGCACGCGCCATGGAAGAATCGATGGCAGTGATTGAAGAAGTTCACGACGAGTTCGCGAAGATTTTCGGCCGCCGATACGATCCCTGGGTCGAAGAGTTCATGACCGACGATGCCGAAGTCGTATTTTTTCTGCAAGGCGCCCATGCGGTGACGGCGCGGTTCGCGATTCAGCATATGCGAGACCGAGGCTTGAAAGTCGGCATGGTACGGCTGCGGACCATTCGTCCGTATCCTACCGATCGCGTGAAAGAAGTTCTCAGCAAGTTCAAAGTGGTCGGCGTGATCGAAACCAACATGGGACTCGGCAGCGTAAGCAGCGGCGGAGTGCTGTACGCCGAAGCTGCGGCCGCTCTCTACGAGAGCGACAAGCGCCCGCTCATCCTCTCATTCATGGCCGGGATGGGTGGCGAGGCAATTGTGTTGAAAGAATTCTATTGGATGACTGAAAAAATGTTGGAAGTGCAGAAACGTGGGAAGATCGAAAAACGCACGCATTGGGTCGGATTTGAAGAGTAGAGCTTTGTTATCGCGGGCCGGCAGGTCCGTACTACAACAGTGACGGTGAGCAGATTCCGCGCCACTGGGAGGAATTAATATGGCGACCATAGAAGTTCAGCGGCAGGTACTGCCGATTCTCGATAACCCGAATCAGGGCGCGCGCTTTTATAACCCTGAATTGCCGACGTCCGAACCGTTCGTTCCCGGTCACCGCACGTGTGCCGGCTGCGGACCTTCCATTCAATATCGAATGACGAGCAAGGCCGCGGGTGACAATACCATCCTGGTCGGACCGACCGGCTGCATGTATGTCGCGAACAGTTCTTACTTGTGCACACCTTACAACGTGCCGTGGGCGCACACGCAGATTGGCAGCGCTGGCAGCTTTACTGCGGGCGTCGCCGCCGCATATGAAGCCATGATCCGCAAGGGCAAGTGGAAGGGCCAGTATCCGAACATTATCTGCGAAGCGGGTGACGGCAGCGCATCCGATATCGGTCTCGCGTCCATTTCCGGCGCACTCTACCGGAATCATGACTGTCTGATTATCTGCTACGACAACGAGCAGTACGCCAACACGGGAATCCAGGCATCGTCGCGCACGCCCTACGGCGGCATGACAACCTTCTCTCCTCCCGGCCCGGAAGTTCCGGAAGGAAAAAAACTCTATCCCAAGGATCTCGCACGCATGATGGCCGCCGGGCATCCCCACTGCTACGTGGCGACTGCGAGCGTGGGATATCCCATCGACCTGATGAACAAAGTTCGCAAGGGACTGAACCACAAAGGTGCTGCCTACCTCATGGTCTACACGCCATGCCAGAAAGGTTTCGTCTACGAGACGCCGCGCTCGATCGATTTGGGCCGGCTGGTCGTGGAATGCGGGCTGTATCCGATGTGGGAGTGGAACCCCGAGAAGCGTGCCTTCGATTACAGCTTCCGTCCTGCGAGCATGCGGCCGGTATCGGAGTATCTGAAGCTGCAAGGTCGCTTCGGCCATCTCCACGCCGAACACATTGCGAACATGCAGAAGTTTGCCAACGAGCAATGGCGGATGATGGGAGTTGAGCTGCCTGAGGCTCTGATCCAGGCGGCCGATGCGAAAAACCTGGTTAACATGGCGGCTGCAGAAGAGGCCGCGACTGTGGCGGAAACCGTATGAACACAAAAGCAACCACTCCTCCTGCCGGGGTCGAAGCGCAGGAAAGTTATATCGTCACCGAAGGCAAGAAACGTGGGTCGACCCGCGACGTGCGGCCAGAAGCGGCATTTGACCGCTATTACACCGTCCTGCGCGTGCATCCGGGAGACGCCATCCTTACCGACAACTGGCATACCAATGAAGTGCTGAGCCATGCGCGCAATAATTTCGAAGGAGTCACTTTCGCCATGCGCACGCTGGAGGCTTGGGGCGCGATGATCGAGAATGATCATCGTGCCTACTACACGGCTGGCGGGCGAATTTGGATGATGGATCTGGAACCCTGCGAAGGTAAGAAGCCTCGGCTGCCTGGCACGGGCCCGGGTAAGAAGTAGATTGCCACGCATCTTGCTGATCGACGACACGCCGGAGATCGCCGAGCTGCTGACGTTCTCGCTGCGAGACCTCGGCTACGAGGTCGTCGCGGCGGGCTATACCCCTACGGTGAACGATCTGGTCATTGAGCACCGCGCCGATGCGGTGGTGCTCGATTGCACGGCCTTTGATATGAGTGAGGCGCTTTTTGATAGCTTGCGTCACAATCCCAATCACGCCGAGCTTCCCATCGTCATCATCAGCGACACGCCCGAGCAGGCGGATGCAAGCCTCCGTTCGCGGAAGGCGCGCAAAGTTCTGTTGGTTCCGAAACCATTTACCGGCGCTCAGGTAGGAAGAGCGCTGGCGCAGCTGCTCGAATAAATATGCCCTTGTGGAGCATGGACGACTGGCAATTCCTCGAACGCGAGGTCGTTACCGACCCGAAGGGCGGGCAGTGGACGGTTGCTTTAATGGATGTGCTGGGTCAGCAGGGCGATCCGGATATGCCCAACAAGCTGCTGGAGCTGCAGTATTCCTCGGGTCGCTATTTCACTTTGATCTACGCGGACGGCGGAGCGCTCCAGCGAGAGCGCGGCTACGCATCCTTGCCAGAAGCCACCAACGCCTTCGGAAACTTGCTGGTAGCCGTGATCGACGGCAGCCTCGATCCCACGCAACCCGTGTTTCGGCAGGATCTGGAAGATTAGGTCTCGACAAAGAGCGGTTCGACCGCTGCTAACTACCCACTTTAGCCAGCAATTCCACGAATTTCTGCTCCCGCTGCGACTGATCCTTCCCGTCTAACGCCTCGGCGTGCTGCGTCATATTCATCGAGCAGAACTTCGGACCGCACATGGAACAAAATTTCGCGTCTTTGTAAAAATCGTCTTTCAGTGTTTCGTCGTGCATCGAGCGCGCGGCTTCCGGATCGAGCGATAGATCGAATTGCTTGTTCCAGTCGAACAGGAAACGCGCGTAGGAGAGCGCGTCGTCACGGTCGCGCGCACCAGGACGATGCCGCGCTACGTCGGCTGCGTGCGCCGCAATCTTATAAGCGATCACGCCCTGCCTCACATCGTCTGCATTGGGCAGGCCGAGATGTTCTTTCGGCGTCACGTAGCAAAGCATTGATGCGCCGTGCCAGCCAATCATCGCCGCGCCAATCGCGCTGGTGATGTGGTCGTAGCCGGGCGCGATGTCGATTACTAGCGGGCCCAGCGTGTAGAACGGCGCTTCGTGGCAAAGTTCCATTTCCTTCTCCACCTGAAGCTTGATCTCATCCATCGGAATGTGGCCGGGACCTTCGATCATCACCTGGACATCGTGTTCCCACGCTTTTTTCGTTAATTCACCCAAGACCTTCAACTCGGCAAACTGCGCCGCATCGCTGGCATCGGCCAGGCAGCCAGGACGCAATCCGTCGCCCAGCGAAAAGCTCACGTCATGCTTCTTGAAAATTTTGCATAGATCGTCGAAGTGTTCGTAGAGAAAATTTTCTTTCTTATGCGTGTTCATCCAGTGCGCCAACAGCGCGCCCCCGCGGCTGACGATGCCGGTAATGCGGTTGCGAGCCAACGGCAGGAACTCGCGCAACACGCCGGCGTGGATTGTCATGTAATCGACGCCCTGCTCGGCTTGCTCTTCAATTACTTCGAGCATCAGGCCAATGCTCAAATCCTCGTTGCGCTTCACTCGCGAGAGCGCCTCATAAATTGGCACTGTTCCAATGGGCACGGGCGAGGCCTGGATAATAGCTTTGCGGATCGCGGGAATGTCGCCGCCAGTGGAGAGGTCCATCACGGTGTCAGCGCCGTAATGCACCGAGTGGTGCAACTTCTTTAGTTCCTCGTCGATGTTCGATGTGGTCGAGGAATTTCCGATGTTCGAGTTGATCTTGCACTTGAACGCGATGCCGATGCCCATGGGCTCAAGCGACTTGTGATGAATGTTGGCGGGGATGATGGCACGCCCACGCGCAATTTCACTGCGAACCAACTCCGGCTCAATCTTCTCGCGCCCAGCGACGAAGGCCATCTCCTCCGTAATCCCGCCCTGGCGGGCATAATGCATCTGCGACACGTTCCGCGAACCATTCGCAGCAGCCGATGCCGCCACCCGTTTTTCGATCCATGCGTCTCGAACTCCCATATTATTTCTCCTGATAAACTCGCTCGCGAAGCCGTATGTCTGCTCGCGGCGGATCCACATTGGCATGACCGCAGACGGAAAATCCCAGCTAGCGGCCCGGATCCAGATCTCTCATGATCACATGTAGCACTTGGCCGGTTTGTCGCGCATCGCGCTCCGTGACCTTAGCTTTCAGTCCACCACCGCCCTCGGCGTCATCTCGATACGCTCGCGCGATTGCCGGCAGGCGGGCGCACCCTCCGCGAATCAGTCCTGCTCTCTCCGCAACTGCGAGCCGCGTCTCGAACGACCAGTCGGAAATTTTCTCGGCCGGCGCGGCCGACGCAATCAGCGCGCTTAGCCCCTTGTGTTCCAGAGCATCAGTCACGATCGCTTCCAGGATTCCGCAGGAGGTGAGCAACGCATTTTCGTATTCACCCTGCTCGAGAGCGCTGCGACTATCAAGATAAGCTTGTTCGACCACGGGCCGGAGTTCGGGATTGTGAACAAATTCGAAGCGGTGCGGGGGCGGCGCTTCCAACGACGCGGAAATGACCGGTCTGTTATCAGCTTGGGAGAGCGACACAACCGCTTGCTGAAGGACTCCGAGCAACCGTTGGACGATCTCGGCCGGCGCTACCCCTTCCACGGCATGACCGTCCCCGGAGCGCATCAGAAAAGCCTGGCTAAATGACCGGGCAAGCCAGTGGGCCTTGCTCCCTCCCGACAGTTGATTAATAGTGACTCCGCAGTCTTCCTGCCATGCCCGTGTAGCGCCGATGGCAGATGCGCTGGAAGAATCCGCCGCAAGTAGCTCCCCGAGGTGACGGCCGCGGCCAATCAGGCCATTGAGGTGAGACAGGTAGGTTTCAATCTGCGCCCGTAGGCTTTCATCCATGGGTCGCTTCTCCGGCTGGGTGTCCAAATCTGGGGAGGGCGTCTTGCGAGCCGCGTCGCCGCTGGGATTCGAGAACTCTTGACAGTCCGTGGGAAGCATGCTAACTTTTCCAGCCGCAAGTGGTTCGATGACTGGACCAGTATATATCACGGGTTTCGCCGCCGAGCCAAAAAGATTCGCTGTTCACCGGCCACGTGGGGTGGCTGCACTAAGAAGCTGAAGAGATGCCGAAGCCTGTCCCGGCAGGGTGAAGCCGATCGCGGCTGGCAAATCCGGCGGCGAACTGACGTGATTTCTTGGTGAGATCGGCGAACTTTATCAATGATCAACATTGACGGTTTCCAAGTCGAAGTCGATAGGTTGTGAGAAAGTGCGCGGTTTCCTATGTGATTGAATTCCTGACGGAAGTGGAAGCCGACGCCCGAACATGTTGGCAGGCGTCAGTCGACACACCCTGTGCTCCGCAGGAAGCAAGTCGCGAGGCAACTGGCGTTCTTGCAATGCGCTGTTAACGTATAACGCGCTGTCATGGAGGTAACACTATGGCTGGATCTCCGGCCGCTCTGATTCACCCCTCGCGTATTCCCAATCGTTGGATCCAGTTGATTGCCGGTATCGTCGCGATGATGGCCATCGCCAACCTGCAATACGCCTGGACTCTTTTTACCAAACCCATACAAGCCCACCTTCACGTCTCTTTGCAGGCGGTGCAGGTTACCTTCTTTATTTTCGTCGCCCTGGAAACCTGGCTCGTTCCGTTCGAAGGCTTTCTGGTGGATATGATCGGTCCCCGATTCATGCTGGGTATTGGATCCATCATGGTCGGACTGGGCTGGATCGGGTCCGGCCGCGCGGAGACGATCGGTAGCCTTTACTTCTGGTATGGAGTGGGCGGCGTCGGCGCCGGAATCGTCTACGGCGGAGCGATCGGAAATGCGCTGAAATGGTTTCCAGACTACCGCGGTCTGTGCGTCGGGTTGACGGCGGCAGCTTTCGGCATAGGAACCGCAACCACAATTGCTCCCATTGCCGACATGCTGAAGGTCTCTGGCTACCAGCACACGTTTATTGTCTGGGGGATGATCCAGGGCGTCGTGGTGCTGGCCTCGTCCCTCTTCCTGGCCAGGCCACCGGTCGGATGGACGCCGCCGAACTGGAAAGAGAAAGAAGCCAAGATCAAGGCCAAAGTGAATACCTCGGCCGTCGACATGACACCGCTGCAGATGCTATGCCAGCCGTCGTTCTACATCATCTATGTGATGATGACCATGTTGGCCTTCGGCGGTCTGGTGGTCACCGCACAACTCAATCCGATGGCTGCCTCATACCACGTCGATAAAGTCGTGGTGCTCTGGGGTATGACTGCCCTGGTCGTGGCGATCACGGTTGACCGAATCTTGAATGGTTTGACGCGCCCGTTCTGGGGTTGGGTCTCAGACCATATTGGACGCGAGAATGCCATCTTTATCTCGTTCATCCTCGAGGCGGTCGCAGTCTATGCCCTGCTCCAACTGATTGGCCATCCGGTCTGGTTTGTGGCATTGTCTGGCCTGTGTTTCTTTGCCTGGGGCAATATTTTCTCGCTGTTCCCATCCATCACCGGCGACCTCTACGGGAAGAAGTGGGCCACCACCAACTACGGCATCGTGTATACCGCGAAGGGCGTCGCAGCGGCCTTTGCTGGCCCGGGCGCTGCCTGGCTCTTCGCCAAGACCGGTTCGTGGACCAAAGTCTTCTGGGCCATGATTGTGTGTGATCTGATCGCCGCGTTTATGGCTTTGCTGTGGCTGAAGCCTCTCGCAGCCCGGGCCGTCCGCGCTTCGAATCAAATGACCTCGGGTGCAGGCGTCCCTATGCCTGTGAAGGCGCGGGGAGTGGCGTAGCGAATTGAGCGGTGACGGTAGTTGATGGAGGTTGATAGATAAAGGCTCTCTCTCTCCTTGGGAAAGAGAGCCTTTTCTTATCTTCGGAATTTGGAACGCTGGTTTCGCAATGCGCTGCTGAGGCGAATGACTTATAAGCCCGCGCCTGAGCACACTCCCAAAAATTATTGCTTCGCTGCTCGCAGACGTTCCTCCAGGGACTTCACCTCAAGGTTCAATCCCTCGGGAAGATGGCTGCCGAAGTGGGCGAAATGTTCCCGGATCAAGGGCACTTCTGCCATCCAGCCCTCGATATCCACGCTGAGCAGTTCCTCCACGTGTGCGCGGTCGAGATCGAGGCCGTCTGTGTCGAGATCGGCCACTTCGGGAATACGTCCGATCGCCGTCTCCTTGGCGTGCACTTTCCCGTCGCAGCGCTCAAAGATCCACTTCAGCACTCGGCTGTTTTCCCCATAGCCCGGCCATAGGAACTTGCCTTTCTGGTTCTGGCGAAACCAGTTGACGTAGAAGATCTTCGGCAGTTTTGATGCGGCCGAGTGCTTACCCATCTTGAGCCAATGCCCAAAATAGTCGCCCATGTGGTAGCCGCAAAAAGGAAGCATGGCCATGGGATCGCGACGTAGCTGTCCCACTTTTCCGGTGATGGCCGCAGTAGTCTCGCTGCTCGCGGTTGCGCCCAGGAAAGTGCCGTGTTGCCAGTTGAAGGCTTCGGTAACCAACGGAACAATTCCCGCACGCCGTCCGCCAAACAGGATCGCATCGATCGGTACGCCTTTCGGATCTTCCCATTCGGGGGCGATCACCGGGCACTGCGATGCGGGAGCCGTAAAACGCGAATTCGGATGCGCTGCCGGCCGGGGCGTGGCAGGACTCCATCGCCGGCGCAGCCAATCCACCAACTTGGCCGGCTTCTCCTCGGTCATTCCTTCCCACCACACATCGCCGTCGAGCGTCATCGCACAATTCGTGAAGATGGAGTTCCTGGTTACAGTCAGCATGGCGTTGGCATTCGATTTCATGCTCGTGCCGGGAGCCACTCCGAAGAAGCCGTATTCCGGGTTGATGGCGTAAAGCCGGCCATCCGTGCCGAATTTCATCCATGCGATGTCATCGCCGATAGTTTCCACTTTCCATCCTGGAATCGTCGGGATCAGCATCGACAAATTGGTTTTGCCGCAGGCGGAAGGAAACGCGCCCGTCATGTATTTCACTCGGCCTGACGGGCTGATCAACTTCAGAATCAGCATGTGCTCGGCCATCCAGCCTTCGTCGCGTGCCTGCACCGATGCGATGCGAAGGGCATGGCACTTCTTCGCCAGCAGGGCGTTGCCACCGTAACCGGAACCGTAAGACCAGATCTCTCGCGTCTCGGGAAAATGGCAGATGTATTTATGCTCCTTATTACAGCGCCAAGTCGCGTCTGGTTGATTGGGGCCGAGCGGCAACCCGACCGAATGCAGTCCGCGCACAAATTCGCCATCCTCGCCAAGCACATTCAGCACGTGGGTTCCCACCCGCGTCATAATGTGCATGTTCGCCACTACGTAAGTGGAATCTGTGATCTCGACTCCGATTCGTGCAATCTCCGAGCCGATCGGACCCAGGCTGTAAGGCACCACGAACATGGTGCGTCCGACCATCGAGCCCGCAAACAATTCCCCCAGCTTCTGCTTCATCTTCGCTGGATCTTCCCAGTTGTTCGTGGGGCCAGCCTCTTCCTTGGTTCGTGAGCAGATGAACGTCCGATCCTCCACGCGGGCCACGTCGGCGGGGTCGGAGCGCACCAGAAAGCTGTTCGGTCGCTTGGTCGCATCCAAAGGGATCGCCGTCCCGCTCAGCACCAGCATCCGCAGCATCGACTCCTGCTCTTCCGGCGAACCGTCACACCAGTGAATGCGATCGGGTTTGCACATGCGTGCGACTTCCTCGACCCAACGCTCCAGCTTGGCGTGCCGGAAGTTACTCGATGCTGCATCAACTTCGATTGTGACCGTGGCCATAGTAATGTCTCTCCGTAGTAAAACAATCGCGGATGGGTTCCGGTATTGTCGTTGAAGACTTGGATCCGACGAGCATCGCCCACGATTGGATGCCAGACTCGCAGACGTCGCACAGACCTTAACTCAATCCCACCGGCTCGTGTACCCGTACGGCGCTTTGAGTTGTCGTGGGGACAATGTCATCCCCGCAAGACATGACGCTAGTATTCTCTCTCTTTTGTAAAGATTATTCCAGCATAGGATGCGGCAGTCAGGGCAGTTTGATCCATCCATTTGATTCCTCCGATGCGCGAAATCAGGTTGGCCCCTCTTTTCCTATGTCGTCACATTCCTCTGCCAAAATGTCACATCGAACCGTGATTTGGATCATTGCGCCATTTTAGGATTAGGCCTGAAATGAATTGGTCAGTCATCAGACCATTCAGATGCTAGGCACTGCATCACTCGCGAAGGCCGGATTCGAAGCAATCCCCCGAAACAAGGTCTATCAAGAAGTTGCCCGGCAGTTAGAGCGGCGCATCACTGAAGAGTTAAAGCCAGGCGACCTGCTTCCCCCAGAACGCGAACTGGTCCGGATGCTGGGCGTGAGCCGCGATTCTGTGCGGAACGCCATCCGGACCTTGGAGCTCATGGGGCTCCTGGAGCCGCGTCAGGGTTTCGGTACCGTGGTTTGCAATCCGGCGGCAAAACAAAACAACCCCCTGGCCGCAGCACTCCTTGAGAAACGGAAGATGGTGGCCGAACTCATCGACGTGCGCAAGATGATCGAACCGCCGCTGGCTGGCCGCGCTGCCCTGCATGTCTCTCGCGATGCCATCGCTGAAATGGAAGACATTCTCGCACGCCAGAAAGCCAAAGTGCTTCAAGGTCAACTTGGGATCGAAGAGGATTCCGAATTTCACTACGCCATTGCGTTGGCATCCGACAACGACGTGATTTTGAAAGTAGTGGATGTGCTGATGGATTTGTTGCGCGAAACAAGGGAAAGCTCGTTGCAGGTGGAAGGGCGGCAGGAGAAATCGCTTGCCGGTCACCACCGGATTCTGTCCGCTTTGAAGTTGGGCGATGCCGCAGGCGCTGAGTCTGCGATGCGTCGGCACCTGCAGGAAATTGAAACTGTCGTACTGAAAAAGCTCTAAGAGAATGGAGGTTGCCAAATGGGTCAGTTATTCGCGGTCGAAGTCATCTACCGAGGAGTCTTTCAAAAGACCCTCGCGAAGAACATCACGCGCGACATCGTTTTAGCCGCGCACAACGAAGGCAAACTGGGCATTTCCTTTGGCCGTTACGGGGATGCTCCTGAACGCAATGGCATTCCAGCCAAGAGTTTCGCAATCGTCGCCAATGACGAACTGACGCTCGAAGCCGGAATGGCGCAATACGAACCGAAGCAAGTCGATCTGACCGTGGTTCTCGACGACACGCTCTGCAAGGGTGGAGAGTCCTGGGCATGGTACGGATTGCAACCGGTGCATCACGCTCTGAAGCCGGGACACACCCTCATCGTAATTTCCCTCGAGGATGCCCCCACACTGTTGAAGAGCATTCACCGCCGGGAAGAGCCGTACAAGCTGGGAATCATTAAGGGTCTCGCCAGCTTCTCCGGCATGTGGGTCTTTAAAGATGACCACACTGACGTCCGCGTCCTGGGCGCCATCGCCAAAGCCCTGCCCGAAGTGTTCGGCCTGAAGTCGGTGGAGCAGTTCATCAACGACAAGCTCAAGAGCGCCGTGAAAGTTACGTCCGCTCGCACCGCATTCGAGAAGTTCACAGCCGTGCCGGTAAAAGCCGGACAAGGCAATCCCGAAGTGCCGTTCAAGTTTGAACTGCCCGGTTGGGAAGATATGCGGTCTGGTGTTTCGATCAAAGGACAGCCGCAAGGCGGCCCCTATGCCGATCCCGTTACAGGCAAAGTCGGAGGCTTCCGGCCCGCTCGCAACGAGCTGTTCAAGAAGTATTCAACGCGCACTCTGCGGCCGGTCATTAATTTCTCGACCTGCACCAAGTGCACGCTGTGCTGGCTCAACTGCCCGGATGCGTCGTTCGACGTCACCCCGGAAGGAACTTACGATGCCAATCTCGAAGCATGCTGCGGTTGCGGCGTTTGCGAAGAGGTTTGCCCAGTTAAGGACTGCGTCCACATGGTGAACGAGTCCGAGTTCAAGGACAACAGCAGCCAGTGGGAAGCCTACCAGACCGACAAGAAAGCCTATTTGAAGTGGCTGGAGAGCACCATTGAAAAAGCCGAACCGATCGAGAAGCGGTCTCACGGATTCCGTTATCGCGGTCAGTACGCAGAACAGGTCCCCGAGGCCCTGGAAATCGCTAAGAAAGGCTAGCAGCCCAGCGGGCAGCTCGAAGCATAGCCCGAAAGACAAGGAGATTGAAATGGCGACATTAACACTACCGGTTGAAGAAAAGAAAAAAGGTACTGAGCAGGAAGCTCTGATCACGGGCGCTGAGGCCATTGCGATTGCCTGCAAGCTGGCCAACGTGGACGTGGTCACGGCTTACCCGATCCGGCCTTACGACACGGTCATGCAATACATCAGCCAGCTGGTCGCAGATGGCGAAATGGATTGCGAATATATCGTGGCGGAGGGCGAGCATTCTCAATTCGAAATCGTGAAGCACGCGTCAGTTTGCGGAGCGCGCGTGTTCTGCGGTTCAAGCGGCGTGGGCTGGATGTACGCGATGGAATGTTTGACCGTAACCCCGGCGTTGCGCGTCCCGATGATTGCCATGGTGGGCAACCGGGCTCTCGACGATCCCGGCGCGTTCGGCGTGGAGCACAATGACGCTCTGGCCGTCCGTGACCTGGGCTGGATGTTGACCTGGGTGGATAGCGCGCAGGAAGCGCTGGACACAGCCTTGATCGCGTATCGTGTGGCGGAAGACCGCCGCATGTTCGTGCCTCTGGCCATCAGCTGCGACGGTGCGTTCCTCACCCACTCGCAAGCCTTGGTACAGATCCCGACGGCACAGCAGGTCAAGAAGTTCCTGCCACCTTACGACCGCGGCGATCTACTCCTCCATCCCGACAACGTGATTTCGGTGGCCCCGCAGGCCAACGAAGATTGGGTCATGGAGATTCGGCGGCAGAACTACGCAGTCACGGAAATCGCATGCGATGTGATTCGCGAAGTCTATGCCGAGTTCGAAAAAACGTTTGGACGCAAGTATGGCAATCCGTTCTTCGAAGAATACATGACCGAAGATGCGGAAGTCGTCCTGCTGGGCATGGGCACACTCTCCACGCCGGTCAAAGTGGCCATCCGCAAGATGCGCGAACAAGGCAAGAAAGTCGGGTTCGTTCGTCTGCGCTGGTTCCGTCCGTTTGCCGGCAAGGAGATTGGCAAATGTCTGGAGCGCTTCAAGGCCATCGGTGTACTCGATCGCGATTTCTCGTTCGGTTCGCCGGACCTGAGTGGCGTAGTGGCGACCGAAGTTCGGTCGGCCATGTACAGCAACAGCGCTACCCGACCGCCAGTACTTGGCTTCATCGGCGGATTGGGCGGGCGCGAAGTGACCGTACCAGACGTGGAAGAGATGACCGAGAAAGTATTCCAAGCTGCAAAAGGTAAGTCGCAACCCCTGACGCAATGGATCGGGCTGCGGGGATAACGCGGCTAACGCGTTTTCCAGAGCCGGAAAGGACAAACAATCATGAGCACATTTGTAGATGAAAAACCGACGCAAGAGCTGGAAGCCTTCAAAGGAGTAAAGAAGGTTCCACACGAGGAGTACTACACGTCCGGCCACCGCACCTGTCAGGGCTGCGAGTCTGCGCAAATCATGAAATTGATGGCGAAGGCCGCAGGTCCCAGGACCATCGTTCTGGGAAGTACTGGGTGCATGTATGTGGCTAACACTTCTTACTACGCCACTCCCTGGGGCGTCCCTTGGATGCATACACAGCTGGGCAGTTCCGGATCGGCTGCGCTCGGTGCGGCAGCCGCTTTCCGCGCTCAGATGCGTAAGGGCGCGATGAAAGACGAACCAATCAACGTCATCGCGTTCTGCGGCGATGGCGGCGGCGCGGACATGGGTCTGGGAGCAATCTCAGCCACCATGTGCCACCCCGATTACAACCTGCTGATCCTGATGTACGACAACGAGTCCTACGCCAATACCGATATCCAGATTTCCGGGACATCGCCCTATGGCGTCAATACCTCGTTCAGCACCCCAGGAAAAGTAAAGCGGATCATGAATCACCGCTGGAAGAAGAACATGGCTCCGTTGATGATGGTTGGCCATCCCACAGTGAAGTATGTAGGAACCATTTCTACCTCATACCCGCTGCAGGCGATGAACAACGTCCGCAAGGCGCTGTCCATCGGCGGCCCGACCTTCATTCACTGCCTCAATCCTTGCCCCAAGGGCTGGGATTTCGATCCGGTTCTTTCCTTCGAACTGGGCGAGTTGGCTGTCAACACCGGCATTTGGCCTCTGTACGAGGTTGAAAACGGCAAGTTGAAGCTCTACGGCAAGACTGAACAGATCGCCAGCGGCAGATTCAAACGCCTGCCGGTGCGTGATTACCTGCTCAAGCAGGGAAGGTTCGCGCATTTCATCGATGAGGATATCGATTATTTCCAGAGCAAAATCGATGACATGTGGAACAAGTGGCTGGTGCCGGGAATCATTCCGCTCCAGAAGGACATAGAAACCGCCGAATAATTCGCCGCCCCCTTCCTAAAAAAGGGGGCGCGTTTTTTTCATTTACTGGGAGGCTTTCCGGCAAGGAGTGCCAGGCGTATTGAGACGAGCAAGTAACGAGCAATTGTGACAGCCAGGTAGGAGGGCCCGTGGCCACGTATGTGACCTCCTTCGTTTGTACAGAACACACGATCCCTAATCGTTGGGTTCGGGTGCACGCTCGCACGGTTGCGATGGTCGCCATCGCGAACCCGTTTTGCGCCTGCTCGCTAGTCCTCAATCCGCCAGCTTCAAGCCCATACACCAACCTCGCTGCCCTCGTTCGTCGCCATTCAGCCGGAAACCCTGAAATTATTCGAAACGCCCAAGATTTGTTTATCCCCCAGGGCCGGTCGGTTTTGCGATGCATTCGGAAGCGCGTGGCTTCGCCGCAGTGCGACAAAGAATCCGCATTGCTTCACTAGGAGAAAGTACTCATGGCTACCCAAATTTTAGTTCCCAGTCAGCGAGATAGCGCGAAAGAAAAATATGGCAGCATCGCTGGCAATCGATGGATCCAGTTGGCGTGCGGCATCGTCGCGATGATCGTCATCTCCAACTATCAGTATGCTTTCACACTCTTTACCCCAGGTATGAAGCTAACGTTCTCCGGAGTGCCTTACGCCAAAATTGCAGCGGTGTTCTCTGCTTTCATTCTGTTTGAGACCTGGCCGATGCCCGTGTCAGGGTATTTTGTCGACAAGTTCGGCATCCGTAAGCTGATGACATTCGGCGCGATTTGCATCGCGCTCGGATGGGTGCTGGGCGGGACCATCGCCAAGTCCCCGCTCGACTTGTACATCTATTACGGTGTGATTTCCGGCACCGGCGCAGGCATCATCTACATTTCCTGCGTTGCCAACGCCTTGAAGTGGTTTCCGGATAGGCGTGGATTAGCCGCCGGTTTGACGGCCGCAGGGTTCGGCGGCGGAGCCGCTCTCACCATCATGCCCATTGCCCATTCAATCCATAATATGGGATGGGCGCACGCGATGGCCGCTTGGGGTATTGGCCAAGGGATCGTCGCGATTGCTGCCGCCATGATCCTGCGCCATCCTCCCAGCGGCTGGGTTCCGGTTGGCTGGGACCAGAAGGCGAAGCAAGTACGCAAGGCCGTCGCCCAGTCGAAAGTGAACTTTACCTGGTTTCAAACTCTGGGAAGGCCCGAGTTCTACCTGCTCTACACGATGTTTTTCTTTGCGACAGCCGGCGGCCTGATCGCTACCGCGAATCTTTCCCAGATTG
Source organism: uncultured Acidobacteriaceae bacterium (assembly GCA_963773675.1). Taxonomy (GTDB): domain Bacteria; phylum Acidobacteriota; class Terriglobia; order Terriglobales; family Acidobacteriaceae; genus Sulfotelmatobacter. Next base: position 344,290 of record CAVZCG010000017.1, read on the forward strand.
CCAAGTCTCTCCACGTGAGTGACGCGAAGATATGGGGCTTCGCGATTGTCCCCTTGGCGGCAACCCTCACGTCACTCTGCAACGCCCTGTCGAGAATCATCTGGGGCTCGGTCTCCGATCGGTTGGGACGAGAACGAACGATGTTCCTGACCTTTGGCGTCGAAGCCGTCCTAGTGTTCCTGGTGACCAAGATAGCCGGAGCGCCGATAGCCTTCCTGGTTCTGTTCTCCTTCATCTTCCTGTTCTGGGGTGAGATCTATTCCTTGTTCTCAGCCACGACGGGAGATATTTTCGGCCCCAAGAACGCTTCTGCCAACTACGGCATGGTGTACACCGCCAAGGGCGCGGCTTCCGTGTTCGCCGGATTCGGAGCGGCTACGCTGGCTGCTTACTTCGGCGGGTCTTTTGCCGTTCCGTTCTACATCTCGGCGGTGCTGTGTGCGATCGCGGCGCTTTGCTCCATCCTCATCCTGAGGCCATTGCTCAGGGGCAGGATCGAGAAGGAAGCTCGAGCGGCTGATGGGAAGGCACTTTCAGCCGCACTGGCGCAAGCCTCCACCACCAACGAGCTGCACGACGAGCACCATCCCACGGCCGTTGGCCAGTAATCCTTGACTCGGACGCCGGTCGGGGCGTAGCTGCAAGAGTAGTGTGGCTCCGTCCTCGATCGCCGTCCGAAGCGGTTTGCGTTTCCGGTTCTGATCAAAACGGTCGACGACGCCTGCAATACCTGGCGCCGTTCACAAGAACCTGGAACCTGGTCCTAGGATTGCATTTTGTTTCGTGCGAGCGCAGGACAAGTCTGCGCCGACCCTTGCCCTTGACGGAAAACCGCAAAGTCAGTGCGTCGAGGCATCGGTCCGCGCTGCAGAGCAAGCCAGTTGCCAGCTGCTCGCAGTGACCGCGCTTTCTTGTGTGACCTGAGTAACCTTGTTTCCAGCGCCCATCGTTCCCAAAATGGGACATGACCTGTACAAAGTGCGGTATTGATCTGCCCTATAACTCGCGTTTCTGCTTTAGTTGCGGCCAAGTACTCGGAGTAGTTTCCGTCGGCGGAGGCGCAGCCGCGGCCCTTGCTCCGGCCCCCGCTCCGGCCCCCATCCCCGCTGCAATCCAGGCGCCTGAGCCACATGCTAACCATGCGATCCGGAGCGGGCTTGGAATCCTGCTGCTGGTGGTCTTGTTCGGCGCGGCCTGGTACGCGCAAAGCCACTACTCAAGTTCGTTGCCCAAAGTGGATGGAGCCCAAGTAACCCAGCCGGAATAGACACGACCGGGGACTCGAAGGAAATCGAAGACGTATACACGGAACCAAAGGCAGCACGACTGGATCTCGATTGCGAGGTCCGTACGACAAGCCTAGACGTGCGCCTTTTCAAAAAAACGCGGACCTGAAAGTATCAGATCCGCGTTTTGCTCGGTTCTTTCTGTTCTTCTTACCAGGCCGTGTTGATTACCAGGTTGTATGCGTTCACGCTGCCGAGGCCGGTGGCCATGTCCCACCCGGGGGTTGCGCCGAATGACGGCTGATACGCCGCTGCGCCTTTCGTGGGCGTAATGACGGCCACGCATTTCCCGCCTTTCCCTCCTCCGCCCGACAGGGTGCAGCTTGGCACTCCGGCATAACCTTGACCTTTGTTCGTCAGAGTCACAGCGGTGACCACTCCCGTGCTGGCGTTGATGGTCGCCGTACAGGTTGCCTGAGTGCCACCAGCGTAAATGGTAGTGCCGGTGGGTGAAAGATACTTCGACTTGTTCGAAGGCCCACTGATTTTGCAAGTCGGAGTGCTGGTGTAGCCAGATCCAGCGGACTTCAAGGTCAAGCTGCTGAGGGCTTGAGTGCCCAGGGAACCATTGGTTCCAGAAGGCCGGTAGCAATCGGCCTCAAATGCGGTTCCGTTGTACCGGCAGTTGATGTCGTTGTCGCCCTGGGTGATGTCGTTGAACACGCAACTATTACCCTTGGTCTCGTTGATCGAGTAGCAGGCGGTGTTGCCGGACTTGCCGAATTCGGTCTTGGCGATGGAGTAGTAAGTGGGATTAGGATTTCCCGCCCGAATACTCCACTTCTGGTCCACCAAGGCTTGAATCGCGGCCATCGCGGGCGAAGAGGCCGAGGTTCCGCCCACGCCATACCATTTACTCGGAGCGCCTGTGCATGGCACGCCTCCACTACTGGCGTCGGATGCGCAGATGATGATGTAGTGCCCCCAGACTCCGTTGCTCGCAAACAGCGATACGTCCGGGACATCGCGCACGCTGTCAGCCGGATTGCCGAAGATCCCCGATTGCCAGGAAGGTTTTGCGTAGCCCTTGCACGTCGTGTCCTCGACGTAGGCGTAGGTGGCATTGCCCGCGCCCGTGGCGCAGCCGCTGGGGCCGCCACTGCCGGCACCGGTGCTCAAGAAATTAGCACCGGCACTGCTGTTGCAAAAGCCGGTGCTGCCATAGGGGGCGCTGAAGCCTTCTACGGTGTACGCTAGATAGCTTGCGCAAGAGTCGTTCCATGGAATTTCCGGGATGTAAGATTTAGCCGAGCCATAGGTCGAGCTGTTTGTGGAGTTCCAATAGGTGCTCTGAGGAAGGCCGCCTTCCAGGGAGTTGTAAAGATCCTCAAAATCCGTGCCGCCCACCGATACGTTGTATGCGCTCTCGCCCCATCCAGTGATGCCTATTCCGGGGTACGCGTAAAGATCGCCGTTCGTAAAATCGCGCGCACAAACGGAGGCGCCGTTGTCGCCGGACGAAACAAATATCGATACACCCGCCGCTGCCGCGGACTGGAACGCGGAGTTAAAAGCGGCATTTGCACTGGCGCCGCTGATCACTTCGCAGACACCATAGCTCATGCTGATGATAGGCGGCGGGCTGCCGGCGCTCACCAGATTTTCAATGGCCACCAGCCCGCCGAAAGTGGCGAAAGTGCTGCCGTCGGTACAGGACGCCAGTTCCACGTTCGCGCCGGGCGCAATCGCCGTTATCATTTCCACATCCAGGTCGGCTTCAATGTCCGCGCTGTTGGTGCCGGGATTGGTGCAGTTTCCTGCCGAGTTAGGATGGACCGTGGTCAGCGTGCCTCCATACGATGTGAGGCCGAACGTCTTCTGGTAGGTGGCCCAGTCGGTGCCGAAGGAGTTTGTGTCCTCGACCACTACCACGGTCTCGCCTTTACCGGTAAAGCCCGCGGTATATACCGGACTCACGTTATAGATCGTCTGGAAATCGGCTGGTACAAGAGCGTAACAGTCAGCTCCGCAGCCGGCGAAGGTGTAGTTCGTGCGGCGTTCGTTCATCGCGTGGGGCTTGAAGTTGTTCATTGAAACGACACCGACCACTGCCTGCGCGAGGGCCGCCGGAATTTTCGGATCGCTCATGTTGGCGAAGTGCTGCTCGCCCTTCACCTGGAGTTCGTGGATCTCGGTATGAAAGGCCTGGCTGATTTCGCCAGCGTTGCCGGAGAAGTCCATCACCATGTGGTTGGGATATACATAGCCGACCGTGAAACCGTGCGACTCCAGCCAGTTCTTGATGGTATCGATGTCCGGCTGGGCCACACCGTATTTCTCTCCCTGTTCCGCTGCCGTCATCCACTGGCGGAAGTTGGGCGACGACTTGTCCGTTAGCGAGTCGATCTGCTGCTCGAACTCGCGCTCGAGTTCAGGTGCGCGCTTCAACTGCAGCAGCATGTGCTCCACCGGGAAGCTATCGGGCAAACGTCCGTGATCATTCGCAGCTTTGGCCTCCGGGCGAGTGTTGCCAGCGAGTGTCACCAACTGGCTCTCGTCGATCGGTTGCGTAATGAGGATATGGCTGCTCGATGCCCCAAGCACGCGGGCAGCATAGCGTGAGCTCACGGCGAGAGTAACGGCTACGACTGCCAACAGGACACAAATTTTCTTGATCATAGATTTCACCTTGAGGTTCTTGAGGTTGCTAACGGTAGAACTCCCACAGGCAGCCTTATTCGGCCGCGGAGAATGGCAGCCATTCTATAACGGTTTCCACCGATTGCAGCAAGACCTGATGAGAATATCGGTCTGCCGAAAAAGACGTAGTTCAAATGGGTGTATGCGAAGAAAGCGGCCCACCGGGGGCACTCCAGCCCAACTGCTTTGTCCGGATTGCTCTCTTGTACCCTGTTTGAGGGATGACAGTGATCCCAATGAACAGTAGGTTAGCAACAATCCCTACTTGGTGGGGTTGCCGCTTCATCGCCTGAAGGACGTAAGACTACAGTCAAAAGTCTAACTGTCTCCCAACCGGCGGCTGAAATATCCCGGATAGCCGTCTTCACCCAAATTGGTTTTCAATCACAAGCTTCAAAGGAGGAAACCACGTGGGGCTAGGCGTAGCAACAACATCATCGGCGCAAGTGCAGACTTTCATTGCCCTTTCCAACGTTATCGAGGCACGATCGACGCCAAGAAACTCGTGCTGCGGGGCTGCCGCCAAACCCGCCTATAGCGATCCAATCGAAGGCAGAATTCCCGGGTCTGGAACTGACGCACAAAATCACGCTGCAATGGTGACAACGCGCGCTCAAGACGCGGGACCGGTCGTGGACGAGATGGTCCTTTGTAGACTTTACGGCTTGACGCGTGCAGAGGCAGCGCTGACAGCACATCTCTTGCGGGGGAAATCGATCGAGGAAGCCGCGGCGGAACTCTTCATCAGTCATCACACCGCGCGCACTCATCTGAAACGTATTTTCATGAAGACGGGCACGCACCGTCAGGCTGAACGCACTACGCAAGTGTTCGCTGCAGGTTTGTAGATAGGCGGCAACCGCAAACTGCGATTACGGGCAAAGCTGGTCTCGATCTAGCCATGTCATCGCTTTTCCTTCAAGACTGCACGACACTCCTGCTGAAGCAGCGCGAACAGTTCCTCTATGTGCTCCTGGCGCGTACGGAAATTCACCGGGTTGATTCGAAACCAAGTTTTTCCCTTGAGTTCGGTTGTTGAAATCCAGAAGCGACCGCTCTGCTCCACTCGCTGCGCTACTTCCGCATGCAGCGTCTTCGAATCGGCCTCACTGAGCTCTGCGCCTTTGTAGCGGATGCAGATCGCCGACATGGGTGGAACGCTGGCTGGCTCAAAGTCAGGGTCTTTCGCGCTCAGAGCGTAAAGGTGTTTCGCCTGGCGCACGTTGTTGTCAATCCACTCCCCGATCTGGCAGGCGCCATATCGTTTGAAACTCATCCAGATTTTCAAACTGCGAAACCGCCGCGACTGCTCGAATCCGTGAACATAATATTGATAGCGTTCGTTCTCCTGGTCGAACTCGTCGGTCAGATACGATGGCTTCATGCCGAAGGATGCGGTGAGCCGGCGCTGATCTTTTACCAGCACGGCGCCGGCATCGAGCGGAGCATAGAACCACTTGTGAGGATCGATGGTGATCGAATCGGCGAGCTCGAGCCCGCGGTCGCGCATCGGCCATTCGTGAGAGAGGAGCATCCCGCCGCCATACGCCGCATCCACGTGTAGCCACATACCTTCGCGATCGGCGATGCGCCGCAATTCGCGGATATCATCGACCGCGCCCGTATTAGTGGTTCCAAACAGGCCGACCACACACATCGGACGGACGCCATCTTTCTTGTCCTTCGCGATCGCTTCCTCAAGTGCATCGAGCCGAACCTGAAATGCCGAATCTGTGGGCAGCGGGCGCAGTGCGTTTCGCCCCAGACCGACACAGTCCACGGCTTTGTCAATGGAAACGTGCCGCTCCTCCGATACGTACACCGCCCAGCGCTCGCTTATGCCGTCATACTGTGCGTGATCGCGCGTCACCGCATCCCGGCCGAGCTTCAGTGCGATAAAGTTCGCCATCATTCCGCCGCTGGTCAGATTGCCGCCGGCGCTTTCGCCGTAGCCGCAGAGGTCGGTGAGCCAGCGCACTACTCTTCGTTCCATCGCCACTGCCGACGGCCCAATGGAATACGCGCCGACGTTCTGATTGATGGCGGAACAGATGAAGTCTCCGATCACACCCACAGGATTTGGTGAAGGGGTGATCAGTCCCATGTAGCCGGGATGGCCGACGTTGGTGCAATAGGGAAGCATCTTGTTCTTCAATTCACCCAGCACGCTGTCGGGTGAACTCGGGTCCTGGGGCAGTGGGTCGGCGAAGAGCCGGTTCACTACCCCTGGTTCTACGTCAGGGAATACTCGTTTTTCCTCGATACGATCGAAATAGTCTGCCAGGAGATCGACGACCTGATGGCCCATGTCACGAAATTCTTTCCTGTCCATTCGCAATCACCTTTCGGTATTTTACCCATCGGCTCGTAATATCCGCCCTCGGCCCCTTACTGCCCTTGCGCGGACCGGCGGAATCGATCTCCATTTATCATTACCGGATTCGCTGTCTCCGGGTCGATAAGATGAATTAAGGATTGGATGAATTGATGATCGCGAGGTCCCCATAATTTATGTATCGCGTCAACGCACATTTGCTCCGCTTACCTTTGGCCATTCTGTTCGCATTTGGATTCGTGTCGGCTGCGGTCGCGCAATGGGCTCCGATGAACCCGGTAGTTGCCCTCCAGCCACGGGCCGACGGCGTCGTCTTCACCATGAGTTCTGGGACGCTTCGGCTGCAGGTTTGCTCAGACTCGATTGTCCATGTGCTCTACTCTCCAACCGCGGCGTTTCCCGCGAACCGTCCTGATCCCGTCGTGATCAAGACGAATTGGCCGAATACAAAGTTCGCCATGCAGGAGAACGCTGACGAAGTCACACTGTCTACGACGCAACTGAAGATCGTCGTTACTCGCAGGGACGGTGCTATTACTTATCGCGACCTGGCCGGCAAGCAACTCGTACAGGAAGCCACGAGGAAACTGACGCCGGTGAAAGTTAACGGTGAGGATACTTATCACGCCGAGTCCTTCGTGAACATCTACGGCTCCCGCGAAGCTCTCTATGGACTCGGCCAACACCAGGCCGGAGTCTGGAACTATCGCGGCGAATCCGTGGACATCTCGCAGGACAACAGCAACATCTCTGTGCCTTTTCTGGTGTCGAGCAACGGCTATGGAATTTTTTGGAACAACGATTCCCGGAGCCGCTTCAACAACCGTTTTGCGAACTATCTCTACATCAGCTCGGAAGTGGCCGATGTCATCGACTACTACTTTTTCTACGGTCCTGATCTCGACAAGGTCATCGCTGCGTATCGGGAGCTGACCGGGCAGCCGCCTCTGTTCGGCAAGTGGGCCTACGGTTTCTGGCAGTGCAAGAACCGCTACAAATCGCAGGAAGAAATTCTTGGCGTCGCACGCAGATATCGCGAACTCCACATCCCTGCCGACAACATTGTGCAAGATTGGTTCTGGTGGAACCGGAAAGGCGAATTCGTTTTCAACAAAAACTATCCCGATCCTAAAGGGATGGTCGATGAACTGCATCGCGAGAACTTCCACCTTATGATTTCCATCTGGCCCTTCTTCGAGCCGGGATCGGCTAATTACGATTTCATGGACAAGAAAGGATGGTTTATCGACAAGTTCAAATTCGCCAAGCCGCCATATCACACCGATGCTATGGCGGTGTACGACGCGACCAACGCGGAAGCGCGCAAATTCTATTGGGATCAGGTGGACCAAGGTCTTTTCAAGATTGGTGTCGATGCCTGGTGGATGGATACGACGGAACCCGAGACGGAAGGCCAGGAAGAAAACATTCAACTGGGCCACAAGTTGGCCATCGGCAGCGGCGATCGATATGTGAACGTCTATCCTTTGTTGGACACCGCGGCCGTGTATGACGGGCAGCGTGCGTCGTCCGACCAGAAGCGCGTCTACATCCTTTCGCGCTCCGCCTTCGCCGGATCGCAGCGCAACGCTGTAACTGCATGGTCGAGCGATATCAATTCCGATTGGGTCAGCTTCCGTCGCCAGATTCCCGCGGGTTTGAACTTTGCTCTCTCCGGGATTCCGTACTGGACTACTGACATTGGCGGCTTCGTCTCCGGCGATCCCGACGATCCGGCCTATCGCGAACTCTTCGTACGCTGGTTCCAGTTCGGCACGTTCAGCCCCATCCTGCGCGTTCACGGCACTCGTAAGACCGATCAGAACGAACTCTGGTCGTACGGACCGGACGCGCAGAAAATTCTCGTCAGCTTCGATCGATTGCGTTATCGCCTCCTACCTTATACTTACTCGCTCGCCTGGAAGACAACGAACGACGGCTATACGCCCATGCGCCCGTTGGTAATGGATTTTCGATCCGACGTACGCGCTGAGAATACTGGGGATGAATTTATGTACGGCCCCGCGTTTCTGGTGAGCCCCGTAACCGAACCGGCAGCTACGAGTCGCCGCGTCTATCTCCCGGATGCGAAGTGGTACGACTTCTGGAATGGCGTGTCCGTCGATGGAAAGCGCGAGATCACAGCGGAAGCGCCGCTGGATGAGGTACCGCTCTACATTCGCTCCGGCTCTATCGTTCCCTTCGGCCCTGCTGTCGAGTGGTCAACGGAGAAACCCGCGGATCCGATTGAGTTGCGCATATACCGCGGCGCGGATGGCGAGTTCACGCTGTACGAAGACGAGAACGACAGCTACAACTACGAGAAGGGCATCCACGCCACGATTACATTTCGCTGGGATGACGCGAAACACACGCTTACTATCGGCGATCGACACGGCGAGTTCCCGGGAATGCTAACCAACCGTACATTCCGCGTCGTTTTCGTAGGCGAGAATCACGGGATTGGCATCGCGCCTTGTGATACTCCGGACAAGGTTCTGCAATATTCAGGCAAGAAGATTGTTGTAACGGAATAGCATCGGAGATGGATTCTCTTCGGCGATGCTATCGCTGGATCGGCCAGGATTTGGTTCGTGGGAGATGTTTATTCGGGATGGATTTCCACGTAACCGAGAGGCGCTGCTTCGGCGCCGTCCGGAAAGCCCTCGATGCGCAATACGTCACCCGGACGCAATGCCAAGCCGGTAATATGGCGTCGAGTAGACGAGTCACCGTTGGGTGCCGTTGCGGGTAGCGATAAGTCGGCAAGCCACTCGTCGACCAACTGACTTCCCACAAAGACCTGGTACTTTGACACGCCGTTATTCTGGTCGAAATATTCAACATCCAGGTCGTACCAGCCTTTCCTGCCGGCAAAACGATACTTTGCGATGCACGGTTGGGTCTGAACACAAACAACAGCTTTTCCTCCTGAAGCGTCTTCCCAAGGCGTCACGTCGAATGGGATGTAACCTTCGAGTTCCATAGACTCGGCTTCGATCCGGTAGGGATGCTTTCCAACCCGGCCGTTCGCATCCCGTATGCCCGAGATCCGATGGAACCAGTCATTAATCGCATCTCGCCAAACGATCGCGTGCCCGGACTGATACGTGAGTTGAGCGAGCACGGCGTGGAAGCGCTCGTCATCCACATGGTGATGCAGGGATTTCCATTGCGAGACGAACTCCGTCGTTTTCTCGGCGCCAGCGTAATGTGAATCGTAAATCGTCTGGATCACCGTTTTTCCGGAGTGCAGCTTGTAGGTGTAGGGGACATGGTGAAAGAACAAGACCAAGTCGTCGGGCGTGTTGGAGAGCGATTCGTAGATCTTCCGCACCTCGGGAAAATATTGCCCGACAAAGCCCGTGCCCGTGGCGACGGTTCGATCTACGCCGACTCCGTCGGTGCCGGCGCGAATCCATTGGCCCCAGCCGTTATGTTCCTGTGATTCCGGTCCCGGGCCGTAGTGACTGCCTAGGATGTTTGTCAGAGTTTGCAAACCGAGCACGCCCGTGTAGCTCTCATACGCCTTCCACGATGCCAGTTGGATACGCGAAATTGTTTCGACCACGGCCGGGTCGTCACCAAAAGTGAGCCTGGTCCATTCTTCGACAATGGCTTTTGCGGCGAGATCCGGATTCCAAGCGAGCCTTCCGAAACCGAACAGGTTGGCCATCGCCAAGTGATTACCCAACCAGTTCTGATCGAGACCGACATTCACGACGCCGATGTATCCTCCCGTAGGACGGTGGAAACTGTTGCCTGCAACCATTTGTTTTACTCGGGTCGAGCGGTCGTTGACGCGCAGGTCAAAATCAAGAATCTCCTTCCACATCGGAACGAGGAAACAAGTGTGCCGCTGCTGGCCGGTGTACTCCTGCGTGATCTGCAACTCGATTCCGGTATTCGTGTGGAGAAGGCCGCCAAACAAGGGCGACACGGGCTCGCGTACCTGAAAGTCGATGGGACCATACTTAATCTGAATGATTACGTTGTCATCAAACTTGCCGTCCAGGGGATGAAAAATGTCGTAAGCAGCTTTCGCCCGGTCATTTTTTAGATTGGTCCAGTCGAGATGGTGGTCATAGACAAAGGCGCGGTAAAAAACGACTCCGCCGTGCGGTTTGAGGGCTCGAGCGATGACATCGGCAGCGTCCGCCTGGGTCCGGCCGTAAAACGAAGGACCAAGGCGTCCCTCGGAATCTGCTTTGACGACCACGCCGCCGAAATCCGGGATCGCGCGATAGACTTCGTCGAACCTCTTGTGCCACCAATTTGCGACCCGAACGTTTAGGGGATCGAAAGTATCCAGACCACCGGCTGTTTCGGGCAAGGTCATGTCGACTGCGACTCCAAGTTGAACCCCCCAAGGGCGAAAGACTTCAGCGATACGGGCAAGCTGCGGAATAAAATCCGGATCGAGGATGTGCAGATCGGCGTTGACGTTGTTCACAATGCAACCGTTGATGCCGACCGAGGCCAGCAGGCGCGCGTATTCAGAAACTCGAGTGAGAGTGGAGCGGACGCTACCGTTTTCGAAAAAGATGGAGCGTCCAGCGTACCCGCGTTCAACCGTGCCATCGAGGTTGTCCCACTGATTGACCCAGCGGACCGGAGCTGACGGTTTCTGCAATTCGTTCAGCCGGAAGACATCTTCCTCCCTGGCGATCCGGCTGAGAAAAGCGAAGACTCCATAGAGCACGCCGCGGTCGGTCACTCCGGTGATGATGATGCAGGGGAAACCGCTCACTTCGCGGGTAGTCAGCCAGAATGCGTCCCCACGCAGGCCTTCGATTATGTGTAAGGCCGGGGCAATCCTCCGGAGTTGCTCGACGGTTCCGATTACGATGGAGCTTTCGGTCGGAACGCCCGAGGCAATGCGAAGCGTCCTCCCAAGCATCCCCTTCACGCCGCGCACGAGTTCGGCTTGAGCCGTATTTAGCACGAGTGTGTCGCTGAGCGAGAGAGTAGTTGCGGGCAGGGCGCGATAGCGCTCGGCGACTGCAGGCTGCAGTGGTGCATAACGGAGCCATGCATCATGGCCGGTTTCCGCGAGACAAGTTGCCGCAGCGCACAGGGAGCATGTCAGCACAAATACAGCATGAGTTGTTGTGGTCAAGTTCTCTCTGAAATTCCTCCGGTGGATGAATCGGGTGAATCATTCTACATAGCGAAGCAAGTCCGTAACCAAAACGTTAACGTACACGTAAAGAGAATATTGTGGCACAATGGGCCATGCTGAAAAGCGAGCCTACGCTGCGAATCGACATTTTCGAGCCCGGGAATCCGCGCTGCTCGGTGTGTGGGCAGGAGTTTGGAAGCGAAGGATTCGCTAAGAGTTTGATCGAAGCCTTTGCTCTTCATGTTCGGCGCCGGCACACGCAGGATGACATGAGCCGAGGAGTCGTGCGTGGGTATGCCACTCCAGTTGCTGCGAGAATCACCCGCGCCGGGACGCAGCAGCGATAGTTCTTGTGTAAATTTCTGTTCCGCAATTTCCGCCTCCAGCGTCCTGGAGCAGTTAAAACTTGCCGGCCGGTTCTTTGACGGTCAAGATCTGGTCGGATGCCACATCCCGCAACTGCTGGACCGTACCAGATGGCCATCGAATTTCGACCAGATCGACAGACGTATTTGCCCCCAATCCAAAGTGAACCGGCCCCGCGCTTGACGACGCGTAACCGGCAGCCGTGGACTTGTGGTCAAACTGGGTGCCGCTGCTGGTCACCACTTTGATGCGCGTTCCGATCCCGTCGCGGTTGCTCTTCGTTCCCTGCAGCTTGATCTCCAGCCAATGATTGCTGCCCGGGCTCTCGTTCATCCAAATTTCCGCTGGAGCTTTGAGCGCGGATACAACCACATCGATACGCCCATCTCCATTCAGATCGCCGATGGCGGATCCACGGTGCCGCGCGGGAGGACGTGAAGTTAGTCCAGCTTCTGAGGTCAACGCGGCGAACTTCATGCCACCCAAATTACGGAAGACCGTGTTCGGCTGCTCAACTCTGATGCGCGGCGCTGAAAGAAGAGACTGAACATGACCGCGTGAAACAAAGATGTCCTTCAAGCCGTCATTATCAAAGTCGGCAATCGTCGGGGAATACCCGCCCATCGGCAGGCTTTGCATCGTCATGCCGCTTTGTTCCGTCACCTCAACGAAGGTGCCTTTGCCGGTGTTCCGATAGATAGGAAATGTCTCGTTGTCGAGGGCTACAATGACAATGTCGGGATATCCATCATTATCGAGGTCGCGGAAATCGACGCCCATCCCCGAGATAAACACGCCGTCTTCCCGCAGAGCTACATTGACGTCGAATCCGATTTCCTCAAACGAAGTGCCTTTATTTCGAAAAAACGAATTGAATTCTTTATCGTTCGCAATGAAGACATCCATTTTGCCGTCGAGATCAAAATCGGCGGTCGCGCCTCCCATGCCTTTCCCAGGGTGAGCCCGCAGACCCCATTCTGCGGACGCATCCCTGAAAGTGCCGTCTCCGTTGTTGATGAAAAGCTGGTTGGGAGTTGGCTTGTACATCTTTGGATTGCAATAGTCGGGGTGGCCATCGATCGGGCACGAGGGCTCGTGCTTGATATCCCACTTCATGTAATTGATGACTAATAGGTCCAGCAGGCCATCGTTGTTTACATCGACCCAAATGGCGCCGACCGACCACAGCGGCCCATATTCAGGATCGGGCTTATTCAGCCCTGCTTTGGCGGTTACATCCGTGAACGTGCCGTCTCCGTTGTTGTGATAGAGCGCATTTTTGTAGACACCGGCCACGAAGATATCTTCGTACCCGTCGTTGTCGTAGTCGGCAACCGCGACTCCGATGTCGTATCCAGTGCCGGCAAGGCCCGCTTTCGCAGTGACGTCGGTAAAGTAACCTCGGCCATCGTTCTCGAAAAGATGATTCGAGTATTTGGGAGACGACTTGCGAAGAGTGTTGATGTCGGCTCCATTCGTGAAAAATATGTCGAGCTTGCCATCATTGTTGTAATCGAAGACGGCCACGCCTCCGGCCATGGTTTCTGGTGCGTGACGTTCCGGGGTTTCGCAGCTATCGAGTTCGAAAGCAATCGGCTGGTACGCGAATCGGATGGGACTGACGCCGGTTGAATGATCTGTGAGCAGTTTCGTTTGTGTTCCAGGCTTCGGTGCACCGGAGAGATCGGTATTCTGGGCACACAAGAGCGCTGACAAAAGTCCTACGGAAACTGCGCATGCTGTTCCCCACTGGGTCAACCGCATACCCTCAATTCGAAAAAGCGCAGGCACGCCCGCACGGGTCGGAGTTCGAGCCACTGCGATCTTGAAGTTGCCTAGTCCGGCAGCATTCGTTTCCCTTTGATCTTAAATCCTGCCTCTGCTTGTGGAGCAGACGTTCCCGGTTGTCCACCTCCAACGGTGACGCGGTAGGCACCGCTCGCGACAATTCGATCTCCCTTATCATTTACCTCGCTCAAGTCGCGCTCGTCCAGCACAAAGTGGACATGCTGAGTTTCGCCCGCGCCTATATGGACTCGCGTGAAACCGCGTAGTGCGCACCGCGGAGCGGCTGGAGACCGGGGAAAGCTCAGATAAAGCTCTACGACTTCGTCGCCCTCTCGCGGGCTTGTGTTCCGCACATCCGCGTCCACGCTCAGTGAATCAACGGCTTTCAGCGTAGCGCTGGAAAGTTTCAAATTACTGTATTCAAATTTGGAGTAACTGAGGCCATAGCCGAAGGGATAAAGCGGCTGGCCTTCAAAATAGCGGTAAGTGCGGTTCTTCATCGCATAGTCTTCAAAGGCCGGCAACTGATCGATGCCCTTGTAGAACGTCACCGCCAAACGCCCCGCCGGATTATTTGCACCCGCCAAAGTTTGCGCGACCGCGGTACCGCCTTCTTCACCGGAATACCACGCGTCGAGAATTGCGTTCGCATGTTCGCTCGCCCAATTCACCGAGAGCGCACTGCCGTTCATGAGGACGACGACGAGCGGCTTGCCAGTGGTTTTCATTGCCTCCAGAAGATCCTCTTCTTCCTTGGGCAAATCGAGGCTGGTGCGGTCGCCGCCCACGAAACCCGGCACGTCCACTTTCATCTCCTCGCCCTCGAGTTGAGAGGTGATGCCTACCACGGCTACAACCACGTCAGCATTCTTCGCTACCGCGATTGCCATTGGAATGGGATCATCCAAGAGGTGAAGCCAGACCAACTTGAGGCCGGTGCCGCCTTGTCCGTATTCCAGCTTGATCGCATAGCGACGTCCTTTTTCAAGGCGCAGCGTCGCATTCGTCGGCTTGGGATCGTGTAGTAGAAAGTCATCCACGATGAGTTTGCCGTCGAGCCAAAGACGGTTCATCGAACCTATATCGCCGATTTGATATTCGCCCGATTCGTCGGGAGTCAGAAATCCCGTCCAGCGCACAGAAAAATCTACCATCCCCGGAGGAGCAGCAAGGGAAGACCGTTCGGGATGGAAGCGCTGCAGGTCGATGGCTTTATCCACCCGGACCACTTGCGGAGTGCCCTCGAAGTTCGGGTTGGAAAAATATTCTCCGGTCAGTCCGGGCTGTCCGTCCGCTGTCGAGAGAGCGGTAGACGGAATAAGTTCCTCTTCCCTAAGAAAGTTCATGCCTGGAGTGTAGGTCACGTGGGCGGTAGCGAATTGCTGGCGAATGCCATCGAGCGCGGAGGTCGCATGGGATGCCGTACCACTATAGTTGCCATGCAGGACGCGGGTAGATTCAGCGAGCGGGCCGACCACTGCAATGTTTCTGACATCTGGAACAAGGGGGAGAATGCCGTCATTCTTCAGGAGAACAATCGATTCCCGAGCCGCCCGCAGCGCGAGTGCGCGGTGGGGCTCGCTATCGATCTCGGAATCCGGAATGTTCGCATACGGCACCATCTCGGGGGGATCAAACATTCCGAGACGGAAGCGGGCCGTAAATAGGCGTTTCAGCGAGACATCGATATCTTTTTCACTGAGGAGGCCCTGCTTCACCGCGTCCACAAATTTTATGTAATCGGAGTTGTCATTAGCCCGCGTAAAGAAATCGGCGCATTCATTGTCCATGCCCGTTTTCAGGGATACGGCTCCGGCCTCGGCCATGCTCTTAGTAAAGTGATGGCCGCTGAAAATATCGACGATGGCATCACAATCGGATACGACGTAGCCATTGAACTTCCAGGCGCCGCGCAGCTGATCTTGCAGCAGAAACTTGTTGGCGCAGGCTGGTTCGCCATTCACCCGGTTGTAGGCGCACATAATCGAAGCTGCCTTGCCCTCGGTAATGGCGGCGCGGAAGGCAGGGAGATAAGTGTCTTCTTCGTCGTGCTTCGACACTCTCACATCGATCGAGTGCCGCGACGGTTCCGGCCCGCTGTGCACTGCGTAATGCTTGGGTGTAGCGATCACCCGATAATACTTTGGGTCCTCTCCTTGCATTCCGGTGACGAAGGCGACTCCCATTCGCCCCGTGAGAAATGGATCTTCACCGTAGGTTTCCTGACCGCGTCCCCAGCGTGGGTCCCGGAAAATGTTGATGTTCGGCGACCAGAAGTCGAGTCCTTCCATGATGTCGCGACGCCCGGCGCGCACCGCTTGGTTATGCTTGGCGCGAGCTTCCGTACTGATGACCACTGCCATATCGTGGATCAAAGGAGAATCAAAGGTTGCAGCAAGCCCAATTGGTTCCGGAAAGACGGTAGCCGTTCCGGCGTTGGCAACTCCATGGAGGGCTTCACTCCACCAGTCGTACCCCGGCACCTGCAGCCGCGGGATGGCTCGTGCCTGGTTCACAAGCTGAGAAGCTTTTTCCTCGAGCGTCATTCGCGACACCAGGTCGTCCACTCGTTGATTTAACGGGAGCGAAGGATCGAGGTAGGGGGTGCTTGCAGCGGGTGTGGTTTGCGCGACAGAACTGAATGCTGCTACAAAGAGGAAGGCGATGATCAACGTGAGCAAGCGAGCACGCCATTCAAGCATGAAGAGAATCTCCTTGCGAAATAATTGCCAGAATCTATTTCGGAACCAAGAGATTGGTTCGAAGCCGGGACGAAGTATAGCACCGTCAACGTACACGGAGCCTAAAACCTGATCGTGGAGGTGAAATCACGATTGGTTCGCGGCGTTCGGTCTGCGATCAGCCGGCTCACTTAAGGGGCAGATGATCCGCGAAGCAGGCTAGAATGGAACGAGAGGGATGAGCGCGGCCAAGCACAAGAAAGACAGGCGCGGAATCCACCTGATTGCGGAACTGGCGAATGTTTCGATCGGGACGGTAGACCGTGCTTTGCACGGGCGAGCTGGAATTAACGAAGCCACCCGCCAGCGGATTCTGAAAATCGCCGAGCAGATCTCCTATACACCCAATCTGGCGGCACGCTCGTTGTCGGTTTCCAAAGCGAGCGCTCGCATTGGAGTTTGCATCCCGCGAGAAATCCATTTTTTCTACGATCAATTATGGGGCGGCGTGCTGGATGAAGCTCGTAGTGTGGCACAGCACGGTATCCAGCTTGTATACCGGCCGGTCCAAACGTTGGGAGAGGCGGACACGGAAGCGTTCAAGGAACTCATGCGGGAGGGCGTGAACGGAATCGTTCTCACGGCGGGAAATCCTCAAGCTCTCGCGCCTTTGATTGATGAAGCCGAAGGAAAAGGAATACCAGTGGTTTGCGTATCCACGGACTCCCCTGGGAGCCGGCGCTCGAGCATCGTGTGTGTCGAACCTTTATTGAACGGACGCCTGGCGGGGGAACTGATGGGTAAGTTCGTACCTCCAGGCTCCAAAGTGGCCGTGATTGCTGGCATGTTGAGCGCCGAAGATCACCGGCAGAAGACCACGGGTTTTTCCGACGCGTTTCCACGGAACTGCCCCGGAGGCGAAATCGTCAGCGTTATAGAAGGACACGAGGACGAGGATGAAAGTTTCCAGAAGACCTTTGATCTTCTGGGCCAGGTTCCAAATCTGGCCGGACTCTACGTGAATACGGTCAATTGCCTTCCCGTGTGCCGAGCCCTCGGAGCGCGCGGCCTTGCCGGAAGAACCAAGCTGATAACAACGGATCTTTTCGCAGAGATGTCTCCCTACTTTGAGAAGGGGACCATCACGGCGTCTATTTATCAGCAGCCCCACCGGCAGGGTCAGATGGCAGTGCGGCTGATGGCAGACAATCTCACTGGCAGGGTGCCTTTCCCGCCAACCGTCCACCTTAGCCCCGGGGTTGTGATGTCATCCAACCTGCATCTTTTCCGAGAGATTCGGCTGGCCGGAGTGAAGTTCGACGACTCCGCCATCAGACCCCTGACTCGCGCCAAGGCTACGAACAAGTCTCATTTCCGCGACAAGACTGAAGTAGTCGGCTGACCCTCCAAATCAAGACATAAGTCCTACAGGAGCCCGTCAAAGTCTGGAGCTTCCTTGGCGGCGCAACTTGCCTTGTCGAAGCCGATTCAAGCTTTGGATGTCTGGGATTTAAGATTTTTCTTGACAAAGGTCGTCGAAAGAAGATAAAAGCTCCTCCGTGATCGTTAACGTTAACGCTTGGGGCTCAACGCCAGAGGGATGTGGACCATGAAGTCTCGATCGTCGCAATTCGCTAACAGCGTTGTTGTCGCCGTAAACGGCTGCAGCCGCAGTCTCGCGGTCCTTTGCGTCTTCCTGTTGGGCATGTCGTTCCACGCCTTCGCCCAGGAAGCAACAATTCTTGGAACCGTTACCGACCCCTCAGGTTCTGTCGTGCCCAACGTGAAGATCAGGATCATCCACGTGGAAACGAACGAAGTTCGGAACGTCGTGACCAACGACACAGGACAATATGTCGCCGCGGACCTATCCGTTGGCCACTATAACGTTACCGCCCAAGCCTCGGGCTTCAAGATGGAGGCGCACAATGACGTGGCGTTGAACGTTGCCGATCGTGCCCGTGTGGACTTTCAGATGGAACTGGGCTCAACCACCGAAACCGTTAGCGTGGAAGCCAATGTGGTCAGGGTTCAAACCGACACCGGCGAGGTGAGTTCCGTAGTCACGGGCCAGCAGATCTCGCAGCTATCCACCAACGGCCGCAACGTATTCGCCCTCGAGGCGCTCACGCCAGGCGCCTCCAGCATACAATCCGATTTTCAGGTCCCGACTTCCGCGGGTGGCGACTTCAATGTGAGTTTCAATGGTCAGCGCGTCAGCCACAATCTATGGGTTGTGGATGGCGGCGAGGCGGCGGATCGTGGGGGCGGCGGCGGGGCCGACGTTCTGCCTTCGGAAGATGCCATCGCCGAATTTCGCACCATGACCTCGAACTACAGCGCGGAATACGGCTTGTCTTCGGCAGGCACGATCAGCATGGTCATCAAGTCCGGCACCAAGCAGCTTCACGCCACCGCGTTCTATTTTGGACGCAACGATGCTCTGGACGCGCGCAACTATTTCAACCCGGCTCCCCAGCCGGTTGCCGAATTGCGCTTTAACGACTGGGGTTTCAACGTCGGCGGACCGGTGAGCTTTCATCCTTCGAAATCCAATCCGAAGACGTTCTTCTTCTACAACATGGAGTGGCGGCGCTACATTCACGGCGGGTTGTTCAATCCGACGGTACCATTGGCGAGCGAATATCCGACGGCCAGTGGTGCCGTTATTGCGAGTGCCATTTCCGACCCGACCACTGCCCAGGTCGCAGCTTCGATTCAGTTCGCGAACTGCCCCGGCGGTGTTGCTCCGACAGGAGTCACGCCAGGGAAAGCGTTCCCAAACAATACCATTCCCGCCTGCATGATTAATTCGAACGCAACTGCGCTGCTAACGGCAGGAATCTTCCCTCTACCCACTTCAGGAAATCAGTTCATCGGAGGCGGCAATCAACCCACTTCCGGAAAGGAAGAGATTGCCCGAATCGACCATCAATTTAGCGATAAGTTCTCCATCTTTGGGCACTGGATTTCCGACCAGGCCTCGCAAACCTACGGCACGACGCAGTGGAGCAGTGACAATGTGCCGACGATTGGCAACACGTTCGGCAACCCATCCTATAGCGCGGTGGTTCACGCCACGCATGCGATTCGGGCAAATCTGCTCAACGAAATTGCCTTCAACTACGACGGCAACCGCATCCACATCCTCCCCTTGGGTGTCTACAAGCAGCCTTCCGGCTTCACGGAGGGGGCGAACAAGATTTTCTCTGGAGAGAATGTCGACGACCGTATCCCGGATATCCATTTGGCTGGGACGACCGGCAGCTACTACACCGTCAATTGGCTGCCCTGGAACAATACTGCGGACGATTACCAGGTTCGCGATGATCTCTCCTGGGTAAGAGGAGCACATCAGCTCAAGTTTGGATTTGGCTGGGCGCTCTACAAGAAGGTGCAAGATTACTTTGCGGAAACCCAAGGTGGCTTCACTTTTAACGGCTCATACTCCGGCAACGACTTTGCTGATTTCCTCCTTGGCTACGCCAACCAATACACTGAAAATGCGTATAAGGGTACCGGCGACTGGAAAGCGATTTCCCCGGATGCATATGTTCAGGACAACTAGCGCGCCACGCACCGGCTAACCCTGAATCTGGGCTTGCGTTGGGATGGAATTCCCCACACCTACGAATCCAACTCGAATCAAACCAACTTCTATCCCAACCGGTACAACTCGGCCAATGCGCCTCTGTGGGCAAACTCTTCCGATACGCAGATTGCGCCCAACAGCCCGGGTTTGGGCACAAGCCCCGTAGCATCGCTGCAGGGTTATCAGTTCTACCTGAACGGGATGGGTCAGGGAGGCAAGAATGGATTTCCCAAGGGATTAGCCAACAATGAATGGTGGAACTTCGGGCCACGCCTGGGCTTTGCCTACGACCTGTTCGGCAACGGCAAGACCGTGATTCGCGGCGGGTACGGCCTGATGTATGAGCGCATTCAGGGCAATGACATGTACAATGGCGCCACCAATCCGCCGTTTGGATACTCCCTGGGGGTGAACAACGTTCTTTTCAGCAATCCACACCTCCTGGCCAGCGGAACCGGTTCCATTACGGTTCCAATCGTACCCGCCGGCGTCACCGGGATTAACCAAACCTATCCGGCGCCGCGGACCTCCTCCTACAGCGCCGGCGTTCAGCAGGCGGTCGGAAGCAGAGCTGTGTTCTCGGTGTCTTATGTTGGGAGCGTGGACAGGCACGAGAGCTACTGGCAGGAGCTCGAGCTGCCGCCGGCAAACCAATTGGCAAGTCTCCAGACCACAGGATTCGCAACGGACGGTGTGACTCCATTTAACGGACTGGTACCCTACCAAGGCTACAGCTCCATCAAGCAGGCCTTTGATGGTGCCGACTCCCACTATAATTCGCTGCAGACGGAACTTCGCGGGCGGGTTACTCGCGATCTGACCTTGCAAGCGGCTTACACTCTTTCTCGCGCAATCGACCCCAGCACCGGCCAAAATAGCGGCAATAACGGGTGGGATCTGTCTTGGGTGACCAATCCGTATCAGAGCTGGCGGTACGACGTGGGGCCTTCGCCGTTCGACCGCACGAGCGTCTTCTTCGCAGACTTTGTTTACGACATTCCGCTGCTGAAGAACAGCTCCAACCGCTTCTTGAAGACGGCGGTGGGTGGCTGGCAGCTCTCTGGCGTCATTACTGCTGAGTCAGGTCCGCCCGAAAACCTCAGCATCAATGGGGAGAACGTTGACAGCATCTTTACCGGCGGGGATGTGAACAACCGGCCGAATGTCACCGGAGCGATCTCCTATCCCAAGACGCCAGTGGTCAGCAAGGGGGTTGTGAACGGAGTCCAGTGGGTCAATGCGGCTTCATTTTCTATGCCGGCGCCAGGGACTTGGGGGAACCTGGGATTCGACGGTATACGTGGGCCGGGCCGCGATAACTGGAACCTGTCGTTGTTTAAGAACTTCGTCATCAACGAAGCTCGCGGCTCCGCGTTTCAGTTCCGGGCTGAAAGCTTCAACACCTGGAACCACACGCAGCTAGGAGGATCCGGCCAGAATGGTGGTTTCAGTAACAATTATGCAGGTTGCGTCCCCGGGACGGCCGGGTGCACCAGTAATTTCGGGCAGATAACGAGTGCCTTCGATCCGCGTGTGTTCCAACTGGGGGCAAAGCTGATCTTCTAGCAAAAGTTTGTTGGTCATGCCCCGCTCGCAACCTGTGAGCGGGGTTTTTTTCGCCCCCATCATTTTCCTGCGGCGCCGCTCGGGATTTCCGGAGGCTTATGATTAAGGGGTGCCGGACGTCAGATTGGAATAAGGAGCGAGGTCCCGCACGGATTACCAGCTTACCTTGCCCGAAGTTCGTGGCCCCTATGAAGAGTTCGAAATTGGAATGGCCCGTTATTCCGCGGCTTGCTTTGTTCGCCGCTCTCGCGATTTGTTTGTTTTCGATCCGCGCCAGTGCGCAAGCCGCTACTCCCTCTGCGGCAATTAGTCTTCAACAGGAAGGAAAGTGGGTTGAGGCTGCCGAAGCCTGGCGCGCTGTTATCCGGCACAACCCTAAAGACGCGGGTGCCTATGCGAGCCTCGGAGTGGTTCTTTCCAAGGAACAGAAGTACTCGGAAGCAGCTTCTGCCTACAAGACAGCGCTTTCCCTTAACTCGAAGTTGCCTGGTATCGAACTCGATCTGGGCCTGGCGGAGTTCAAGCAGGGACGGTTTCAGGCGGCGATTCCAACCTTCCGCGCAGCTCTGGCAACCGATCCTAGTAACCAGCAGGCCTCGATGCTGCTGGGGCTTAGCTATTACGGCGTTAAGCGGTTTGCGGAAGCCGTGAAATATCTTGAACCCGCCTCGAAGTCCGATCCTGCAAACGCTGAGTTGCACGAAGTATTGGCCCAGAGCTGTCTGTGGGCGAAAAAGTACTCGTGTGCTCTGGAGGAATTCCATCAAATATTGCAACAGCAACCGAACTCGGCTGCCGCGCACATACTGACGGGAGAGGCCTTGGATGGCCTGCAAAGAACGCCGGAAGCCATTGCGGAGTTCCAGGAGGCGGCCCGAGTTTCACCCGAGGAGCCCAACGTGCATTTCGGCCTCGGCTACCTCTACTGGAAATCGCACCAATACGATGAAGCCCGGGGCGAGTTCGGGAAAGTGTTAGCCCTCGATCCTAACCATCCGCAAGCGCTCGCTTATTTGGGAGACATCGAGATGAAGAAAACGAATCTGGACGACGCCCTCATGCTGCTGCGGAAGGCTGTCAGTGAAAAAAACGATGTACGCATTGCCTATATCGACATCGGTGCCGTTCTCATTCAGAAGAAGCAGTACTCGGACGCCGTCGTCGCCCTTCGGCGTGCAGCTGAATTGGATCCTGCACAGCCAGACGCTCATTACCGCTTAGGACGTGCCTATCAGGCCATGGGAAAAGCAGAGGAATCGCAGAAGGAGTTTGCCAAGGTTCGTGAACTGCATGAGAAGTCCGATGACCCGCTGGCGTTGAAGATTTCCGCAAGTCCACCCCCGTTGACTCCTTAGGATCGGCATGATCGTTCGAGCCAACTCACTCGAGAGCGATTCGAAATTACTTGTGCAGTGAGCTTAGGACGTTCGCCGAGGCGCGAATTTGAAGCAATAAAGTAAGCCGATCGCCAGCAACACCGCCCCCCACCATACATTCGCATGCAAGTGGAAGAGAACCACGCCGGGATTCGCAGGAGGATTCACCAGCTGGTAAACTCCCGCCGCCAGGATCAGCGCACCGTTCACCGCCAGCGAAATACCAATGAAAAACCAGATCGAAATCATCGTGTCAGCCTCCACCAACCTGAAAACCTCTACCAGAAAATTATGTTGAGAATCACGAAAACAATCGCGACCACTCCGGCCCAGAAAAGGGGCTTCTGGTACAACGGCACGTCCCCAACGGCGGGGACTTCCGTCAACCCATATACGAGTCCAGTCAATTGAGTGTCTGACATAGGTTTCGTTGCCAGGCTCACAACAACGGTCACCACGACACAAGTGATGAATGACCACAGCGCTTGATACATATCCTGGGCGAGTCCTTTGGCGTGCGGGGAGAGCGCCACGTAGCGCAGCGCTGTAGGATCCACTTTTACCCAGGTCCACATACTGATGGAACAAAGCGTTCCGCACAGCAATCCCCAGAATCCGCCAGAGCCGGTCGCCCGTTTCCACAGCATACCGAGGACGACCGTGCCGAAGAGAGGAGCAATGAAAAAGCTGAAAAGAGCCTGCACATAATCCATGATGCTGGCAAACTGCATCACGAGATACGCGGTGCCGACGCTGATCAGGACTCCGATTACCGTGGTCCATCGCCCCATATTCACGTAATGGTGGTCGCTGGCCTTGCTGTTGATAAACGGACGGTAGATGTCATACGTCCAGACCGTGGTGAAGGCACTGACATTTCCCGCCATACCGGACATGAAGCCGGCAATCAAAGCTGTAACTCCCAGGCCAAGCAGGCCGGGACCACAATAGCGCGCCAGCATGAGCGGAAGCACGTCATTATAGCTATGGGCTCCGGTAACCGCAGCCACTGACTCCGGAACCAGCTTTTCCGGCAAGACCGCGAGACCCAGCAGCCCGGGAAGGATCACAATGATCGGCACCAGCATCTTAAAGCCGGCGCCGATGATGGGTGCCATCTCCGCACTCCGAATATCCTTCGCGGCGAGAATGCGCTGGACGACGAGGAAGTCCGTAGTCCAGTAGCCCATCGAAATCACTACGGCGAGCCCGAAGACAATGCCTGTCCCTGTCCAGTGGATTCCCATTGGGTTCGTCGTGAAGGAACCTAAACCAGACCAGAGATGGACGTACTGCTCGGAAGCTCTGTGCGCAATTTGCAGCTTGAGATTCGTCCAACCGCCGGCTTCGTATAAGCCGAGGATCGGAATCAGCAGTGCTCCCGCCCAGATGAGAAAGAACTGCAGCACCTCGTTGAAAATGGCCGAGCGCAGGCCGCCTAGAGTCACATAAATGGCCACGGTCAGCGATGAAACCCAGATGCTGAAATTGATATCCCAACCCAGCACGATCTGCATGACTTTGGCCATGGCAAACATATTGACGCCGCTCATAAGCACAGTCATGAAGGCGAAGGAAACCGCAGAGAGGGCGCGGCTGGATTCGCCGAAACGCAGCTTCAAATATCCCGGTACCGAGTGGGTTTTCGAAATGTAGTAGAACGGCATCATGACCAATGCCAGAAACAGCATCGCAGGAATGGCACCGATCCAATACCAGTGTGTGGCGAGAATCCCGTACTGATAGGCGGAGCCAGCCCACCCCATCAATTCAAGCGCTCCAAGATTAGCTGAAAGAAAACTGAGACCCGCCACCCATGCGGTCATCTCGCGGCCGGCCATGAAAAAATCTTCACCCGTATTGGCCCGGCCCTTTAAGTACCAGCCGATGGCGAGGACAAGGGCAAAATAGAAAACCACAATGACGATATCGACAGGGGCGAGGCGCACTAACTGAGTGGGCACAGCGAGGGCCGGCAGTGGCGTCATTTGGTTATCTCACACCCAGCAGCAAGTCAACGGTGAGTTGATCCAGGCGCTCATAGGGTAAACGCTTTTTTAGTATCGCGTCTTTGTCAAACACACTAGCCAGCAACTCGGAAGTGATCTGTTTCGAGTAATGACCCAGGGACGGAGCACCGTTGCCGTTCTTCGAAATCTCCGCCACGATCGCCTGTATGTCTTTGTCGGCATTCCAATGCTTGGCCTTTTCTTTCAGGATCAAATACGTGCGCATGCAACCGCGAGCGAAGTCCTTCACCCCCTCATAGTCCTCGGTGCGGTAAGCGTGCGCATCGAAGTGACGGGAGCCGCTGTAGCCAACATCTTCGAGAAATTTGACCAGCCAAAATGCCGATTTCAAGTTCGAAGATCCGAAGCGTAGATCCTGGTCAAATCGACCGGGCATTTGGTCGTTTAGATCGATATGAAAAAGCTTTCCCGCTTCCCAAGCCTGCGCCACCGCATGCATGAAGTTGAGTCCCGCCATATGTTCATGGGCCATCTCAGGATTCACGCCAACCATTTCCGGATGATCGAGAGTGGGAATGAAGCCCAGGTATTGGCCGGTCGTGGCCATGTAGATATCGGCGCGGGGCTCGTTGGGCTTGGCTTCTAAAGCGAACTTCATGCCGTATCCGTGGTCGAGATTGTATTCGCAAAGGTAATTGACCGCTTCGCGCAATCGCTTGATCGCGTCATCGGCCCGACGACAGGCATCAGTCTCGACGCCTTCGCGGCCGCCCCATAGTACGAAAACTTTCGCACCCAATTCCGCCCCGATATCCATTGCTCGCATTGTCTTCTGCAGAGCGTAGGCGCGTACTTCAGGATCGTTGGCGGTGAAAGCTCCATCGCGAAAGATGGGATGGAAGAACAGTGAAACTGTTGCCATCGGAACCACAATTCCGTTGGCGTCGCAAGCCTTCCTGAAGCAACGGACGAGGCAGTCACGTTCAGCGGGCTTTGCATCAATAGGAACGAGATCGTTGTCGTGCAAGTTGACGCCCCAGGCCCCCACCTCGGCCAGCAGAGAAACAATCTCGGTCGGAGAAATATGGGGTCGCACAAAATCCCCAAAGGCATCGCGTCCGCGGTTGCCGACCGTCCATAACCCAAAGGAAAACTTGTGTTCAGCACGAGGCAGGTAATCGTTCGTATCAGAATGATGATCGGTCATGAAAGTAGTCTCCATCTCGCAAGCATTATCACGTTAATTCATTATCGATTTCATCGCAGGATACATGCGGCGGTACATGGCGTATGCCCTTTCCAAAACCAGACAATGTTCGGAGTCCGGCGTGACATTCTTTGAGACCCGCACTACAGATTCGCAGGCTTCGTCAACGGAAGACCACGTCTTCACTCCTACTCCCGCCAGGATTGCTGCGCCGTACGCAGCGCCTTCTTCCGCTTCGACAGTCTCGGCCGGATGTCGATAGGTGTCAGCCTGAATCTGTCGCCAAAGTGCCGATCTGGCGCCGCCGCCGCCGAGACGCACCGTCGTTACGGGCACTTCCATCTCCTGAAAGATGGTGAAGGTGTCGCGCAGGCTGAAAGCAACGCCTTCGAGAATCGCCCGAATCACGTGGGCTCGCGTGTGCGAAGCGGTCAAGCCAAGCAGCATTCCACGCGCCGCAGGGTCGAGGTAGGGAGTGCGCTCGCCCATCAGGTACGGAGCCCACAACAGACCATCGCATCCGGGAGGAGCGCTGGCCGCCTCGGTGGTAAGGCTCTCATATGACTGACGCGGCTCGCCCGAGCCAAACTGATCGCGGAACCAACGCAACGAAAGGCCGGCAGCCTGGGTCACGCCCATCGCAATCCAGCGTCCGGGTACGGCATGGCAGAAGGTATGTACACGACCTCTGGAGTCCAGTGCGGGACGATCCGTCGCCGCCAGGACCACACCCGAGGTTCCGATGGTTGCACTCACGGTTCCGGGAGAAACGACTCCCATGCCAATCGCTCCGGCGGCCTGATCTCCCGCGCCAGCCACGACAGGTGTACCTTTTTGCAGGCCAGTAGCCGCCGCGCCGGCATCTGAAACTTGTCCGCAGATTTCTGGCGACTCGTACAGCCCCGGCAGAAGAGACTCGTCCATTTGCACCAGCTTCAACATTTCCTTCGACCAGCGGCGGTGGGCAACATCGAGCAACAGAGTGCACGAGGCGTCCGCCACATCGGTGGCGCGTTCGCCGGTTAACTGAAATCGAACATAATCTTTGGGAAGCATGAGCGATCGAACCCAGCGCCAGTTTTCCGGCTCATTTTCCCTGACCCACAAGCACTTGGTGAGAGTGAAATTGGTGAGCGCGGGATTGCACGTAAGCTGAATCAGATTTTCGGCGCCGATTTGTGCGGTCAACTCCCGGCACTGCTTCTCCGTCCTTACATCACACCAGATCAGTGCAGGCCGCACGACGTGCGCTTGCTCGTCGAGAAGCACCGCTCCATGCATTTGGCCCGAAAGCCCGACGCAAGAAATCTGGTCGCTCCGCAGATTCGCTTGTGCGAGTGCATGGCGGACGGCCACACCGCAGGCGCGCCACCAATCACAAGGGTCTTGCTCGGCCCAGCCGATCTGAGGAGATACGAAAGCTCGATGGTCCTCAGTCGCGGATGAAATAACGCGTCCTTTCTCATCGAGGATGAGAGCGCGCGTGCCTCCGGTTCCCACGTCAATTCCCAGAAGGTAAATTCCCACCGCTTGCCTGCCGGCTGCCATCAGCAGAGTACCATCATATTCGGGACCGTGTACGTTAACGACAGAGTATAGTACCACGCGTTCGCAAGATTACAAGTACGGAAACCCAGCTAGAATATCTGCCTGATCTACTTGGTTGCACGGGAAGCCCTTTATCTTACGAGACTCGAAACGGACCGTGGCGTCGCCTTGACGCCGAGCTTGCGAATCCGCCATCGGCCCGGCGATGCTATCTACGCGATGATACGCTCCGCGTTGAGCGGCGCTGGGGCTGATCGACGGGCGTTGCGTGACTCGACTGAGTCTGCGACGTTGTAGGAACGAAAAAAGCGTCCCAGACTCTGTTTCAGTCGTGGGACGCGAGTTGAAGCGAGCTTGAACAGCCCTGAACTGCCCTCTCTTGTTCATGAAACTGTTCGAGGACAGCCTAGATTTATCGGGAGGCATCGGTAAATGGCCCGTGAGTGCGCCGACGGTCACGTCCGTGCCATGATCCACCGAACTTTCTTCAGCAACAATCAGTGCCAACTTCACGGATTCACGCGTCGAGTACGGGCCACACAGGATTTGGAGGCAAACTCCTTCATTAAGGGAGGACCGTCTTCGACGGCTGGTAGGTTTCGCGGCTGGCGCCCCACTCTGGAGCGGATTGTCGTTGGTCAAACATTGCTATTTCGTCCGTCAACCCGATCAGCGGGATTTTGAGTGCTTTCGCCTCAGGTAACGAGCAAGATCCATATGGCCGTTCAAAGTGTGGTGCGAACTGGTAGCATCTGTTGCATGTCCTCATTTTAGGGAGGCCACATGGGTACAAAGCGCCACTGGTGTACTTCGGCCGCTCTGTTTTTTTTATTCATACCTTTTGTCCTCGCGCAGGGACCGCCCGATAATCTGCTGAAAATTGACGAACGCAATGTCCGGTTTCACCTCCTTCCCAAGCCCGAACTTGAGCTTCCTGTGGTTAATCTTTCGCGCCAGCGGATGCAAGGAACCTTCCTTCTGGAACTGGTTAATTTTGAGGATAAGGTTCACTCGACCATGAAGGGGACTTTTCAAGAAGAGCCGGGCACCACCGTAGAAAAGCTACAGTGGGACGCGAAAGCCCTTCCGACTACGACACCCTCGGAGTTGGGGTGGTACCGCCTGCGATACACGTTCGCTCCTTCCATCAACGGATCGGATGCGGCGCCAGTACGAGGTGTACTTCAGATGGGGCGCTTGATGGTCGATTCGTTTGAATTCCGAATAACAGGTGCCGAGACTGTTGGTTTCGGAGCCAAGTATCCGTTACGAGTGCGGGTGGACAACCCGGCCACAGGAGAGCCAATTGCTGGCGTCGCGGTCGACTTCAAGCTCGAGGTGGGGGACGATGATGACGACAAACCCACGGCGCGGAAGAAGCAACTCACCGACCGATCCGGTTACGCCCTCGTGGACTTCAACCTCCCCAGTGCCCCTTCCGATTTTGAGGGGAAAGTAGTGGCTACAGCGACTCGCGGCGATTTCAGCGAAGAGGAATCGCTCGATATCAAGTTCCCCGATACTGTCCGGTTGACTCTCACCACCGACAAGCCCCTGTATCAGCCGGGCCAAACTGTTCATATGCGCGTGCTCGCGTTCGGCCCCGACAATCGTGCGCTCGCGAATGTCGGCGTCAAAGTCACGCTTACAGACGATCAGGGACAAATGCAATTTGAAGATACATTCAACACCTCGAAGTTCGGCGTGGCCAGGGCCGACTGGGGAATTCCGCAGAAGTTGCAACTAGGTGACATTTCTATAACCGCCGAGCTACAGAGTGACCGATACTCCAGTCAGGAGTTTCACTCGAAGATCCGCATCAGCCGCTACGAACTGCCCACTTACACGGTGAAGGTTTCTCCCGATCGCCCCTACTACCTTCCCGGTCAGAACGCCAGCATAGAAGTTCGTGCCGACTACCTTTTTGGAAAGCCAGTCCAGCGCGCCAAGGTGAAAGTAGTTCGCCAGGAAAACCGACACTGGGATTCCGACAAACGAGAGTGGGTGGCAGACGAATCGCAGGCTCTGGAAGGGGAGCTCGATTCCGACGGCAAGTTCATTGCACATGTGGACCTTACCGGAGATTTCCACGACTTCAAGGAGTCCTATTACCAGCGTTTCGAAGACCTGACTCTCGCCGCCTACGTTACCGATCTTTCTACAAAGCGCACGGAACAACGCCGGTTCAAGTTGCGCCTGAGCGCGCAGCCCATTCACCTGTACCTCTCGACGGCGGGAACAGACACTGCGGATGCTCCCTTTGTACTTTATGTGACCAGTTCCTACGCAGATGGAACTCCAGCTTCGGTTGACGGCGTGGTCGAAGGCGCGCGGTCCAATAGCGTCGGCCAATTCGGCGAAGAGCCCAGTCTGGCAGACCGCGTGCCGTTGGGTAAGTTTCATACCAATCACTATGGAGTAGGCCGCGTTGAGCTTCAGCCCTTACCAAAAGACTTGCTCACCGCGATCGGGAGTGGCGGCTATCAAGAATGGTATTCGCATCCTTGGACTCGTTCCTGGTCCGAGTACCGCGCCGATAACAATTCCGACGAGCAGAACCGCCAGAGCAACGTGCTTATTCTCTTGCGAGGGGCTGATGCCGCAGGGAAATCAGGCCATTACAGTGAACAAGTCGTGCTCTTATCCAACCTTGATTACGTCCTGGTAAAAACGGAGCACGCTCTCTACCGGCCCTCCGATCCAATGCTGATCAGGATACTTTCAAACGTAAGAGTCAAGGACATCATCGTCGACGTCTTCGCGGACAGCGGGTTGGCAGTTTCGGAAGTCGTTCATCTGAAACACGGCCGCGCAGAACTGACCGTGCCCTACGATCCGCAGTTCCGCGGCGCCCTAACCATTGTCGCCTATGCGATGACTGGTGTCGGCGACCAGAATCGCGCCCTGTCAGGGATCACGAATGTCATTTACCCGGCCCGCCAGGAGCTGCAAGTGGCGTTGCACATGGCGCGCACTACATTGCGCCCGGGAGAAACCGCGAATGCGGGCCTGCACATCCTGACGCCGGAAGGAAGAGTAGTCGAGAGCGCATTGGGGGTATTGGTTTTTGACAAAGCCGTGGCTGAGCGGGTGCGGACCGATGAAGAGTTCGGCCGCGAGTACGGTTTCTCTGTTTACGATTACGTTCCTTATTACTATTTAAGCATCGGCGGCATCACTTATCGCGACTTACTCAATCTTGATTCGAGTAAACCCTTTCCAGCAGGACTTGATCTTGTAGCCGAGGAAATCCTGAACTCTGGATATCGCCCATGGCGAGGCGAGTTATCGCTCGCTGGAGGTGCATCGGATTACAGCCGTGATGCGCCTTCCTATTTCGACAGCGCGCTTAAGAACAGTACGCAACTCTTAAAGGGTGCTCTCGACGAGGTTTATCAGACAAGGATGTCATATCCGAAGAACGCGAGCGAACTTCGGTCTGAACTCAATGATTGCGCCGTTGATTTGGACCGCGTAATCGATCCATGGGGCGTTCCTTATCGAGCCGTATTTTCTGTATCTGGCCAATACGACGTGCTGTCTCTTTTCAGCAATGGCGTCGACAAGGCTCCTAATACGAAGGATGATTTTCTGGCCTTGAGTTTTGGCTGGCCGTATTTCCATCAAACCGGCGTTGCTATCGACGATGCTTCGCACGCACTTTATGAGAGCACCGGAAAATATATTCGCGATTACGCCACGCTTCGCGAAGAGGTGAAAAAGAAGAAGATTGACCTGGACGCGCTCCGCGACCCCTGGGGACATCCTTATTCTTACCGGTTCGAGATTACAGGAGCTTTTTTTGAAATCCACATTGAGAGCGCGGGTCCGGACGGCAAGTTCGACAATAAAGCGGCACCTTCCTCGGATGACGTTCACGAGTGGACCTCATCGATCCACTACTTCCAACAAGAGACCAGCGACCTGCAGAGCGCGCTGGCTGAGCACTTTGCACAAACGGGAAAGTTCCCTCAGAGTGTCGACGAACTCAAACCCATTCTGCAGGCTGCAAAGTTGACTCCCGAGCGATTGCTCGACCCTTGGGGCCATCCCTACCGTTTTACGTTCACCACGAGGAGCCGTTATTGGGACCGTGTTAACACCCAAAGCATCTCGGTCTATGGCGAGCCCCCGCGCCGGACCACAGAAGTAACGCCGGTTACGCAACAGTTGGCCTACATCCAGATCGTCAGCAACGGCCCAGAAAACGATCCCAACGGCGTGGTTCAAGTGGCCGAGTTCAGCCGCGTGATCGCCGAACAAAGCAGCAAAGACATTCGGATTATTCCCACTCCGAAAGAACCTCCCCGGACCGGAGGGCATGGCGGAATCAGCGGCGTCGTGACCGATCCGTCCGGCGCGGTCGTTGCGAAAACCACTGTGACAGCAGAGGCGGACAATGGCGTGCAATTTACCGAATACACCGACAGCAGTGGCCGGTACACGTTCTCCAATATCCCAACGGGAATTTATCGCATGGAATTCGCTGCTACCGGGTTCCGAACTCGGGTGGTGCTGAGGGTTCCGGTACAGCAGTCCGGAACAACCCAGGTCGACGCTATGCTCGACGTCGGTAGTAGCTCAGAATCCGTCATGGTTGAAGCTCAAGCGTCGCTCGTGCAAACAGAGACGGCATCCGTCGCCCGGAAGAATATCGGGACGGCGCCGCCCAACAGAGCGCCACCTGAAAAGCCGCTGTTTACTCCTCGCCTGCGCCAATATTTCCCGGAAACTCTGCTGTGGCTGCCGGAAGTGATCACAGACAAGCGGGGATACGCGCGTATCTCCTTCCCGATGGCAGACAACATCACGGCCTGGAAAATGTCGGTGATTGCTTCCACCGAAGCGGGGCAGATTGGAGTAGCGGAAAGGGAACTGCGAACATTCCAGCCGTTGTTCCTGGAACACGACCCGCCAAAGATACTCACAGAAGGCGATCGCATCCATTTGCCTGTGGTCATTCGTAATTACTCCGCGAAGTCCCAATCGCTCGAAACAGAGTTGAAAGCGGAGTCATGGTTTTCAGCGCTATCGGCCCCACGACAAACTGTGACTGTGGCAGCAAACGGCGACGCCAGCACGATCTTCTCCTTTCGCGCAGATCACAGCGTACGAAAAGGTAAGCAGCGAGTGACCGCTCACAACTCAGAAACTGGGGACGCGGTCGAACATGAAGTGCTGGTTCATCCGGACGGTCAGGAGATTTCCTCCAGCGTAGCGCAAGTGTTGGCGGGCCCAATCAATTCTCTGGAGATCGAAGTTCCAGACGACGCTATCCCCGGTTCGATTGACGCTGAGTTGCGCATTTACCCCAATTTGATTGCACACGTTCTCGATGCCATCCACGGGATCGGGCAGCGCCCCGCAGGTTGTGCTGAGCAGATTACTTCTACCGCGTACGTGAGCCTGATGGGACTGAGAGTTCTGGCGAAAGCAAACAGCAGTAATGACCCTTCCAATCCTCGCGCGCAGTTGGCAGCAAGCGCCAGGAAGGCTGTCCAGGATGCATATTCTCAACTCCTGGATCTTCAACAGTCAGACGGCGGGTTTCCCTATTGGCAGACTAAGCTTTCTGATCTGGCTCTCACGGCTTACGTCCTGCGATTCCTGGAAGGTGCGAATGAGTTTATCGATGTTGATCGCAGCGTGATGAGCCGGGCGGCGGCCTACATTGTTGGCCATCAAAGCAAGAGTGGAGCTTGGCTCTCGCATCGCTGGGGACAGGAGAAAGATGTTGAAGACTTGAACCTCACGGCATACATGGCACGTACTCTGGCACCCGCCGTTGGAGCGAAGAGCACAATCAAAGTCGGTGCCGGCGTCAAAGATCAGCCAGACCTTAAAAGCCAGCAGGCTGTAGAAGCCTCATTCAAGCTGGGTATGAACTATCTCGAAGACCAAGTCGATTCGTGGAAGGACCCGTACCTAGTGGGAAATTACGCCATTGCCGCCTCCGCATCAAACCAGAGCGAATATGTTTCTCGTGCTCGATCTCTACTGAGCAGCCTGGCGCATCGCGAAGGCACCGCTACTTATTGGAATTTGGAAGCGAACACCACGCCTTTCTATGGCTGGGGAAGCGCCGGTCGCCTTGAGACAACCGCTCTCGTGGTGCAGGCCCTGGCCAACCTTCAAGACAAGAATCCCGACGGGGAAACGGCCCAGCAAGTCAGTCGCGGGCTCCAGTACCTCCTCGGCCATCGAGATCGCTATTCGGTCTGGTATTCCACGCAAGCCACGGAGAATGTGATCGAGGCCATGATTGCCGCTATGCCCCCTGGCGATGAGACAGCGGGTCCCTCGGAAGCAGACATCGTTGTGAATGGGCACCGCGTTTCCACCATGCAGCTGCGGGAAGCGAGCGCCATGCTTGGCCCGGCGACACTGGAACTTGCTCAATACCTGCACACCGGTCATAACACTGTCCAAGTTGTTCGCGGCGCGAATTCATCGGCGATGAATGCGCTGATCATCACCTCGCACTACATTCCCTGGAAGGACTCTGGTTCGACTGCCGGCGAGAACTTTCTCTCCGGCGACACCCGCGCACTCCGCCTCAAAGTGGCATACGATCACACCGATCCAAGGCCTGATGAACCGGTGAAATGCCACGTAGAGGCCGAGCGCATAGGGTTTCGCGGCTATGGGATGATGCTTGCCGAAATCGGATTGCCTCCCGGTTCCGAGGTAGATCGGGAATCGCTGGAGACCGCAAGA
Organism: uncultured Acidobacteriaceae bacterium; assembly: GCA_963773675.1. Lineage (GTDB taxonomy): Bacteria > Acidobacteriota > Terriglobia > Terriglobales > Acidobacteriaceae > Sulfotelmatobacter. The sequence goes on from CAVZCG010000017.1 coordinate 378,484, forward strand.
GAAACGAGTTCGATCCAAGATTATGAAGTCCAACCTGACCGCATCGTTTTCTATCTTTGGCCCGAGGCAAGCGGATCCCGGTTTGAATTCCAGTTCCGTCTGCGTTACGGTATGGACGCAATGACGGCGCCGTCGCTCCTTTACGATTATTACAATCCTGAGGCTAACGCTACCGTGGTTCCCGTGCGCTGTGTCTCGCACTGAGTTTTCAATTACGCGGCCAATCTTCGAGTTGGGGTGAGATTCCTCCTGAGATTGACTCGTCTGATCTGCCGGATGGATCAGCCGTTGTGCTTAAACCTCCGGACGGAGGTTGGGACGCAGCGTGAGTGAGCCGTCCTCATTCAGCTTCTGGTGACACGCCCACCGCACCGGATAGCGCATATTCTTTACCTCGATCTCTGCTTTGAGCCTCAATCCCTGCCATTTTGTCCCTCGCGGCAGCACGAACTGTGCCTGCCGGATCTTTCCCGGCAGAGGATATCCCGCGTCCAGGCAACCGCTTTTAAGTGCCTTCCCGTCCTCGCTCTCTACGGTCACCCGCAACACGCCTGGAACACCCGCGATGCCGTCGTTAGCGAAGCCGACAATCAGCCCCAAATAGCCGCCATCTTCATAGCTCCAGATCATCGACGGCCTCACGCTATAGCCGATTCTGCGATTGATCCGGTCAAACCAGGTTGGCGATGCCTGGTAGTAGCTCATCAGATTCTTGACGTTGATTTGGTGGAAGTTCCAAAGCGACCAGTAATTCGCCCCTACGTCGATCACGTGAGCGATGATGTTGTCGGCCGGCGATATTCCTTCCTGCACAGCATGCGCATCAGGAGGTTTGCCAGGTAGCCCCTGTTCGAGCAGTGCTCCAATCCAAGGTGGCCGGTTACTCAGGGCTTCAATCTGTTCGTTCTCGATGAAGATGGTGTCACTGCGAATCCAGTTATTGCTGCGAACCGCGCGATCCAGAAGCTCTGAGTTTCCAACTCGGCTGTAATCGGGTTGGGTGTTGGTCAGCAATGGAGTTTTCTTGAAGTGCTCTAACTGCACCTCCAGCATGTTGATCCATGTCCGCTCGGCAGTCTGGTAGTCGGGAAAAGGATTATTGGCGAAAGGCCATGTGTGACCTTCGCCCCAGAATCCATACATGAAAGTATCCATGAATTCGACGGCGGGGTTTCCGTCGAATTCCGCCGCCAGCAGGCCAACCAGCTCTTTGAACGCCTGCTGGAAAAAAGGGTCGTCGAACCGTGGCTGATAGCGCGCGTGCGGATTCTTCAGGTACCTTTGGGCCGCCGCCTGGCTTTCTTTATCAGTAGCAGCGAGGACCAAGTCAACTTTCGGCACTTTTTCGAGAACGAAATCCGGGAGCGCGGGCTCGTGAGTGTAGTCCGGAGCGCTCATTTGAATGCGCAAGCCGATGCGCTTGTTGTTTTTCTTGGCTAAATCGAAAACAAGCTTCAGGTAATCGGCCATGTCGAGGCGCCCGGGCCGCGGCTGTACTTCCCGCCAGGTCGGCCGTATGTACAGCTGTTGCCCCAGGGGGAATCGAACCAGATCCTCAATCGCCTGCGAGACGTTGTCCGATTTGATTTCTTCCGTACCCATATCAGCGGTGATATAGGTGATCAGCCCTTTGCCATAGTTCGGTACGACTTCTTCCGTTGGAGTCGTCGTCATTACCACGTCATCGGTGGGAATGACGGCATCCGGTGGGTACTGAGAGAAGGGCCCCTGATTCAGTCGATCGGTAACCGTAGGGCCAGAGCCGAAATCGTACTTCGCCCAGTTGTGAGCGGGGACGAAAGCTTGCGCTTTGCCGGTTCCAAGTTCAGCAGCTACCGCCAATGCAACACTGCTTTTGAGAAAGTCCCTGCGCTGCATCGATATTCCTTCCTCCCCTTCTGCTCCGTTTCAAATGTCGCTGAGCGCGAGCTTTGCCGAAACGAAGCACTAGAACTGGAACTTCATCGCGAACTAAGCGTACCGCTGCGGGGACGCACATCATTTGTCGGCTGGCTGCTCGAAACGCCGGTTCGCGCGGAGTTCGGGTGTCGGTTTCAATTCGCCCGTCACTCCGATGGAAAAGCTCTTCTCATAGGGCGCGTCGTCCGGCCCGTCTACGGTGAGCCGTACTATGAAATCAGCCGCTCTCGTATAGCAATGAGAAACCTTGGGCCCATCCGAGATCGTCCCATCGCCGAAGTCCCAGTGATAGCCGAGTGCCGCTACGCTGTCGGTAGCTGCCTGAGCCGAGAAGGCTGTCGTCTCTCCAGCCTTCGACTGAGTTGGGACTCGGGCTGTTACAGATGGAGCGGACTTGGGCACAGCTGTATCCACTAGCTTGATAACCATCGCCGATTGCGCTGGCTGGTTCTCGAGTCGGATGGTGCCACCTTCGAGCGCAAACGCGGCATTAGAGCCCAATACTGCAGTTGCCACCATGGTAGAGCTGACCGGGAGCCCGAGATCTCCTAGGTTCAACGAGTGTGAGCGTGGGCCATCGGTCCAGTTGAAAACGGTCAAGATGGTTTGGCGCGGGCTCTGCCGGAGCAAGAAAATACTCGGTTGTCCATCCTCCGGTTCATAGGTCATCAGATCGACCGGCGTAGAAGGTCGCCCAGCTTTCGCCATATTGAGCAAGTCTCGGTTTTCCACCAACGCTAAGCGATCCTTCTCGCTCTGGAGCACCAGCAGGTCATCACCGATTTCAAACATGCCACCGGCGACTGCGGAGAGTGCAATCGAAGTCTGCGCTGTCGCCAGCGAATGTGAGGAATGCTCGCCCGAATGCTCCACCAGATATGTATCGGTGACGTTGAACGCGTCCGGGTCATTGATGAAGAAGTTGCCGTTCATATAGAAGCGGGCGGCGATGCCGGGAGCTGCAGTCTTCGACCTCAGAAAGGTGTGCCCCGTGTCCGCGGAGACGCGGCCCGTGTCCACTATCCCAACCGGATTCAACATGGGGCTTCCGTCTTTATCCAGAATCACATCGTCGCCGACGGTGTCGCGAATTATCTGCAAGCCTATACGCTGGGCTTCGAGTGCGGTGGTACTTGGGCGGTAGTAATAACCTTCAATTGCCGTCGTATCCATGAAGTCCATTTTGATGAAGCGAACTCCCCATTCTCGGACCAACATTTTGTAGGTCTGGCGCAAGTATTCCTGAGCCCCAGGATGTGTGGTATCAAGCGCGTACAGCGTGTCCACACCCTGCCTCCACAAATCCTCCAGTGGGATCGGATGGCCGTCGGCATTGTGGACCAGCCAATCTTTGTGATGTTCGTAAACCCAAGCGCGGCTGCTTACCTCGAATGGCGCCGTCCATAGGCCAACGGTGAGGCCATCACTTAAAATGTGATGAGCCACAAACCGCATGCCGTCCGGGAATTGCGTCGCGTTGGTGGTGACGTACTCGCCTCGCGCATACTGATAGCCTTCATCGATCTGGAAATAGTTGTACCCGAGCGATTTCAAATGCTGCGTCAGCCAATCGGCATTGGCCAGCGTTTCTCCCTCGTTGATCGCGGCGTAATATGCGGTCCAACTCCACCATCCAATCGGAATCTCACTCGAAACGCGTGCGCGATGCAGCCGCCGAATTGCCGAACCGTAAGCGCGAAGTTGCCCCAGGTAGTCCGGCCCTGCCGCGAACATCACCCGTTCCGAGCTCATCTCTTCGCCCGGATTGAGTGGGAGACTCAGTTCGATCCGGTCGCTCTTAAGGGACTTTGGTTCCAGCGACTTTGCCTGACTGTAATCCTTCTGAATCTCCGTGGTTCCGGTAGAGTCGACTGTATAAGACGTGACCTTAGCTCCGTCGCCTTTGCCCGCGGTGTTGATCCGCAAAACAGTCAGGAAGCGATCAGATGTCAGCGCGCCAAGAAATAGACTCTGCTTGGTCTGCCGGCTATAGATAAGCTGGCTTCCCACACCGCGATGCATGCCGCCTAGAGCGTCCGCGAGGTCGTAAATTACCAAGTCGGGCCAATCTTCGCTGAAGCTGTCGGAGAGAATTCGCTCATCCGATTGACGTCCGCCTAAGTTAACGATCGAGTCCCCAGTGGCCTCAACACTGCGGATTGCCTGCACTGACGTCGCTTTGCTCGACGTATTTCTGATCTCCACTTGAATGGCGCCGTACGGGTTTTCGGTGTATAGCTGCACTACAAAGATAAGGTCGGGACTGTCGCGTAGTCCGCTGCATGTGACCGTCAACTGTTGGCCGGAACCGAGCGCATCGCTGAATGGCGACTCGGAAACCGAATGCGACGGATAGTCGCTGGAACGGAACCACTGGTGATTGATCAGCGCGCCTGTACTTGCTTGCAGCACAGATTGACTACCAATGGGTCCGAATTGATACGACCCATCCTGACGATTGACCGTCACGGAGAGAGCCCTGTTCGTTAGCTGCTGGGCCGAACACGGCGTCGCGCCCAGCGTCAGGGCAGAGATCGTTGCTCCCATCAGGCTGCACCGCAAGACCGCACGCAGCGTTCGCGCAGTTCCGATCGCACCCCGCGCAGTTGTTAGCTTCCGGATCAGACACCTAGCGTCGCTCATGAGTTAACTCCATCTTCAAAGCGCTTTGCTTCGAAGATAAGTTTGCTTACGGACTTGATGTAGCCGCGTCCAGAGATGCTTGCTCGTCAGAATCGCCAATGGCTTTCCGTCTAGAAAGAGAACTTCAGGGCGAACTGTATCTGCCGTGGCGGCCGCGCGGCCGTCAAATCGCCGAACTGTGGCGTTCCCAGACTAGTCGCGTTGTTTCCATTTTGCGGTCCGCTCTGCGCGAATAGGAAATTGGTGTGGTTCGGGAGGTTGAAAAACTCGGCACGAAATTCCAGATCTGTCTTTTCCGAGGTATGGAAGAACTTGAATACTGAGAAGTCCCATTCTTTGTATCCCGGTGCCTCGATGGTATTCCGGCCGACGTCGCCGAAGGAACCCAAAGGTGGATCGACAAACGCACAGGTGTTAAACCACGCCGTCGGCGAGTGAATCTTGGCGGGCGCGACACAGGTAGGGTTGCCCGGCACAGTGCCCGCTCGGGTTGGGTCGCCGACCTGATCAGGACGCTGGGAAACGCCCCCGGCGCCACCGTCGGCATTGGCGAAGTTGCCATTCTCGTCGAGCACGGTGTACCAGTTGCCACTGGAAATCGAGAGGATATTCGCAATCTGCCAGCCTCCGATTACCTGGTTCACAAACCCTGTCGCATCCCCCCCAAAGTGCTTGCCGTGACCGATGGGTAGTTCGTAAATCGAATTCATCACGAAGCGGTTGCGCACATCGAAATCGGAATTGCCGTATTCGGCCTGCGGATCGCGGAAATAACGGAAATCGCTGTTGTTCTGCGTCGGACCAAGGTTCGCGTTGGAAGCGATATCCAGCGAATGCGCGTGAGTGTAGGACACCTGGAACTGCAGGCCCTTCGCGAAGCGTTTTTCCAAACTTACCTGCAGCGAGTTGTAATTGGAAGCGCCAGTCGAGCGGAACGAATCGATTCCGGTGTCGAATACCGGCGAGCAGTCCTGCGGTGTGGCCAGGGAACAGGTTCCGTTGGCTCCGATCAGGTTCGCAAACACCGGCCGGCGCGGCGCGGTTGCGTCGTTCGGATTCGGGTCGGGCGCTGCCTGGTTGCCGTTGAAGAACGTATACAACTTCGTGCCTTTGGAACCCGCATAGGTCAACGTGAACACGCTGTCCGCGGGGAGTTCACGTTCAACGCTCAAGTGCCACTGCTGCATATAAGGTGTCCGCAGGTTCTTATCGACGGAGAAAAAGATCGGAGTGTTGGGATTGACCAGCGAGTTGGCCGGGAATCCGCCAGCCAGGGCTGGAATCTGAGTTACGCGGCAGTCCCCAGCCAAAGCGTTGGCCGTCGGCGCGCCGCAAGGCGAAATGAAGGATTGGTTGGTGAAGAACGGAGGATTGAATCCGGGACTGGGATTCGAATACGGGCCATTCTCCTGGCCACCATAGAAAATTCCGTAGCCCATTCGTAACACGGTCTTCGGGGCAAACTGCCACGCCAGCCCGATCCGCGGCGCGAAATTGTTTAGGTCCGAGTTGATCAGCCCACGGCTGCCTGTGGCGCTGATCTTGACGTATTGCGCGATGTAGGGCGTGAGCTGCGCCGTTTGTCCTTTCGGCACAAAGATCGTGGGATTGGTGGGATCGCTGAGGTCAAAGTTTCCCACGTCGTTATGGCGATCCGACACGGTGCCAAACAGTTCGTAGCGTAAGCCCAGATTCAATATGACCGTCGGTGTGACCTTCCAATCATCCTGCGCGTAAAACGCGTAGGTATTCCGGAAATAGTCCACGTTGTGCAGGTTGTTGATGCTACCGCCGTCGGTAAACCCCGCCATGAAGGACGCAAACCCGCCTCCGCCACTGCCGATGTCAGCGGGATTATCGGTCAGCGTGGGGCTGAAGGCGAGCGTCCCGCGCGCAGCGGCGGGTTGGAAAATTGTGAACTCTTCTCGCCGGATCTCGGTGCCATATTTCCAGGTATGGCGGCCGTTTACCCAAGTCAGATTCTCGGAAAGAGTGTAGGAATTCTGCAGTTCGATCGAAGGCAGGAACGTGGGACTGCCCAGTGTGGCCACGTCGCTGAAGGTCAGCTGCGGCAGCCCACCAATGCCCGCCGAAAAAGGAACGCCTGGGAAATCGATGTTTGGTTCTGCCGATACGTTGGTGTTCGCATTTAATTCCAGGCGATGGGCGTTCACCCGGTTGTAGCCCAGGCGGAATTCGTTGATCAATGTGGGCTTGAAGATGTGCGTCCAACTCGTGGCAAAGCTGCGATAGGCGAAATCCTCCTGCCCACTGAAGAATCCCCCACCATCGGCCAGCCCACCGAAGGTTCCAGGAATTGAGCTGGGTTGGTTTTCGAAGCTGAAGCGGAAAAACGTGTTGTCATTCTCATTGAATTTCTCGTCCACGCGAACATCGAAGTTGTTCCGCGTTTCCTTGCGTACCGGATTAGCGACAAAGTTGTTGCCGCTCGAGTTGATCGGCCCAGCCGCTGGATACAACGCTGCCAGCCGCAGTGCTAATGGATCCAGCGAACCACCACCCGGCACGACAGGCGTAGCTGGGATGATGTTCAGAGGTTTCCCTGTTCCGTCATATTGAAACGGCACTCCACAATTGACCTGCGCCAGCTTGGCATCGAAAATCTCGCCGGCATACGTCGACACCCCATTGCAATCCGTTCCAGTCACGGTCGTGTAGTCGATCAGGCTCGAGAAATCTCCTGTCCGCCACGCCGTCGGTGGCACGAACGCAACCTGAGTTTGCGCCTGACGCACGCGGTATCCCTCATAGTCCACAAAGAAGAATGTACGTCCCCGGCCGTCGTAGAAGTGGGGCAGCAGCACTGGACCGCCAAATGTCGCGCCAAACTGGTTCTGCTTATACGGAGGAACGGGTCCAACCGGATCAAAGTAGTTCCGCCCGTCCAGCTTGTTGTTGCGCAGAAATTCCCACGCTGAGCCGTGAAGCTGGTTGGTCCCAGACTTGATGACCGCGTTCACGATCGCCCCATTGCCGCGCCCAAATTCCGCGCTGTAAGCGTTGGTCTGGACCTTGAATTCCTGCAGGGCTTCTACGGGCGGCTGAATTACGAAGTTGGTTTCATTGAGCAGATCGGGCAGGTTCGAATTGTTGTCCACGCCATCCAATAAGAAATTGTTCTGTAGCGATCGCGCTCCATTGGAGCTGAAACCGTATCCGCCTTCATCGCGCGCGCCCGGTTCACTGGGCGCCGTGCCCGTGCTGAGCAGCGCCAACTGTGCGAAGTTGCGTCCGTTCAGAGGCAGGTTGCTCACGCGCTTCCGGTCCACAACCTGTCCCAACTCCGAAGTCTCGGTCTCCAGCAGCGGCGCCGCGCCGGTGACCACCATCTGTTCGGATATCTGCCCGACCTCCAGGGACACGTTGATTGCTACGCGCCCCTGCACGTCCAAGTCCACAGCCTCTGATATCGCCTTCTTGAACCCAGTCTTCTCCACCGTGATCTTATAGCGTCCAATGTGCAGCGGGCTCGCGACGTACTCGCCCTCCCCGTTGGTGGAGAGAGTCATCTGGACGCCGCGATCCACGTCCTCCACCGTGACCTTGGCGCCCTCCACCACTGCACCGCTGGAGTCGCGTACCAGTCCTACGATGGTGCCGGCATCTTTTTGCGCCCATAACGGCGCAGCGAAGCCAATGGCTACCGCCAGGAAAAGCGTCACAAGAATTCGTCGGGTGCGAGGAGAAACGGTCATGGCAAGCCTCCCTAAGGTGCATTCCAGAAAGCGCTGGACTCTACTGCCAATTGCTAGCGTATTGCGTAATTTTACGAATTATTACTTTTACTTACGTTTTGCATCATTTGTCAACCGGAATATTCTTCCACCGGGCAAGAGAGAAGCCCGGCTATGCTTTGAAGGGCAGCGCACCCCGCCCCAGCATGTTCCACTGCTGACGCATGAAAGCGGAAAGGGCGTTGCTATCGCGAAACGCCTCGGTGCCGCCTTCCTTGGTGGTCGAGTAGGCTCCAGTCAGGTTGGCGAACGCCAGGCAATCATCGAGTTTCGTGCCATGCAAATGTTGGTGGATGAAGCCCGCATCGAAACTGTCACCAGCGCCGACATCGTCTACAAATTTCCCGCTGGGAGGCGCCATGCTCCATTGTTCCTCCCCAGTCCGGCAAATTGCAGCCGCCGTGCCCCGCTTGACTACCACCACCTTGGCGTATCGGGACAGCATGTTAAGCGCTTGTGCGAGGTCGTCCGTGTGCGCGATTTTCTTCGCTTCACGATCATTCGGGAAAAAATGTCGACGTGCTTCAGAACCTCCAGCAAGTCTCCTTCCCACTTGTTCTCAGGATCGTCATTGGTGTCCAGGGATGTGGACAGTCCCGCAGCCTTTGCCCGGCGGAACAAGTCGCCTATCCGCGGGCGCAGGGCGCGGTGCAGAAAATACGAGGAGAGGTGCAGGTGCCGTGCGGAAAGAACGTAATCGATGTCGACGTCTGAGTAACGCATCTCAAACATGGTGCCGGGAAAGGTAAGGATGTATCGATGCTGCTGATAAGGTAAAGCAACCGTAAGTCCTGTGGGTGTGCGACCCGGGGTTTGCTGCACACGGCTTACGTCAACCCCGGCTGCCGTTAGCCTTTCGAGCGCCATCTTCCCCAAAGGGTCTCCCCCGGTTTTCGAGACGAACCCGACTTTGCTTCCCAGCATTGCCAGGTTGTGGGCAAAAATTGCGGACGAGCTGCCTAAGGTGAGCGCCAGACCGCTGGCCAACAACTCGCGGTCCAGTACCAGTTCTTTGGGCAGGCCATAGAGGATCAGATCGAGATTGATTTCACCAACCACACATACGTCCAACTTCGGCATCTTTGCCTCCACCATCCACTGCGAACCAACTCAGCCCTGCCTCCGCGACACTGTGCTGAAACTGCCATCAAATTCTGCCGCGACCATGCAATTCACCCTCGAACCATTCCGCATGCTGCCGCATACGAACGCAGCACGAACTGAATGTGGCAACGAATGATCGCCCCCGGCTGATTCGCGATTTGCTCCGCCCGGATTGCCTCATATTCCCGAGGCAGGTATTGACTGACCAGGGTTAACGGGACCGGCCGCGCCGCGAGGTTCTCGATGAGGCGTTCGATCTCTGCTTGGACGGATTTTTCATGCCAGTAATATCGGCAGCGATCGCTGTAACTGTAGGCCCGCGCGATGCGCAGTTGGCGCTCATCTCCCTGATAGTATGAGCGCCAGTAAGTCGGCTTGCGCAGCATTGCCTGATCGAGCGCTTCTCGCACCTGCGATAGCCTTTGGCTTTTTTCCCCGGCAAGCAGTTCCTGTTCGATCGCACTCAGAGCGAACACAGCCTCACGGAAAGCGAAGGTCAACCATGGGCCCACTTTCAGAATGGCGAAGTGATCCTCGACCATTTGAGCCAGAGCGCACGGAGACTGATAGTCGGTAGAGTGCGCTTCGTATACCAGCGAAGGGCTGGACGGTAATTCTGCCGAGAGGGATCGAGCTTTTGCCCTGTCGTATGCAAATACGAGATCGTCCCCGAATTCCACTCCGGGCTGCACCACCACCGCGATTACTCTTTGCCAGGCCGCTGACAGGCCGCTCTCTTCAAAAGCGTGTTGAAAGACCTGCAGGGTCTGATGAAGACTCTCGACCCTGGTCACGGCGGGAGGTGCGCCCATGGCCGATTCGCCCCCTGGGACGGGAACTTCAGTTCCGATAACGTACAGAGGAAAGTCGGTGCCGGGTGGCAACGATTTCACAGCCTCTTCAGCAGCTTCGCAAAGTACAGCGGCTCGCTGCGCAACTGTCTGCTCGGAGAGCACTTTCGGGTCGTCGGCACATGCCATGCTCGCATCGAGATGGAGTTTTCGATAGCCGGCGAGCACAGAAGCGCGGGCTAGTTCGCAAGCCTTGTTCAAAGCGCTGCCTGATGCTTCGGTCCTCCAGGGGTATGGCCCGAGATGGTCTCCACCCAGCAGTATCTGATCTTGGGGAAGTCCCATGCGGCGGGCCGCAGTGTGGACAAAACCGGCGAACTGACTCGGAGTCTGTCCACTGTAACCACCGAGCTGATTGACTTGGCTGGAAGTGGACTCTATGTGGAGAAAAGAGCCATTTTCCATGGCCTGCTGAATGGCCGAGTCAATCACCCATGGATGTGCAGAACAAACGGCATACACACCGCCTTTCCCTTTCAGGCGATTGTGGATCAATAAATCCTGCAAGCTGGTGCTTGCGTTGCGGCCGCGCTTCTGAATCACAGGGTTCAATCCGGCTTCGCCCCAAGGCTCCCCGCAAAGTTGATCTAGCTTACATTGCGGATTGCGAATAGTAACGAATACTTTCAATACATATTGACTACGCTCAGCAACGGCAGATCTCCTGCAGGAACGCTCTCAAGGAAACGAGAGCTCCGCCCAAACTCCACGCGTTTTAACGGGGCATTCCACTCACGGCAGATGGTTCGTGATATCGAACACCAGCCCGGTATTGTTCAGGCTGAACGGCAAGACGTAACTGTCATAGATCGGATCACCGGTAGCGCTCAAAGCCCGAATCTGAAAATTCAAAGCCTTTGTGCCACCGAGGCCTGTCGTATCGAAGCTCGCCGCCTGAACGCTGGAATCTAGAACGTCGAAAGCGGCGTTGGCCGCAACCTCGGTCCAGTTCCAATCTGTGCCCGTACCCGCATAGCGCAACAAATGAGCCGTACTCCTGTCGGTTTCGAACATGTATTCCGCGCCCACAGTAATGCCGTCGCCGTTGTATCCGGTCTTCGAATTCTGATCGGTGTCGAGAAATATCTGCCAGTTCGTCGCTCCAGCGCCGTCCCAACGGATCGAGGTGCGGCCGCGCTGAGGTGCACCCTGCGGATCGAACGAGTCGGGCCAAGCGCTGGCAAACGGAGCCTGCACGGCCTGCAACCGCACCGCCGCATTTTCTGCGGGCCAGTATTGCGGCGGGCTGGCATATGGGTTCCCTGTTTCTTGCGTCAGGTAAACCCATCCGGCATTGCGCTGCTTGGCCAGTTCTAAGGCAGTCTGAAGATCGTCCCAGCTCATTCCATAGACGATGTGCCAGAACCGGTCGGGCGGATATTTGTGCACCCAGGCAAAGTCCACGTAGTTGTCGCGATAGTTCGACAGACCCTGATCCTCCCAGTTCATCAGGATATTCGTGATCCCCATCCAGCAATCGCTGGGACTGTAGGTTCCCGGGTTCACCACCGTGATGTGCGCGCCCGCCTTCTCGCGTACGTAATTGGTTAGTGCCTCGTAGTACAAAAACTCGGTGGGAAAAAACGGATTGCTGGCGTTGCAATCGGTTGGCGCTTCGTCGAAGAAGATGCCATCGACCAGATAGTTGCGGTACACCGCATCGATCTTCCGCCGTATGATTTTCGGATCCCGGGCGCCGTAACCCGTGTATGTATATCCGATGACGGAAATACCCCGCCCGCGGGTTGCGCGGATTGCGCGGTCTACACTCGGATAGTAGGTTTCGTCGTCCCCGTTGTCGAGGTTAACGATCATTATTCCGATCGCCGATGCTCCCGGCGCTGCCCACTTTGTCCATTGCGGTGATCCGGGATCCTGATAGGAGGGTACGCCGAGCCGTGTCTGGCCCGCAGCCATCGCTGCTGCGAGCAGAATGGTAATAAGGATGAGCCGTTCGCTTCGCCCCACGCTGCACCGCACGGTTGTCATGGTCGAACCTCAGTTGGCCAGTAAATCGATACACTCACAACTCGGCCCTTTATTAAATGACTTGTAAAGATCGTCTTCCGTGAAAAACCTGAGGCGTTTCGTATGCTTGCGTTTAATAACGTTTCCTTTCACCCACACTTTTTACGTTCGTTTCTGCTGTCTGTCAAGCGCAAATCCATGGCACCGCGAGAACTTCGAAACCACCTGAACATCCGACGGAACGGCCGCTGGAAATCGCGTCGGGCGAGCGCTCGGGCGAGTTCATTTGCGCTCCCGGCCGCCAAGTATCCCTCGTAATGACCTTGACAAGGTCGAAGAATAGAAAGTAAAAGGAACTGTTCGTAATACATCACAACTTCTTTGGTTCGTGTGAAAATCATCCAACCTGCAGGTGGCCGCATGAAAAACCAACCTGATCGGGGTATGAGATCCCGACCAGAGAAAGACCGGCGGTCCTTCTTGGGAATGAGGCGCGGGCGCTTCTTCGCGAAAACGTGCTGTGTTTTGCTTGGCCTTGTGTTGCCTGCCTGGAACTCGCGTCAAAGCAATTCGGCGCAAGAGTCCGCTCCTCCCAGCGCAGTCGAAGCCGCAACGAATCTTCAGATACAAAGCTCGGTCTTGCGAATCGAATTCGACCATAACCTGCGCAGCCGTGTCGTCGCGCTGACTGCTCGAAGCCCGCAAATACTGAGCCCGTTTTCCGCATCGGAGACTGTCACCACGAGTCGCACTTGGAGCGACTTTGCCCTGACCACGAGCCGTCGGGAACATGTTGCGGATGCATTTGGCGAGGGCGAGCGCTTATCGCTCGTCGGCAAATCAGGCGATTTGCGCAAAGAAATTTCGGTCACGATATACAAAGATTTCCCCTCCATGGCGATTTTCGACGTCGCCTATAAGAATGAGGGGACGGCTTCTGTCACGATCCGCAGCTGGGCCAATCATCGGTACTCATTGTCCGCCAAGCCGGCGGCTAGCGGTCCTGCATTCTGGTCCTACCAGAGTGGTTCTTACGAGAAGCGTCCGAATTGGGTGCTTCCGTTGCGCGTCGGATTCAAACAGGAAAATTATCTCGGCATGAATGCCAGCGACTACGGTGGAGGGACTCCGATTGTCGATGTATGGCGCAAAGACATCGGCCTCGCGGTAGGCCACGTCGAGCCGGGGCCTCGCCTGATATCGCTTCCCGTGTCCATGCCCGACGCACGCCACGCCCACGTTGCTGTCCGCTCCATGCATGAGCGCACCCTGGAACCAGGAGAAAGTTTCCATACTCTTCGCACCTTTGTCTCCGTGCACCAAGGAGACTACTTCCGCACGCTGACGGAATACCGCCGCCTCATGGTGCGGCAGGGATTTCAAATGGCTTCGGCGCCCGACAGTGCTTTTGGTCCGATCTGGTGCGCCTGGGGTTACGGCCGATCGGTGCAGCTCAAGCAGGTCTACGACACGCTTCCAACTGTAAAGAAGATGGGCTTCGCCTGGGTCACGTTGGACGATGGCTGGCAGAATAACTACGGCGATTGGGCGCTCGACCCCAAAAAATTTCCCAACGGCGACTCCGACATGAAAGCCCTGGTGGATCGAATTCATGCCGAAGGTTTCAAAGCGCAACTTTGGTGGTCGCCGTTAAGTGCCGTGCCGGATTCAAGATTGCTGAAAGACCATCCTGACTTCCTCCTATTAAATCGCGACGGATCCAGACGGAAGATCTCATGGTGGAACTCTTTTTATTTATGTCCGTCCGACCGAGGGGTCGTGGAGTACCACAAAGCGCTGGTGCGAAAGATCCTGGGGGATTGGGGATTCGACGGTCTCAAGCTTGATGGCCAGCATATGAATGCCGTTCCACCTTGTTACAATCCTGCGCATCATCACAACCGCCCGGAAGATTCTGTTGAGGCGTTGCCCGATTTCTTTCGCGAGATTTACGAAACCGCCCGCAGCGTGAAGCCGGATGCCTTGGTGGAATTTTGTCCCTGCGGCACGGCCTACTCCTTTTTCACCATGCCACATTTCAACATGTCGGTGGCTTCCGATCCGGAAAGTTCGTTTCAGGTTCGCTCCAAGGGAAAGACCTTGAAGGCGCTCATGGGCGATAACGTTCCTTATTTTGGCGACCACGTCGAGCTAAGCGACGAAGCAATTGATTTCGCCTCGACTGTTGGCGTCGGCGGAGTCGTCGGTACGCAGTTCGTGCTCCCGAGTCTCGTTACGAAACATAGCAAGTCAGATCTCACCCCACAGCGGCAGGAGATCTTTGAGAAGTGGCTGCATATTTACAACGACAAAATGCTATCGCGAGGTGAGTATCTCGGCGATCTCTACGATATAGGGTTTGATCTCCCCGAGGCTCATGTGATCCGCAAAGATCAGGAATTTTACTACGCGTTCTACGCCCGTCACTGGAGCGGACCGATTGAACTTCGCGGTCTGCAAGATCGTGCTTATCGCGTCGTCGATTACGTGAACAACAAAAATTTGGGACGTGTGCACGGCCCGAAGGCCACAATTTCTGCCCAGTTCGACAAACATCTGCTGCTAGAGGCTACCCCCGAATGACGCGTTCGCACGGGGGAGTCGAGTCCCCGCAGGCGCAAGCTGGCCATTGTCGCGTGTGAGCTATCGCCTTGCGACGATCATCGGTGAAAGGTGACCAACTTTTTTCTGCGACCACTTGCTAAGTGGGGACCCTAAGATAAAGATGACCCTCATTTCAGTCCTTCCACGAGATAGAGGTCCGACAGAATACGGTGATAGCCATATAAGCACGACTTACCGTCCGGCGTGATCAGGATAGGACCAATGCGGCTTACGCCTGCTGAATCGGACGGCATGAGTTCCTTCCACAGCGTCTTGTGTCCCGTCGACAAATCCAGCCGATAGACTTTGGCGGGCAGATCTCCCGGCTTGTAAAAATAGATTGCTTTGGCGTCATCACTCCATTGAATCGGTTGCTCTCCCATCTCAATGCCGGGAACGGCTTTCGCATCTCCGCCGGCGACCGGGTAGAAATACGCCTTTTCATCCGGCCCAACGCCAACCACCTGTTGACCGTCTGGAGAAAGGACCAGAACGAGAGGATCGATTCCCTCGGGCGAGATCGGCAGGGGCTTTTCTTCGGAGGAATTCTGGAGATAAATGCGGGCAGCGTGACCTGGTTCCTTGCCGGAGAAAATGAAGCGCCGGCCATCTGGAAGCCATCTCGCCCGGCTGTGATTGATGGAGTCGTGAGTCAGAGGCTTGGCCTCGCCCGGCCCGGTGGGAAGAAGAACGAGTTGGGCGGGCGGGGTGGGCGGACTGGCAATCACCCATTTGCCATCCGGTGACACGGCGATGGCAAGGCCGTCCCCCAAGCGGACGGCCGAGGTGTCACCGATCTTTCGCTGATAAACCGAGTAGTTGGGACCTCCGCCTTCGCCCGCCTCGGTGAAGAGCAACTCCTTCCCATCCGACGAGATGTCTGACGGGTACGAGTAGTCGAACCATGACAGATCACGTTCCTTGCTCTCAGCAGAGGCGAGACCAATCAGTTCGCGTCGCCAGGTGTCTCGGGAAAGTAGTACGCGCCCATCCTGCCAAATATCCTGTAGCGACAAAGTGTCAGGAACGCGTGCAATGAGCCGATCACGGCCGCCCAACGTGGCACCGTAGACGGCGCGTTTAAGGCCGAGCCGGTCCGCCGTGAACCATACTTCGCGACCATCAGCAGACCAGGCTAGCCCCTGTATGGTTTGGAGATCTGTAGCCAGAGTCTTAACGTTTCCGCTCAGGTCCACGACGCGTAAAGAACCTCCATCGTCTCCGGGCAGAGGATGGTCCAGGAACGCCACCAGGTCGCCCTTTCTGGACACCCGTGGATGGCTGATCCAGCCTGAGGTTTCGTACAGCACTTTTCCGATGGGAAATTCCAGCCGGTTTCGACCATTCACATCGCGGACGATCGCCAGGTTAGTGCCATCCGGTGACCAATCTGCCCACTGCACGTTTTCCAGTACAGGGCGTGGAGATCCACCGTTGAGTGGCACTCGGGCCAGCGTGCCCACCTGGGCATAAACTCCGGATGGGCGGCTGTCCATCGATACCGCAATTTCGCCGGAAGAGGAGATCGCCAAGAGCGCAGTTCCAGCGAGATTAAGCGACCTCGACTGCGGACTTTCGGGGCTGGTAATGAATAGGTCAATCGCAGATCCCTCCCAGGAAGCCCCGTAAACAACCGACTGTCCGTTAGGCGTAAAATGCGCGGACCGAATCGTACCTCGGCGAAAGGTGAGTTGATGGTAGAGGGGCTGCGATGTCGGCATCCAACTGGCGCGGAGAAACCAGCCCGCACCTGCGCCCAGAACGAGGGCCGCGCAGGCGATCAATCCCACGGATCGAATGGAATGTACCTTTCTGGCCGAGGCGGTTGCAGGCGCGACCGCCGCTGCGGCTTCTTTCGCTGAGACCGAACTCTGCGCCGACGCACTCCGGTTTGAATCCAGATCGCGTTTCAAGCGCCTCAATTCGGCGCGTATTTCAGAAGCCGTCTGATAGCGCAGCTCGCGATCCTTTTCCAGTGCCCGGCCAATGATCCGGTTGAGATCGGATGGCAAGACGGGATTGAGCTGTGGCGGTGGCGTCGGGACGCGGTTGAGGATGGCATCGAAGATGACGGCGGAAGTGCTGCCGCCGAAGGCCACCGTGCCCGTGCACATCTCGTACATTACCGCGCCGAACGAAAATAGATCCGTGCGGGTGTCGAGTTCTTCTCCACGAGCCTGCTCGGGGGACATATAGGCAACTGTGCCCACAGTACTGCCCGGACTGGTGAGTTGTTCGTCCCTGACATCGGCTATGGTTGAGCCGGTCATTGAAGCGGTAAGATTTCGGTTCGCGTTCAGCTTGGCAAGTCCGAAGTCGAGAATCTTCGCCTGCCCCCGACTGGTGATGAAGATATTGGCCGGCTTGATGTCACGATGCACGATACTGCGGCTGTGGGCAGCGTCAAGTGCGTCAGCAATCTGAATGCTAAGCTCCAACAACTCGTCGATCTTGAGGGGCCGGTTCTCGACCTTGTGCTTCAGGGTTTGACCATCCAGAAACTCCATCGCGATAAATGCTTGCGCATCTTGCTCGCCGACGTCGTAGATGGTGCAGATGTTGGGATGATTGAGGGCGGAGGCGGCCTGTGCTTCTCGACGGAAGCGGCTGAGAGATTGCGGATCGCGCGCCACTTCGTCGGGCAGGAACTTCAGAGCGACGAAACGGTGCAGACGAGTGTCCTCGGCTTTGTAAACTACACCCATACCACCACCACCGAGCTTCTCGATGATCTTGTAGTGCGAGATGGTCTGGTCGATCACAATGCGCCGGCTTGCAGGCCGCTTCATCTTACGGACGCGGTATCCGCTAGTCAACGGATTCCGCGATTCTGGATGGATTGTCGAGCTCTTCCTTTCTCGGTTGATCGCTGAAATGGAAAGGAATGGGCTACGCAGCCAGGTGCTTCCTCGCGAGGCTGCCGGGGACGGCCAGCGAAGGCCACCGGCCATTCATTGATACTTCGCCGCCGTCCCATTAGTCAGCCTTACCGTGTGAGATCTGGCTCCCGGAAGAACTTAGCTTCCTTCAGTTCTCGCGCATTTCACGATGCATGGACACAACGTTTGCTCCGTGGTTTGGAGATCGCAAATCGTGAGCAAACATCCCTGGCAATTTACTCGTCTGCGCAAGTCACATGGTTGTTCCAGTCCACAAACGCCCCCTGGGGGTTGTCCCGCCAAGCCCAGACGTGGAGCTCAAAGAAGGCAGGTATATTGAACCGATTGGGGCTATCGACGTATTGGAAAACTTGCCCCTCCAATACCGGTGGAGTGTTGTTGTTGTTGGTCAGCCAGGGTTCAGCAAATACGATGAACTCAACGCCGACCAGTTGCATCTTGCCCCCCTTCGACGGCTCGTAGATCAGGGCCTGAGGGTGTGAAGCATCGATCTCGCCCGCGCTGAGGAGTGTGCCATTCACGTAGTGCACGCCCATCGCGCCATGGTCCTGGCCAGTAACGCAGCCCAAGAACGGGGCGTAACCAGCCGCAACGGCGTTGTTGATATCCACGTACTGCGTCGTGGCCTTGCGAACAATCTCAACGAGCTTACTGTTGTCTCCCTGTCCGGCTCGCTGCATTTCGTGCTGGGCCAAAGCCAGAGACGTAAGTGACAGAAAGACAACTAGCAGCACGGACATTCTTGAAGCGACAAACGGTATCTTTTTCATGTTGTGACTCTCCTTAATGTTTTTTGCCAGGAAATTACTGGATTCTGGTTGTGAGGGTTCATGGCCCCCTACTTGTAACGGCGAAAAACATTGGCGGATTTGATCACGGGAGCGGAGAAATTCGTCTTAGTAACGAGACAGCTCTCCGGTTCTCGGTGTTTGACAGGCGAAATGGGAAGGGATAGGCTACTCACCCAAGTGCTTCCCAGGCGGGGCGAATCTGTGGCGCATCGGCCTCCGAGTCAGATCACGCAGCTCTTGCGGCGCTGCCGGGACGGCAACCGCGAGGCTTTGGACGCGCTCCTGCCTTTGGTCTATGACGAACTGCGCCGTCTGGCTCACCGACATTTGAGGAATGAGAGAGCCGAGCACACTCTGCAGAGTTCAGCGCTCGTGCATGAGGCTTATTTGCGACTGGTCGGGCAGGATTTCCCGCAGTGGGAGGGTCGCACGCATTTTTTCGCAATTGCGGCCCAGCTCATGCGCCAGATCCTGGTGGATTACGCTCGCCGCCATCGTGCCTCAAAACGGGGAAGCGGTGTCTGCATGCTCACACTCGGCGATGTGGATGCCCTGCCCCAGCGCAAAGACGTCGATGTCGTTGCGCTGAATGATGCGCTGAATGCCCTGGCTGAGATCGATCCGCGGCAGAGTCATGTAGTTGAGTTGCGCTTCTTCGCCGGCCTTTCGTTGGAGGAAACGTCTGAGGTGATGGGGATTGGAACCGCGACCGTCCAGCGCGATTGGACCGCGGCCCGTGCTTGGCTGTATCGGGAGATTTCCCGGAGATCCAGTACATGAGTTTAGAACGCTGGGAACGGACTAAAGAAATCCTGGAGCAAGCGCTGCGGCTGGAGCCCGAGAAACGGCAAGGCTATCTTGACTCATCGTGTCGGGGGGATGCCGATCTGCGCGGCGAAGTGGAGTCTTTGCTCAATTCGCACGAGGAGGCTGGAAGCCAGTTCTTGGGTGCAGCCGCGCCCGATATTCTGCAACTGGTCCCCCCGCGCACTCTCCCCGCCGGCACGAAGATTGCGAAGTACGAGATCGTTGAGCAGCTGGGTGCCGGCGGGATGGGCGAAGTGTATCGGGCGCGCGATACGCACCTCGATCGCAAAGTGGCGATCAAGATTCTGCGCCCCGCATTCTCCGACAATGATCGGTTGCACCGGTTCGAGCAGGAAGCACGCTCGGCTTCTGCCCTCAACCACCCGAATATCGTCACCATCTACGAACTCGGACGGGACGGTACCAGCCCCTACATCGCGATGGAGTTGGTAGAGGGGAAGACGCTGCGGGAGCTACTCCTCTCAGGCTTCCTGCCAATTCGAAAGGCAATTGAAATTGCGGTGCAGGTTGCTGAGGGCCTGGCTAAGGCCCATGAAGCGGGCATCACGCATAGGGACTTAAAGCCAGAGAATCTGATGGTCTCTCACGAGGGATTCGTCAAGATCCTCGACTTTGGCTTAGCGAAGCTCGCATCGCCCAAGGGTGCGCCATCGGATTTGTGCACCACGTCCCTGACTCCCTCGGGTCTGGTCCTAGGAACAGTGGGATACATGTCGCCTGAGCAGGCCGACGGCCGCGCGTCGGATTTCCGGTCAGACCAGTTCTCGTTCGGCTTGGTGCTCTACGAGATCGTGACAGGAAAGCGCGCCTTCCGGAGAAGCACTGCAGCGGAGACACTGGTAGCTATTCTCCGGGAACAGCCCGAGCCGATGGGCTCGCTGAATCCCGAGACTCCCCCTCCACTCTGTTGGGTGGTTGAACGCTGTCTAGCCAAAGAGCCCGAGAAACGCTACTTCTCAACCGGCGACCTGGCGCGCGACCTCGGGGCGATACGAGACCGCCTGCTGGATCTTCAACAGCGGCACCCGGAGACTCGTCCGAGCAATCTGCCGATCCCAGGGAGCGGATTCGTCGGACGCGATAAGGAACTGGCCGCTGCCAAAGAGCTGTTGCTACGACGAGATGTGCGCCTCGTAACCGTGACCGGACCCGGCGGAATCGGCAAATCGCGTCTCGCGCTGGAGGTGGCACGGGACGTGGTGAAGCACTTTCCGTCAGGCGTTTATTTTGTGCCACTCGCGGGGGTTAGCGATCCGAGTTCGATCGCCATCGTAATCGCGCAGACGCTGGGTGTTCGGGAAACGGGAAGTCATACGCAGCTTGAGACATTGAAGGAATATTTGCAGAATTCTCTGAGCGGACAAATGCTTCTGCTGATTGACAACTTCGAGCATATGGTGGCGGCGGCACCGATGCTGGCCGAACTGATGGCCGTTGCGCCCCATCTGAAGCTTCTGGTGACCAGTCGCGCTGCTCTACACGTGTACGACGAACACGAGTTTCCCGTGCCGCCGCTCGCACTGCCGGCTGCCAAATCCTTACCTCCCGTCGAAGTACTGTTGCAGTATTCGGCGATATCCCTGTTCACAAAACGCGCCGCAGCCGTCAAGCCGGATTTCACACTCAACGAAGGGAACGCGGCCGCTGTGGTGGAAATCTGTTCGCGTCTGGATGGGCTGCCGCTCGCCATCGAGCTTGCCGCTGCCCGCACCAAGCTTCTTTCGCCGTCCGCCATAAGGACGCGGCTGGCGAGTCGCTTGCAGTTGTTGACTGGCGGCGCAAGGGACCTGCCTGCCAGGCAGCAAACCATTCGGCAAGCGATTGATTGGAGCTATGACCTGCTGAACGCGCCTGAGCAGAAGCTGTTCAGAAGGCTTTCTGTGTTCGTAAGCGGGTGCACTTTGGAAGCGGTGGAATCGGTGTGCGACACGAAACAAGATTTGGAATTGGATGTTCTCGATGGGATGGCATCGATGGTGGACAAGAGCCTGGTACGGCAGATCGAGCAAGCGGACGGGGAGCCGCGCTTTGTGATGCTGGAAACGATTCGCGAGTACGGGCTGGGAAAAATGGCGGAGAGCGGAGAAGAAATGGACACCAGGCGAGCCCATGCTGCCTACTGCATGGTGTTGGCGGAAGAGGGGGCCGCTGAGAACACTGCCGCCAACCAGACTGAATGGCTGGACCGGTTCGAGTTGGAACATGACAACTTTCGCACGGCCCTGGATTGGCTTACAGAAACAGGCGATGCAGAATGGGGTTTGCGCCTGGGTGCAGCACTTTTCCGCTTCTGGGAGATGCGGGAGTATCTGGCGGAGGGCAGAGATCAACTCGGAAAACTCCTGAAACTGCAAGCGGCAGCGGCCCCAACCAATGCGCGCTTACGCGCCCTTTTTGCCGCAGGAGTCCTGGCGGAAGAGCAAGGGGACTACGCGGTTGCCGACATACTTCTTAAGGAGAGCTTGGAGATCGGGCGGCGGTTGGAGGACCAGCGTAGCATCGCGGTCTCGCTCAATGCACTGGCAGTCACTGCACGCGACCGTGGCGATCTGGGGGCTTCGCGCGCCCTCTTCGAAGAGAGTCTGGCGAAATGGAGAGAACTGCACGATGCGCTCGCAGTTGCTCGCGCCCTTAGCAACCTCGCGAATGTCGTCAAGCTGGAGGAAAACTACACACACGCGCGCTCGCTCCACGAGGAATGCCTGTCGATATTTCGGGAACTGGGGGACAGAACAGGTGCCGCCTGGGCGCTCAACAACCAGGGAGATGTGGCTCGTGACCAGGGCGATTCTGAAGCGGCGCGATCGCTGTATGAACAAAGTTTGGCAACTTTTCGAGAGCTCAACGATCGATGGGGAATTGCCGGCTCACTTGCCGATTTGGGGAATCTTGCTCGGGAGCAAGGTGACTATCGCACGGCAGATTCGCTCTACCGGGAGAGCATAAGAGTCTTCCAATCGCTCGAACACAAGCGAGGGGTCGCGCGTCTGCTGGAATCCTTCGCGTGCTGTGCAGCGGCGCAATCCGAACCGGATCGGTCGTTACGGCTGGCAGGCGCGTCGGCGGCACTGCGCCAGAGCATTGGCGCTCCGCTCACGCCTGCGGAACAGGCGAAACTTGAAAGAGGTTTGGACCCGGCACGACGGGCTCTGACTACCACGATCGGACGGACAGTATGGTTAGAGGGGTGGGTAATGCCGGTCGAAAAGGCCATTGAGGACGTCCTCAGGAACACCTCTGGTCAGCGATAAGGTTCCAAGTCCCAGGACTGAGAACATCTAGCGCGGCACGTATAGGAGATGAGTTGGTTAGTGATTCAGGTTTACTCTGCCGTGGTAGGGTCGATCAGCCGACGCACGGCGGAGATACGATTTGCTGGCAAGCCTACCCGTTTTGCGTGTTCTCGGATCATTGCCTCGTCGGGAGCAAGGTAAACACAATAGACCTTGTCGCCCGTGACATAGCTTTGCAACCACTGAATCTCAGGACCTATTGCCTTGAGAACAGCCACGGACTTTCGAGAAACCTCCTGTAGTTCAGCATCGGATAGATTTCCGGCTCCAGGTATTTCTCTCTCGATCACGAACTTGGGCATGTGCTAACCTCCGTAGCGCATGCTAGCAAGTGGACAGATTTGGTACAAGAGGGCAAATCGCTGGGCTACAGGAGCTGTCTAAGATTACCCGGGATCAGTTTTGGAGGACAAGATGGATCTTAAGTCGGTTCAAAAACCGCTGAAGGAACAGTATCGCAACGATCCCGACAGTTCTCGAATCACGCTCAAAGCGAGAGGCGGCCAAACTGAGACCCCTATTGCATGCTCGGTCGCCATCGGACGTGCTATGTATCAGGCCCAGGCGCACGCTGGTGTAGGAGGCGCCGGCACGGCAGCTTGTTCAGGCGATATGCTGCTTGGAGCTCTATCGGCCTGCGCGCAAATCACCTGCCAGATGGTTGCCGCGGCCATGGGGATACCGATCGAACGGATTGAGGTAACGGTCGAAGGAGATTTGGACCTTCGAGGTACGCTCGGTATCTCTAAGGAAGTACCGGTCGGCTTTCAGCGCATTCATACCCGATTTGAAATTGTCGCGCCTCAGGCGACGACTGAGCAATTGCGCGCATTGCGCGAGAAGACAGAACAGTATTGTGTGGTAATGCAGACGTTGGAGCAACCGCCAAAATTGCAAACCGAATGGGTCGGTGTGCAATGATCGCATTGCTTACAGACCGCGTTCATGCGAGTAGCCTAACCAGTGCTACGAAAACGGTCACTGCACGATCACGAAAGGGATCTTTCTAAGATGAAGACATTGCGCTGGTTGTTTCTAAGTCACTGCAAGAAGGATGCATGGAAGCAGCCGATTTTTTCATGAACCGTTCGGTGTCTGGCCCCGGCCTTCAGTCAAGGTGACGAAGCAATCGGCGCTCGTCCCCGAAAACATTTCGACGTTGCCGTTGGGCCATCGAACTTGGATGCGATCCACGCCAGTGCTGTTTCCCAGTCCGAAATGCAGTCGCATGTCATTGTTCGAAATGTAGCTGGAGCCGCTTCGCACCTCTTGTACAAACTTATGACTGTTCGCAAAAACCGTAACCTTGGCGCCGAGGCCGTCACGGTTTGATTTGGTGCCCCTTGTAATTACACCTAGCCAATGATTGTTATTGCGGGCCTGGTTTACCAGCAGCATGGGCTGGCTGCTCATGTTATTTACGATCGCGGAAATTCGGCCATCATTCCATAGATCGGCGATCGCGAGGCCGCGACTCGATGCCGGTTCGGTGCATCCGGGGCCGCATTGCTGGCTGATGTCTTTGAATTTTCCGTTCCCGGCATTCCAATACAGAAGCCTGGGCTCCCGATAACTGGACCCGAGATGGGCGGAATCGACTTCCGGGTAAACATGGCCATTGACCAAGAGAATGTCCGGGCGGCCATCGTTGTCGATGTCGAGGAACATAGTTCCCCACCCGAGGTATTGCGTGTTAAGCCCAAGTCCCGCATCGAAGATTGCCGAGGTAAATGTTCCATTGCCATTATTGTGATAGAGAGAAGATGAATCGTCGGAGAAATTCGTCTTAAAGATATCGGGATGGCCGTCGCCGTCATAATCCGCGACCGTTGAGCCCATGCCGGCTTGCTCGCGCCCATCTTCATTAAAAGCCACGCCCGTTTCGGCAGCAACGTCGGTGAAGGTTCCATTTCTTTCGTTGTGGTAGAGAATGCTCGGTGTGCTATCGCAAGCCACGAAGACGTCGGGCCAGCCGTCGTCGTCGTAATCCAGCGTAGAGACGCTGAAGCAGTAATGCCCGTTGGTCTTTTCGATGCCGCTGGACTTGCTCACGTCCGCGAATTTTCCACCGCCGACATTGTGATAGAGAATGTTGGGCGATGAGTCGAGGCCTCGCGGCCCGCACGTCACGGGCGTCCCCTTCCACACGCACATCATTCCCTGTCCCGGCTTAGGTGCGGTCTTGATATCGAACAGGACATAATTCGATACGAGCAAGTCGAGTTTGCCGTCGCGATCATAATCAACAAACGCGCAACCGGTTCCCCACGCCTTGCCATTGCCCGCGACTCCAGCCTCCTCGGCAACCTCCTTGAACGTGCCATTGCGTTGGTTGTGATATAGACGGTTCTTGCCATAGTAAGTGACATAGAGGTCGTCGAAGCCGTCGTTGTCGTAGTCGCCGACACACACGCCCTGTCCCCAGCCGGTGAAATCCAGCCCTGCGGCACGGGTGACGTCGGTGAAAGTTCCATCGTGATTGTTGTGAAACAGGTGGCTGGTTGGTTTCATGCTTTTTTCTTTCGTTTCGTCCAGAGTCGTGCCATTCACAAGAAATATGTCGGGCCAACCGTCATTGTCGTAGTCGACAATTGCCACGCCGCTGCCCGTTGTTTCGATAATGTACTTCTTGGTGTCGACTCCGCCGTTCGCGTTTTCCATCTTGAGCCCGGCCTGCGGGGCTACGTCAACGAACCACGCGGGGCCGGGGTGAAGATCGCTGGCTGAGTAAGGCGTGCCAGTGGGAGTGGGGGGCTTTGGAGTCTGGGCGGCAGTCAATGCGATGAAGAAAAATACCAGAAGGATCGCGGAATTCCCAAGCGACGGTTGCCTCCAGCGCATAATCGAATCGTATCACCGAGTTCTGCCCATCAATAGCAAGCCACTATGTTTAGAATCGAAAGATGCGAAATTATTGGGCTCTGCTCCTCCTCTTCACTATTAGCGGGGCGACATGGGGGCAATCCTCGTCCCAACGCGGCACCCCGGATGAAAACTTGAGCGAAATCCTTGCCTACATTCATACGGGCTGGGATTCGTTAACCCGGTCAACCAGTTCCTGTGCCGCCGTCACGGACACGAAACTCTCTGCAGCGCCGGTGATCTACCTTCCCGCTGGTTTCGAGTTTCCCCAAGAACTTAATCAGATGCAACGCGACTGTCAGGTCAAAGTTGCTTATCTGCCTCAGGTCATCCATCAACTGGGAACAGCGGACGTAGGATCGATTCAGCCCGCAGGCTTGCTCTATCTCAAAAATAAGTACGTTGTTCCGGGAGGGCGCTTCAACGAAATGTATGGATGGGACAGTTACTTTATTGTTCTCGGCCTGTTACGAGATGGGCGCGTGGAATTGGCGCGAGGCATGGTGGACAACTTCTTCTTCGAGATCGAGAATTATGGCGCTGTCCTGAATGCCAACCGCACCTACTATCTGACGCGCTCCCAACCTCCGTTTCTCAGTTCCATGGTGATGGCGGTTCATCGGGCGCAAAAAGCGGCGGGGCAAGATGACCGAACCTGGCTGGAGGCGGCTTACACGTATGTGAAACGAGATCACGCGATGTGGACGCGAGCGCCACATCTGGCAGGAGCCACGGGGCTTTCCCGCTATTACGATTTCGGCGAAGGGCCAGCCCCTGAGGCGTTGCAGGACGAAGATCAGATTTATCGAAAGGTAGCGGCATATTTTCTTTTTCACCCCACGGTTCCTTCCTACGAGACCGCGGCTGCGGACCTTTCCACCGGCAGGGCCTCCGGGGCGACTTATTCGGTGCTGGTTTGTGAAGCGGTGCAGCCCAAGACATCGTGTGAACCCCCGCACCTGATCAAGCTCGAGCCCGATTACTATAAGGGGGACCGATCGATGCGTGAGTCGGGCTTCGATATCTCGTTCCGCTTCGGTCCTTACGGGGCAGCCACTCACCACTATGCTCCCGTATGTTTGAACAGTCTTCTTCACAAAACTGAGCGCGATCTGGAAGAGATGAGCCGCCTGTTGGGCAAGGCGATGGACGCCGCGGAATGGCACAAGTTGGCGGAAAATCGCCGACAATCCATACAAAAATATTTATGGGATGAGCGGAGTGGACTCTTCTTTGACTACGACCTCGAGAAAAAGCAGCGATCGAGTTATCGCTATGCAACCACCTTTTATCCGCTATGGGCTGGACTCGCAACCGATGCGCAAGCGCGCGCGGTAGTAAAGAATCTGGATTTATTTGAAAGAGCAGGCGGCATCGTGATGAGCGAGAAAGAATCTCAGGGTCAGTGGGATTATCCCTTTGGCTGGGCGCCGATCCAGTTGCTCGCCGTAGAGGGGATGCGCCGTTATGGACACAGTGAAGAGGCGGATCGCGTGTCTACGGAGTTTCTTTCCATGGTGCTCGAAAACTTCGAACATGACAAGACGATTCGCGAGAAGTACAACGTCGTAACTCGATCGGCAGAGACGAACGTAGCGGTGGGATACGCGGCGAACGTAATTGGTTTTGGCTGGACCAATGCCGCGTTTGTCGAACTCTTGCATTTGCTTCCGTCTGAGAAGGTTGATGAGGTGAGGCAAAAGACTCCAGCTGCTAGCTCACGTAACTGAGCCGCATCTTTGCTTCTGCATCGACCATAAGGAGAGTTCATGAGGCATTTTCCTTCGCCGTGCTGGACATGACACGGCCGAACGTCTCGGGAGGCTGATGCATCGCCCACCAGACATAAGCCCCGAAACAGGCGTACCCCATCATCAGACCAACAAGAACTGTGAGCACGAGCCTTCGAGCGAATGAATTTAGTTTCCGCATCAGAAAAGAAATTTCAGCGCCACCTGAATCACGCGCGGACCAACGTCCGACTGAATTTGCCCGAATGTCGGCGATTCAATGTCGCTGACCGGCAAGCGGAAATTGGTATGGTTCATCAGATTAAACAATTCACCCCGGAATTGAAGTTCTTTCGATTCCGTCAGCCGAATGTTCTTGAAGGCGGATGCGTCCCAGTTCACGTACCCCGGACCCTGGACTACATTCCGGCCTTCGTCTCCGAATACCTCGAACCGTCCTAGAGGATCTGGCTGGAGTTGCTGAAAAGCGCTTACGTTGAACCATTCCCTCGGCGTGCGGGGACCGGAGTTGGGGTTCCCAATCAGATTGGGACGGTTTGCGGAAAATCCTGTGATCTCCGGTGCCTGCCCTTGCAGCGAAACGTCATTCGAGTCGAATACCGTAAACGGCCCGCCACTCATGGCAGTCATAATTCCGTTTAGTTGCCAATTGCCGAGAACATGACCATACCAACTGCTCGAGTGCCGCAGAAATGGGAGGGCCCACTGATAGCTCAATACAAAACGATGGTGAGAATCGAACATGGATCGACCGCGCTCGGCCGCGAGATCAAACGGGTCCTGCGCCAGATCGTTTTCGCCGGCAACCGGTTGCGAAGCGGAGCCGGTTATGTTGAAAGACGAAACATCATCGATGGAATGGGACCACGTGTAGGACGCAAGGAAAGAAAGGCCGTGGCCAAAGCGTTTTCGCAAGCTGGTTTCCAAGGCGTTGTAGCTGGAATTTGCGACGCTCGCGATCTCGCCGACCGAGCTGTAGATGCAATTGTTCGGATTCGCTAAAGTGCATCCCGAGTAGAGACGCCGTTGGTTCACGTTGTTTTCGGTGGAAATCGGACATGGGCTCGCCACCGAACAGCCAGTGCTAGTCGTGTCCACGCCTGGGACAAAGACTGGCGGATTGCCTTCAATGAATCGCGGCAGCCTCACTCCAGTCGTGCCTACGTATCCGATCTGAAAAAGCCAGTCCTGGCCGAAAGATCGCTGGATATTCAGATTCCAATCCTGAGCGTATGGCAGATGCAGATTGCGGGCAACTACAAGCAGTGTCATCGGCTCGGGGAAAGCCTGACTGAAAGGATTCGGCGTATAAAACGGATTGGCGAACGAGTTGACGGGAAAACTGATTTGCTGCGTCTTGAGATAAGGAGGAGAGCTGACGGGATCCTGCAACGGACCGCCTTCGCCGGTGTAGTACGGCTCGTAGAAAATTCCGTAGGCGGCACTCACCACGGTCTTGGAATCTCCTCGCGGGTCCCAGGCAACGCCGAAGCGCGGAGCGAAGGCTGTTTTCTGCGTTGGAATCAAGCCTGCTGGCACACCCCGGTCGCCGGGATAGAGAAGTCCCGCTGGAGCGTTCAGCACCACTGTCGAGTGTGTTCCAGGAACAAAGAGGTTGACTTCGTTGTGCCTTTCAGTCGAGGGAAAGGGCAGCTCGTAGCGAAGTCCCACGTTCAAAGTCAGGCGAGAGTTGACCCTGTAGGTATCCTGAGCGTAAGCGTCTAGAGCACGGTCACGGATTTCACGGCCAAAGTCACCACCTCCCTGCAGAAAGACAACGGGATTACCCGACAGGAAGCTTGCGAATCCGTCGCTGTAGGGAAAGGTGGAGAAGACAAAGAAGCCATTGCTGGCGATACCCTGCAGGGCATTGATCTGATCGCGCCGGTAGCCTCCGCCAAATTTCAGATCGTGGCGGCCGTGGATCCAGCTCAAAGAGCCTGAGAGATCAAATGTATTCTGGAAGGTGTTGCGCGGTCCCGTAATCGGGTCGCCCACTGAGGCGTATCCCCCCACCTGAATAAAGGGAGGTCCAGCGGCGGAAGGCAAAGTAGGGGCGTACTGAAAGCCCAGGTCTGACGGCGACTCATGATTCAGGTGTTCATCCAGCAGAAATGTGTTGCGGAGGAAGGAAAAGCGCGCGACGCCGATGGTGGTTGGCGAAAAGATGTGCGTCTCCTGAGTAACAAAATTCTGTGCGCGGTCATACTCTCCCACAGGAAAGCCGGGCACATTCGCGCCCACCGGCGAAAGCGGATCCGTAGTCGGGCCGCTGCTGAACATGTACCGGAGGTTCAACGTGTCTGCGCGGGAAAGATAATGGTCCACGCGCACGCCGAATTGATCGTTATTCTCGCTCAGTGTCTGCGTGGCAATGAAGCCGTTTTCTCCCACGTTTGGCAAAGGGAAAAGCGGCAAAACATTCGTCGCAGTCGGATCGATGGAAGGTAGCTGGTTGTTCGGGACTGGAACCGGCGCCGGGCCCATGGCGAAGTTCAGTAACTGCCCGTTGAAGTCGGGAGCGCTCGATGTGGTGTTAGTACATATGCCGCCCACAAATGCGTCGCCTGGGATCGAGGTGCACAGCTGCGCGAAGTTCCCCTGCCTTTCCGCCGCGGAAGGCACGGTTGCCGGCACTGTCTCCCCTTGCCGGTTTCGGAAGCCTTCGTAATACCCGAAGAAGAAAGTCTTGTTCTTGACTATCGGTCCTCCGAAGGTGGTGCCAAACTGGTTCTGCTTCAAAGGCTGCACGCTCTGCGTGAAGGAATCAGAGGAATCCATCGCGTCGTTGCGAAGAAATTCCCATGCCGCGCCGTGAAATGAGTTGGAACCTGAACGCGTGACGATGTTGGTGGTAGACCCGGTATTGCGTCCGAACTCTGCATTCGCGTTGTGGCTCAGAATCTTGAACTCGGCAATTGCATCGATCGGCGGCTTCAGAACAAATCCGCCGTCCACGGAGCTGACATTGTCGGCGCCATCGATCAAGAAATTATTCGATTCCGGCCGCTGGCCATCGACGGCGTAGGCCTGATTCTGTCGCGCCGGACCGCCAGCTTCGAGAAGCCCGGGGGTCAAAGGCATGACTCCTGGCTGCAGAAGTCCTAACTGGGAAAAATTGCGGCCGTCCAGCGGGAGATCGAGGATCTCGTGCTCCATCACGGTTTGTCCCAGACTGCTGACCGTGCTCTGCACCAGAGCCGCATTTGCGCTCACTTCCACCTGCTGCGTCTCCGACCCGAGTTTGAGATGAATGCCGACCGTCGCTGTCTGGTTCACGTCCAGCGAGATTCCCTGCTGCAAGTAGGTCTGGAAAGCTTTCGCCTGAACCTCTAACTGGTAATGTCCGATCGGTAGTTCAACCAGTACGTATTCGCCCTGACGGTCTGTTACCCCAACCCTTTTCAATCCGGTTTCGATCTGCTTTGCAGTAACGGTAGCGGCTTGAACAATCGCCCCGCTCGGATCCAGCACAGTCCCGCGAATGCTTCCCGTAATTTGCTGTCCGGCGGCATTCAAACTTGCAAGCAGGGCCATCAGGAACAACGTCACCCACTTCGCGCTACGCATGCTTCTCCCCATTTGTCCTCGAAAATCAAGATTGGTTTCGCAAAACAGTTTCTCGCCGGCGCTCTAGAGAACACGCGTCGAGAACTCGCCCACAGATTGAAGTGCGCCGATTATAGGGACGCGTAAAAGCCAGTCAATAATCGGAAAGCAGTACATGCTTCGATCACCGTTCGAAAAACAGAGACTCTGTAGTGGGGTAACCAATGAGTAATACAGGGAGAACTGTAAAGGCTCCGGATTGAGGTTCATTAGATAATACCCGCTACTTATCTACGAAATGAGATGAATCCTCGACAGGCAGAAGGGTTAGAAAATGAGTGTTGTCCAATTTCTGATCGCCGATGACCATGAGTTGTTCAGGCGTACTGCGCGATCTTTCGTCGAATCTCAGCCCAATTGGGAGGTCTGCGGCGAAGCCGGGGATGGGATCGAAGCGATTGAGAAAGCGAAGCGACTACGCCCTCACGTCATCCTGATGGACATCAACATGCCTCGGATGGACGGATTGGAAGCGACACGTATCATTCGGCGGGAGCTTCCTGATTGCAACGTGATCATTGTTACCCAGAATCACGAAACCATCGCCCGCCAGCAAGCCGCGGCGGTCGACGCAAGAGCTTCGGTGACTAAGGCGGAGTTTACCAAGGAACTGCCCACCACCATCAAAAAGCTCTTCGAGAATCCAGCCGCCAACACCGTCGCGGGGACCAGGCAAGAAGCGCCTCTCACGCCAGGATGGGTGCGTGGCGGAGGGGCATTGGGCCAATTGGTCCGTGAATTTGATTGGACGAGGACACCTCTTGGCGCCATCGAAAAATGGCCACACAGTTTGAAGACGGTCGTTCACGTCCTGCTCGCGTCACGCTTTGCCATGTGGATGAGCTGGGGACCAGAACTCACCTTTCTCTATAACGATGACTACGCCCGGATGACCCTCGGGAAGAAACATCCGTGGGCACTGGGAAAACCTTGTTCCGAGGTATGGAAGGAGATTTGGGACGACATTGGTCCCCGCATTCGGAGAGTCTTAGAGACTGGTGAGGCGACCTGGGATGAAGCGTTGCTCTTGTTCCTGGAGCGGAGCGGATATCGCGAGGAAACTTATCACACCTTTTCTTACAGTCCCCTGTTTGGAGACGACGGCAAAGTTGCCGGGAATCTCTGCGTGGTAACCGAAGAAACGGATCGTGTGATCGGAGAACGCCGACTCAAAACACTGCGCTCTCTGGCAGGCGAGTTGAATAAGACGATGACAGAAGACGATGTGGTCGAGTGTATCGGTCGCTGTCTCGGCGAAAATCAAAAAGACTTGCCGTTTACCCTTCTGTATCTCTTCACAGAAGATGCGAGCGAAGCCCGCCTGGCCTGCCAAACCGGAATGTCGGAACATCATCCGGCCGCGCCACAGTTGATTCAACCAACCCAAAAGAATCAACCTTGGCCAATCAGCGACCTGCTCGCTGGGAAAGATTCCATCATCGTTGAGAACCTGCTGGAGAGGTTCGAGTCGGTCCCCTCCGGTTCCTGGGACAAGTCGCCTTGGCGAGCTCTTCTGCTCCCCATCACGAGTCAGGGTCAAGACAAGCCCGCCGGCGTGATTGTCGCGGCCCTCAATCCATTTCGTCCTTTGGATGTCAGCTACGCTGGATTCATCAATCTCGTCGCCGGCCAGATCGCCGCCAGCATCGCCAATGCACGGGCGTACTCGGCGGAGAAGAAGCGTGCGGAGGCTCTCGCCGAAATTGACCGCGCGAAGACAGCATTCTTCAGCAATGTGAGCCACGAGTTTCGTACGCCGTTGACTTTGATGCTCGGCCCCCTTCAAGACTTGCTGGCAAGAAGTCAGACTCACCTTTCTCCAACCGCCAAAGAACAGCTCGAGCTGGTGAGTCGCAACGGCGCTCGCCTGTTGCGCCTGGTCAATACTCTGCTGGACTTCTCACGTCTCGAAGCCGGACGAGTGCAGGCCGTTTATCAGCCAACGGACTTAGCCGGCTTTACTTCTGAGCTGGCCAGCGTTTTCCGTTCTGCCACCGACAAGGCTGGATTACGGCTCACTGTGGATTGCCCCGATCTCGGGGAGCCGGTCTATGTCGATCGCGATATGTGGGAGAAAGTTGTTCTGAATCTGATCTCGAACGCCTTCAAATTCACCTTCCAGGGCGAGATTTCTGTCAGTGTCCATCGCGTTGCAAACATGGCCGAGCTTCGCGTGCGCGACACAGGAGTAGGAATTCCTGCGGAAGCCATCCCTAAATTGTTTGAGCGATTCAATCGTGTTCCCAACATGCCGAGTCGAACTCACGAAGGAAGCGGAATTGGTTTGGCCTTAGTCCATGAGTTAGTGAAGCTGCACGGCGGCTCCGTAAGGACCGAAAGCACTGTAGGTCAAGGCTCTACGTTTGTCGTGAGCATTCCCTTTGGTCAAGACCACATCGCGTCCGGCCAAATGCGTGGCGCTCGCAGCTTGTCTTCCACCGCGGTCGGCGCGAAGCCGTTTGTAGAGGAGGCCTTGCGCTGGCTTCCTGATTCCGCCGCCGTGAGCGCCGAGATTTCTTCTTTGCAAGACGAACTCCTGCCGGTGCCCTGTCCCCCGATGTCGCAGACGGCTGTCCGTCCTCGCGTCCTTGTCGCCGACGACAACTCCGACATGCGCCAGTATTTGGCCCGACTATTGTCGGAGTTGTATGAAGTGGAAACTGCTCCTGATGGTCAAGCGGCGATTCAGGCTGCGCGCGCGCGTCCTCCGGATCTCATCGTCAGCGATGTCATGATGCCGATACTCGATGGCTTTCAGCTTCTGAAGACCCTGCGGGCAGAGGAGCAGACTCGGACTATTCCCGTCATCCTGCTCTCGGCTCGTGCCGGCGAAGAGTCGCGGGTGGAAGGCATCCAGGCTGGGGCTGATGATTACTTGATCAAGCCCTTCTCCGCGCGGGAACTGCTGGCACGCGTCAGCGGCAGACTCGAAATTGCCCGGCTCCAGCGCGATCAGGAGTTGCAGCTCAGGGTGAGCCACCTAGAGCTGGAACAGAGAGTGCAGGAACGCACGCAGGAACTGGTCAGCGCGAGCAGTGGGCTCCGCGAGCTGTCTGCCCGCCTTTTACAGGTTCAGGACGAGGAGAGACGGCGAATCCCGAGAGAACTCCACGACGGCGCCGGACAACTTCTCGCGGCGATCGGCATGGAGGCCGCTGCCCTCGCCAGGGAGAGCGACCGCCTGACTTCGAGAGCCGCTGCGTCGCTGAGCAACATCGAGTCGCTGGTCATGCAAATGACCAAAGACATTCGCACCGTGTCTCACCTTCTTCATCCGCCTTTGCTGGAC
Source organism: uncultured Acidobacteriaceae bacterium (assembly GCA_963773675.1). Lineage (GTDB taxonomy): Bacteria > Acidobacteriota > Terriglobia > Terriglobales > Acidobacteriaceae > Sulfotelmatobacter. The sequence continues at coordinate 412,652 of CAVZCG010000017.1, forward strand.
GAGGTCGGCCTGCAATCCGCTCTCACCGAATACGTCAAGGGCTTCGCAGAACGAAGTGGAATTCGGGTCTCGCTAGATCTTCCGGACGCCATCGAACGTCTGGATCGCGACTATGAGCTGTCCTTGTTCCGCATTATCCAGGAATGTCTCACCAACATTCATCGCCATTCAGGAAGCAAGACAGCCAGCATCCGCATTGTCCGCGATGACGGAGCGCTCGTCCTCGACGTTCGGGACGAGGGAAGGGGTATGCCCCCCGAGCGGTTGTCAGAAATTCAGTCGACAGGTTCGGGTGTCGGGATCCGGGGCATGCGAGAACGGGTTCTCCAATTCTCCGGGAGAATGAGCATCGATTCCGACGGTTCAGGAACGCGAATCCACGTCGTGATTCCGACCACCAAGACTAATTCGCGAGAAAGTACGGACAGTGATGAACTGGCGCAAACAGCAGTCTGACACTTTTCGGCGCCTTATCGGTACAAATGTCCTGATAAAGGGGTCGGACTAGTTTCGGATGCCGACAAACCACTCGTAATCCAGCCTTTCGTGCGGACTACTCGCTGCTAATACGTCTTCGAGCCGCGATGCGAAGCTTTCCGCGCATTCCCCAGTGCGATCGCGAGTTCCCTCACTCCGCGACGGATCTCCTTCACGTCCGATGCGGCAAATCCCAACTGTAACCCCTCTGGCACCGCTCGACCTTGGCTATAGCGGCCCAGCGGAGTCACATCCACATCGCGCTCTGCTGCGGCAGTAGCCGCGGATTCGGCGTTCATTCCGCCGGATAGCCAACCGACGGTCTGCAAACCTGCCTCGACGGATGAGATTTCCAGCAAACCCGCGAGTCTCAGACGTGCCTCTTCCAAAAGAACGGAGAGCCGCTCTGCATACACCTCGCGCATCCGCCGCAGGTGGCGCCCGAAGTGGCCCTCGGAGAGGAACTCGTTGACCACAAGTTGCTCCAACAGCGACGCGTGCCGTACGGTCAGAGAAAGGGCCACTTCGACGCGATCCAAGAGATCGAAAGGAATCACCATGTAACCCAAACGGAGTGCGGGAAACAGCACCTTGGAAAAGCTGCCCGCGTAGAGAACCAATCCGCGGTCATCCAGCCCCTGCAGAGCGGGGATCGGCCGGCCCGAATAGCGATACTCGCTGTCATAGTCATCTTCAAAAATCACGGCACCCGATTTCCGCGCCCACTCCAGCAGTTGCAGTCGCCGAGCCAGGCTCATGGTGGTTCCCAGGGGAAACTGATGCCCAGGCGTAACATAAATAAGGCGCACTCCTCGCGGGGGCAGACGACGGATGGCTATTCCCTGGTCGTCGATTCCGACGGCGCAGACTTTTGCGCCGAGTGCCTGAAATGCCAAAACTGCCCCGGGGTATCCGGGATCTTCCACGCACACCCGATCTTCCGGGTCCAAGAGGAGTCGGGCAGTCAGATCGAGTGCTTCCTGCACGCCAGAGACAATCGCTACCTGCTCCGGCACACACCTCACACCGCGCGACCGACTCAGGTATTCGGCGACCGCCTGCCGAAGAGGCGGGTAGCCCAGTGGATCGCACCCCATCAGATTCCGCATCGAAATTCGACGCAAATGGCGCGTCGCGATTCTTGTCCACAGTGCCGTTGGAAACAGGTCCAACGCCGGCAGGTTGGCACGGAAAGCGCGAGTCGCCCGGTTTTCATAGCCAGGAAATAACTGGGCTCGTCGAGCGTAACCGGAAACCCGGGAAAGCCGCTTGCCACGCACTGCGGTCTTGCCAGCACGCATGGATGAAACTTGGAGCAGGCGATCGGGCAAGATCTTGCTCACATAAGTACCCGATCCCACACTGCCTTCCACATAGCCCTCGGAAGCGAGCTGATCAAAAGCATTCACGATTGTGCCCCGTGCCAATCCGTACTGCCGGGCGAGATCGCGGGTCGGAGGCAGGCGTGTACCAGGACGCAAACGGCCGCCGAGGATCTCGGAGCGTATTCCCTCATAGAGCCACTGGTAAGCGGGAACATCGGAGCCGGGATGGGGTAGTGCTAGTTCGTAGGAAGCCGATTTCTTCGCCATAATAATGGTACAGAAGAAATACTCTAAATGGATCTTTCACGGAGGTCCATTGTTTTCTATTGTAATCGTCGTCAGGCAAGGCTCATGCAAAATACGGCAAAGTTCGCGTGGTCATCAATAACGTCATTTGCAGAAGGTGCGGACTGGTTACTGCTGGTCGTGCCTGGCCTTATCTGGGGCGGATCATTCTTGTTCATCGCTGAAGGGATGCGTTCCATCGGTCCCAACGGAGTCACGTTTGTACGAATCCTTATCGGTTTCGCGACGCTCTCGCTGTTCCCGGCAGCGCGAAAACCGGTCGAGGATTCAGACTGGGCCGGTATTGTCGCCCTGGGAGTGCTTTGGCTGGCGTTCCCGCTGAGCATGTTTCCGCTCGCCGAACAGCACGTCTCTTCTGCGCTCACCGGGATGCTGAATGGCGCCAACCCTCTGTTCACGGCGGTTGTTGCCGCCGCCATCGCGCGACGTATGCCAGCCCGCCGGATACTGGCAGGAGTTGCCGTCGGCATGGCCGGAACAGTGTTGATGGCGTTACCCACGATCGGAGAGGGTCACAGCAGCGCGGCGGGCGTCGGAATGATCATGGCTGCTCTCGTCGCTTACGGTTTCGCGCTTAACATTGCGAGGCCGTTGCAACAACGCAACGGCGCATTACCCGTGATCTGGCGCGCTCAAATGGTTGCCCTGGTATTGACAACACCTTTAGGACTGCCAGATATGCTCGCCGCGCACTGGGAACCTGGTCCCGTGGCTGCACTCCTTGCGCTGGGTGCGTTGGGCACCGGAGTAGCGCATGCGGTCATGTCATTCGCAGCAGGCAGGCTGGGCGCAATCCGCGCCTCTGGCACGACTTTCCTCATACCCGCAGTGGCACTTGTCCTGGGCGTCGTTGTGCGCGGCGAAAAAGTGGCGTTGCTTTCCGTCGCGGGAAGTGTGGCGTGCGTCGGCGGAGCGTGGCTCATGCGACGTGCCCAGAACTCGTGTGAAGTTCAAAATAGCAGCCATCGGCAGGGCCGCCCGCAAGTTATTCACGGCTCTCAACTGGGTCCGCCCGATTTTCGAGAGTGCAAATAGGCCTATTCGATTCGATTTCGTGAGGGGTGAGTCATGGGTTCTCTTGGAAAGTGCATACGAATCGCTGCGGTCATTCTTTGCGGCGAGTTGGTTGCGGGGCTTCTGGCGCCGTGTCAGGGAGTCGCCTCCGGTTCTCACGGCAACGCGAAAGAGCGAGCACGCATTGTTCTCTCCAAAGAACTGCCCACGCTGGACGGGAAGCATCTGAAGGCGATCCTCGTGGAGGTCAACTACGGCCCCGGTGAGGCCTCGCCTCCACATTCCCATCCCTGCGCTCTCCTCGGCTACGTCGTCGAAGGGGCCCTCCGTACCCAAGTGAAAGGTGAGCCGGAGATGACGTACAGGGCTGGCGAGAGCTTCTATGAGGCGCCCAATGGTATTCATCTCATCTCGGCCAACGCCAGCTCCACGGAACCGGCGAGACTTGTTGCCTATTTGATCTGCGATCACGACGCGCCGATTAGCGTAGATGTGCCGGAAATGATCCATGCGAAAGGAAAGGCCAAATGAACCAGCATGCACAGTCTGTTTCTGGAACCACATTCCACGGCATCAGTGACAAATTACACACGGTGAACTGGGAACGAACCGGAGTCCTTTACGCTCGCTTTGCACTTGGCGCCGCGTTCCTCTCCGCTGTAGCTGGACGCTTCGGTCTATGGGAGAGAACGGTCGATTTGAGGCACTTCGCGGGCTTCCTGGAATACGCGGGAGAGGTGCTCTCGTTCATGCCCAAGGCCTCCGTCCCGTATCTTGCGTGGGCGGCCACGGCCTGCGAAACATCTTTCGGAATCCTGCTCATTCTGGGACTGTGGACGCGATGGGCTGCGGTCGGGAGTGCCCTTCTGCTTGCAATGTTCGGAACCGCGATGGCGATCTCTTTCGGGCTCAAGTCTCCAATGGACTATTCGGTCTATTCCGCCTCTGGGGCCGCCGTCCTAGTGGCGCTGCACGCCTTCAGGCAGAACAAGAAAATGGGTTCTCAATAAGGAGGATGATAATCGCATGCCACGAAAGTCGAAATTCACTGCGATCATCGCAGCCTTGTGCATCACAGTTCTAAGTGCTACGGGGTTCACCGCGCAGAGGCAGAATGATGAGGAATTGCTGCGAGCACGTGAGTCTGTCTGGCGCGCCTGGTTTGCAGGCGACACAAGAACTCTTCAAGCATTGGTACCGCCTGAAACGATCGTGATGAGTGGCGGCGAAAAAGAATGGAAACACCAGTCCGATGTGCTTCGATCCTCTGCTGAATTTCACTCCAAGGGTGGAAAACTGCTTCGGCTTGAGTTCACCCGCACCGAGGTGCAGCACTTTGGCGATGTGGCCATCGTCTGGAGCAGCTATGTCGTAGAAACGGAAGTTGACGGCAAACGCTCTTTGGGCTCTAGCCGAGTGACGGAAATTTTTGTCAGGCAACACGGCCAGTGGACGAATCCAGGTTGGCACACCGACGAAGACAGTCAGTGAGCCAACGCTGAATCCTGCTCGAAGGCTAAGTAGTCTATTTATGACGATTGGATTCGCCGGAGAACGCACGATATGGAATTGATCCATCAATCGCAACTGCCGTTCGTTGGCATGTCGCATGAGTTCATTGGCGCCGAACACGGTGGCACCGGCGCATCCTTCTTCCTGGTCATCGGCGAGCCGGGTCGCGGGCCGCGGCTCCACAAACACAACTATGACGAGATCGTCTATGTCATCGCGGGACGTGCAAAGTGGATCGTCGGTAATGAGGAACGGGACGCGGTTGCCGGCGACGTCCTGGTTGTGAAGGCGGGCGAACCTCACAAGTTTGTTAGTGAGAGCGACGATCCAGTCCGGCAGATCGATATCCATCTGAACGCGACATTCGAGACGGTGTGGCTCGAATAGGTTGACTGGCAAACCCCTTTCGGATCTTGTGGGCGTTCACAGTACGTACATCCGAAGCATCCACCAGATAAGGAATATCGCAACGATGGCCCCCGCGATGTGAACGATCCAGTCGCCAGCTGTTTTCGGTCTCCCAAAATTGAACATTCGTAATCGTAACAGGCCGAGCACGACATTTCGGCCAGCCAACAAAACGTGCAAGAATTGTCTTGCTTGGGAATTGATGGAAGCCTTTTTCGTGAAGGGCAAGGCATGTTTTCGCATCAAATCGTGACCAGACTTTGTCTCGCAGTTCTTGTCTCGGGACTGGTCTCGCTGCGCATCGTTCCCCGTCTCGCCCCAACCTGGGGTGCAGCGTTTGCATCTCCTTCGCAAGCGGCGCAAAAGAATAACCAGCAAGCTTTAGCGAGCCTCACTTTTGTTCGTGCCTTTTCGTCGGCCGATGATGTTCGACCGTCTCACCCTATCCTGGACCGGTCGCTGGACATCATCGCAGGACCGGCGGACCCCGTGACTCACCTGAGTGCGCTGCAATCGCCATCCGCAGTAACGACAGATTCGAATCACCGTGTCTACGTCGCCGATCCCGGTGCTAAAACTGTGCACATCTTCGACTTTATTCACTCGAAATACGGACATGTGGACGGACGCGGCAATCTTCTGCAGCATCCTGTCTCACTCGCCGTTGACGGTCAAGACAATCTATACGTGGGCGACCAGAACAACGGAAATGTACTCGTCTACGACTCGGGAGGAAAGTTTCGCCGGTACTTCGGAAAACTGAAAGGAGGAGAATCGTACTTCGGTAGCCCGACCGGGATCGCGATCGATCGAGCGACAGCACACATTTATGTGTGCGATAGGCAAAGGCACATGATTATTGTTATGGACGAGCGCGGAAGACTCATTCGCAAGCTGGGGCTCCGCGGTGGTGGCGACCATCCTGGCGAGTTCAGATTGCCTACGCAGGTTGTGGTCTCCGGCAGTGAACTGTTCGTCCTTGATGTGGGCAACTCGCGGATTCAGATTCTGGATACAGGCGGGCATTTCCTGCGCGCCATGAATCTGGCCTATGCAGATAGCCGCACCGGATTGGCGGTTGACCGCCAGCACAATATCTATGTCAGTGATCCAGTTCTTAATAAAGTTCAGGTTTTCCGTGACGATGGGCAGACACTATACACATTTGATACGAGCACGGTTGAAGACGGGAACGTTAGCCGACCAACGTCGATGTGGGTTGACGGAGGCCGTTCCCTTTATATCGTGGACTCTCAGAGCAACCGTATCGGTCTGTTTCAAATCAACGGACAGAATACGTCGAAGTAACCAGGAGCGGTGGCATGCGGGCGGCAAAGAATGTTCGGTGAAGGTGCAGTTATGAGACGGGTACATTGCCGCGGTAGGAATCCGCTACCACCCATGCGGCGGTCGTCAGCGCCCAAGAGAGCACGGTCTCGCTCCATTGAAAGACGCTCTTAGGGCCTGGCGCCGCCACTATGGGTATCCATACCAGCACCGTGAACATGCCCATCTGCAGCGCCGAGAGTGCGGCCGCCAGCCGTGCATACACACCGATGATCACCGCCACTCCCGCCGCGATGAATGCACCGCCGGTGAAATACGCCCAGGCCACGTGCGCGGGCAGCCAACCAGGCACGAGCGAGACGGTGTTCTTGAGATAGGTGAAATGGGCCACGCCGAAGGGGATCAAGGCCAGGCCGTAGAACACCCTCGCGATGCGCAGACCCTTGTCGCCGGTGGCGAAACTGAGGTGCCGTTTGTCCCACTCAGTGGCGAAACAGGCATACAGTGCCCAGGCGGCCGCCACCATCACCGCGGTCTGGCACCATGGCCAGTAAACGTCCACGGTGAGCGCGCGTAAGAAGCCGGGCACTCTCAACACCAGCAACCAAAGAAGAAGAAAGGCGAGCAGCACTCGGGCAGCGGGGGCGGCTACGCGATTCCAAAGCAGGCCTATACCAGATGCCAGGGAGATGAAGGCGCAGAGATAGGCCAGTACTTCGCGAGCCGGCACACTCTCGGGTACCGGCTGCCATATCGCGGTGAAATCGCCTTTGATCAGGCCCAGGATTCCGAGGCCGATCATCGTGGCCGCAAAGACCGCATGACCCACGCTTGCGATGCGCATTGCCCTATCCTCCGCAATGGTTATTCAACGCCAACCATACGTTTGAGCCGCTGCCAACTCTACAACCTTCACTCTACAGCCTTCATTGACTTGCACGTTTTGCCCACGTAAGATTCGCCCCTGATGATCGGCCAAACCATCTCGCACTACCGCATCATCGAGAAATTGGGCGGCGGCGGGATGGGTGTCGTCTATAAGGCTGAGGACATACGGTTGCGCCGCTTTGTCGCGCTCAAGTTCTTGCCCGATGACGTGGCCAAAGACCCGCAAGCTCTCAGCCGTTTCCAGCGCGAAGCGCAGGCTGCTTCCGCTTTGAACCATCCCAACATCTGTACCATCTATGACGTCGGCCAGGAGAATGGGCAAGCTTTCATTGCCATGGAATATCTGGACGGCGTGACCCTGAAGCACATGATCGAGGGCCGTCCGCTGAAGATTGCGACGCTGCTCGATCTTGGCATCCAGATCTCGGACGCTCTCGATGCGGCGCACTCCGGCGGAATTGTGCACCGCGACATCAAACCTGCGAATATCTTTGTGACCCAACGAGGTCAGGCCAAGGTTCTCGATTTTGGGTTAGCAAAACTCACCCCGCACGTGAACCATGTCGTGGACGGATCGGTCCCCACTGTAGGCGCACCTACCGCGGTCAGCCCTGATCAACTCACTACTCCGGGAACGGCGATGGGGACCATTGGCTATATGTCACCCGAGCAGGCGCGGGGCGAGCCTCTGGACAACCGCAGTGATCTGTTTTCGTTCGGCGTCGTGCTCTACGAAATGGCAACCGGCAAGCAGCCATTCTCGGGTGCGACCTCAGCGGTTATTTTTGACGCGATTCTGAACAAGATACCTGCCCCGCCGATCCAGTCGAATCCGGAACTGCCGCCGCAGACGGAAAATATTCTGAACAAGGCGCTGGAAAAAGACCGGGAGCTGCGCTGCCAGAGTGCGGCGGAACTTCGCGCCGACCTGAAGCGCCTGAAACGCGACACCGATTCGAAACGCCCCTCCTTAAGTCCCGTTGCACTTCCGACTCACGAGGAAGCTCAGCCCGAGGGAGCTCCTAGCCCTCGCCGACGTGGGCGCGTCGTGGCGTGGGGCGCTGCCGGTCTTCTGGTTTTGGCGGCCGCCTTCGCTGGTGGTTATCTGGCGGAACGCCGGCCTGTCCCACCACCTGCCACGTATCGCCAGATCACCTTTCGCCGGGGCACGGTCCGCATGGCTCGCTTCGCCTCCGATGGGCAGAGTGTCGTGTACAGCGCGACTTGGGAGGGCGGCCCGCTGGAAGTTCTCGTTGCCCGGCCAGAAAGCCTGCAATCGCGTTCTTTGGAGCTACCCGGCGCCGAGATTCTTGCGATTTCTTCCACCGGATAGCTGGCCGTGCTGCTCCACAGCCAGCAGATTCGCTCCTACATCCACATCGGCACATTGGCGCGAATGCCTCTGGCCGGAGGTGCTCCCCGCGAGATTCTGGACGATGTGCAGTGGGCCGACTGGTCCCCTGGTGGAAACACCCTCGCGGTTGTGCGCGACGTGGCCGGGCAAAGCCGCCTGGAGTTCCCGATCGACAAGGTTCTCTATCAGACGGGTGGCTGGATTAGCGACCCGCGCGTCTCGCCCTCGGGGAAATGGGTCGCCTTCGTTGACCATCCTCTGGCCGGGGATGATGCGGGCTCGGTCACGCTGGTTGATCTTGCGGGCAACAAGAAAACTCTGTCCAGCGAGTTTTATACCGCCCAGGGTGTCGCGTGGTCTCCGGACGGCAAAGAACTTTGGTTCACTGCAACCGTCACAGGCATCGATCGTGTCGTCTACGCGGTGGATCTCTCGGGGCACCAGCGTTTGGTGGCACGAGTCCCTGGAGATTTAAGACTGCTGGATATTGAGCGTGATGGAAGAGTTCTGCTGGCGCGCGACAACACCAGGCGGGGTTTGATCGGACTGGCCGCTGGGGACACCTCAGAGCGCGATCTCTCCTGGCTCGACTGGTCTTATCCCTCCGACCTCTCGTTGGATGGCAAAACGTTGCTTTTTCGCGAAGAAGGAGAAGGGGGCGGACTTCGATACACCGGCTACCTTCGCCAAACCGACGGATCGCCCGCCGTGCGCCTGGCCGAGGGCAGAGCGTTTGCATTGTCAGCCGATGGACGATGGGTACTTTCGACAACCGGTGACGAGGCTGGGAAGTTGGTAGTGCTTCCGACCAGGGCGGGAGAACCCAAAGTACTCTCCGGAAACCCGATGAACTACATCGGCGCTCGCTGGTTCCCCGACAGTAAACACTTCCTTTTCTCCGGCAACGAACCTGGCCACGGAGTACGCCTTTATGTCCAGGATCTAGTGGGAGGAAAGCCCTTGGCCATTTCGCCGGAGGGCACCTACGGACTAGCGTATCTCATCTCGCCCGACGGTCAGGAGGTCGCCGCGGTCGGTCCCGATCAGAAGGGCTATCTTTACTCCGCTGCTGGCGGTGGAGACCCACGTCCCATTCCAAGTCTTAGCGCAGGCGAGTTGCCTGTGGCCTGGAGCAACGACGGCCGTTCTATCTTCGTGTATCGCTCTGCTGAGTTGCCCGCCAAAGTCGACCTGATCGAACTCTCCACTGGACGGCGAACCCTCTGGAAAGAACTGCGCCCATCTGATCCTGCGGGAGTAGAGTTCATCGGGCCCATCTTAATGACTGCCGACGCAAAAACCTACGTCTACGGCTATCGCCGCTTGCTCACCGACCTTTATGTGGTCGACGGGCTAAGGTAGCGAGCGCAGAGAACGTTAAGGTACAGACGCTGTTTGTCGCTGCACCGCTCTTTCAAGGTCCATCACGCGGCTCGGACTCGACGAGCTGCTCAAGGCTATTCCTTGGGAAGATCGATCATCACGACCTGCGAGTTTTCGCGTAAGCGGTCGAAGATGATTTGTTTCCCGTCGGGTGTGATGTCGAAGGTCCGCATGGCGGCACGGTTTTGCAGCCTGGTGAGTGGGCGCGACTTCATCGAGGCGAGATCGATTAGCCAGAAGTCCTGTGATGCGAGCAGTCCCTGCATGTAGATCAGACTCTTGCCATCAGGCGAGAAGCGGACGTGCTCGCCCAAGCGTCGCAAGCTGATATGGGGCAATTCGACGCTGGTTCCGTCCGGACGTACGGCGAGGAGAGGAGCGAAGGTGCTCACATTCGTACCCGCATATACGATCAGTCTTCCATCCGGCGACCAGACCGGATTGAGTGCTGGCCCGCCGACCAAGCGCACTGGCGATCCGCCATCCAAGGGGATCTTGAAAAGCCCGGGACCGGTGGCGTCGCTGCCACCCGTAACGATCCACTTGCCATCCGGCGACCAGCAGCTGGAACCCTGGGCGACAATTCCCTCCGCGATGGGCTGGAGTTCGGCGCCGTCTGAAGAGAGGACATGCAGTTGGCGTTTCCCGTTCCGCCGCAGCACAATGGCCACGCGACCTCCATCCGGCGAAACAGCGGGCGTCTCCAACAACGCACCATCGGCGCCCTTCCAAGTCTCACTCACCTGTCCGTCTCGGAGGCGCCACAGTCCGTCGCCCGCCCCGAGGGAAGACAAGTAAAACAGCGACGAGCCACCAAATCGGGGCGCCAGAGCCCGGACGTTCGGCACTGTAAACGGTTTTACGTCGCGTTCTTCGGCAACGCGATCAAGAATCGGAACACTCCAAAGGCCAGCGACGGGATTGCTGATGGTCGCTACCAGCTTACGGCCGTCCGCGCTGGCTTGCACCGACGTATATTGCTCGAGACCGACGCTCGCGCGCTGCGAATCCTTCCGCTTCACATCAAACGCCCAGAGCCATGGTCCTGAACCGTCCTCGTCCCGCGCCACGTAGAATACTGTGCGGTTACCGACCGGCGTGGGATAGGCAATGTCTGTATTGCGTTGCGTGAGGCGCTCCGGACTCCCGCCGGTCGGGTCGATGCGCCATAAATCCATCTCCCTCGTCGCTGGTGTCCCATGAACGAAATAGATCCAACGGCCGTCAGGCGACCAAATTGGAAAATGGTTGTGAAGACCCGGCCGGTCCCCGAATATCCGCCGCGCATTGGCGCCAGTGCGGTCCGCCACGAACATGGGGTCGCCACTCCCGAAGGTATGATAGACAATCCGCTCGCCGTCCGGTGACCAAGCCAGGTTCGCGGCCTCCTCACCGAGGAAATTACGCGGCGTACCTCCCGTCAAGGGCATCAGCCGTAGCCGCATCCCCACATCACCACCGCCGACCCAAATTTCCGAGCCGTCGCCGGAAAATCCCACACTTCGTAGAGGTCCGGGTAAAGGGCCCGCCTTCCCCTGTGTCAGATTCATCAGACGTCCCGTGCCCACCTGGGTGAGCCATACATCGAAGGGGCCGTCATGATCGGAGACAAAAGCCACGAACCTGCCGTCCGGCGAGATGGCCGCTTCCACGCTCTCGAAGTCGGTCACGCGCGCGAAATGCGCTTTTTCGAGCGGATTGGCCGGTGCAGCAACCGGCCGGGTCATTTCCCAGACCCCAGTTCCCATCAGCAGGGCAGCGGCGATCGCCCACGGGAGCCATGCTTGCCTTGACTTTGGCTGCGACACTGCCTTCGTCTTTGCCGTCGACGTTCCGCTCAGCGATTCAATGGCAAACGCCAGATCACTGGCCGACTGGAATCGTCGCGCGACATTCTTTTCCAGGCATCGCGTAAGAATCCGTTGCAGTTCCAGCGGACCTTGCCAGCCGGTATCGCTCAGCGCCTGTGGCTCTTCGCGCAAAATTGCAGTCATGGTTTCTGCGGACGTTTCGTGTTTGAAAGCGCGTTTGCCGCTGAGCAACTCATACAACACTGCACCGAAACTGAAAATGTCCGATCGGGCGTCGCACGATTCGCCCCGCACCTGCTCCGGCGACATGTAGCCTACGGTACCCATCACCATGCCCGGCAAAGTCGCCGCGCTCGCTAGCGTCACTGCGGCTTCGTGGTTTCCCTCCGGCCTAACCAGCTTCGCCAGCCCGAAATCCAGCACTTTAATCCGTCCGTCACGAGTGACAAATACGTTCTCCGGTTTCAGATCCCGGTGTACGATTCCTTTCTCGTGTGCCGCCGCGAGCCCCTGCGCGATGCCGAGCGCGTATTCGATCGCCCGCCGCATCGGTAGCGGCCCTGATACGAGCTTGTCCCGCAGTGTTTGTCCTTCAAGAAATTCGCTGACCAGAAACGGTGCACCGTCGTGGACGCCGATGTCATGGATTCCCAGGATGTTCGGATGGTTCAGCGCCGCAATCGTGCGCGCTTCCTGTTCGAAACGCCGTAGTCGGTCGGCATCACGCGCCAGCGCCTCTGGCAGCACTTTGATCGCGACATCACGCCCCAGTCGCGTGTCGCGTGCGCGGTACACCTCACCCATGCCGCCCGCTCCTACTGGCGATACGATCTCGTACGGCCCGAGTTTGGTGCCCGAGGTAAGCGCCATCGATGCGCGCAATTATAGCCCGTACGCATTGCGAAGGACGCGTACCGATTCCGGGCGGTTGGTCGGCAAACCTTACCTTACCCGGTTTAGGTAGGGGTTGCTCGTAATCCGGTCCCTGGGCGCATTCCAAGCGGTACAACCTTGCGACGATCATGCCGTTGATGCACGGGACTCGCCTAGGCCCGTACGAGATCACTATGCCCCTCGGTTCGGGTGGCATGGGTGAGGTCTATCAAGCGCGTGACCTTGTCACTACGATATTCCGTCAACGTTATCAGGGATGGCTGCTACTGATCGCCGCGGACCTTCCACCAATCTAATTGTTCGAACTCAGCCATCTTTTCCGCACCGTGGTGCTCATACCAGTCTTGCCAGACCGAAACCTCAGAGGGCAGCGTTTGGTCGGTGATCTCACGCAAAGCGAGGAAGGCCCAGTTCCGCATTTTGGGGGTGGTTTGGGGATCGGCGGCCAACTCAATCAGTCTGGGCGCCATTCGCATACGCTGTTTGCGCATGAAGTTGCCGCAGTCGGAGACATTGCAGCCCGCGCGATCGCGAACTGCGTCCGACGAGTCGTGCATAAAGGAATCGAAGAGCTGCTCGAGCGCTTCGTCGCTGCCGAGATAGCGCATGCCTTCAATAGCCCACTGGCGGACCTCTGGGTTGGAGTCATTCTTGGCATAGTCCAACAGGATGGGGTAAAGGCGATCGTAGTCCACGCCGCGGCCGGCCAGCATTCCCATGTGGTAAACGCTGTAAGGACGGTGTGCGGGATCGGCTTGTGCCAGAGTGACGAGCTGGTCGGCCGAGCTGTGGGTTTTGGGCAGTCCGTCGAGCGCGAGGTTGAGATCGGCGTTGGCGTAGCGGACGCGCAGGTCGGTGGAGTAACGGGACCGGTCTTCTAATTCATTCATCTGCGTCGTACGTGTGAGGTTCCGGTAGGTGCCGATATTCTGTTCAAACAAATCCAGGGCGCGGGGATCGTGGTGAATCGCCCTTTCCAGCAATTCTTCTGCCTGTACCTGTTCGGGGAGAGATTGCAGACGCTGCACGTCCATGTCGCTGAGCCGCGAGTAGGCCACTTGGCGCAGGGAACGCGTGGCCGATGCACCGCCCTTGGACACGCGCCTGGGTTGGCGGTGGCCCTGGGAAAAGATGTGATAGCCGACAAAGCCCATCCAAGCGAAGAAGAACGCAAGCCCTATCGCGGTTCCGACTGGACTATTGCGGCGAAAAGCTGCAGGCGGTCTTGATGGCGCCCGTCCGCGTTGCGGCGGCGCACCGGGCGCTCCGATACCAGATTGCACAGCGACGTGAGTGTCGAGCTTCAGGCCAACCAGTTTCTCCAGTTGAGCTGCGACCCAACGCGCTTCCTGACGATTATCGATCGCGTCGGCGAGCGTCAGCTTCCTCCCATCCTTGGTATACAAGTAAAGATAGTAAGAAGCGCGCGCGTTTGTTTGTTGCGCGATCGTCACCGCCAAAATCTGGGCAATGTCGGAGAAAGGAACTTCACTGGCATTTCCGATTCCCAGTATGGCCCTGCGGAGTTTAACCCTGCCGTTGCCTACCTCAATGCGACTCGAGGCCGTCGCCGCTTTGATCAGCCCGTAAATCAGAAAGACATCAAACAACCCAAACACCGGGCCGAACAACCGCGGAGCGTGTTGGTCCTGTATGAGGAAATAAACGATTGCCGTCCAGACAGTGGTGACAGCGAGCAAAACCAGAACCTGGCCCGGATTGCGAAAGGCGGGAAAGCGGAATTCGGTGTCGCCGTTCGTCTCGACGGAAATGACAACTTTTGGCTTCGGCGGAGCGGCAACGTCGGAGACATCGGACTCGAAAGCTGGTGGCGCCATTTCGCCTTGCGGCTGCGAGAAGGAAGCCATCGACGCTGAGCTTGAGGACGTCGATGCCGTAAGCCGGAAAACCGGCACCTCGAAATCGTCCAAGTAATTCACGCCAGGAACGTCGGCCTGTGCATGCAACACCCAGAGGACCTTGTCGTCCGTCTGGTCGAGATACGACTCATAGGCGTCGCTCGGAATATTGAAGTCCACCGGGATCGTGGCATCGCCCATGGGGCTGGGAGTAAGGAATGCCTGAGGCACATTCTTGTCCGCTTGCCAAAGAACGGTCTCCTGGACGGACCGATCTTTACCATTGCCGACCGTGACCTGGCGAATGCAGCTCAGACTGAGGTCAACGCCGTGTCTGGCATCGGTGTTGAAGTGCAGGTGAATCGCGCCCTTCAGCGAGCCTCCCGGAGAAAAGGGGAGCGAGGAGAACTCAAAATAGGTACGTCCAAAACGTTTCCGGCGGATGCTGGCCCTTATCGCCGCGACCGCCAGAATGACGCCAATAATGCAAAACACAAGCGGAAAAAAGACTGCTGGATTCGAGGTGCGCCAGAGGTTAGGCCCGATTGCGGCCGCGACAGTGAACACCACCCCATTCACAAAGATCGCCGCCGTCCAAAGGCCAATGGCGCTGTCGCGGTGTCTGCTTTCTGCGCGCCGAGCCGCCCAGTCCTTCCGCCACAGCCACGGAGATTCAGGATTGGCCTGCTCCGCTGCCGCTTGCTCGTTTAGTTTCCGTGTCCCGTAAATGGTGGCGAAGATGATCCCACCACCCACGAAAATGAAGACGGTCGAAACCAACACTCCCACCCAGCTATTCCCCTGGACCTGGCCGGGTGCACCGAACAGGAGAGAGCTGGCGAAAAAGAGCCCGGCGGATGCAAAAACCAGACCAAAACTAATGAGGAGAACCTCGCCGACCTTGGATGGCCTGGTCACAGCGGAATTATAGAGTTACTCGAGGCCTAAACCAGCAAGGTAGGGACGTACTTTCGTTACACAAGTCACGTAGCATTCGATTTCGAATCGGTGGGACAAGGCAGAAATACGGAGCCCGGCGAGGCTTCTCCGTCGCACCAAGAGTCGGCTTCTTGTTCACGAAACGTCGACTGCTGTGCTTGGGGGAAACGCTTTCGCTTCGCCGGATTGAGAGTTTTCGGCCGTTTTTCCGGCGCTCCCTAAGAGCTTCGGAGCCGCTGGAAAATTTGCTTTTTCTATTTTCCCGCCAGCCATGAGCAGAGGGAAGTGGGTTAGATCTTGGGCTTCGCAGGCTTTGGCCGTCGCTTTGTTTTGCGATCGGCAGCGAGTTTGGCTTCCGCTGCGAGCCTCTCTTTTTCGAACTCGGACAGTAGGGGTAATCGCGAACGTTGATTGAGTACGGATTTGCAGGCGACTTCCATTTATTTGTCTTGCCGCGGATCAGGACTGGACGACGATGCGAAGCAGCTTTGTTCATCCGGATGCAGACGTACAAGAGTTCCGAGCCTGATCAATATTGCACAGTCACCGAGTCGCCAAGAGGCTAGGCTACTCCCGACCCTCCAACAAGGTGTCTGGAAGAAGATGCGCGATGAGCGAAAAGTTGATTTCCAAAGCATTCATCGAATTTCTGAATACTCCAAGCACTCATTGGGCAGCCAATGCTTGCCCTGACTGCGGATCAAATCTGGAATACCGAAATTGCACATTCTTCTTTGAGGGGCAGACCTGGGAAATTCCACTTCCTCTCTGCGCCAATTGTCACCCCATCTCTCACCTCGTCGCACCCCATGAAGCCCAAAAGTTCGGAATCGAACCAACGCGATCTGTCGGCTCAGGATACTGATCTGAATCAGGACTGTTGGCCTAGGATTTCAGATGTGCCGAAGCGCATCGTTCAGTTGTGGCCGTATGCTTTTATTTTCATTTCAGTGGCAGGATTCGTGTACATATTCGCTGTCGCTCGTTAGAGTGTACGAAGAGAGGAATTATTCGTTACAGAACAACGTTGCAGCTTATCCCTGGGCTTACACAAATTGATCCGATAGCGTTTCCTTTACGCGCAAAGGCGTTCAGTGGAACCTCCGCCAGATGTCGGCGATCTGATATTTCGGTTCGCGTCAACCCACGGAGCTTTGCGGGGTACTCTGCATTTGGCAGACGTGTCTCCCCCTTCCGCCATTACGAACTTTGGCAAAAGAGGGACTTTTGATCACAATTGAACACTTTTACATCAAGTCCTTGTGATTCAATTTAGAGCGTGCGGAGCGATGGCGGCCGATAAGTGGTCAAACAAAGACGTGCGTTCAACCCGAAAACTTTTCTATCAACCGTTGGCGCTGGCCGAAGGTTGATCTCCTTCACGAAGGGACAAACCATCTACGCTCAGGGCGATACGGCTGATTCATTGTTTGTGGTTCAAAGCGGCAGCGTGAAAGTCAGCATGAAGTCGCACGCGGGAAAGGAAGCAACCCTCGACATTCTGCGTGAGGCCGATTTCATTGGCAAAGATTCTATCGCCGGCGGGTCCACTCGTACGGCGTCCGCCAGCGCAATCACGGACTGCAGTCTCCTCCGTATTACGAAGACCGCCATGATGCTTGCGCTATCGCGGCAAGTGAAGCTGGCAAATCTGTTTTGGGCATACGTGCTGGCCAGGAATGTTCGATACCAGCAGGATTTAATGGATCAGCATTGCAATCCGAGCGAGAAGAGACTGGCGCGGATCCTCCTGTTGCTCGCCCACTATGACGGGCACGGAGGACCCGAAACAACAGTTCCGGCAATAAGCCATGAAACGCTGGCAGAAATGGTCGGGACAACGCGATCGCGTATTTGCTTTTTCATGAACAGGTTCAAGAAATCGGGCTTCATTTATTACGAACATAAAGGCAAGCTATTGCGAGTTCATCGGACGCTTCTTGCTTTCTGCGATCAATAGCTTCCGCCACTTTGCAACCCAGCAAACGACTCTCTCAGCCCAACATCCCCCGTTACTTTCGTCAGGCACGCGCGGATGCACGTTGGGAACTGCAGCCTGTAGTGCTGAATTGCTTCGTTAGCGCCCTTCCTGTGTATTGCGACAGCCCTAGCGCGCAAACTGTGTTCTGTCGAACCTGCTCTAAACCAGTGCGAACATCGTCTCCTCTGCCTGCGCCACCAGGCTCTCGAACTGCGTGCGGTCCAGGCAAAGCGCGTGCTGCCCGAAGCGAGCGTCCTTTCCTGTTACGTGCCAGTAAGGCATCCAGGTGAAGTGCTTGCCTCCGCCATCTTCAAGCACTACGAGGAAAGGATAAAGCGTGACCTCCTCTTCCTCCTCGCCCAGCCACGATTCCAGTTTTTCGGGAAGGAACGCATGCACTACTTTGAAGTCTCCATCTCCCACGCCCAGTTGAAAGTCGAGCGAGACATGCAACTCCCGCGCTCCTTCGCAAGCTGGACAGTTCTTAAGATTAGTCTTGGAGAATTCATTCAAAGTATCGAACAGTTTCAGCGAGATCGAAGTTTTCTTATGACACTTTGTGCAGTAAGAGTATTGCGCAGTCACGTGTGAATCTCCTTTTTGCGGAGCGACCACTTGAGCCCCGGAATCCCGTTCTTCGTCTGATCCATTAAAGCGATCGAGGTAGTCCTTCGGCGCCTACATGCGTAGTGGGCACCGCCCAACGCCCAAGCAGAGCAGCAGATGATGGGCTTGTCGATGTGTGTGATCACAAACGTCTGTGATGCTGATCGTCGCTTGCCGACCCGCCAGGGGATAAAGTTACCCGTTTGTGGACAGGAGCGGACGATTGCGCGAAATCGTCAAGCAGCTATGGCCGGAGATCGCCTGGATTGAGGGTGTCCAACTGCGGGAGCAAGTGACGCAGGTTTGGGTCAAAGCCCTGGAGCGCAGCCCCCTCAAGCCGAAGGACCTGAACCAGATTCCCTTCACCCTGTTGGTTCCGAACTGCCCGATAACGTTCATGGAGCACAAGCGTTGCGTGGTGCACATTGCCCGCGAGAGCGCGAAGGCCATGCAGGAATTCATGGGGCGCGCCTTGCCGGTTGACATGGATACCGTAATCGCCGGGGCGATTCTGGCCGATGTGGGCAAGCTGCTGGAATACGAACTTGGACCGGATGGCAACAGCCGGCAGAGCGAGCGGGGCGAGGCTCTGCGGCATCCGTTCACCGGAGTTGCGTTGGCGCTGGAGTGCGGCGTTCCGGATTCCGTGTGCCACATCATCGCAGCCCACGCCGCCGAGGGCGACCTGGTCAAGCGCACTACGGAAGCGTTCATCGTGCATCACGCTGACTTCATGGCGTTCCTGCCTTTCAAACATCCCAAGAACATTAAGGTGAAATCGTAAGGAGAGATTCCTTGTCCGTATCAAAATCGATTACCGCACCAAAGGAAACCGTCACTGCCAAAATGTCGCGGTGGGCCGCTAGCCTGCGGTACGAAGACTTCTCGCAAGACGCGATCCACCAAGCCAAACGCTTCCTGCTGGATTCAGTCGGCTGCGCCCTTGGCGGCTACCGGGAGCACGACGCGAAGATCGTTCTGGAGGTGCTCGCCGAGCTGGCCGGACGTGGCCCGGCTACCGTGATTGGCACGGGCAAAAGGGTCGACCCGGTCTCCGCAACGCTGGCCAACGCGCTGATGATCCGCTGCATGGATTACAACGACATCTACTGGAAGCAAGATCCGTCGCATCCCTCCGACATTTTTCCAGCTGCGATGGCGTGCTGCGAACGCGCTGGGAGCGGTGGCACGGAGTTGATCGTCGGCCTGGTTCTGGGCCACGAATTCGAGATGCGCTTCTGCGAGGCGGCGTTTCCGGGCATCCGTGAGCGTGGATGGCACCACGCCACGCTGACTGCTTTTGTTTCGCCCATCGTGGCCGGACGAGCGCTGCATCTGCCGTGGGAACAAATTCAACACGCCATCGGCATTTCCGCCGCCCGGCATTGCACGCTGGGGGCCGTCACCGCGGGCAAGCTGACCATGATGAAGAACACGGTGGACCCGATGGCAACGCAAAGTGGGGTATTTGCGGCTCTGCTGGCGGAAAAAGGATACTCCGGGCCCGAACATGTCGTGGATGGCAAGGAAGGTCTGAGTCACGTCTTCGGTCCGGAGTGGAAGCTGAATCTGTTGACCGATGGTCTCGGCGAGTCGTGGCGTATCACGCAATGCGGAATGAAGGCATTTCCGACCGAAGCGCTGACGCACACGCCGATCTCGGCCGTGCTTGACCTGGTCAAGAGCAACGATCTGCAACCGGAGCAGGTCGAGAAGATTCAAATTCGGTCGCTGGCGCGGGCCGCCGACATTCTCTCCGACCCCAGCAAGTACGATCCGCATACCAAGGAGACGGCGGACCACTCGCTCCCTTACGTGATTGCAGCGGCGCTAGTGGAACGGCAGGTCACCCCGGTGCAGTTCACTATGGAAAAGATCATGGACGCGAAAATCCGGGCGCAACTAAAGAAGGTAGAAGTGGTCGCGGACCCGGAAATTGAGCGAGTCTTTCCGGCACTACAGAGGGTGGTCGTGAATATCACGACGACCGATGGGCGTGCGCTCAGCAAGCAGCTTGATTTCCCTAAGGGGGATCCGCGAAATCCTCTGACCGATCAGGAAGTGGAAGAGAAGTTTGCCGCACTTGCCGAAGGAGTGCTTTCGACTCGAGCGCAGAAAAAACTGAGAGAGGCAATCTGGAATCTGGAAGGCAATCAGCCAGTCTGCAAGCTGATGGCGCTGATGAAAACGGACATCCAGAAGAGGACTGCAGGAAGTACAAGAGTGAGATCGGGGGCGAATCGCGAAAAACGTCGAAAACCTGCATTCGCTTAGACGCCGTTCATCGTCGGAGCGGTCAACTTGCCCCTCGCGGAGCTAACCATGGCCCAGACTATCGTTGAAAAAATCGCGCAGGCTCACCTGGCAGAAGGACCGAAGCGGCCCCTGCGAGCGGGGGATTTCGTTTCCATCCGGCCGTTTCACGTGATGACGCATGACAACACGTCGGCGGTGATGAGTAAGTTTAAGGCGATTGGTGCGAAAAAGATCTGCAATCCCCCACAGCTCGTGTTTGCGCTCGATCATGACATCCAGAATAAGGATGAGGCCAACCTGAAGAAATATCGCTCGATCGAAGCCTTTGCCAGGGAACATGGAATCGATTTCTATCACGCGGGCTCGGGCATCGGGCATCAGATCATGGTGGAGCGCGGGTATGTTGTGCCGGGATCGTTCGTCGTTGCCTCCGACTCGCACTCGAATATGTACGGAGCGCTCGGCGCCATTGGTACGCCCATCGTGCGTACCGACGCTGCCGCAGTATGGTCCACCGGCGAGTTCTGGTGGCAGATCCCGCCGTCGATCCAGGTTGTGCTCGAGGGCAAATTGCGTCAGGGCGTCACCGGCAAGGACGTGATCATCACGCTGTGCGGGCTCTACAACCACGATGAAGCCCTCAACGCTGCAGTCGAGTTCACCGGGCCGGGCGTGGCTAGTTTGTCGATGGATGCTCGCTTCTCGATCTCCAACATGAGCACCGAGTGGGGGCCGCTGGTGGGATGGTTCCCGGTGGACGACATCACGATTGAATATCTGCGCAGGGTGCACCAGCAGCTGGAGGAGCAGGCCATTGAGCGCTTCACGAAGCAGGACATCGAGCGCTGGGCTGTGACTCCGCCGCGCCCCGACTCCGATGCTTTCTACGCGGCGCGCATTACGCTTGACCTCGGCGAGGTCACGCCCCATGTCTCGGGTCCAGACACGGTGCAGGTGATGCAATCCGTTGCCAGGATGGAAAAGAAGAAGGTAGCTATTCAGAAGGCCTATCTGATTTCCTGCGCGAATTCGAGAATGGAAGACCTGGAAGCGGCTGCGCACGTTTTGCAAGGAAAGAAAGTCGCGACCGGCGTGAAGTTGTATGTGGGCGCAGCCAGCGCGTGGGTGCAGCAAGAGGCCGAGAGGCGCGGCGTCTGGCAGACGCTGGTGGAAGCCGGTGCGAACCCGCTGCCGCCAGGATGCGGACCTTGCATCGGCCTTGGCACGGGACTGCTTGAGAAAGGCGAGGTTGGGATCTCGGCCACCAACCGCAATTTCAAGGGGCGCATGGGGGCGCGCGAGGCCCAGTGTTATCTGGCAAGTCCGGAAGTCGTCGCGGCGTCGGCGGCGGCAGGATACATCGTCGGGCCCTACTCGTTCGTCGATTTCACACCGGCGCACCGGTTCACAGAATTCTCAGTGAGCGGCAAGAACTCTTCGGAAAAGATCGAGATCCTTCCCGGCTTCCCGGAACGCGTAAGAGGACGCCTGGTCTTTCTGCCGCAGGACAACCTGAACACCGACGCCATCTACGGCAAAGAGTACACCTACCGCGACGACATGACGCCGGCGATGATGTCCGAAGTGGTGATGCAGAACTACGATCCGCAGTTTGCGGAGCGCACTCGCGCCGGAGATGTGATTGTCGGCGCGTTCAACTTCGGTACCGGATCGAGCCGGGAGCAAGCGGTCACCTGCCTGAAGGCGAAAGGCATTCCGCTGCTGATCGCGGCCAGCTTTTCTCAAACTTACCTGCGGAACGCTTACAACAACGGATTTGTGTGCGTGGAAGTTCCCGAGTTCACGAAGCGACTGCGAGGACAGTTCGCCAATGAAATCGCGGGGCGGGAAAAGACGATCATCCCTGGTGAGAACGTGGATATTGATTTCACCTCCGGGACGATCACGTGGCGCGGCGAAAATTTTATCTTCTCGCCTCTGGGCAGTGTGCCGCAATCGCTGGTAATTGCCGGGGGCGCCGAGAATCTGGTCGCAAAGAGGTTGGGACTGGCATAGAGAGGAAATTTGAGGACGAACCCATGGCCAAATACACGGTAGTTACGATGCCCGGAGACGGGATTGGTAATCAGGTTCTGCCGGAAGCGCTGCGGCTTCTGAAAGCGGTGGCTTTTGATGCGGAGTACTTTCACGCCGACATCGGCTGGGAGTGCTGGCGCAAACATGGCAACGCGCTTCCCGAACACACGATCGAACTGCTGGCGAAACACAAGCTCGGGCTGTTCGGTGCAATCACCTCGAAGCCTAAAAAGGAGGCGGAGGCTGAGCTCAAGCCCGAACTCAAAGGCAAGGGCTACTCTTACTTCAGCCCCATCGTGACCATGCGCCAGCGCTTCCATCTCGACACCTGCATCCGGCCCTGTATTTCGTTTCCGGGCAATCCGCTGAACTTCATTCGCAAGAAGCCACAAGGCGGATTCGAAGAGCCGCGGGTCAACGTGGTCGTCTTCCGGCAAAACACGGAAGGACTTTACGCAGGCGTCGAGTGGACCAATCCGCCCGACGCGGTGCGCGCGGCGCTGGCCACGCACTCGAAGTTCAAACCGTTTGCCGGGACTCCAGGTCCGGATCTGGCGATTTCGGTGCGTATCGTCACTCGTCCAGCGGCGCGCAAGATTTGTCAGGCTGCGTTCGAGTGGGCCAAGAAATACGGCTACAAGTCGGTAACGATCTCTGAGAAGCCGAACGTGCTGCGCGAAACTTCCGGAATGATGGAGGAAGAAGCGAAGTCTGTAGCGAAGCAGTATCCAGGAATTGCGCTCTGGTCGACCAACATCGATGCCCAGACCATGTGGCTCACGAAGAATCCCGAAGACTACGGGGTAGTTGTGGCCTCGAATCTGTTCGGCGATGTAATCTCCGACGCTTTCGCCGGGTTAATCGGCGGTCTGGGCTTCGCGGCCTCGGGCAATATCGGGGACGAGGTGGCTGTGTTCGAGCCTACGCACGGCTCGGCTCCGAAGTATGCGGAACTGGATCCGCCAATTGTCAATCCGATTGCCATGTTCCTTTCCGCTGTCATGTTGCTCGAACACGTGGGCGAGACCGAAAAAGCTGGACGCATTCGTAACGCGATTGCCGAAGTGGTGAAAGAAGGCAAAGTACGCACGTACGACATGATGCGCATCGCGGGTGGCCCGAAGGCACTCGGCCAGGGCGCAGCCAGCACGGTGCAAATGACGGATGCAGTTCTGGCGAAACTAGAACCGCGGGCGAGCGTGCCAACTTCGCCAGAATGCGTTGCAGTCGGCAACGGTAACAGGAGCCGCTGATGGGGAGACGCCAATGAGTGTGGGGATCGAAATCCAATCCAGGCACGCAGCCGAAGCGGGCCACTGCGGTCCGGAGATTCGCTCGGACGCACACGTACGGATTGAACCGCGCGAGCGTGGCGGCATCGTGATTGAACTCGAATCGCGCGTCAAACCCTACTATGGCGCTTCCATCCACCGGCAGGCTGAAGAAGTGCTTGAAGCTCTCGGCGTTCAGCACGCGCAGGTGGCCATCCACGACGAGGGGGCGGTGCCGTTTGTCATCGCGGCACGCATCGAGGCCGCGGCCCGGCGTGCAGGACTGGGGGGAGACACACGCGTGCTCCCGGAAAGGCTCTCGCTGCCTGCGCCTTCGCCCCGCGACCGCATGCGGCGGTCGCGGCTCTATGTTCCCGGCAGCGAGCCTAAGTATTTCATCAACGCTGCCCTGCACGGGCCAGACAGCATCATTCTCGATCTCGAAGATTCCGTCCACCCCAGCGAGAAGGATGCGGCGCGATTGCTGGTGCGCAACGCGCTTCGTGCCGTTGATTTTTTGCAATGCGAACGGATGGTGCGTATCAACCAGCTTCCACTCGGACTCGAAGACCTGGAGGAGATCGTTCCAGAATCTCCCGATGTGATTCTCGTTCCCAAGGTCGAGACCGCGGGCCAGGTGACTGATGCCAGTCAGAAGATCGCAGAGATCAAAGCGAATTACGGCATCACTCGTCCGATGTGGTTAATGCCGATCCTCGAGTCCGCGCTGGGAATCGAGAAGGCCTACGAAATTGCGACTGCCAACCAGGAAATCGCGGCACTGACCATTGGGTTGGAAGATTACACGGCGGACCTTGGCGTGGTGAAGACGGTGACTGGCGCCGAGTCGCTCTTCGCTCGGCAACGCCTGGTGAACGCCGCCCACGCAGCCGGTGTGCAGGCCATCGATTCGGTCTTTGGCGACGTCGGCGACATGGATGGATTGCGAGTGTGGGCTTTGAACTCCCGCGCGACGGGCTTTGAAGGCATGGGATGCGTGCATCCGCTGCAAATTGCAGTTATCCATCAGGCTTTCGCTCCAACGGAGGCAGAGATCGAGCGGGCACAGAAAATTGTCGCGGCGTTTCACGAAGCCCAGCAGAAGGGCTTGGGAGTCGTCAGCCTGGGATCGAAGATGATCGACCCTCCGGTCGTACAGCGAGCCCTGAAGCTGATGGCGCGGGCGCAGGCGATGGGATTGGTGGCGTGAACGTTTTGAATAACTTTAGCTGGGAGTGCTCATGGCCATTCTAGAAAAGACGGAGCTAGTCCTCAACGCCGCGGGCCGCATGGTCCCGGAGATCGTGAACGGTCGTCCGCAGGTTCCCTACATGGGTGTTGGTAAATATAGACCTCGCGGATGCAAAGCTGCGCCGCCGATCCGGACTGCGGCCGACTATCCAGAGAATGGTGACAAGCGCGTGGCGGACCTTGCGACTGCGCTCCGCAAATGCGGTCTCGGTGATGGCATGGTCGTTTCCTCTCATCATCACTTGCGGGATGGCGACCGTGTCGCTCTGATGGCCCTCGAAGCGGCCGCAAGCATTGGCGTCAAAGATCTCACGTGGTTTCCGAGCGCATCGTTTCCCTCGCAGCACGGCGCTATCGAACTGATGGCCTCGGGTGTGATCGACCATATCGAAGGCAGCATGAACGGACCTTTGGGTGACTACTGTACCCAAGGGAAAATGCGCGGCATGGGGGTTCTGCGCTCCCACGGAGGGCGCTGGCAGGCGATTCAGGACGGAGAAGTACACATCGATGTTGCCGTGATCGCCGCGCCGACTGCGGACTCATTCGGCAACTGTGACGGCTCGCATGGCAAGTCCGCCTGTGGTTCTCTGGGTTTCGCGTTGGCGGATTCCATCTATGCCGATCACGTAATCGTGGTGACGGACGATCTCGTTCCGTTCCCCTGCATTCCCTGGCAGATTCAAGGGAACAACGTCGACTACGTGGTGACCGTTGACTCGATCGGCGATCATGCCAAGATAGTCTCGGGGACAACGCAGATCACGCGTTCGCCCGACCGCTTGCGCATTGCCGAGTTCGTAGCGCGTTTGCTGCGGGATGCCGGCATCATGCGAAACGGGTTCTCCTTTCAGGCCGGTGCTGGTGGAATTGCGCTGGCTTTTGTCAGCTACCTCAAGCAAATGATGAAGGAGGCGGGCGTGAAGGCGCGATTCGTTCGCGGCGGCTCGACGAAGTATCTGGTGGAACTATTGGAAGAGGGTCTGACCGACTACATCCTCGATGGACAGACGTTCGACCTCGACGGCGTGGGTTCCATCGCCGACAACCCTCGCCACGTGGCGACCTCTCCGTTTACTTCGTACAACTACCACGGGAAGGGAAACTTCGCGTCCCTGGTTGACGCGGTCGTGCTGGGCGCTACCGAAGTCGATGTGAACTTCAACGCCAATGTTGTCACCCACTCCGATGGACGCCTGCTACACGGCATTGGCGGCTGGCAGAACTGCCTGGCCGCAGGATGCAGCATTCTGGCTGTGCCTTCGTTCCGCGACCGCATTCCTGTCATTGTCGATCAGGTGACCACCCTATGCGGGCCCGGTGAATTGATCGACGTGGTTGTGACCGAACGCGGCATTGCCATTAACCCGCGCCGCCAGGACCTGCTGGATGCAGTGAAGGGCTCAGAGATTCCCCTCCGCCCGCTGCAAGATATAAAAGAAGAAGTGGAGCGGATATGCGGAGGAAAGCCGCAGCGGTTGAGGCCGAGCGACCGCCCCGTGGCGATCGTCAAATGGGTAGATGGCACTGTGCTCGACAGTGTCTGGCAGGTTGTCTGAGCCGACAAATTCGATAAGTCCGAAGGAAGCAATCTCGCCGGACGGTGTGCTATACCGAAGAAGCTGAAGCCACGACCAGCTTTGTGTTTCTTTCCGCGAACTGAGCGAGCGCACCCAAACCCGAGTCACGGTAGTCGCTATTACATCACTTTTCTATCAGGTAGTGACTATACCTCTTTGGCGAGGATGGGCATGCTCCTGTGCACTTCGTCACAGACCGTGGTTACTGATCGGGTAAACAATCTATTCAGAAGATCGACACGGGACGAGACAACCTCGGCCCGCGGGAGGTGCGTATGGGAAAAAGAAATTTTCTCTTCTTCCTTCCACTGGCTGTCTTCTGTTGGTTGGGGGCGACGGCGGGTTCCCCTCAGCAAAAGTCCAACATCACGGTAACAAACAGCGAAGTAAATAATGGAGTCGTGATCCTCCACGTCTTGAAAGGCGACAAGACTTATCAACTGCAATGCAACGCAGATGTGCCCGGCTGCACGACGCACAAGAACGGCAGCTACCAAATCATTGAACTGCCCAAAGGTTACGGAATGTACGAGTGCAGGGATGTGGAAATCTATCCGGACGCCAACTCGCCGGATAAAGATAAGAAGATCGGCGAGTATTGCATGGAGGAAAAGTGACTGTGCGGTTCGACCGATTCATGGAATAGCACTTTTTGTTGTGATGATTGCGGCGATGGCTGAGTTGGTGATGGCCGACTCAGCGCAATACTGTGCATGGAACTGAAGGCGATTGGTGCAGCGCTATCAGTTTTCGGAGCGGCATGCGGGAACGGGACAGCACATCGGGGCGGGCTGTCCCTCGCTGGAAGAGCCAGAGTCGCGGCTCGAGACTACGCGTCCAACATAAGGTTCTCCGCGTTGAAGCGACAAGAAATCCAGTGAGCGAGTCGTGATCGAACGCGCCGCGATTCAAGGCTGGCCAATCGAATTGACGGTGTCTGTGACCGGCGGCACACAGAGCCCGGCGCCGCGGGGCAGAGCATCGGGACCTATTTCGCCAGACCGACAATCAGATCGCTAGGGCCAGGCAGCTTGATCCGGGATATCTCCGTGAATCCTGCGTTTTTCATCCAGCAGGAATATTCGGTTTCGTTGTAGCTCGCGCCGTGGTCAGTGGCGACGAGCATGTTCAGGGAAAATAGCGCGGCGTGGAGCGGCCCTGTTTTATTGCTATTGAGGATGAAGTCTTGCACGACCAGGCGGCCGTTCGGGGCGAGTGCCTGGCGAGCGCGGCGAAAGAGTTGCTGGTTCTGCTGCTCGGAAAACATGTGGCAGATCGCGTTCAGCATGATGATGTCATAGCCCGAACCCAGATCGTCCCTGAGCATGTCTCCAGAGCGAAGGCTGACTTGGGCCGAAACGCCGGCCTTATTTACGTATTCAGTGGTCAACGGCACGACCTCTGGTACATCGAGGATCTCGCACCGCACATCAGAAGACGCCTTGGCGAACGCGATGGAGTATGCGCCGGAGCCGCCGCCTAGATCGAGGATGCGGCGAACGCCGGCGGTGCCCAGAGCCTGCACCACAAGTGGAGCACGCGCCTTGGCGTTGCGATCCATGCCGGCAATGAAGTTGACCGTCCACTCGGGCCCGCTGTCACGGGCATGGATGCGAGGATCGATCGGAATGCAAGTGCCATGGCGCACTGCGTCGGTCAGCGTGCTCCAGCGATGCCAAATGTTCACTGTGTGGAGCAGCCCGTTGCGATGATTGTCTTTCGAGTCTGGGACAAAGAAGCGTACGGACTCGGGCGTGTTGCTGTAGACGTCACCGCTCTTGGTGATCAGTCCGAGAGCAACCAGTGCATTCAGCAGCATCTCTGCGGCGCGAGCGTTGGCGTGGATCCTTGCCCCGATTTGTTCCGCGTTGGCCCCTTCGCCGATGGCCGTAAAGATATCGAGCTCCAGCGCGGTAAGAATGCAGCGACTCGGCATGTACCCACGGATCATTTGATCCAGGCGGTCGGGCAGCGTGCCCGCTTTTTCACGAGCCGCCATGGCCGCGCGGAACTTCTCTCCGTGTTCGATTGACATGGCTCTCATCGCCGGCGCGTCGTTCCAAACGAGACGATTGACGGGCTTATCGTGGAGCAGATGTGCATCGACAATTTCGCTTACGTCCGACGATTGAACCCGCCGGTACCACACTCCCTCCGGATAAACGACCATCACGGGGCCTTCGTCGCACAGCCCCATACAGCCGCAGGTTGTGAGCTGTACGTCAGGGCTGAGGCCGCGTTTTTGCAGCTCCCGATCCAGGCCTTCGAGCACAGCCAATGACCCACTGGCGGGGCAGGATGCGACACCTTCGGGCTTCTGTTGCGTGCAGACGAAGAGATGAAAGCGGAATGGTTCCA
Source organism: uncultured Acidobacteriaceae bacterium (assembly GCA_963773675.1). Taxonomy (GTDB): domain Bacteria; phylum Acidobacteriota; class Terriglobia; order Terriglobales; family Acidobacteriaceae; genus Sulfotelmatobacter. The sequence continues at coordinate 441,449 of CAVZCG010000017.1, forward strand.
TTGCGTCCTCTTTTTTCCAGATAACGTTAATGCCTTCTACTTCGCCGAAGGCCTGGAGGCTAACCACTGGATTCCCCGGTCTTTCCCGCGGGGGGGTATTTCAGCTTTCATTGTGACCGGTCGCGGGCCAAAGCACTGTGATCTGCGTCATTGATCGATGTGGGCCGGAGTGGTCCACTTGCAACGAGCGAGGGTACAGCAAATGTCGGCTGAATTGATCGACACCAAAACTCTTCCTGAAAATGCTTATAAACCTCTGCATGACGGCGAACTGTATCTGCCCATCGTTCCGGCTTCGGGCGACTTGCCAGAACTCACCTCGCGTTCAATCTTCTGGGGCGTCCTGTTTTGCGTGATCTTCACCGTCGCGTCGGCCTACTCGACCCTGAAGGTTGGCCAAGGAATGGAGGCGGCGATTCCCATCTCCATTCTGGCTATCGGCTTGGCGCGCTTGTACCGGCGACGCTCTTCGCTGCTGGAGAACGTGATCATCACCGGCATGGGTGGCGCCTCGGCCGCCGTCGTCTCAGGTGCTGTTTTCACGCTGCCCGCGCTTTATGCGCTTCACCTCGATCCGCATCCGGTGCAGACCATCTTTATCTGTTTGGCCGGCGGGTGCCTTGGCATCCTCTTTCTTATCCCGCTGCGGCGCTACTTTGTCCGCGAGATGCACGGCAAGTTCCCCTTCCCGGAGGCCACAGCCATCACCGAAGTCTTGGTGACGGGCGAAAAAGGTGGCTCGCAAGCCAAGTTGCTCCTGCAGGCCACTGTCGTTGCTGCGATCTACGATTTTTTTGTCACCACATTTCATGTCTGGAAGGAGTACCTGAACTTCCAGTTTCTGCCGGTAATGCGGTCGCTCGCCCATCGGAGTCGCATGGTCTTCAATTTCGATGCGGTCGGCTTCATTCTCGGCCTGGGATACGTGATGGGCTTGCGCGTCGCTCTCGTCTTTTGTGCCGGCGGGGTACTGGTGAACTTCGTGCTGGTGCCGATGACCTGGTTTGTCGGCAGTCACATGGGCGATGTCACTGTGTATCCGGCCACCATCCCTATTTCTCACATGACAGCTGCGGATATTTACCGCTATTACGTGCGCTTCATCGGCGTGGGCGCCATCGCCAGCGCGGGATTGGTTGGGATTCTCAAGTCCCTGCGCGTGGTTGCGGGATCGTTCCGCATCGCCCTGCGCGCCTTCCGCCGCGGTGAAGCGCCACAAATGGAACGCACAGATCGTGACATTCCGATCATCAGCATCCTGCTCGGAGTTGTGCTGGGCGCGATCGGAGTGGCCGCCTTCTTTGGACAGCTTCATGTTTCCTGGACCGTGGTTGGAATAGGCCTGGCACTGACTCTGCTGTTCTCATTCTTCTTCACCACGGTCGCCGCGAACGCCATTGCTACAACAGCCAATAACCCAGCCAGCGGCATGACGTTGCTAACGGTGATCGTCTCGGCCGTCGTGCTGTTGAGGTTCGGGCTGTCCGGAGCCACGGGCATGTTTTTTGTGATGGCCCTCGCTGGCATGGTCTGCGTTGCTCTATGCTCCTCGGGACAGTTCATCACCGACCTGAAGGCCGGCTATTGGATCGGCTCAACGCCCGCAGCACAGGAGAAGGTGAAGTTCATCGCGATCATCGCATCGGCGATCACTGCGGGTTTCACTATCATTCTGTTGGCCAAGGCATTTCAATTCGGAGAAGCGATGCCCGGCGATCCGCGGCAGGTCCTGGTCGCGCCCCAGGCTTCTGCGCTGAAGGCCGTGGTCTCGGGCTTCATGAGTGGGCAGCCCGCCCCCTACATCTTGTTCGGTATCGGCGCCATGGTCACCGTGGTGATGGAGATGCTTGGCCTTTCCTCCATGGTCTTCGCGCTCGGAATCTATCTACCACTGCAACTGACCACACCCATTCTGACCGGCGGGTTCCTCTCGCACCTTGTGAACAAGCGTGCCGAAAAAAACGGCGGAGAGCGGGGTAAGACAATCCGTGAGCGGGGTATCATTATTGCCGGCGGCCTGATGGCGGGCGGAGCGCTCGGCGGCGTGATTGGGGCGGCGCTGCGCGTGCTGCCACACTTCAAAGAAGAGTGGATCCAGACTCCGTTCTACGACAACATTCCGGTGTCGCAGATGCTCTCCGCGCTCGGGTTCGTCGCGCTCTGCGTGTACACGTATTTGAACTCGATGAAGAAGCAAAAGTCTGAAAACGAATAGATTGGTGGGGGCGCGACCCAGCTAAACCACGCGTCACAGCCTGCATGCTGTGATATGAACGATTTGAATGGAGGCTTCCTATGAATCAAGCCGATCTTTCTATCGCCAACGCAATTCTTGGTATCGATACTCTTTGGGGAGGCGATGTCATGTGTCCCTCAGGCACAGGCCGCTTTATCGCCGACTGCTGGTTTTCAGACGAGCCGTTGCCCGTTACTTACACGCATCCGACCGCACCGCGCCTGCGAGCAGCCGGCGGCGTTACCGGCAAAGACAGCGTTGCCGTCGAGGACTACCTGCGTGAAATGAGCGCCGAGATCATCTGTTCGATGGACGCCATTAACGTCGAGGCCCGCCGCGCGGGCGGCCTGCGCGGCACTTTTCTGGAAGGCCTGAACATCTGCCTGACAACGATGTGGGAACTTGCCCTGGAAACTGCCGGCAAGGGCAACCGCGTGCCTTATGAGAAGAGCGTGAAGGCGTCGACGGGCCGCGCGCCCGAGCCGTCGCAGCCGGACGCCAAGCGCGAACGGGTCGCCGAATTGCTCGCTCGCGGCGGGTATCCTACCTCGGGCCCGGCGGGGGTTTTGAACGCAGTCGATGCATGGCGCCGCGATCGAATTGTCCCCATGGCCTCTGTTCGCGCGCTCAGCGTGGCGGTCATCGCGCAAATGAACGAGCTCTGCGAGAAGAATCTGGTACCGCATCTTCCGCATGAACTCGCGCGCGTGCCCCGCGCCAACATCGATTTCCTGCCCATCAAAGACGCCTGGTTCTCCGGCTCGATGAACTACATCGGGCGCGCGCGCAATGCCGATGGCTCTCCGAAGTACGAAGCGAGTTACGAGATCAACGCTTCTCTACAAATGTCGTTTCCGGAGTTCGAACAGCTCGTCAGCCATGAAGTTGTGCCCGGACACGTGACCACATTTGCTTACCTTCAGGATCTGTACGTTCGCGGGTTAATCGGATTCGAAGCTACCGTACTCACCATGAATACGCGTGCCGCCACTCTTTTTGAAGGAATCGCCAACAACGCAATATTGATCGCCCATGGCGTCACAGAAGTGGACCAGCTTCCCGATGAAGACCTGCAGATTGGCGTGCTGCTCGCCCTCTTGCAAGATGACGCCAAGAACGAAGCTTCCTATCTCACCTGGGGCGAAAAGATGCAGAAAGAAGAAGTGGCCACGATTCTGCGGCGGGATTACCTGGTTACCGACGAGCGTGCCGACAAACTCTCCGGTGCTTGGGGACGCCATCCGCTCCTGGGACGCATGTATCTGCCGGCCTACCGGTGCGGCACAGAAAAAGTCGCAGAACTGCGCCGCAAGTATCAGCCGAGCCAACTGCTGCCAGTACTTTATGGGGCTGCCGGACTGGTGGATTCTGAGACCGTAGAAACTGCATGCGTACAACCCGTTTATTCCGGTCAGCCGGTCGGTTGAAGATAAACTCCAGCCGGACATATGGATGATGGATGTGTCTACATCAATGCCTGTGACCTGCATTATTTGCGGTAGCGCTGAGTGAGCGAAACTAAACTGCCAGGATGGAGGTTTTGCTAGGCGCTCTAAGGAAAATACAGCCACATTAGCTTTTGCAAAACTGGCCGCCCGATAAACTCCACCCAAGCACCACCCGTGCGACAGTTAGGAAAGTGACATTTGGATAGGTGATTGGGTGGGCTGAGCATTTCAGATCGTCCTATTGCTGAGGCATCCTGCAGACTGCCGAGTTGACCCACAGCCAGAGAAAAGCTGGGGAATAACCCCTTCGCTCCAGAGCAGTGCTTTCTCTGCAGTTAGGACTTGCTGGCGGAGAGGGAGGGATTCGAACCCTCGGTACAGGTGTTAGCCCGTACAACGGTTTAGCAAACCGCCGCATTCGGCCACTCTGCCACCTCTCCGGCGTGCGGAGCTTCATTTTACCACGTCACATCCGTGCTCTCACTCGAGCTTCTACGCAAGAATTGCCCCTGCCACGACCTTGCCTTGCCGGTTGCCATCGAGTTGGTTGCAGTCTTACCGAACGCAGCGCCTCAGTTCGAGTTAAAGGCGTCCGTCAAAGACATTGTTTTTAGAGCACCTTTGATTTGTTCGAGCGTTGCAGAAGACTTCAGATGTAACGTAACTGGCTCTGCCGGAAGCAGATCAAAGTAATTATCCGAGCTCTGAACATCGAGATCTCCGAAAGATAGATACACGCTGCGGGCCAGTTTTGGCGATTGAAGCGTAACTGTGTAATCCTCCCCGGTTTTGTTCACGGTTGTTTCGATCTTGGGCGCGACCGGCAATTCCAGATCGTGCGTTACATCAAAGAAGATCGAGTTTCGCGATACTCTTTTCCCGGCGACTTCGAAGTCGAATACAAGGAAGCTTCGATGCAAGTCGCCCTTCGCCGCTAAAGACGCCTGGTCGACCGTGAAGTAGATTGCATTCGATTGCGCGGGCACTTGAACATCTTTGGTTTGGTCGAGCAGAGAATTTCCCGAGAAATCCAGCAGGCGCATATGGATTGTGCCCAAGAGGGGCTGTAGTTTGTCCGAGACGACGTACACGTCCACTTTGTCGTCATGCAAAAAAGGTGAGATCAACACATCGTCGTAGAAGCGGCGAGCATAATAATGTAGGGCTTTCCAGCGGCCGTAGTAATCGATGCTGGCCCACGAAGCCACCGGCCAGCAATCATTCAGCTGCCAGTACAGCGAGCCCATGGTGCGCGGCCGCTGCCTGCGCAAATGCTCGGCGCCGATCTTGATGATCTCCGCCTGCTGAACCTGGCTCAGATACACGAACGAAGCGAAGTCCTTGGGCTCGCGGTATTCGCGCAACATATAAGTAAGGATGCGTTCGTTTCCACCCTTGTTCTTCTGGTGCGCCTGCATGACAGTCGACCGAATGTCGAAGTCTTCAGGCTTGTTCGCGAAGGCGTGGATCGTGCGCATCTCGGGGAACGATTGAAATCCGTACTCCGTCATGAAACGGGGAAATTGTTTGGTGTAGTCTTGCGCTGGCGCTTGCTGATGCCACACGGCCCAGTAATGCATGTCGCCATTGTGCTGGTTGTCGGGGACCTCTTCGAAATTGGCGCTGGGAGAACTCGGCGTGTAAGGCACTGGATCCGCGTATTGCGTGACTGTGCTCCGCAGAATATCGGAGAATAGAATCACATAATCCTGCCACACTCGGTCGCGCGCTTCAGGAGAGATCGACTCTTTGAATTCCTGGCGGTCGCCCCAGTGGTACCAGCCGGTTTCAACTTCATTATTGCCGCACCAGATCACGATGCTGGGATGGTCGCGCAGGCGCTTGATCTGATCGATGGCTTCTTGCCGCACGTTTTCCTGAAACGCAACATCGCCGGGAACCATGTCACCACCGAACATAAACTCCTGCCAAACCATAATGCCGAGTTCATCGCAGATATCGTAGAAATCGTCGGATTCGTAATAACCGCCGCCCCACTCCCGAACCATGTTCATATGCGCGTCGCGCGCGGCTTGCAGAATGTTGCGATGAATTTCCGGAGTCACGCGGTTCGGAAAACTGTCGAACGGAATCACGTCCGCGCCTTTTCCGAAGACAGAAATGCCATTCACAACGAACTCGAAGCTTTTGCCCCACTGATCAGGAACGCGGCGCAGTTCCACGGAACGCAATCCGGTCTTAGTTTCAGCATGCGCGGCAGCTTCCTTGCCAATGCGGATCGCAGCAGAAAACTTGTAGCGGTTCTGCGCGCCGTACCCTGCCGGATACCAGAGCTTCGGCGAAACAATGCGCAAAGGAAACGAAACGTGATTGATGCCGGCATTGAGTTGCAGCGTCTGGGTGCCGTCGGAGGTTTGCGGTCCAGACATTTCATCGTGGGCCAAGATGAGAGTTGCAGTGATGGGCTTGGTCGCGTCGATATCAAGCTCTGCCGTCACGTTAGCCAGATCCGTGGTGATGCTGTGCTGGTGGATATGGAAGTTCTCGATGCGCAGACCGTCCCACGCTTCAAGGCGCACCGGCTGCCAAATGCCTTCCGTCATGAAACGCGGTCCCCAATCCCATCCATAGTTATAAGGAGCTTTGCGCGTGTACGGAGCGGTGGCAATGTTCTCTTCGTTCCCGTAATTGTTAGTCGAGATTGAAGGCAAAATAAACGGCTGCGCCTTGACGTATGGAATCATTTTCTCGACGGCCGAATGAAATACGATCCGGAGAGTGTTCGGCCCGGACTTCAACATCGTCTTTACCGGAATACGCCAGCGCCGGAACATATTATCGGCATGCAGAATCGACTGATCATTCAGATAGACGTCGGCGAATGTATCCAGACCGTCGAAGACCAGGTCGACGTGGTCCCGCGCGAGCGTGGCCGCATCGACTTGGAACGTAGTTTGATATTCCCAGTCCGCCAGGCCAATCCACTGGAGACGAAATTCGTTATCGCGATCGAACGGGTCGGGAATGAGCTTGCTATTCAGCAGGTCGGTTTGCACCACGCCTGGAACCTGCGCAGGATGCCATTCCTTGACGTCAGATCGATCGGTATTGGCCACGGCTCGAAATTGCCATCCGGAATCGATGGTTCGCGAAGAAGGCTCGGCGGCTTGCAGCGGCACTACGGTCATAGAAATTAAAAGCAGGCAGCTAAGAGAAGTGAAAAAAACAGCCGACAGATTGCGAAGGAACCTCGCCAGTTTCATATAAGGTGCTCCTGTCTCAAGTTATGAGGTAAATCTCAGTGCGGCGAATCCTGTTGTCCCGCGGGTTGCGGCTGAGCAGAACTGTTCTGCAGCTTTTCGAATTCCTGCATCTCCCGCTTTGCCTCAGCCGTCTTCCCCTGTTTGCGATAGATTCCCGCCAGTCCGAAGTGTGCTTGCGCCGCGAGCGAACTCTGCTTCTCGATCGAAAGAAGTTTGGTCCACGCTTTCTCGGCTGCACCGGGGTCACCCTCGAGTGAAGCTGCTTTCCCGAGTGCATAGAGTGTCTCCGGCATATCGGGCAGCAACCGGTCGGCGCGCAACAGTTCTACCCGCGCCTCGTGCGCCTTGCCCTGTTCCAGCAACGCGTCTCCGAGTCGATAAGCCGCTTCGGCGTTTCCCGGCTGCAGCTTCACTTGGATTCGAAATTCTTCTTCGGCCTTGGGCCATTGGAACGCGCCAGCATACACCTCTCCCAGCGCAAGGTGCGCTTCGGGCAGAGCCGGGCGCAGCCGCAACGCGTCTTGGTATTCCTTCTCGGCATCTTGCATCCGGCGCAGCACGAAGTAGTTTTCCGCCATCGCTTGGTGCGAGCGCGCCGAGTCAGGATACGCGGCGAGCAAAGTATCAACCGATTGTTTCGCCAGCAAACCGCTGGCGCGTCCAAGGTAATAAAGAAGATCAGGGTCGTTCGGCCGCGCGGCCAGCGAATCTTCCAGATTCTTCACCGCCTCCGGGAATTGTCCGGTCTGAATCTGCGCGATGCCCAACGCGGTCTTATCCGGCGCGCGCTGCAAGTGTGGGATCGCATCGCGGGCATAACCTTGCGAGAGCAGTGCGTAGCCCAGCAATTGGTGAGCAGGGATGGAATCTGAGTTTATTTCCAATGCATGCTTGAGCGGCGCGATCGCAGACCCGTAGTCTCCGTTCTCCATGTAAGCCTGGCCGAGACTGATGAAGCCATCCGCGAATGACGGATCCAGCTCCGTCACTTTCTTAAACTCCGTGATAGCCACATCGAACTTCCGTTCTTTATCCGCCGCAATTCCAGCCTGCATGTGCTCGGCTGCCTGCGGCGAGGCGATCTGCCAGGCGAGCCATATAAATAAGATTGCGCGGATCACGGCTTCTCCGGTTCACGCACCTCTAGGAACTGGTCGGCGTGAACATCAGTCAAAGTTTGGTGTATGCCCGAGGGCCAGGCGATTTCCACTTTTGCTTTTTCCGCCGTGCCCAGCCCGAAATGCAGGCGCTTGTCGCTGGCTGAAAGATAGCCGCAGGTTGACGTTGCAAATCGCGTCTGACCATTCACCTGCACTTTCGCGCCGAATCCATCCCGGTTGCTGCGAGTGCCTCGTAGGGTAATGGTCAGCCAGTGCGCCTTGCCGCCGTGATTCATGAACACCTGGGGATGGCCGCCCAGCGTGGTCACCACCACGTCTTGCCATCCATCATTATTCAAGTCTCCGAACGCGGCCCCACGCGCGGCGACGGGCACCGTACTTCCTGAATTGACGCTCTCAAACCGTCCATTGTGGTTCATCGCCAGAAGCGGCAACTGAAGGTAGTGAAGCGAAGGGTCGATTTCCTCAACGTTATCCAGCACATGGGCCTGCGCGACAAATAGATCCTTCCATCCGTCATTGTCGAAGTCCTCCAGGCCAAAGCTCCACCCTGAGCTTCCACTCGTAAGCGCCCCCAGCCCAGTCTCGAGACTGTGATAGGTGAACGATCCATCGCCATCGTTGTGGTAGACGCCGTAAATCTCCCGTGGCAGCAGAGTCACCATAACGTCGGGCCGGCCATCGTTATCGTAGTCTTGAAAAACTACGCCCATGCCGGACATTCTCCGTCCATCTTCGGAAAGAGCCGCGCCTGCTTCGAGCCCAACTTCGCTGAAAGTGCCGTTGCCATTGTTGTGATACAGGTACTGCTGCATCCCATCGTTCGATACAAATATGTCGGTGAATCCGTCGCCATCGTAGTCGGCGAATCCTACTCCCAACGCGCGCCCCTTCTTCGCCGCGATGCCGGAGCGCTGGCTCACATCGGTAAAAGTTCCATCGCCGTTATTGTGATAAAGAATGTTGGTCGTAGCCGGGAACTCTTCCGGCGGGCAATAAGTATGGTAGTTGCCGCCGCAATCCTTATTATGTTTCGTATCCCACTCCATGTAGCGAGTCACGAAAAGGTCCAGCTTCCCGTCGTTATCGTAGTCGAAAAATCCCGCTGACTCCGACCAGCCGCCCCCCGCAACTCCTGCTTTCTCCGTCACATCGGTGAAGGTGCCGTCCCCGTTGTTGTGATACAGAATGTTCTTCCCATAATTCGTGACAAAGAGGTCAGGGTAGCCGTCGTTATCGTAGTCGCCGACGGCAACTCCCATGCCGTAATTCCCATCGGCGACCCTTGCCAGTCCCGCTTGCTCCGTCACATCGGTAAAACTTCCATCTTTGTTCTGGCGATACAGGCGATTCCAATACTTCGGATCGTGACGATCGAAATTCTCCGGCGTTTGCATCGGGCTGCTCACATGTCCGCCGTTCACGAAAAAAATGTCCAGCAGCCCATCATTGTTGTAATCGAGCAGAGCCACTCCGCCGGGCATGGTCTCGATCAGATACTTTTGCGGAGTGGGAGAATTCTGCAGCGTGAAATTTATGCCGCGCGGCAGTATTACATCGAAAACCGGAGACGCGGGGCCTTCCCCCGCCAGCACCAGGGCCAAAACACAAGATAGGCGCAACCAAGAGGTCAGCAACTTAAAGGTCCTTCAATCGAGCAGGATATCGCGTCCGCTTGCGCTCTGCACAATCGCCTCAGCGTTATTCCCCAAGCCTGGGTTTCCAACGACGCGAACCATTGTAGTAAACCGGTTCTCTCGGTGAGCCCTTATGGCTGCCGCCGCGTCGATTCCCGTTCCACGAGCTTGGGCGGAATCAATATTGTCTGCGGTCGCAGCGAGCGCTTCGATCCAATGCGCGCAATCAGAAGTTCCGCTGCCATGATTCCGATTTTGCAAGTTCCCTGGTCGATCGTAGTCAGCGGCACCGCCAGCACGTCCGAGTAGTGGACATTGCCAGCGCCAACCACGGCAACGTCGCCGGGCAGCTTCAGTCCCGCCTGCAGAATCGCCCGCATCGCTCCTATAGCGACCGGATCGTTGTAGCAGAAGACGCCGTCCAGCAGTGGGTGGACCTCGAGCAAGCTTCGCATGCCCTCATATCCGGTGTCGTCGCCGTGGCCACCCGCGACAACGTAGCGTGCGTCGGAGCGAAGTCCGCTTTTCAATATCGCGCGGCGATAGCCTTCGAATCTTTCGTTGCCGATTCCTACTTCGGGACCGCGCAGATGGCCTATCCGGCTACAGCCTCGCTCGATCAAATGCTCTGTCGCCAACTTGCCGATCGCCCGATTATCCACTCCCACAAAGCACGCCCGCAAACCACTGATAGGACGGTCGATCAGAACATACGGCGTGCTCCTCTCTTGCACCTTCCGGAACATCGCCAGGTGTCGCGGTGGCTGCGAGGAGGCGATGATTAATCCGTCCACCTGGCGAGCCAGGAGCGACTCGGCTTCGCTCGCCTCCAACTCAGGATTCTCCTCAAACGATGAGATTACAACATGATAGCCGTGTGGCCGCACCGTCCGGGCCACCGCGCGCGCAATCTCAGCGAAGAACGGATGTGCGAATTCCGGCAGCAGCAACCCGATGGTGTAGGTACGCCGGGTTACCAGGCTGCGCGCCACCCAATTCATCTGATAATGGAGTTCCTTGGCGCGCCGCAGGACTCGCTTGCGCGTCGCCTCACTGATTCGGCCTTGGTTTCTTAAGACTTTCGAGACCGTCACCACTGAGACCTTGAGGTCTCTCGCGATGTCCATCATGGTCGCGGGCATGACCGGGAAGCATACCACCAATTGGGAGGGTTAACGATTATTCAAATGGGAATCATGCATTTTATTCTTGACAACGGTTGTTCGTGTGTTCAAGAATCCGGGCGCAATCACATTTAAGGAATTCCTGTATCTGAAAGAGGCAACTATGACGTTGCGCAAACTCTCGCTCCTCCTTATCTCGATAGGTTTGGTTTTTTCTGTCTCAATCTCTCTCTATGGCCAAAGCACGTACGGCTCGGTTTCCGGAGCAGTCACGGATACCTCAGGCGCCATCGTTACCGACGCCACCGTGACCTTGACCAACCTGGGCACGTCGGAAAAGCGCACACAATCGAGCGGCAGCGATGGAATTTTCACTTTTGTGAACTTATTCCCTGGCCAGTACAAGATTGATGTTGAAAAACAGGGATTCAAGCACTTCGTCCGCTCTGACGTGACGGTGCAGGTGCAGCAGGACACGCATATTGCCGCCGCCCTTCAAGTCGGCGAGGTCAGCCAGGTCGTCGAAGTGACGGGCGAGACGCCCCTCTTGCAAACTGAATCCTCGGCACTCGGTCAGGTTGTCGAACAGCGCAAGGCCGACGAACTGCCTTTGAACGGTCGCAATATTTTCAACTTGATTACGGTTTCTCCCGCCGCCGTTGCACAGGGCGGCTCGGGCGGATCGCCAGTCGGCCAGAACCCATTCAGTTGGGGCAACTACCAGGTAGGCGGTTCCTTCGCCAATCAGGGTGCAGAGTATCTGGATGGTCAACCCCTGAATATCGGTTACATCAATCTGCCCATCATCATTCCGACTCAGGATTCCATCGGCGAATTCAAAGTGCAATATAACGATCAGGGTGCCGAATGGGGTAAGTTCTCGGGTGGCGTGGTAAACCTGAGCACTAAGTCCGGAACCAACAGCTGGCACGGCTCTGCCTATGAGTTCTTCCGCAACAAAGTGCTGAATGCCAACGAATACTTCAATAAGGGGTCGGAAATAGCTGGCGGCATGAAGAATACACCTCCACCGTGGACCCAGAACCAGTACGGATTCCAGGTGGGCGGACCCGTTATCAAGAATAAGACGTTCTTTTATGTCAGCTGGGAAGAATACCGCCAAAGAACAGGGTCGCCTTTCACCACAAGCGTTCCAGCGGCGGGGATGGTCAATGGTAATTTCTCGGCACTGTGCACGGCGGGTTTTACCACTGCGGGGTTATGCAACGACCCCACAGGGCAGATTTACGATCCTTATAATGTGGACACTACCACGGGGGCGCGAACCCCGTACGGGCTGGACTCAGCCAATCCATCCTGCCCAGGCAATTGCATTCCTGCTTCCGAGTTCAGCAAGGCCGCTGGCATATTGCTGGCAAAATACTACCCCGCGGCAAACCGGCCCGGCACCTCCCTCAATTACCTGAGCGCGGCGCCTGCCGGCGGGAACACCAACGAATTCGTGGCGCGTGGCGACCAAAACGTTGGCAGCAACACCCACATATTCGGCAGATTCGCCTACTTTGGATTGACTGACTTGGCTGTAAATCCACTAGGCACGGGTCTGTGCCTGGATCGCTGCGCCGAGCTTTATCACACCAAGGCGCTGGCTATCGGTGTGAACCATGTCTTTACACCAACCACCATTCTCGACGTGAATCTTGCGGGTAGCCGCTTTGTCTACGCGCGGGCGCCCATTCTGTCCGGGTTTGATCTGACCTCGCTGGGTTGGCCATCCACCTACAACACCCCGGGCTCCTCAATGCGGACTCCGCCAACCCCGGAAACTAATCTGCCGAATGATGTTGGCCACACGCAAGGCAACAGTGCCATCGGAGATCACAACACCCAGTACAATCTAAGTCCGCAACTCACGATGATTCGTGGCAAGCACAACATCCAGGTTGGCGGCCAATACGAACTTGGATTGGATAATTACTTCCAAACTAACATCGCAAGCGGTGCCTTTGGTTTCGACGGGACCTGGACGAAATCAAACCCGACGTCGGCGACTGCGACGGGTGGATACGCCTTCGCTGACTTCCTGCTGGGTTTGGGACTGAACCAGGGTACCTTCGCCGGGAACCAAAACGAAGGCATCGCACAGGTGCCTGCGCAAACCAAAGGCAAGCAGACCTACCGCGCCTTGTACGTTGAGGATACCTGGCACGTGACGCCGAAGTTCACAGCGAGCTTGGGCCTGCGCTATGAATTGCCCGGAACGTGGTCGGAAGCCTACAACCGGCTGACCTACTGGGATCCTAAGACCACCAATGCAACCGTGACCGGTTGTTCCGGAACAGCTGGATCGCCCTGTCCCGGAGACGCGATGTATGTGAAGACAGGACCCAATTCGACACCTAACAATTTGCCGCTCGATAAAAAGGCATTTTCTCCACGAATTGGCTTCGTCTTCTCCCCTGACCAAAAGACGGTGGTTCGCGCCGGTTACGGTGTCTTCTTCATTCCCAACTACGTCTCGTTCGCCCTCAATCCGGACAACGACGTGATTAATCTCGCCGCCACCGATTTCACGGCGACCACCACCGGCTATATCACTCCGGCCTCCAATTTGGATGGCGCTCTGTGCGGGTTTGGCATTACTGGGGGGGTGTTCGCGCCGCGCGGGCCTGACGGATTCACCTGCGCCCAATCAGGTCCGTTTGGCAGTGGTGGAATCTTGGCGCCGCCGGGACGTAATGCAGCCCCGACTCTGTCCAGCTTCGTAGCCGCAAACGGCAGCCCCGGGCTTGCTCCTTACTACGGATATGGGAATGAGGGTCCAAAATACGGATACGTCGAGCAATGGAACCTCGACATCCAGCGCCAACTTCCGGCTGGTTTCTTTGCGGACGTCGCGTATGCCGGCTCCCACGGAGTGCATCTTCAGCAATATCAAACGAACATCAACCAAATTGCGGATTCCTTCGTAGCGCAGGCTGCCGCGCAAGCAGCTGCAGGCGCAACGCCCACAATCGATACTCTCGTTACGAATAATCTAACCTCACCTAATACCGCTCTAAACCCCGCCGTAACCCCCATGATTCACGAGGGACAGTACGATCGGCCGTACCCCGAATACAATGGGCTAAATCTGGACGGTTATGGCTGTTGCAGCAGCAATTACAACTCTCTGCAGGCCAGCGTGACCCGGAGATTCCAAGGTGGTGGTACCCTGCTCGTGGCCTACACCAACGCTAAGTTGATGAGCAATACCGACACCTTGACCAGTTGGCTCGAAGGCAACACTGGCGGAGTCGGATCGGTTCAGGATTGGAACAACCTGAAGGGAGAACGGTCTCTTTCCTCGCAAGACATCTCCCAAAGACTGGTCATCAGTTACGTCCTCGATCTTCCGTTCGGTAAGGGAAAGGCCTACGCCAACAGCTTCAACGGAATCGCAAACGGTGCCGTTTCCGGCTGGGGCGTCGATGGCATCACCACTTTCCAACGCGGCTTCCCGTTGAAGATCAGCTACTCCGCTACCACTCCGCTGGAAGGAGCTGGCCTTGGCGTGGCCAACGTCCGTCCCGACGTTGTTCCCGGCTGCGACGTGAAAGCTGGTGGTGGCCACATCACAAATTGGTTCAACACCAATTGCTTCTCTAAGCCGCCAGACTGGGGGTTCGGAGACGAGGCTCGTGTGGATCCGGTCCTCCGTGGACCTGGCATCGACAACTTTGATTTCGCTGTCTTCAAGCGGACCAAGGTTACGGAAAGACTCGGCATCGAGTTCCGTACAGAATTCTTCAATCTGTTCAATCACCCGTATTTCTCTGTGCCGGCGACCGGCTTCAATGGGGTTCCAACAGGACCCAATAGTGCCGGCTTTGGCACCATATCGACCACGATAAGCGCCGGTGTCGCGTCGCCGGAGCGGCTAGTTCAGTTCGCTCTGAAATTTGTCTTCTAAAAATCTCCGGGCCAGGATTTCATTCCTGGCTCGGAACATTCCCTGTCAAAAATGCTGGCCCTTCAGGCCAGCATTATTTTTTCGACTTCATCTCAACCTGAAATATCCTTGCTCCTATGCGAACTCTCCACACCCTCGACTATTCTGAAGCCCGCCGCGCCGTCGATCTCATCATCGAAAAAGCTTCGCAGATGCAGAGGCCGGCAGTCGTCGCCATTGCCGACTCTCACGGCGACCTCATCTGCCTTGTCCGCATGGACGGCGCTCCCGTCTCCTCGATCCGCGTGGCAACGAATAAGGCGTGGACTGCGGCCCGCGAGCGCAAGCCGACCAAGGAAATCGGAGAGAAGGTCAAGCATCCGGAAAAAGGCCACGACATTGCCTACTTCGGCGATCCCCAATACGTAGGCTGGGGCGGCGGCATTCCCGTCTGGAAAGATGGCGAAGTCGTCGGAGCCGTCGCGGTAAGCGGCTTGTCGTCAAACGAAGACATCGCTCTCGCTACCCTGGGCGTGGAAATCATCGCTGGCGCTTAGAGAGCGTTCAATCCTGAGCCTGTTCGGTTTTCGTAACACAATTCACTTTTCCGCACGGCCAATCAAATTTGGTGAAAAACTGAACGGCAACTGAGGGGGATAAGTGGATCCGAAAGACTGCCCGCGCTGCGGCGGTACCGGATATGTTGCCAAGCCCGTGGACAGAAGTGGCGGGTCCGAGGGCATCGCGTTTATCCGATTGAAGTGTCCGGCCTGCGCGGGGAGTGGACGGAAAAACTCAATTCCACCTACTACTGCGGGCTGACCGCACGGCCTGTGGTGCTTGCGAAAACGTACGAGCCCGGCCCCATCCTCTTTCCCGCCCTGAAGGGATGGTCCGGGCTTGACGTTCTATCCGGGTCAAATACTTCTGAACCGCTACCCGCCAGCAGCTTTGCTGCGGCTTCGTCGCCGCGGAGAGGAAGCCGTTTCGATCCTGTTGCGGCCTCCGGCTTTCGCGCGGTAGAGCGCTTTATCGGCCGCCTGTACCACTTCGTCCGTCGACAGACTCTCGTTGCTGGAACTGGCCACGCCGATGCTCGCCGTCACCGAAAGTTCAGTAGGCGCATTGCCGCGCGCCAGTTGCCGGATCGCGAGGCCGGTTTGGGCCCGGCCACGCACTCGCGAATTACGACGGTCCAGACCGCGCTCCTCCTGTCGGCGGTCTGTCCCGCGAAGTCGAAAGCTGCTGGCTTCAATGCTCGCGCGCAATTGTTCCAAATGATCTACCACATCTGCCGTGGTTTTGCCGGGGAAGATGATGGCAAACTCTTCGCCACCGCAACGGTAGGCTTGTCCTCCGCCCGTCACGCGCGCAAGCCTTGACGCGACCATCCGCAGCACCTGATCTCCAGTGTCATGACCATAAGTGTCATTGCATCGCTTGAAGTGATCGATGTCCGCCATCGCGATCGAATATGGTGGTTGGAGACGTAGCAACGCCTCGTGAAACGCCCGTCGCGAAGGTAGCGTGGTCAGCTCGTCGTGGTAAGCCAGCAGGTACGAAGTCTCAACCATCGAGACTGCCAGTATGAAAGCTGCAGTGGCAAAGTAAGCGGAAGGAATGCGTCCCGCGCCTCCGAAGCGGAGCGCCAGGAATGAAGCGACCAATGCCCAAAGCAGTCCGCTCTCAGCCGGCTTCCGGAAAAGCAGGAATCGAATGAGAAGAACGACTCCCGCCAGCGCGAAAGCAATCACGATGCCGAACGGCAAAGGCAGCGTCGCCGAAGGATGGTGCAAGGCCCGCCGCGCCGTCGTCGCCAGGGTATCCGGCCGGCAAAGCACGGCCACCACCACCGACTCGACGAATAGCAACAAGGCCGGTGTCGCGATGTTCGGGAAGGTGAATCCCTTTTCTTGCGTGACGGAGAGCAGCACAAAGTCCAGCGGTAGCAGCAATCCGACCGCCGTCACAGCAATGTTTCCCGGTCCGCTGCTGGCGGCGTGACCAGAAGAAAAGTAAGAGAGTGCGCGTTCAGCGAGGAACAGAAGGAGGAGCGCAAAAAAGATTCGGCTGGAGTGAAATCGCCACGCGAACAGAAGTCCTGCGATCAACGCCGCGTACAAGGCGAAGGTGATGAGCGCGGTGCTTGGCGTGACCAGTCCCGTGTGCAACAGGATCGCGACAGCCACAATCCAGGTGCCCGGAATGAACAGCGACTTCATCGAGGTTGAGTCCAGTCGATCATACCTCTCGCGGTCATTCGATTATCTCTGGACCACAGGTCTGAGAGTAATTGACCGGGAGGGTTCAAACCAACCCCGAGGTGCACCGTCCTTGGCGGTTAGGGCGGGATGCCCGGTATGTCAGTTTTTTCCGCGCCGTCCCGAGGGCAATGTTTGGACTATCACTTGGGCAGGCTTTGCACGAAATCTTCCACCACCTGGTTGAACTTCTCCGGATCATCCACGAACAGGGCGTGGCCGTCGCCGCCGAAGAGCTCCAGCCGGAGTTTGTCGCCGAGCTTTAATTTCAGGTAGTCGGCACTCTGTTGCGATTCCGGTTGATAGGTGAAGAGTACCGGACGATTCATCCGTGCGAGGCCAGGCGAGAAGTCCTTTACCGCGATCATGTCGTAGATCAGGAGAACCGCGGTGTCGGCGGGAACCTGGGTAGACGCGTCGATGACGCGCTTCAGGTAATCCGCAGATTGCGGTTTCTTGTACATGCTGCGGACAAAACCGTCGGCCTGTTTCTGACGGTCCTCCTGGAGTTGGTTCATCCATCCCGAGATAGGGACGAACAGGTCGCTGGGTTTGTCCGTTATATAACCGTCTACCAAGACGAACCCGGCAACATTATCGCTGCCGAATTGTTCGGCGTACTTGATGAGCTCGCCGCACGCCATCGACCAGCCCACGAGTACCGGCTTCTTCAAGCCAAGTTGATCGACGAGCTCTTTGTAGTCGCGGGAGCGAGTTTCGGGCAGGTGGCCGTAGGGCGGCTTGTCGCTCTCCCCCTGCGAACGTGGATCTACGGCGATGACGCGGTAGTGCTTTGAGAACTCGTCAATTTGCTTTTGCCAGATCCATGCCGGCATCGTCCAGCCCGGAATGAAAACGATTGCCTTCCCACTCCCCGCCTCAACGTAGTGAATCCGGACGCCGTCAGAGGTCTTGAAAAATCCATCTTTCGTTGTCTGAGCAAAGATGCTCGGCGCCGACACAATGCACAGCAAGATCACGGCGAGTCTGGTTCTCATGTTCTTCTCCTTATTATTCTGTGGGTTCAAATCGCTCTGGCTTGCGCGTGCGCATAGAGGAACGGGCGATCTTTGTGGCTTCTCCAGAAGTAGGCCAGGATGATCACGCTCGCGACGGCGGCATAGGCGCACCACAGCGAGGTGAACGCGTAGCGCTTGACCTCCATTACCGCCAGCAGAATCACCAGGTTGGCCGCGCCGAAGAGGACCATCGTTCTGATTTTCGAAAAAAATAACGATCCGCAAGTTGCAATCACGTAGAGCACCCCGACCGCTGTGTTGTTGGTCGCCTGATTGATGTAGACGATACTGTTTCCCCGAATGAAGAGCTGCAACGGGTAGGCGGTCAGCGCCCACAATATGTAAAGCGTTGTCCCTCCGCCGAGCACAAGGAACGGGAGCATGCGCTGGCGGCTATCCTTGTCTGGCTCGAACAGAAAAACGCTGAGCGGAAGCAGGAAGGGCAAAAGTCCCTGAGCGTAAAGCATGAAGGCCGCGCCCATGTCGTGCGCCACCGTGGGCGAGAGAATGCCGTCGAGTCCCAGCCAGACAAAGCCTTCGATGAACTGATGAATAGCGAAGAGCGTCGGCAGCATGGCGAAAAGCACTTCACGGCGGTGCTTCACCCTCGTCAAGGTAACTACGCCGACGGCGCCCAGCACGCCGCTGCCAACAAAATTCGCTGTCGCTGAAAAACACACAGGGCGTCTTCTCCGTTGCGAGATTATACCTGTCATCGCGCAACGCGAATATTTTTTGTGATGCCCGGCAAGCGTGGTAGGTGACGGGGCGAGCTGCGTGCTTCCTGTTTTGAATCTGCGCTCCATTTCTGGAAACACTCCCTTTCGTGCGCGATGGTTTCGGTCGCGTTTGAGCACCTTCTAATTAGAATCGGCCTGTGATTAAGGCCTCCTTATGAGAATTCTGATTGCGGAAGACGATGCGGCTCTGGCCGCTTTTGTGCGGCAGGGGTTGCTGGCGGAACACTACACGGTGGATGTGGCTGAGGATGGGGAGCAGGCGCGGGCTATGGGCAGTGAGACGGACTACGATCTCGTGGTCCTCGATCTGAACTTGCCGCTCGTCGATGGTGTGGCCGTGTTGCGCCATTTGCGGCTGCGGCGGCCAAGTCTTCCAGTGCTGGTGCTGACTCTGAGAAGTAAAGTCGAAGACCGGGTGCAATGTCTGGACACAGGTGCCGACGATTATCTGCCGAAGCCGTTTTCGTTCAGCGAACTATCCGCCCGGATTCGCGCCCTGTTGCGCCGCAGCCACTTGCCCTCGGAGTCGGTTCTGGTGGTCGAAGATCTGAAACTGGATCGCGTGGAACACCGCGCCGAGCGAGCCGGCCGCAGGATCGAGCTCACTTCCAAAGAATTTTCGCTGCTCGAATATCTCATGCGAAATACCGGCCGCCAAGTCTCCCGCGCCATGATCATCGAACACGTCTGGAACCTCACCTTCGATACAACTACAAATGTGGTGGACGTATACATTAATTATGCCTCTTCGCAAGTGGATAAGAGGAAGGTTGGCAAGCTTGCGCTCGCCATCCAGGTGGCTTTTCAGGAGATGGGCGTCTTTCCCGCCTCTACCACGCAAATTCCGCTGGACCTGAATGCCCCCATGCCTTTCAGCACGGTGCAAGCGATTCAGAACGTGGAACGAACTGCCGAGCTCGGGCGTGTTTCCTCCTCTCCGACGAATTCTCTGGCCGGCTCCTCTGATGAGACCGATTTGACGACTCTGCGAAGCGAGTTGGAGCAGGCGCTGCATGGCGAAATCGCGATGCGGCAAGTATCGCTGCACCGCGAAACCGACGGCTTGGTGATAAGTCTGCGGGAGTTTGGCTTCTTCGACAGTGGGTCGGCCAGCATCAAGCCACAAGCTGTGCCCGCCCTGGATCGGATCGCCTCGATTCTGGCGATCCGCACCTGCAGGCTGCGCATCGAAGGCCACACAGACAACATCCCGATTCACACGGGGCAGATGCCTTCGAACTGGGAGTTGTCGACCGCGCGGGCCACCGAACTGATCCGCCTGCTGATCGTCCGCCACCGTTTCTCGCCATTAAGACTGTCCGCCGCGGGGTATGCGGAGTATTACCCTGTCGCCAGTAATCTCACCGCCGAAGGGCGGGCGCAGAATCGGCGCGTCGACATCGTGATCCTAGCCGAACACGATAGTATGGAAACTTCAGCTCAAGCCAAAATGCCGGCTGGAAATCCATCTGCGCGTCCGCGCTAGATGTGTGGTGCGACTGTCAACAACCCATATCAGAACTTCCCTGCACACATTGCACTCCCGCGCCCGCATCCCAGTTAAAGTCCTGCAATTGCAATGCCGATGAAACGTCAGGGGAACGCTTTCGCGACGGGCATTGCGGGCCTGCCGATCGCGAACGAAATGGGCGACCGGAGAAGAGTTCAAGACGCGATGAAATCGAACCATGACAACGAGAACTCACTTGCGCGCGAGCCCAAGGCGGCGCACGAGGAGGTGTTGCAGCTGGTCGGATTCCAAGTGGGCGACGAGGAGTTCGGAATCAACATTTTGCGCGTGCAGGAGATCATCCGCGCGCAGCAGCTGACTCGCGTCCCGAATTCTCCCGAATTCCTCGAAGGCGTAATGAACCTGCGGGGAAAGATCATCCCCGTCATCGCACTGCGGAAACGCTTTGGTCTGGAAGAGGCTCCTCCGGACAAACAGAACCGCATCGTGGTCGTGGAAATCCAGGGAACGGTACTCGGCTTCGTGGTCGACGCCGTCTCGGAAGTACTCCGCATTCCGGCGGATACCATCGAGCCCCCTCCGCGCCTTGGCCCGGTCGAGCGCGAATATGTTGCCGGAGTTGGCAAACTCGGCGATCGCTTACTCATCCTGCTGGACGCCGACCGTCTGATGGATGGTCCCGAACAGACTGTCGCCGCCGCAGCCAGTGTGTAAGGTGCGGCGCAATCGAGGAGCAGAACCTTCGTGAGTGACGATCTTCTAAATGATCCTTCGCTGATTCAGGAGTTCCTGGCGGAATCGGAGGAATTCCTGCAGCGCATGGATCAAGACATGGTGGCGCTTGAAGCCGCCCCGCATGATGCCGAGTTATTGAATCGCATCTTTCGCGCCCTCCACACGATTAAGGGAACCTCCGGTTTTCTTGGCTTCGAGCCGATCGTGCGCCTGAGCCATCGCGCGGAAGATGTTCTCAACGCCTTGCGCAAGGGGGAAGCGCAACTCAGTCGGCCGATCATCGATGCCCTTCTGGCCGCGCGCGACTACTTGGGCAAAATGCTTCAGAATGTCCGTGAGGGAGGACTTCAGCAGTATGAGATGGGCTCTCTCCTGAAGGCGCTTGAAAGCGCACAAAATTCCCGCGAGCAACCTCCTGCTCTCGGAGAGTTGCTGGTCAAACAGGAAGTGATTTCCTCAGCCACGCTGAACGCAGTTCTGGAAGAGCAATCGTCTGCGGCAGAGCCCCGCAAATTGGGGCAGATGCTGGTGCAGAAAGGTCTGGCGTCGCCAGCAGAGGTTGGGGACGCGCTCGTCCGGCAGAAAGAGATCGCCAAGCCGCGCGATGCGGCCGCCTCCACCATGCGTGTGGAAACCGCAAAGCTGGATGACTTGATCAATCTCATCGGAGAACTTGTGCTAGAGCGCAACCGTTTGCTTCAGCTTAGCCGCGACTTGTCTTCGGGCAGGCTGGCGACTAACGAATTAAGTTCGTCGCTGAATCAGTTCTCTTCGCGCTTGAGTTTCATCACCGAAGAGCTGCAAGCGGCCGGGCTGAAGACACGCATGGTTCCGATCGAAGCCGTATTTCGCAAATTTCCCCGTTTGGTTCGCGACATCGCCGGCGGCCTGAAAAAAGAAGTGGAACTCGTGCTGGTAGGGCAAGAGACCGAACTGGACAAGACCATGGTCGAACTTATAGGCGACCCGTTGGTCCACCTGGTGCGCAATTCTCTGGATCATGGCATCGAGGTGCCAGAGATCCGGGAACGAGCAGGCAAACCTCGCCGCGGCACCATTCGCCTGGAGGCGCGGCAAGAAGGCGACCAGATTGTGATCATCATTGGCGACGACGGCGCCGGAATGGATCCGGAACGGATTGGCCGCAAAGCGGTGGAGAAGGGATTGATTCCAGCGGAACGGCT
Source organism: uncultured Acidobacteriaceae bacterium (assembly GCA_963773675.1). Lineage (GTDB taxonomy): Bacteria > Acidobacteriota > Terriglobia > Terriglobales > Acidobacteriaceae > Sulfotelmatobacter. The sequence goes on from CAVZCG010000017.1 coordinate 463,541, forward strand.
ACGCGGATTGAGCGCGCGCGAGATTCTGGATTTTATTTTTCTTCCCGGCTTCAGCACGGTTGAGAAAGCCACCGATCTTTCCGGACGCGGCGTGGGTATGGATGTGGTCCGAACGAATCTGAAGAAGTTAAATGGCTCAATCGAAATCGATAGTCAGGCTGCGAAGGGTTCGACCATCAAACTTCGTCTGCCTCTAACTCTTGCGATCTTGCCAGTACTACTGGTACGAGTGCGCCAGGAAATCTATGCTCTGCCCTTACGCTCGGTGGCAGAGACGGCACAGATCGATTGCGAACAGCTGCACCTTGTCGAGGGAAGTGAAGTTCTTTGCCTGCGAGATGAGACTGTGCCGCTGCTGCGCCTGGATCAGATTTTCTGCGCGTGGCCCGCCTGTGATCCTACCATTGATGCGCCAGCTCTTCTTACGAGTCTCTCGTCATCTGATGGCCGGGGACATGGGGAGACTTCCAGCCAAAAGGTGGTGATTCTCGAAGTCGCGGACAGGCGCTTCGCGGTTCTGGTCGACCAACTTCTCGGACAGGAGTCCACCGTTGTAAAACCTTTAGGAAACTATCTGCACGGCTGCTCGAGCGTGGCCGGAGCCACCATCAGCGGCGACGGGCAGGTGCGCATCGTTCTCGATCCCGCGGGCCTGCTGGCCAACGTGCAGGGCGCGCGCCCGTTGGTCCGAAAGGCGTCCGCGTGACCACCGCAGCCTCGCTCGGCCCAATGCCCAGGATGGACGGGCCTCCCGAACCTGACCTTGTCCACATCCGTGACGTGATCTACCGAGCGGCGGGAATTTTTCATCCCGACAACAAGCTTCGTCTGTTGCAGGATCGTTGCGGCCGCCGGATGCAAGAATTGAAGTTACAAACCCTGCGGCAATATTTGGAATGTCTTACCACTCACCCCCAACGGCAGGCCGAACTCGTGGCTTTGCTGAACGAGATCACGATCGGTGAAACCTGCTTCTTCCGCAACCAGCCGCAACTGGACGCGCTGCGTCATGTCGTAATTCCAAATATCCTGCAGGCCAAATCCAATCTTCCATTGCACCGGCTCCGTATCTGGAGCGCCGGCTGTTCCACGGGGGAAGAGCCTTATACGCTCCGCATGCTGACGCTGGAGGAGGCTGGCGGCCAACTCAAAGACTGGAGCACTGAAATTCTCGCAACGGATCTCAACGAGCGCTCCCTGGCTCACGCCCAACAAGGAGTCTACGGCGATTACAGCACGCGTCACCTGGCGCCCAGCTACCGCAGCAAATATTTTGTTCCGCTCGATGACAAACTGCAGGTGAATGCAATCGCCCACTCGAACATCAGCTTCACCAGGCTGAATCTGTCGGACGACTCTCGCATGACTTTCATGAAAAGCATGGACGCCATCTTTTGCTGCAATGTTCTGATCTACTTTGATCTGGCATCCAAGCGCCGCGTCATCCAGCACTTTTTCAACAACCTGCTGCCTCATGGATATCTGTTTCTCGGCCACTCGGAGTCACTTTACGGAGTGAATGATGATTTTCGCCTCGTCCATTTGCCCGGAGCCACCGCCTATGTAAAGTGTGAACGCGTGCTCGCCGGAGGGAAGTCCCGATGACTCACGCAACCGCAACCAAACAGGTTTTACTGCAGCGGCTGGAGGGAATGCGACAAATCCCGACCATCCCGGCTGTGCTGGCTCCCTTGCTTCGCTACCTGCAGCAGCCGGTGGAGCACCTCGACGTGCAAAAGGTCACCGACCTTCTTTCTCAAGACAAGTCGTTGGCGGCGCAGTGCCTCCAGATGGCGAATTCCCCGCTTTTCGGCAGGGCTCAGAGTTCGCAGTCCCTGCGCGGGGCAGTCGTCACCCTGGGATTCCATCGGGTCAGCGACATTGCCATGTCATGCGGCGTGTTGAACATGCTCCCGCGCGACAAAACTGGCCTGGATCCTGTGGTCTTCTGGGAGCACTCCCTGGGATGCGCGTTGATCTGCCGGCATCTCGCGGCCAAGATCAACTTTAGTGATCCCACTAAAGCCTATCTCGCCGGATTGCTCCACGACCTGGGAATCATCGTCAACCTTTGGGTCTTGCCCAAAGAATTCCGTACCGCCTGGGAGACTGCCAAAGCGGTCGGCATTCCACTGCATGAGGCCGAACAAAAGTGCATGGGTTTTACGCACTGTGACAGTGGACGTCTGCTCGCAGAGCGTTGGAAACTGGCGCCTGAACTCGTCGAGGTGGTGAGTTTTCATCACGCGCCGGAAAAATCAGTTGACCATACCGGACTGGTTTCGCTGGTGCAACTCGCCGATCTGCTTTGCCGGATGAGCAGTCTGAATCACGGTTATGCCGAAGAGAGAGCCGTGAATCTCCGGGAGGAATCCGGTTTCGCTCTGCTCTCCCAACATTCCACCACGCTCAAAGAATTTGACTGGGCTCGCCTTACTTTCGAACTCGATTCCTACATGGACGAAGTTCACAGTCTGGTACGGGCTATTTACCGAACATGAACAGTGCCGGGAGAGATTCGCCAGTACGTGTGCTCATCGTGGATGATAGCGCCTTCATGCGCACGGCACTTTCCCGCATGGTGGCCTCCGATTCCGATTTAGCGGTTGTGGGTACGGCGGCCAGCGGTAACGAAGCTCTGCAACGGATACCTGCTCTTGATCCTGAAGTGATCACCCTCGACGTGCAGATGCCAGGCATGGATGGGCTAGAGACTCTTCGTCGCATCATGGCTGAGTTCCCTCGGCCGGTCATCATGGTCAGCTCGCTCACGCTGAAGGATGCCGAAACGACTTTCATCGCGCTGGACGCTGGAGCCTTCGACTATGTGCCCAAACAACTCTCCTCCACATCTCTGGACATACTTCATCTTCGAGACGATTTAATAGCGAAAATCAAGGTGGCAGCTGATTCGCCGTGCTCGCGGGAGTTGCACGTCATTCCACGGAAGCCACCCCAGTCAGTGACAACAGCCACCCGAGAGGTCCCCCATTCCGCGCCGTCGATTGTTGCGATCGGCACCTCGACCGGAGGTCCGAAAGCCTTGCAGGAGATTCTCCCCAAGCTCCCGGGGGATCTCCCCGTTCCAATTCTGATCGTGCAGCATATGCCGTCAGGATTTACCGCTCCATTTGCCAAGAGGCTGAACAGCCTGTGCGCAGTTTCCGTTTGCGAAGCGGCGCATGGAGAGGCCGTTCAGCCGGGAGTCGTGTACATCGCTCCAGCCGGATCTCACCTGACCGTGGACCGCACGAGTTCGCGAACGTTGATTTGTCTCTCCGACAAACCCGAGAATCAGTTGCACATGCCCTCGGTCGACATCACCATGCAATCGGTTGCCTCCAGCTTCCACTCTCTCGCCATGGGCGTCATCATGACGGGAATGGGGTCAGATGGCGCGCAGGGAATGGATGCAATTCATCGCGAGGGTGGTTTCACGCTGGGTCAGGACGAAGGAACCTGCGCAGTCTATGGAATGCCTCGCGCTTGCGCGGAAATGGGGAGCATCGACCGAGTTGTGCCGCTCTCGCGGATTCCGAACGAAATCATGCAAGCTACTCGCTACCGCAAGACCAGCGCCAGCTAAGCGGATGCTTTGAAGTCAAGGGGATCTCTGTCCAACACTTCGCGGACTCTCCTCAACAGCATCGGGATCGAAAATGGTTTGGCCAAGTACTCCGGGCGGTGAACAGATCGTTCACGCGAGGTGAGTTGTTCCTCGTACCCGCTCATCAGCAAGATTCGTGTGTGCGGACACAAAGCTATGAAATCTCTTGCTAGTTCGTGGCCGTTAATCCCGGGCATCACGATGTCGGCAAGCAGCAAGTTCACCGGTTCAGCGTATTCGCCGATAACCTGCAACGCCTGTGTGGCGTTTCCCGCCGTCAGTACTCGGTAGCCGGCCGACTCGAGGGCTTCACCGGTCGCCTTCCGTACGAACGCTTCGTCTTCGACTAGAAGGATCGTCTCCTTGCGGTCTTGTCGGCGTGTAGTTGCCGAAAAAGCGACGATTGCTTCCGAAGAGATCAGCGACTCGAGATCGGGAAAATTCACTGCTTCGCTACCAAGATTAATCGAATCTGCGTCTGTGGAATCAGAATCCAAAATGTTTACTCCTGTATCGCATTTCCTGTACTGCAGATGAGCTGCCATCTTCGAATTGCTCGCGCAATAAACTCCAAGCAGTAGAAAAGTCGTCACTTGACTCTGTGCGTGCCGTGATCGCGCAGCCGCTTCTCGGAACGATATCGCCATTTCCGGAAAGCTCCAGGCGAGTCGGTTTCAACTTGGGACACGGGACTGCGTGGATTGGTCTTCCAGCCTTGATGGATCGATCACTTGGGGGCGGTAAGGATGGTTCCGTAGGGATCGATCAGAAGCTTGTGAGTTCCCGCCGGTGCTGACAAGTGAAACGAGGTTTCCTCGCCGTCAGCGAATACTCGGCCTAACAGAATTTGAGTTCTGCCAGAGACTGCGTACATGGGGACCGAGGTCACCAAATTATCTTCGCCATCTTTTTGCCGAATAATCCCGGTCACCACCACGCCGCTTGCTTTCGGGGTAAACTTGACGCTCTGCAACTCCAGCCTCGGCAACGACGTGCCGTTCACCCAACCCTCCAGGAACCAATCCAGCGAAGCCTTTCCTTCATAGCGCAACGAGGGGGGTAAATCCTCCGCAAAGACTTCCAGCAGTTCGCGGGTGGTGATTGCTTTGCCCTCATAGCGCTCGCGAAGTTTGCGCAACGAGCGCACGAAAGGATCCACTTCACTATTGTGGTCTGGATCGTTTCGTCTAGCTTCCGTCGCGCCGTCCTGCATCATCGAACGCAGCATGTGGAAGAGCCAAGTGCCTCGACCGTAACTGATGGCTTCATAGCCAGCGGGAAAATGAGACGAGAGCAGCCGGCTGCCCAGAGTTACGGGTCCAGCATCTTTGCGCACATTGCCGTCTTTGTCCTTCTGCATCAAATCGTCGCGATATTTTTCCATCACCTGCCGGAAGCCTGCCGGATTCTTCTCCTGCAGGATCATCAGCGCTGAGTAATTCGCCAGACCCTCGGAAAACCATTGGTCGCGATAAGTCGCCCACGTAACCAGGTCCCCCCACCACTGGTGCGCTGCTTCATGCGCGGGAACCTGTTGATCCATCAATTCATGCGCGGCGCCCATATGGAGCGTCTGGCGCTCTTCTTGCGTCAGGAAAGCGTAGGAGGAAAGAAAGATCAGTCCCGGCCAGCCTTGACTCTCCCGCCCCGGCAACTGGGTCAACGCCAGCTTGCTATACGGGAACGGACCGAACCGTTCGGCGTAGTAATGAATCGCCTGCGCGGTGGACTCTGCCACGGCCATGGCATTTCTCGCGGGAGAAGGTGCGGCCGCTACCATCGGTGGCAGAGGGATCTTGCGCGGCGTTCGCCCCATCGCAGGCTGATCCTCTGACAGAGGAGGATTAGGGAAGTCGCGTTCGACTCCGATTGTGGCATAGGTGTCGATATCAATATCGCCAGCTTTCGCGGTAGCGCGAAGATACTTACCGAGATCGAATCCGGCAACGGGGAGTGGTCTTTCTGAAACCCATCGCCCCACCTGGAAATCGTCGGCGCCTGGCGCACCGTTCGACAACGACATGGATGAGGCTTTTGCCAACGGCTGAGGCTTGCCCGTCGCGACCAGCGTCCATCCGGGAGGATAATGAAAGGTAAGATCGAAATCAGACATCACCAGCCCGCGATTGGGATACCAGTTTCCGCGCGCGCCAACGTACAGCAAACCTTTGCCAGCCTCGGCCAACACTTCGCCACCGTAAACAAAGCGCAATCTGATCTTTTGTCCTTTGCGCACAGGCTGGGGCAGAATCAGCGCGACCATGTCATTGCCACTTCGCGCCAGCCGTGTGCCCTCGACCGCTGGGTTCTGAATGAACTCCACGGCGCTTCCGTCCGCTTCTACGCTTTGGATCTTCAGGAAGCGCGACAATTCGAACACCACGAAACGCGACGCATCGTGCGAGACTTCGAGATCGAGCTCAACCTCTGCGTCGAGTTCCTTGGGCGGTTTTACCTGCGCATCGATGGTGTAACTGCGCACGAAAATTGGATCTTCACGGGTGGCTGTTTCTGCTGGCACTGCCTGCTGAGTCTGCCGCAGGGCCGAATGTCCCGAGCTAGCATCGTCGGGCGAAAATGAGGTCCAGACATCGTAGTAGATCGTTCCATCCCCGGCGGTCTTGGTCTGTCCCGCCTCCACTTGTTCTCCGGCGGCTGAATCGTAGAGCACGTCAAAGACGCCGAGCGTATTCCCCTGCAGCCGGGCGTGCAACATGCGATCCGCTGGATTCGACGTGCTCGGGCGTGACGAGTCTTTGGAGACTGGCTCAGTGCCGGGAAGCGCATCGCTGAAACTTGCCAGCAATCTCATGGCATCCACTTGCGCCAGGCTGCGAGCGGTTTCATCCCACCGGGAGACAAAGCCCTCGGCGTCCTCGGGCGCCCTCAGGCCAGAATGCAGCTCCGCGCCCGTGTCATCGTTGAACCGAAAATAGGCAGTCGAAAAGCGTTCCTCGAGGATTGCCATCCCGGTGAACAGGCTCATGGATTTTCGTTCCACCTCGTTGGGAGGAACCAGTAGCACTTCGCCATCGCCCTCAAAAAACGCTCCTGTAATCCTGCCCACCACGTCTCGCGTGAAGGCGATGGTGCCATCCTCCAGGGTGATGTGGATCGAAGGCCGATCCAGCGAACCGTCGCGTACGCGAAAGACTCGCGCCCGATCGAGGCCGACACTGCTGAGTTGCAGGTAGACGGACTCTGCCGGTCCGGGCGCATGCCCCTGTGTGGCGGGTGACTGCGCAGTTTCTGCGCCAGCACACGGCAAAACGGCCAAGCCTACCGCTATGACCAGCGGGATGCCAACCCGGCACAGCACCGACAGTACCTTGGTTACGTAGGGGTGAGCGCCCACAATTGCTAGAATGCGCTTGAATGGGGCTTCGTGTCACTACATTCGCAATCGTGTGCCTGGGGTTGATCCCCGTTGCGGCGTCGGCGGACACGATCCATCTAAAGAACGGCCGCACCATCCTCGCCGATCATGTACGGGAAAGTGGCAACCGTTACGAATACGACATCGGGGATGATACTTATGCCATTCCCAAGAGTTCTGTAGAACGAGTTGAGGCCGGCGGCATGCCTGCCAGCGCCGCTCCCTCAGGCGGCGGCAAGACTGCCGGAGCGCTGATCACTTTCACGCCGAACGACAGTCTTGCGAATGAGGGCGACCTTCCAAAAGTCATCGTCAAGGATGGAAAGGTTGATGTCGACGCTCTTACCAAACTTGAAGGCAAGGGAAATGCCGAGCTGAGCGCCACGGCGGATTTTATCGCCGGCAAGTTCGAATTTGACCATGGCAACATCGACCAGGCTCGCCGCTATTTCGATAGTGCCCTCCGCTTTCAGCCGGAAAATTCTACCGTCCTTATTTACTATGCAGCCCTGCTGGTGCGCACCGGCAATCCTTCGCAGGCTCTGCCGTATGCCCAACGAGCCGTGAACGCAGCGCCCGATTCGCCGGATGCATACACCGTTCTGGGCTATGCGCAACAGGCTTCCGACCGTACCAAGGACGCTGTCGCTTCATGGAAGCACTCCCTGGAACTGCGTCCCGATCCAACCGTCCAGCAATACTTGGATAAAGCGCAGCGCGAGCAGAATGTGGAGACCGACTTTACCCAGCGCGAAAGCAGTCATTTCGTCCTGCATTATGAGGGCAAGCAGACTTCGGAAGGGTTCCGTGGGCAAATCCTGGCCGCGCTCGAGTCGGATTATGATGACCTGTCCCGCGATCTGGGCACGCCTCCGCGCGACAACATTCTGGTCACGCTCTACACCGAGCAAGCTTTCTTTGACGTTACCCGTGCGCCCTCATGGTCGGGGGCGCTGAACGATGGCAAACTCCGTATTCCTGTCAGCGGCCTGAGTTCGATGACTCCTGAGTTAGCCCGGGTTCTTAAGCATGAACTGGCTCACTCGTTCATCAACCAGCTTTCCGCCGGCCGATGTCCTCCCTGGCTGCACGAAGGAATCGCGCAGCTTCTGGAGCCGAAATCCTTGGGCGGCGATGGACGCCAATTGGCGCGGCTTTTCAAAGCCCAGCAGAACATTCCGCTGAATGTTCTGGAAGGCAGCTTCATGCGCTTCTCGGGCGTTGAGGCCTATGTGGCTTACGCGGAATCGCTGGCGGCAGTCTCCTACATCTATGATTCTTATGGGATGGGCGACATCCAGAGGATTCTGCAACGCCTGAGCGAAGGCAGTTCCACCGAAGCCGCACTCCGCGCCACCGTTCACTCCGATTACGGTCAGCTCGAGTCCGATCTGGCCAAATACCTCAGCGATAAATACGGCGACTAGATAAGAGCTTTTCCATGTGGGCAAGACTCGTTTGCCCGCCGTCCACTCTTGTGCTAGCTTCAGCTTTGCCTTTCGCCCTGAATGTGCGCTCTATTCCAGCCTCGGGTGCCCGATCCTCCGCCATCCCTGGAGGCTGCTGCGAACCAGTTTCCGAAGGTTCAGGGCGCGGAGATTGCGGCCTCCACTTACGGTAAGCGAGTCGCCGGAGATTTCTACGACTCCTTGCGAGTCGGCCCAGAACGCGTCCTATTTGGATTGCTCGACGTGGCAGGGCGCCGCGCAAGCAACCAGGCAATCCTTTCGGCGGCTCAGAACGCGTTTCGAACTCTCGGCACCGAACTTTTCTCCCGGCCGGACTTCAATGAAGCTGACGCCATGACTGAACTGTGTCTTCGTCTCAATCGCGACTTGATGGAAGCGGCCAGCGGCGTGTGCTCGTGCCCGGCATTCATTGGGTGCTACCACGAAAAATTCGGCACCCTCTGCTACACCAACGCCGGACACACACCGGCACTGCTGCGCGACAGCGTCGGAGCCGTGGAGCTCGGTTCTACCGGTTTGCCGCTTGGGCTGTTCTCCCACGCAACCTGCGAGGCCCCTACCGTCGGCTTGGCGAAGGGCGCGGTTCTTCTTGTGGTTTCGCGTGGAGTGGTTGAAAGCGAATCCAAGACCGACAAGAATGAGGAATTTGGCTTGGATCGCGTGAAAGAGCCCCTTCTGAGCCAGACTGCGCAAAGCGCCCAAGCCTGGTGCGCGTCCATTTTGAACGCGGTTGTCGCGTTCACGACTGAACGGCTGGTTGCAGAAGATATGAGCGTCCTGGCGTTTGTGCGCAATCCTTAGCCTGGACCGCGACAACTGGTTGAGTTGGTCACGCATCGAAACCTGGTGTCAGGCAGCTTCGAATCTCGTTGGAAGTAGTAAAATACCGAAAAGGCCGTTAGCCCACTTTCGCCCGCAAGCCCAGGCAGCGTGGCGGCCCACCGAAAATCCTATGAAAAGAATGCTTCTCATCCTCATTGGCATCTCCCTTGTGCCAGCTTTCGCGGCAGCGCAAGTGGTTGAAGAAATTGTCGCGCGCGTGAACAGCCAGATCATCACTCGGTCGGAATTCCTCCGCAGCAAGGATCAGCTCAAAGATGACGTGAAACAGCAGGATCCAGCGAACGCGGACAAAGTGTTCAGCGAGCGTGAAAAAGACATCCTGCGCGACCTGATCGACCAGCAGCTCCTTCTGGAGAAAGGCAAGGACCTGGGATTTACCGGGGATACCGAGTTGATTAAGCGCCTCGACCAGATGCGCAAGGACATGAAGCTGGAGAGCATGGAGGACCTGGAAAAGGCCGCGACCGCCCAGGGTATCTCCTACGAAGATTTCAAGCAGAACATGCGCAACCAGATCATTACCCAGAAGGTAATAGGCGACCAGGTCGGCTCCCATCTGAGTATCACCACCGATGAGCAGCAGAAATTCTACGACGAGCACAAGAATGAAATGGCCCGCCCGGAGGAAATCCGGTTGAGCGAGATCCTGATTGCTCCCGATAAACCGGCAGACAAGCCCGTTTCTAACGTGCCGGGAAATAATGCCGCCGATCCTGCCGCAGCCGGGGCCGACAGCGCAAAGAGTCAGGACCCTGCAAACGATGCCGCCGCCAAGCAAGCGGCGGAGGCTGCGGCGCTAGCTACCGCCGAAGCCAAGGCCAACGACCTGCTCAAGCAGATCCGCGGCGGCGCAAGTTTTGATGACGTGGCCAAGAAGAATTCCGCGGGTCCTTCGGCGGGGCAAGGCGGAGATCTTGGCGTGTTCAAGCGTGGAACGCTCGCCAAGGAACTTGAGGACAAGACTTTCGCCATGAAGGCTGGCGAGGTCACCGACGTGATCCGCACGAAGCAGGGCTACGTGATCTTGAAGGTCACCGAACATCAGATGGCGGGTATTCCCCCCATGAAAGACATCGAGCCCAAGATTATGGACGCTCTCTACTACGAGAAGCTGCAGCCGGCGCTGCGAGCGTACCTGACCAAGTTGCGCGAAGAGGCCTACATCGATGTTAAAGAGGGATACACAGACTCCGGCGCTAGCCCCAACCAGACCAAGCCGGTTGAGACCACTGCGGCCAAAGAGACCGAAGCCAAGAATCTGAAGAAGAAGAAAAAGAAGGTGTTGGGCGTGCTCTAAGCTGAAGACCTCGCCGTTTGCCTTGCTAACTTCAGCGCCGTCTCGGCCTGTGGTTTACACTCATGGAGAGAATGAAGGACTTCTATATCAGCGAGTGTACACGCCACGAAAACAAGATCATCACTTCCAACTTTGTCGTGGTTTCGAAGCAAATCAAGCCTAAGAAAACGGGCGAGCCATATCTCGCATTAACTCTCGGCGACCGCAGCGGCCAGCTCGACGCAAAAATGTGGGACAACGTGGAGGAAGTCCTCAACATCTTCGAGCAGGACGATTTCCTCAAGATCAAAGGCCTGGTCAACAAATACAAGAACCGTTTCCAGCTCACCATCCACAAGCTGCGAAAGCTGGGCGACTCAGAGATCGAATTCGCGGACTATCTCCCCAAGACCACCAGAAACATCGACGAACTCTGGCAAACACTCACTGACTTTGTCGGCACGTTTCAGAATTCTCATCTGAAGGCCCTGGTGCAAGCCTTCATGGCGGACCCGGAGATCGCCACTGCGTACCGCAACGCCCCCGCCGCGAAGACGTTGCATCACGCCTATATTGGCGGACTGCTCGACCACGTTGTCTCCCTGTTTCGCTCCTGTGATCTGGTTTGCCGCAACTATCCGCAGGTGAATCGCGACCTCGTGCTGACGGGCGTCTTTCTGCATGATATCGGCAAAATTCACGAGCTAACCTACAACCGCTCGTTTTCCTACACCACGCGAGGCCAGTTGCTGGGGCACATGATCATCGAACTGGAGATGTTGCAGGCCAAGCTTGCTCTGGTTCCGGATTTCCCCAACGAACTGAAGATTCTGCTCGAGCATCTCATCATCAGCCATCACGGGGAATACGAATTTGGCTCGCCCAAGTTGCCCATGTTTCCGGAGGCGCTCCTTCTTCACTACATGGACGATCTGGACTCGAAGATGGAGGCGATGCGCGCGCAGTTTGAGCGTGAAGCCGATCTTGAGAGCCCTTGGACCAGCTACAACGCTTCTCTCGGGCGGCCGCTCCTGAACTCCTCGAAATTTCTTGCGCCCAAGGCCGTTACTTCGTCAGAGGATTCTTCTTCTGCGCCTGAGCCGGAAGCTGAACCGATCAGTGAATCTCGCGAGAAAGCTCCTACGCTGCCCGGGTTTGAGTCTTAGCGCCAAAAATTGCGATCACAACATGCTCGACTTCAGCCGATTCGAAATGCTTACCTTCGATTGCTACGGAACTCTTATCAACTGGGAAGAGGGAATTCTTCGTTGCCTGCACTTGATTCTCACGGCTCGCGGCAAGGATATCGACGATGCGACAATCCTCCAGCTTTATGGAGACTTTGAAGCCAGTGCTGAGCAAGGCGAGTATCGCAGCTATCGTGAAGTACTCGAGTCCGTTGTGCGGCAATTTGGGGAACGACTTGTCTTCACGCCCACGGATCGGGAATGCCATTCGCTTCCTGACTCGCTCACAGACTGGAAGCCTTGGCCTGATACCGTCCACGCGCTTCGTGAACTGCGGAGTCGCTTCCGGCTGGCTATCATTTCCAACGTGGATGACGATCTTTTCGCGCCCACTCGACCCAAGCTGGAAGTGGAGTTCAGCCAGGTCATCACTGCGCAGCAGTCGCGAGCCTACAAGCCATCACTCAAGATTTTCGAGCTCGCCTTAAGTCGTATCGGCGTTCCCGCGCACCAGGTCCTGCACGTGGGACAAAGCCTCTATCACGATGTAATCCCGGCTCAGTCGCTGGGTTTGGCGACGGTTTGGGTCAACCGGCCATCGGCGAGAAAGGGCTTAGGCGCAGTCAAGATAGCCGAAGCGGTTCCAGACTTGGAGGTTCGTAGCCTCGCGGAACTCGCCGAGGCTTCCGCACAGTCCCGGTCTTGATGAGACTAGGCCGAGGAGGTCTAGGCAGGGACCTTCACGACTCGCTTCTGAATTGCCCACATCACCAGTTCGGCTTTGTTGTGGATGCCCAGCTTCCGCATAAGATTGAATTTGTGAGCATCTACGGTCTTGCTGCTTACGCCCAAGTCTGTTGCCGCTCCGCGTACTGTTTTACCTTCCGCCAACAACTTCAAGACTTGTCGCTCCCGGGTCGTCAGCGCACTTTCCTGCGGCGGAGCTGATTCGGGGTCGTGACGTAATTCATCTGCGACGTGCGATTCCGAATCTTCCCGGTGGCAGACGCTCCGAACCATCTTGACCAGCTGTTCCACAGAGGTTTGGCGGGCTGCCGGACATTCAATAACGGTTTTTGGGTCATCGAAGGCGGAACCGGCCTGTTCCTGTTCGTTTAGGAGCACCAACTTGGTATGGGGACATTCGCGCGCGACCAGCAGTTCGGCTTCAGATGCGGAAAGCCCAAACGTGTTGATCTCTGCGATCACCACATCCGGCCGGCTCTCGAAAATCTTTCGCAGGCATTCAGCCGCATCGCCAGCCTCGCCCGCGACTTCGAAGTCGGACTCGTCTTCCAGCAAACGCCTTAGACCTTGCCGTAATAGAACGTGATCATGCGCGAGCAAACAGCGGATTTTTCTACCCGATATATGGTTTAGCATCTGTGCGGGGGGCACACAGTTCCTCCTTACTTATTTTGGCCAGAGAACTTGCGAAGTGACGCAGGTTACGGAAAATGGCGCTGCGAGCAGAACGCTCAAAAACCGAATAGTGATTGTAACAATCATTCGTCCGGTTGTGCACATGAAAATGAAACTCCGCCACCTCTTCGGCCCGTGCAGCCGCCAACTTCTTTCTGGCGGGCAACAGAGGGGCGCGGTATCAGGTAGAATCGACCACTTATGCTGCGCTACTTTACAGCCGGAGAGTCTCACGGCGAAGCTCTGGTTGCATTCCTCTCGGGTGTGCCGGCCGGGCTCAAGGTGGATCAAGCGTCTCTCGACCGGGAACTCTGGCGCCGCCAGCAAGGCTATGGCCGTGGCGGCCGCATGAAGATTGAAAGGGATATCGCGCACATCCTCTCCGGAGTGCGGCATGGGATGACGATTGGTTCGCCGATTTCTATCCAACTCGAAAATAAAGATTGGAAAAATTGGCAGGAGTCCTTGCCCGTGGGAGAAGGTGATCCCGCTCGTCACAAGCGCGTGGCGTCTCCGCGGCCCGGACACGCCGACCTGGCTGGCGCTCTTAAATACAACTTTCCCGAGGCTCGCTATGTCTTGGAGCGCGCCTCAGCCCGGGAGTCGGCGGCACGCGTCGCGATAGGAGCAATCGCCAAGGCTCTCTTGCGTGAGCTGGGCATGCACGTTCTCAGCCACGTGGTCGCAGTAGGCAATGTCACCATTCAAAAAGAAGTTCCTTGGGAGCAGATTAACGCGCTTTACAAGCAGGAAGAAATACTGCTGAATTGTGCTGATGCGGAAATTGAGCAGCGCATGAAAGAGGAAGTCGACAAAATACTCAAGACCGGGGATTCATTGGGAGGAGTCTTTGAGGTGGTCGCCCAAGGTGTTCCACCCGGGCTCGGCACCTACGCCCAGTGGGACGAACGGCTGGATGCTTTGCTGGCCGCCGCAGTCATGTCGCTGCAAGCGGTGAAGGCGGTTGAAATTGGTGAGGGCGTGGCGGCTGCGGCTTCTCTCGGTTCGGCCGTCCACGATGAAATCGGTTACGGCGAGCCCGCGGTGTTTACTGCATTTACTCGCATGCGAAACAACGCTGGCGGAATTGAGGGCGGCGTTTCCAATGGAGAAGAGATCCGCGTGCGCGGCTATTTGAAGCCGATCTCGACTTTGCGGCGCCCGCTCCAGTCGATCGATTTCGCCACCCGCGAACCGGTACGCGCTGCGTACGAGCGCTCTGACGTTTGCGTTGTGCCGGCTGCGGGAGTTGCGGCCGAAGCTATGGTTGCACTAACGCTGGCGCGCTGCGCGCTTGAGAAATTCGGCGGTGACTCCATGGGAGAAACCTTGCGCAACTTCCAGGGTTACCGCCAGCAACTGGAAAGTTACTGATGATTTATCCCATCGTGAAGTTCGGAAATGCTGTTCTCGAGAAGCCAGCCGAAAAAGTTACTGTCTTCGACGAAGAGTTGAAAAAGCTGGTCGAGGACATGTTCGAGTCGATGTATGCGGCCCGGGGCGTGGGCCTGGCAGCACCGCAAATCGGAATCTCGCAGCGCATCGCCGTGGTCGACGTGACCTTCAAGGAGGATCCGGAAGCCAAACTCGTACTCATCAATCCGGAAATCATCCATAAAGAGGGTCGTCACGCGCAGAGTGAAGGATGCTTGAGTATTCCCGATTTCCGCGAGAATGTGAGCCGCGCTAAGGAGGTAACCATCCGAGCCCAAGATTTAGCGGGAAATCTTTTCGAGAAGACTGGGGACGATTTATTAGCTCGAGCCTTCCAACACGAGACCGATCATCTGAATGGCAAACTTTACATCAGCCACATTAGCGCCCTTAAGCGCGACCTGATCAAGCGCAAGATTCGCAAGCTGGTGAAAGCTGGTGAATGGTAGACAATTGAGTTCTTGAAGGATTCGATCAATACTCAATGTGTCAATGATTCAATCCCTAAAGCTTGTTTTTTGCGGCACGCCATACTTTGCCGTGCCCACGCTCGAGCGACTGGTCGAAGCTGGATTCCAAATCTCCCTCGTGGTTACGCAGCCTGATCGGCCTAAAGGACGCGGCCTCGAACTCGTCGCTTCCCCCGTGAAACAGCGCGCCGTACAACTGGGACTACGAATCACGCAGCCTGAAAAAATCAAGAACAATGACGACTTCCGCAATCAGCTCACCGATCTAAGACCCGATGCCATCATCGTCGTCGGCTATGGTCGCATCATTCCACAATGGATGCTCGATCTTCCTCCGCTCGGCAACATCAACCTGCACGCTTCCCTCCTGCCAAAATATCGAGGCGCCGCGCCCATACAGTGGGCGATCGCGCAGGGAGAAGCTGTCACTGGCGTTACTACGATGAAGATCGATGCGGGACTGGACACAGGCGACATTCTCTTGCAGCAGGAAATTCCAATTGCGCCCGGCGACACGGCAGAAACCCTGGCGCCGAAGTTGGCAGCTGTGGGAGCAGATTTGATGATTACAACACTGCAGGGTTTGCGGGCCGCCGCGGTTCATCCCCGAACACAAGATCACTCCAAAGCCACGCTCGCACCGATCTTGAAAAAAGAAGATGGCCTGATCAATTTCTCTCGCTCTGCAATCGAGATTCTGAACCGGCTGCGCGGCTTTCAACCCTGGCCGGGGGCATACTCAAAATTTCGCGGCAAGAATCTACAAGTATGGCAAGCAGCTTTGTTTGAGCGAGCACTGCCATCGTCTGAATTGAAAGTGGAGGGCAATCAGCTATTGGTTGGGTGCGGCGCAGGTTCTGCGATCGAGCTTCTCGAGGTGCAACTCGAAGGCAAGAAGCGGACATCCGGCGCTGACTTTATCCGCGGCTATCGTCCGCTACCGGGAGAGAGGCTTGGCTCCTAAGCCCGACGAATTTCTGCTCAGCGCCTGCCGCTTCCGTCATACTGGCCACAGTGAAATCGAAGACTCAACATGCTCGACCCGCAGTGTCTCCTGCCCGTTCCGCCGCTTTCGACATCCTGCTTCGCGTCGAGCGCGAGTCTTCTTATGCTGCGGAATTGCTTCATTCGCGAACTTACTCCTTACTTAGTACGATTGATCACGCCCTGACTACCGAACTGGTCATGGGGGTTCTACGCTGGAGATCGCTGCTCGATTCCAAGATCGCCGGAGCTTCCGCGCAGTCACTCGCTAAACTCGATCTAGAGATTCTTATCGCACTGCGGTTAGCTGTTTACCAGCTCAATTGGCTCAGCCGCGTACCACCCCGTGCTGCAATCAACGAGAGCGTAGAGTTGGTGAAACGTGCCCGCAAACGTTCTGCTACGCCTTTCGTCAATGCCGTTTTGCGCAAACTGACAGTCGGACTGTCTCCTGTTGTCGACGGGGCTCAGCCTACCGTCTACGGCGACTCTGCCGAAACGCTCGCCGCCAGCAGCGCTCATCCTCTGTGGCTCGTCGAACGCTGGACGCAAGCCTACGGACTCGAGGCGACGCGGGATATTTGTCGACACGACCAATCGGTGCCGGTGACGGCAATCCGGCTTCGTCGGCCTGAAGCGGAAGAGCGACTCCACAGCGAAGGAATCGAGTTGGCTCCTGGAGCATTTCTTCCGTCTGCCCGCCAAGTTCGGCACGGAGACATTACAAGAACGGCTGCTTTCCGAGATGGCCTCTGCGTTATTCAAGACGAAGCTTCCCAACTTGTCGCAGCTCTCGTGGGGCAAGGTATGCGTGTCCTCGATTGTTGCGCCGCGCCCGGCGGCAAAGCTCTGGCCATGGCTGATCGTAATCTCGGTGCCGACGTCGTTGCCACCGAGCTTCATCCGCATCGCGCTCGGCTGCTGCGGAGACTGGTACGCGCGCACGAGGCGAGCGCTCAGCCCAGCGGAAGCAACATCAACGTGGTCGCCTCGGATGCGCGGAATCTGCCCTTCGCTGGAACATTCGATCGCGTGCTCGCCGACGTGCCTTGCTCGGGCACCGGCACTCTATCCCGGAATCCGGAAATCAAATGGCGGCTTGTACCTGACGATCTGGATGACTTGCAGGCCCGCCAGCGCGCCATTCTCCATGCGGCTATGCTGCAAGTCGTTGCCGGAGGGCGTGTGATTTATTCCACGTGTTCGCTGGAGCGAGAAGAGAATGAAGAGGTCATCGACCGCATCCTAGGTGAGACTTCAGGATTCCGAGTCGTTGATTGCGGCGGAGAGATCGAGCATCTTCGGCAACGCGGCGAGCTTGTCTGGAGCGGTGTTTCCTCGCTTACGCGTGGTCCTTATCTCCGGACATTGCCTGGGGTTCATCCGTGCGACGGATTTTTCGCCGCCATCTTGGAAAAGATCTGAGTGTGCTCGATCATTCGCTCTGTAATTTATTCCGCGTTAACGCACTTCAAAGGTCACCACAGCGCCTGCCATCACTTTCTGTCCGGCAGGAGGATTCTGTACAACGATGATGCTGGCTGGCGTTGGCTGAGGCGGAGCGTTAAAGGTAGGGGGCGCTGGATTGTCCGCTGTCGTGTTCGGCAGCGGCGGAGCAACGGCAACATTTCCCACCTTGAACCCTGCGTCCTGAAGCGTGCGGCTCGCGCTACCCAAGGGTTGTCCGATAAAAGTCGGCATCACATACGCCGGCGGATCGGGTGCGACCGTGATCAGCAAGCTGGTCTTAGGCGCCGCCACTTGACTCGCATTCGGCGGAGGGCTTTGGGCCAGCACTTGATCAGCCGGTATTCCCGGCATTGGCATCTCCGCTGTCGAGGCCAAGTCCAAGCCGCGCCGCCGGATATTCCATTCGGCCGCTCGCTCGCTTTGTTTTGTGACGTCCGGAATCGCGACTCGTTGTGGTCCCAGGCTCTGCGCCACGCGCACCTGCCATCCCCTGCGTACCTTTGCTCCCGGCAGAGGCAGTTGTGACATGATCCGCCCCTCGGCAATTTGCGGGCTATAGTATTGTCGCTCGACTTCCAGTTGCAGTCCCAGGCCCGAAACCAAACGTCCGGCGTCGGCTGGCGAGAGCCCAACGAGCGCCGGCACTTCCACCTCTTGTCCGTGAATCGCAAATCGCATAGCGGTCAACGCCGACCCCAATGCTACTAACACCAGGGTCAGCGCCAGAATCGCAAAGCGGAAAAAAGGCTTCATCACAGTGTCCTATACCGAGGCCATTTAATGTGTCTCATCTGCCCCTGGCACAGTATCCGGAGTATCTACTTTCTGCGCGCCGCCGCCCGGCATCTGCGGCGGCGGCTGGAACTGGCCAGGATCTTTTCCCGCCATGGCATCGCTCATAAAATTCATCCAGATCGGCAGGGCCGCATGCGCCCCGGTTTCCTTGGCTCCCAGCGTTTTCTTTTCGTCGAAGCCCACCCAGACACCGCACGTCATGATCGGTGAAAATCCTACAAACCAGGCGTCGGTAAAGTCATTGGTCGTGCCGGTTTTTCCGGCGACTGGGAAAGGCATTTTCGCCGCCGCAACTCCGGTTCCATGCAGCACCACCTCGCGCAGCATCGCGGTCATGATTCTTGCGGTTCGCGCGCTGATTACATCTTTCACCTCCGGATAGTCCTCTTCCATCACGCGACCTTCATAGTCAGTCACCTTGGTGATGTAGCGAGGTGTCACGCGTACGCCGTCGTTGGGAAAAACGCTGTATGCCGAGGTCTGTTCCATCAGCGTGATTTCCGCCGAGCCGAGCGCAACCGGCAAATAGGGGGGAAGCTTGGCGGTGATTCCGAAGCGCTCCGCAGTTTCAATCACGCTCTTGATGCCAACCTTGCTCGCCAGCTTCAGCGCTGGAATATTGCGCGACTGCGCCAGAGCGCGCCGCAGCGTGATGATGCCTTCAAATTTTTCGTCGTAATTATGCGGCG
Organism: uncultured Acidobacteriaceae bacterium; assembly: GCA_963773675.1. Lineage (GTDB taxonomy): Bacteria > Acidobacteriota > Terriglobia > Terriglobales > Acidobacteriaceae > Sulfotelmatobacter. Next base: position 482,563 of record CAVZCG010000017.1, read on the forward strand.
AGTAAGGCCCGGACCCAGTGTCAAACGTGACTGGCTCATCCAAAATTGTATCGTCAGGGCTTCCACCTCTGTCGATCACCGTGGTGTAAACGTAGGGTTTGAAGGATGATCCAACTTGCCGTAACGCTTGAGTCACGCGATCGAATTTCGATTCGCTGAAGTCGCGTCCGCCGACCATAGCCTTGATTCCGCCCGTGGTGTTATCAATCGCTACTAAACCTCCCTGCGCGCCGGAATCCTGTTCCAAACTCACGCGCGCCGCGCCGTTGGGATTTAGCGAGAGGATTCTTACGTAGCAGATATCTCCGGTTCGCAACACGTCCTGGATCTTGCTCTGAGTCCAGGCTACGTCGGCTTGGCCCATTGCGGCGGAGTAGCGACCGAACTTCACCGTCGCAATCCCCACTCCGGAGGAAGTCACCACCGCGTGAATGTATCCATTTACTTCTGGTTCGTCCTCCCAGTCGGGATGCTCGTATTTATCGATCCCGTTTCCTTCGGCGACAACGTTCTCGAGATGCCCTTTCCATCCATGGCGGCGTTCGTAGGCGGCCAAACCGTCTAGCACCGCACGGTTCGCTGACTTCTGCATATCGACATCTAACGACGTATAAACCTTCAATCCCCCTTCGTGCACCTGGTCTGCGCCGTATTTGTTTTCCAGGTATCGCCGTATTTCTTCGACGAAATATGGCGCCAGCGAGTTGGGATCGTGCAGCAGATGCAGAGCCACCGGCGCCGAACGGGCGTCTGCTGCCTGCGCGGCCGTAATCTTTCCATCCTCCAGCATGGCATTGATCACCAGGTTTCGCCGCTTCATCGCGCGATCGGGATGGTTGATCGGTGAATAGACTACCGGTCCCTTCGGTAGACCCGCCAGCAGCGTTGCTTCGGTGAGCGTAAGCTTTCGAGCTGGCTTGCTGAAGTAAAACTCCGACGCTGCCTCAAAGCCGTATACGCCGTGGCCTAGGAATATCTGGTTCGCGTAAAGGGTAAAAATCTGTGGCTTGGTGAAGCGCCGCTCAATCTGAATGGCGAGCATTGCCTCCTGCACTTTGCGATGGAATGAGCGGTCGGGCGATAGAAAAAGATTGCGCGCCAATTGCATGGTCAGGGTTGAGGCGCCCTGAACTCTGCCACCGGACTCGATATCCCGGTACGCCGCTCCAATGATGCGCCAGAAATTAATTCCGGAATGCCGGTAGAAATCTTTGTCTTCGATGGATACCAGTGCTTCTCGCAACACCGGCGGAAAATCGTCGTAACCAACTACGACTCTCCGTTGCAGGGCAAATGATCCAATCACGCGGTCGTGATCGTCATACAACTCCGTGATCGAACTCGGCCGGTACGCCTCCAGTGCTTCGACTTGGGGCAAGTCTGTGGTGTAGACCAGCAGTAGTCCGGCGGTCGCTCCCACTAAGGCGGAAACCAGCACCAGCAGGCCAAACAACACGCGGCCCACAAACTTCCGTCCGGCAATTTCTACCGGCGGAAGATCTTCGTAAAGAGACTTCATGGCGAGATAGGTTCAGGATAGCAGGGCGCCAATTGCCCCGGTAGTCGCAAGCGCGAGACGGAAGTGATTGCTCCTGCGGATACGAAAGATGGCGGAGGCGGCAATAGCACCTTGGGCAAAAAGAATCGCGCATCTCAAGATGCGCGATGGAATCGTAAAAATCCGGAGTCTGGCTAGCTGCTTCGGCTCTTCAACACTTCGACGGCTTTGTGCAGTTGATCATCCGGCGAATTCTTGGGTTTTTCATCTGGCTCGGTAGTGACCGGTTCCTGATCTTCGTCGTCCGAAATCACGTTATCCGTGTCGTCTGCCACTAGCACGTTGGGCGTCACCGATTTGTCCTGAATCGCGTTTCCACTCGGCGAATAGTATTTCGCCACGGAGAGAATCAGAGCTCCACCATCCGGCAGATCAATCGTTTTCTGCACTGATCCATCACCAAAGGTCTTGTCGCCGACCACGTCGCCCCGAGCGTTCTCCAGAATCGCCGCCGCTACAATCTCAGCCGCCCCGGCTGTCCCCTTGTTCACCAGCACGGCAACGGGAAGCGAAGTCACAGCTTTGGCCGGATCCGCATTAAACGCCTCTCGCGGAAACTTCTGGCCTTGCAGATAGGTAATTGTGCCGTGGTTCAGAAAAAGATTCGCGGTCGCAACGCCTTCGCTCTCTTCCCCTTCAGAGGTGTTCCTTAAATCCAGAATCAGCTTCTTCGCTCCAGATTTTTCCAGAGTCTTGATCCTCGCCGCGATCTCCTGCGCTTTGCCCTTGGTCAAGGCGTCCACTTTCACGTAGCCAATGCCATCTTCCAGCATCTTGTCCGTGACCGGAGGAATGCTGACCACGTCGCGGGTGATCACCATCTTCTGCGGTTCCGCCTTGCGTGCTCGCACTACAGACAGATTTACCGTCGAGCCCGGTGTGCCGGCAAGCGCATCGCGAATCTCCGGCAGCGACATGTCGCGCGTGCTCTGGCCTTCGATCGATTCGAAGATGTCCGTTGCTTCAATTCCGGCCTTATCTGCGGGCGACCCCGGCAGCACAGAAACTACGTCTGCGTAGCCGAATCGCTTCGAGACCGTCGCCCCGATCTCTCCCTTGGCCTCCGCCTTGTGCGCCTTCAAGGCTTTGTAGGCCTCGGGAGTCAGATAGCTGGAATTCGCATCCAGCGACTCGACCAGCCCATGCAAAGCGCCATCCGTCACTTTGGGAATGTTCGGGTCTTCCACGTATTCGCTCTGTACGCGCGAGAGGACCTCGCTGTAGACCTGCATCTGCCGGTAAGAACCGTCATTCGAGGAGGCGTGCACGCCGCCCAAGGAACCTACGACTACAAACAACAACACCGTAAACGACGACAGCAGGATCGCAGCTTTAGTTTTCATGGACATCGAGTTTTTCGTTTCTGGAAAAGGAGTTACTTCCTGACCGACCTGCTCCCATTATATCTGGTAGATGCCGTTTTTCGACTGCTGGCTGCCCTTATTCCCTCTCGGCCGTACCTTCCCGGAAACCAACTCCCTCCAGGCATCAGACGATCCAGGCGCCCGTTTGTTACCAGCGGCCTACGCCGGCGGCTTGAAATTCAGCGTGATCGAACTCTGTACCGAAACAGGTCGGCCATTCAAGGAATAAGGCTTAAAGTGCCACTGTCTCACGGCATCGATGGCCGCCTTCGCAAAGACCAGCGATCCTTGGAGAAACTTCGCATCCTGGACCGTGCCGTCACGTCCAACGAAGACCTGCAAAACCACGCTGCCAACCTGCTTGCCCGGCTTCGCCGCGTCTGGATATTCGGGATCAACCTTCTGGGCCAAGAGATCCCACGCTGCTGATTCCGGCAGGTTTACTGGCTCAATCGACGACATTGCCGCCTCGACCGGTTTTGCCCCGCTGGCTTCCGGCGTCATGGAAGCGATCTGCGACCGTAGACTGGACGGAATCGCTGAATTACTCCCCGTTGAGACGGGATGCGGCGGCGCGGAAATTGGCGCGGGCGACGGGCTGATGTGCAGACTTTGTTGAGGAGTGACCGGCACGACCGGCGCTGAATTTGGTTGCGACTGAACCGGCGCAGCGACGCTGCTGGGCGGTGGAACTGTCGCACCCACCGCGGTTTCAGCGCTCGCCGTCTGTCCCGCGATCGGGCTTTCCACAGCCTGCACCTGCCCGCTCTCGGCGGGAGCAGCCTGAGCTTGGTCCCCGGGCGTGTTCCCGTTCTCACCCGCAACCGCTTGCGAGCTGTTCGAATCGTTTGGCTTCGCTGGTTTCGCAGTCGGGTCAATTACAGGAAGCACCCGAATCTGCGAGGGATCCGTCGTCGCGTCCGGTATGTTCGCCGCGACGGGAAGCTTGTATTCATCCCCGGCCGCACCAAAGCTTTCGTGCTGCGGTGCTGCCTGCGGTACGGGTGCGGGCGGAGGATTCAGCCAGCTCCCCCCTGCGCGTACTGCACTGCGATATACGATTCGCAAACCTTGGCGCGTCCGAGGCACAGCCACCACACCCACACACACGGCCGCCACCAGGCTCACCAAAATAAGTTTCGCTAGCCTCGGGTTGGCCTGATGAACTGGCTCGGTCTCTTCCTTGGTTTCCCCCGCAATGTAAGCGAAAAGTGCAGCTTCGTGGCTCGCTTCTCTTTGCTCTTGCTCCGTCGGCGGATTTTTGTCCTCTGGCGGGGACGCTGACGGTCCTCCGAAGGATGGAGTTTCTCCATACGAAAGTAACTCGCTTTTTGGAGAAGCGTCCGCGGGCGGAGGTGGCGCGGATCTCGTCAGCCGTTCCTGCAGTGAAGCCCAGCCCGTGAGCGCCGCTCGAGGGTCAACCGGCTCCGCCGCCGGAGATTCCACCACGGCAGAGGCCATTGGTTCAAGCTCGGTCAGCGCGTCTACTTCCGCGGCTGCGGCTTGGTCCAGCGATTTCTGCACCTCACATTCTGTGTCGAATTGTGTCCCGGGCGCTGTTGTTGCCGATTGCAGAAACTCTCCCGCTCGAAATGCTTTCTCCGGCGTTTGGCTCACTGATGCTGGCGAAGAAGACGCTGGCGAAGAAGACGCCGGCGGCGAAGCGGATGCCGCCCCTGCGGACGCAGCCATTGCGGCGGCCGCCGGCACTTGGGGTGCACTTGAAGTCTCGGCTGGAGGCGGTGCGGAGGCAGGCATCTTTGCGCGCAGCAACTCGCACGCCGTGCTCAACGTGTCCCGGACCTGCTCCACGCGAATCGGTTTCAATAGAACCGAATTGGCTCCCGCCTGTAGCGCCTCGGGTCTGGCATTCTCGTTCACCATTGCCAGAGTCAGCGGCCGCTGAGCCGCCCGTTGGTCCCTCGCAGTCTTTAACAGGAATGTTGCCTCCGGCTGATCCTCCCAATCGGTGATTACGATTTGGAACAACTGAGTGGTAACTCTCTCGACCGCATCCACGGCGTTGCGGCAGTATTCTCCCTCGATCCCGAGATCCGTCAGAACCTGCCAGATCGGCTGGACCATCTCCTCATTGGACGAAAATAAGAGACAGCGTAAGGGCATCCTAATCCAGACTAGGCAGCCCGGGTAACCTCGGCAAGTTACCGAGGTGGTCAAAAATCATGGGTGGATTCGTTAGCAGTACATGTCCATCCGGGAAAGAGAGCCTCTCGGTCCGCTGTCTAACTGAAGGAAATGCGGAAGAACGCATCTGGTGCGCTAGAATGCTGGGTCGTTCAGGATCGACCGATCACATGCAAACTGCGGACGTTGTTATTGTCGGTGGAGGAATCGTCGGATCGAGCATTGCCTATCACCTGACAGCGAACGGCTGCCGCAGGGTTCTGGTCATCGAGCGTGAATCGGCCCAGGGCAAGGGATCCACTGGCAAGAGCATGGGCGGGGTGCGTGCTCAGTTTTCCACTCCGGTCAGCATTCAAATGTCGCTGTACTCGATTCCGTTCTACGCCGAGTTCGAAACGCGCGTGGGCTATCCCTGTGACTACCGTCCGCAAGGCTACCTGTTTTGCGCTACGTCGGATAAACAGATGGCTTATCTGCGGACGAACTACTCCGAGCAAGTGAAGCTGGGTTTGAAAGATGTTCGGCTCATTGGTGGTGATGAAATCAGGCACAAGTTTCCGCAATTGCGTGCGGATGACATCATTGGCGGGAGCTTCTGTTCGACGGACGGCTTCGTCGATCCGTATAGCGCCATGAACGGATTCATGACTTTGGCGGCCGACCACGGCGCGACATTGTGGAAGAATACGTCGGCGACCGGATTCACTTGCGACGCCACAGGAATCACATTAGTCGAGACAACCCGCGGCTCCGTGGCCACACGTCACGTCGTAAATTGCGCCGGAGCTTGGGCCGCGGGCGTGGCGAAACTCGCGGGTGTGGACTTACCGGTCGAACCGCTGCGCCGCATGCTCGTTCCCAGTGAACCCTTTGACGAATTTCCTCACACCGCGCCCATGATCGTCGACATGTCGAATGGATTTCACTTTCGTCCGGAGGCTCGTGGATTTCTTCTTGCCTGGAACGATCCCGAAGAGACTCCTGGCTTCAACATGGATTTCGACGCGGGATTTGTGGAGAAGATACTTGTCCGCGCTGCCGACCGCGTGCCTTGTTTCGCCAATCTTCCGGTGAATCCGAAGCGCGCTTGGGCGGGCCTCTATGAGATGACACCGGACCATCACCCAATTCTGGGTGAGGCGCCCGATGTGCCCGGTTTTTTCCTCGCCAACGGTTTTAGTGGGCATGGCGTGATGCACGCCCCCGCAACCGGAAAAATCCTCAGCGATCTCATTCTCACGGGAAAGACGGAGTTGATCGATGCGTCGTTATTAAATCTTACCCGCTTCGCCGAAGGCCGTCTGATTCACGAAACGGCCGTACTGTAGAAAAAAATTAAGCATTAGAGATAAACATGGCATTGCAGGAACACAACTACTGGCTCACCACCGCCGAATTTCCAAAAAAGGAGCTTGCCCGTCTTCCGGAAAGGGTGGATGTCGTGGTAATCGGCGCAGGTTTCACGGGACTTTCTGCCGCCCGCACGCTGGCGAAGCGCGGCGCAAAAGTAGCCGTGCTCGAAAGTGAAACCATCGGGTGGGGAGCCAGTTCGCGTAATGGCGGCATGGTTTTGACCGGGATGAAGCTGGGGGTGAACAAGCTCATCTCCATGTATGGACGCGAGCTCACGCAACGGATGTACGCAGCGTCGCTGGCAACCATCGATTCTGTGGAACAGATTGTCCGCGAAGAAGCCATTGAGTGCCAATTCTCGCGATGTGGCCATCTGGAAGTCGCCTGCAAGCAAAAACATTTTGACGATTATGCGCGGCAAGCGGAAGTCATCGCGTGCGAGTTCAACCACCAGCTGCGGGTAGTGCAGAAAAATGAATTGAGCGCCGAGATTGGCTCAACCATTTACTACGGCGGCATGGTCGACGAGATCAGCGCCGGATTGAATCCCGCGAAGTATGTGGCGGGATTGGGCCGGGCCGCAATGAGAGCAGGGGCAGAAATTTTTGAGCATACCCGTGTGGAAGGCCTGCAGCGCGAATCCCACCAGGGCAGGGCTGGATGGAGAGTCGGCACGTCGCAGGGGCCTCTGTGGGCGCGCGAAGTTTTCGTCGGCACCAGCGGTTACACGGGCCGAGCCACTCCTGCTCTACAAAAGAAACTTATCCCAATCGGCTCATTCATCATCACGACGGAAGTTCTGCCGGAAGCGCTGGCGCACGAACTCAGCCCGCGCAATCGCATGATCTACGACTCGAAGAATTATCTTTACTACTACCGTCTTACTCCCGACCGCCGCATATTGTTTGGCGGCCGCGCGGCATTCTTCCCCGAAAACGACCAGACCATTCGCAGTAGCGCCGAAATTCTGCGCCGCGGCATGATCGTTGTCTACCCTCAGTTGCGAGACGCCAAGGTTGAATACGTATGGGGCGGTACGCTCGATTTCGCTTTCGACATCATGCCGCATGCCGGTCAGATCGATGGCGTCTACTACGCAGTCGGCTACGCCGGACATGGCGTCGCCATGGCTACCTACCAAGGACAGAAGATCGCGGAACTAATTTCGGGCGATAAACCTGAGAACCCGTTCGTAGGCATTCCGTTTCCGGGCGCGCCCCTCGGCCTCTATAACGGCAAGCCCTGGTTTCTGCCCTTCGCAGGAATGTGGTACAAGTTCCTGGATTGGGTGAGCTAGAATTCACACATCCTCGCATCCGCAAACTACTCAATGATCTCCCGCTCCGACGACTACGTAGAATACTGCCGCGAGACCGCGAAGCACGCCAGCGACGCACACGACCTTGCTCTTCGGGGGAGGGACAAAAAAGAAATTACGCGGCTCATCTATGAGCGGATCGCCGAGACCGTTGGGCTCCACTCCGGCGATGACCTTGTAGATATCGGCTGCGGCGATGGCACGCTGCTTCGAATCGCGGAACGGATTGGCACCAGGACCGCTGTTGGCTTGCTAGCCACCGAGGAAGAAGTTGCCGTGCTGCGCCGGTTTGGCCTGGAGGCCAAACAAGGGTTCACTCATCAACTTCCACTTCCCGATGAATGCGCCTCTGTGATCGTTTGCAACAATGTGCTGTTGATAGTGCCCAGGGAAAAAATTCCCGCAAGCTTGCGCGAGATCCACCGCATCGCCAAGCCCGGCGCGCGTATATTCATCGGAGAAATCCCTGCCGCGCAACAACCCGATCCAACTCCGCATTTCACAAATCGGCGGGAAACCCTGAGTTATCTATACCGTGAACACGGCTTGAGACCGTGGTTCGGGATGCTGCGCAGAATGACTTGGTGGGCTCTTCGTGGGCAACCGGCGGTCCTTCGTCCAGGCACCGCGATCTCTTTTTTTGCCGCGCCATCCGAGTTCATCGCCATGGCGCAAGACGCAGGTCTTGAGTACGTGCGCTACTGGCAACACGATCATCCCAATACCCGCAACAATTACCTGTTTCGAAAAGCTAGCTAAAAACGGGCTAAAGAGGGTGTGATCCGCCAGCCGTGGCGAGATTCACTGGAACGGGTTCCGAATTGTCAGGCGCCCATCGATCACCTGCCCGTCTTGCAGATCTTCCGAATAAAGAGTTGAGCAGTTTGCTTCGAGGGCTGAAGAGGCGATCAGCGCGTCATAGATACCGAATCCGTACTGCCGCGCAACCTGCAACGCCGTCTCGTGTGTACCAATCGTGATTGCTGCCGGCGATGGGAATAAGATTCGAACCGCATCGAGAGCTTCGATCATGTCCTCCCAAGACACATGCATTTTGCGCCGTGCGACCGCGACGAATTCATTCAAAACTTGAACGCTGATTGCTCCACCTTGCGCTAGTAACTGCTGAGCCCGCTCCCTGCGGGAATGCCCACTCACCATCGCGTAGATCAGCACGTTCGAGTCAAAGAATCCCTTATCGCTCATGAAGTTCTTCGCGGTCGAAAACGAATCCGGGGGGCAAAGGACGGCTCAGCTTCCGCAGGCGTTCGAGTGCTTGTCGGCGGCTCCGATCGCGGCTGACCTCGAACTTTCGGCTGCCAGCGACCTGAATCTCGATGTCATCACCTTCTTTGAGTTCAAGCGCTTCCACGACTGCGGCAGGTAAACGTACGGCTAGGCTGTTTCCCCACTTTGAAACCTGCATAGGCCCTCCTTGGATATACATTGTGATTGTATATCTACGATCTCTTCGAGGCAATAGCCCCGTAAACCATAGGTCCCAGCACCATCGCGATCACGCCCCCGATCAAAGCGAAGCGGTCGCTTCCCAGTAGCGCGACCAACGCCATGACCACCGGCGCAGCCACCACATAAAGCAATCCTGCTCGCCCACCGGGAATCGCAAAGGCGCGGGGCATCTCGGGTTGCGTGCGGCGCAGTTTCCACGCCGACAGCACGGTGAGCACGGTCGTCGCGGAACGCAGCCAGATATATACCGAGATGAGTTGACCAAGACTCTGCCACGCAAGCGCAGCGTAAATGACCGCCGATACGACAATGGCCGGCCAAGGCGTGCCATACCTCGAATGCCTGCGCGTGAGGGCGGCGGGAAGATATCCATCTTCTGCCATGGCGAAGGGCATGCGCGTCGTCGTCAGCACGGTGCTGTTGAGCAGCGCGACATTGCCGACCATCGCCGCCAGCGTCATCCAAGTACCCAGCCACGGTCCGCCGATCAGCTTGGCTGCGTCCGAAAAAAAGCCGGTGTGCCAATTCTGCCACTCTCCAGCGGAAGCCAGCCCGGCTAAGGTAGGTAGAAAGTACGCGGCAATTGAGAGCGGTACTACCAGCGCCAGGGCCCGCGGATAGGCCCGCTGCGGATTCTCCACTTCTTCTGCCACGGTGGAAAGTTGTTCGTAACCTGAATATAGCCACAGGCCTAAGGCCAATCCCACGCCGAAGATTTTGAAGGTTGGCTGATGCGGCGGGACCAACGGGACAAAGGGATTGTGATGCCAGTTCAGCAAGGCGATCACAATCATCGTCATCACGGGCACAAAGATAAATATCTCGAGCGCAGTCGCAACCTTGCCCACCATCTGAATGCCGCGCACGTTGATCCAGGTAATCACGGCGATCAACGCCACCGAGACGAGGTAGTGCTTCCATCCCGTGATGGAAGGGAAGTAGTAGACCAGGTAATCGGTGAAGAGAACCGCGTAAGCCCCGCCCAGCAGGAACGAGGCTGACCAGTTCCACCATCCTGCGAGAAATCCCCAGAAGTCGCCAAAGGCCGCGCGCGTCCAGCGGTAAAAACCGCCCTCGACGGGCATCGCCGTGGTGAGTTCGGCCGAAACCAGCGAGACCGGAATGCACCAGAAAAACGGCAGCACCAGAAGATAGATCAGCGTCATGCCTGGACCTGAGGTGGTCACCATGTCCTCAAGCCCGAAAGGCCCGCCCGTCGTGTAGGAAAACATCACGAAGACGAGATAGAAGAGTCCGGCTTTGCGGAGTGCAGATGCGGAGTTGTTCGAGGTGGCCAAGAAGTTCTTATTGCAAAGCGGCTATGCCGCGAGTACTCCCGTCAGCGCGCCTTCTAACTCCAGCAGTTTTCGCTTCAGCTCAAGGCCACCGCCGTAGCCGCAGAGGTTGCCGTCGGAGGCAATCACGCGATGGCACGGAACGACAATCGCGATCGGATTGCGATTGTTGGCCATACCCACAGCGCGAAATGCGTTCGGCTTGCCGACCGCGCGGGCGATGTCCGCGTAGCTGCGCGTCTCTCCATAGGGAATCGCCAGCAACGCGCGCCAGCAGGCAAGTTGGAAATCCGTGCCCCGCAGATCGAGTGGAAAGCTGAACTCACGCCGCCTGCCCGCAAGGTATTCTTCCAGCTCGCGGATGTAAGGTCGCAGCGCGCGAGAGGAATCCTCGAACGCGAAGGCGTTTTTTTCTTCCCGAAGATGGCGCGGGTTGGGACGAATGGTTTGCTGCCCCGGCAGCCGGGCGTCGAATTCCAGAGCGACGAGTCCTCGATCGGAAGCCGCCAGAAACAAAGGCCCAATCGCTGATTCCACGTTCGTGCAGTGCAGAGTTTCCATGAGAATTGAAACCTCCGGCAGCAAACAACAATATCAGACCGCTCGCCGTTTGCGACTCGTTCTCCGGGTTCGTAGCCGATAGCGTCCAGAACCTGATTTCAGACATAAAGTCAGCCGCCGGAGTTGACAGAAATCGAGTTTTCGCCCACAGTGTGTGCGGCGTGCTTATGGCTCTATCCCTGTCTCCCATGAAGAAAGGCCTGCTGGTTGCGGTGGCCGTGGTATTGGCGCCGGTGCTTCTGGTGGGAGTTGTGGTTTTCGCCGCAGGGGACTGGCGACAGATTGGGGCCACTCCAGAGGGCGATCAGGTTTTGGTCAGTTCCGTGACCGCGCAGAAAAACGGCCTGCGCACTGCCTGGGTTCGCGTCGAATATAAAGAGCCCGCCAAACTCCCACAAGGCGGTCCCTTCGTCGAGTTGAGGGCGCGGGTCCACTTCAATTGTGCCAGCGGTAGCGCCGTGCCGAACTCCGAATGGTTTTACTCCCGCGACCGCAGTGGCAAACTGATTGTGAGCAAGAAGACTCGCCGTGATGATCAATTCGGCCAAGTTGCGGAAGGCGACTTCGGTGAGATCGCGAGAGACTACGTTTGTAAGCAGAAATAATCGTCTCCCCGCGTCGCGGCGCAGATTTCCACAGCCTGGCACCTCGATCCGGCACCTGAGTAACCTCGCAACCACTTCCACGCGGGGCACTTCCGGCATATCCTGATAACGAATACGCAGCTGGCAGCAGCCGCTTTTACTCACCTCGGTATGGATTCACTTCGGGTTTATTCATTGGTGGTTGTGGGCAGCGCCGTTGCTCTCGGCGCCTACGCGTTTTTGCGGCGTAAGCCAAAGAGCGAGGCCGATCTTGAGCGCGAACGCCGCACCTGGTTGGACGGCATTGGCCGCATTACGGATGGCACAGTCATCGACGTGCAGGAGTTGACTCCGACCGACGGCCATCACAACGCCGTGTTCCTTATCTACAAGTACGACGTTGCCGGCGTCTCCTACGAGTGTTCCCAGGACGTTACTTATTTGCGCCAGTGGATTAATCTGCATTCCTGCCGGCTGGGGCTACCCACGTCGGTGAAGTACGATCCCCACAATCCTGGGAACTCTCTGGTTGTCTCGGAAAGCTGGATGGGACTGAGGCAGTGATCAGTGGCTAGTGGCCAGTGACCAGTCAAATCCAAATGCGGTAGCTGTTACGCGGAACCTAGACTGGCCACTGACCACTGCCCACAGCATTTCAGATCTGGTAGTCCTGATAGTCGTCCTGGAAAAGTTCCTGGGGAGAGATGTTCTGAGTCGGGATCTCTTCATCGATGGCGAGGCAAGGCTCGGCGCCCAGCATTTCGTGCGTGTGTTGCTGAAACCGCTCCCGCAATTCGTGAACTTCCGTGGCTAGTTTGATAATCACATCCGACAGCGGATCGCGGATGTCCTTGGGATCGGTGATAACTACGCGTTTGCCGTCGCGGAGAACAATGTGTCCGGGCACTCCGACGATCGTGGAATTTGGTGGCACGTTGCGCAGAACGACCGAGCCCGCGCCAACCCGGCAATTGTCTCCAATCGTGATGTTGCCCAGCAGCTTCGCGCCGGAGCCAATCGAAATATTGTTTCCCAGCGTGGGATGACGCTTGCCCTTCTCTTTGCCTGTTCCACCCAGCGTTACTCCCTGATATAGCGTGACATCGTCGCCCACGATGGCGGTCTCGCCGATCACCGTGCCCATGCCATGGTCGATAAACAAACGCCGTCCAATCTCCGCGCCGGGATGGATCTCGATCCCGGTGAAAAAGCGGGCCAGCTGGGAAACGAACCTTGCCAGAAAGCGCATGCCGTGGCGCCACAACCAGTGGCTCAGGTGATGCGCCCACACCGCATGCAGGCCGGGGTAGCAGATCAGCACTTCGAAGTAGGAGCGAGCGGCCGGATCCGACTCGAATACTGCCGCAACATCCTCTCGCACGGAGTGGAAGAAGCTGACCATGTTATGGATGAACCTAGACTAGCAGGGGCAAACAGCGCAAGGGAGAAGTGGAGTGCTAGCCGCCGGTCTGGAAACCGCCGCTTTGGGCGACCGTAAGACGAAGATATTTATAAGGATTAACTGGCGTGTCGTTGATGCGCACCTCGTAGTGGAGGTGCGGCCCGGTGGAACGGCCGCTGAGGCCGACATAACCGATCGTATCGCCGCGATGGACGTGCTGACCGGGCGTGACGGCGAAGCCGGAAAGATGGCCGTAACGGGTAGAGATGCCATGGCCGTGATCGATCATGAGGGCCTTGCCGTATCCGCCCATGAAATCCGCGAATGTGACCACACCATCGGCCGGGGCGATGATCGGGTGCCCGTAATTGCTGCTGATATCCACGCCGCTGTGAAATGCGCCCTCACCGTTGAACGGATCGATGCGCTCACCAAAGCTTCCCGTGACTTGGCCTTCAACCGGCCAGAGATTCGGAGCGGCGTTGGCGCGATACCAGTCGGCCGTGGTGGCGTTGCGAGTCATTCCCAAGCTGATGCCTACGGTGGCATCGCCGGTAAGAGCGGAAGAGCGCAGGGCGCTCAGTTGATCCAGAGAAGAGCTGACATCGGCGTCCTGAATCTGCTGCTGCGACGCTGTGACCAGGGTCGGCTGCGATTTCAATCCATAAAGAGCCGAAACCTCGCTGGCGATGGAACCCAGGGATGCGACCTGAACGTCGCGCTCCTTGGCAACCTCTTCCAGCTTGGAATAACGATCCTTCAGCTGCTCTTTTTCGGTGCGCAGCTCGTTATAGCGGGAAACCTTCATGAGCATGCGGGTGTAGGAACTGGCGATACCCGTCAGGCTGAGGAAACCGATGGCCGCGCCGACTACAAATACATACAAATAATGGACTGGGATGGAGATCTTGCGTAACTGGCCGTCGTCTCCCCGGGCCACGAAAAGTATGTAGAAGCGTTTTTGCAAATGAAGTCCTTCTTCCATGTTGAATGATCAGGGCCGGAACTCCAGGCAAAGTTCTGAGCTCGCAAAGAGCCTGTTCGGACAACCTGACTGTTCCGGGTTCACGCGTTCCCATCTTGGGAATGGAATTAACGTGTCCTGCCCGCCTACCGGAACCACGACCAAAGCTACAAACACTGTACTTGTCTGCAATTCCTATCGACTGCAGAACTTAGCTCGGCCAGAGATCTTTATGAATGACTGGTAAAAGGTAACAAACCGGGTTCCCCCTGTCAACGGGAGCGCGCCGTATTAATTGTTACTTAAGGGGGGTAATCATAAGTCATCCAAGGACGAGTTACGCAAGGGAGAACGCAATCGACGTCGTTGACCCTAGGGCGATTCATGTATTTGGGCAGCGTTCCCCACGCGTCCCTTATATTGGTTGTCGTGGTGATCGCCGAAAAAGCGTTGATCGCACAGATTCGTCGCCGGGCTGGGGTCAAGATCAATCCGGCGGTGCGGACTGGGATGGGCGACGACTGCGCCATCCTGCGCCTGCTGAATGTCCACGGCCAACAACAGGACACGCTGGTCACGACCGACTTCTCCCTGGAAGGAATACACTTCCGGCGCGACTGGCATTCCCCGGAGTCGATCGGTCACGGCTGCCTTACGCGAGGGTTGAGTGATATCGCAGCCATGGGCGGGCAGCCGTTCGCGGCATTTCTTTCGCTGGCCCTGCCGCGCGACTTGCCGCAAAGTTGGGTAAACCGCTTCATCGGTGGCTTGATGCGGTTGGCGGAGAAATACCGTGTGCCCTTGGCGGGCGGTGACACGGCCGAGTCACCCGATGGAGTTCTCGCCGACATTATTGTTGTGGGTGCCGTACCCAAGGGAAGAGCAATCTTGCGCTCGGGGGCGCGGCCCGGCGACCGAATTTATGTGAGCGGGGAACTGGGCGGATCTGCAGCTGCCGTCCGGCTGATGCTAAAAAAGCAGAAGAGGGCCAAGCTCAATCCACGTGACTACCCTCGCCATTTTTTTCCCGAGCCACGGATCGCGCTAGGCCGGTTTCTGCGCGAAAAGGCTCTGGCATCCGCGATGATCGACACCAGCGACGGCCTCTCCAGCGATCTTGCTCACATCTGCGAAGAAAGCGGCGTCGGTGCGCAAATTCTCGCCGAAGCTGTCCCGCGTGCCAGCATCGGCAAACCATTGAAGGAAGTCGATCTTGAGCTTGCCCTGCATGGCGGAGAGGATTACGAACTGCTCTTCACCGCTCGTCCCGGCAAGCGTATTCCCCCTCGAATTGCAGGCGTCGGCGTCACGCAAATCGGCCGCATCACGTCCGGCCGAAAGATGTTTCTGATGAATCCGTCCGGTTCGCGGCGCGAACTCAAGTCACGAGGCTGGGAACACTTCCACAAGTAGTAGGTACCTTAGTTACCCAGTCATCATTACTGTCTATACCCTCCCGAGAAAAACAGTACTAGAGTAGGGACATGTCGTCCTCCCAAATTGCCTCGCTTCGAGTTTTGCTTGTCGCGCTGGCGATGGTTGCTGCGTCAGCCACCCTCGCGGCCGCGAAAAAACAACCGCCTCCGCCGCCGCCCGCGCGCGCCACATCTCCCGTGCCCGCGGTTACCGACGAGTATGTCCACAAGGAGTTTGGCGACAACTGCTCCTTGCTCGGCGGACCGCCGCAATTGGTCGGCGACCTCGACGGCGACGGCATAGATGACCTCGTGATTGCTGCCCGCTGCAAGAACCCTATGGCCGACCAGGCGGAATACGGCTTCCACGTAACCGACCCCTACAATAGCTTTCTCGGCTTCGGCGACGTCAAAGTCACTTCCACATTTGCTTCGGATGAGCCGGAGCGTAAGGGTGTCAGTCTGCTGATCGTGCACGGCGTTGGTCCAGATGCCTGGCGCTCCGACAAGGAAAAGCCGAAGTTTCTGCTGATCAACCTTCCGTTCAAGACCCTGACCGTCAAAAGACTTACGCTCAAGAAGAAGACGGTCCTCGGAATTTACATGGAAGAACAGGGCGAAGGCGAAGCAACCTCCTCGGTCATTTTTTGGGACGGAAAAAAGTATCGCTATCAGATCTTGGGCTCGGATATGGAGTAGGCTTCTCGCCTATCAAGCCGCTTTTGGGGCAGCCAGCTAAGCTGTTCAGCCGGTAAACAACGCGAGTTATACTCGGCTGTGAAAGACCCAAGCGCAAACTTCATCAACTGCTACGAAGACGTTCAGCGCTCCGGCGCCTACGCCACTCTCGAGTTCGCGAACACCTATTACCTTGCTTACCGCGATCTTCCGGCGATCCTCTCAAAACATGTGTCGGGCAAGAAGGCGTTGGATTTGGGTTGTGGTACGGGCCGGTCTACACGTTTCCTCCGCAGCCATGGATTCGATGTAAGCGGAGTCGACGTTTCAGAGGACATGCTGCGGATCGCACGGGCCACCGATCCTTTGGGCCAGTACCTCCTCGTCCCGGACGACAATTTCGATCGACTTGAGGGCGGGACCTTCGACCTCGTACTCTCCGCCTTTACCTTCGACAACATCCCCGGCGTGATGAAGACACGAATCTTTCGCGACCTCGGAAAGTTGCTGGCGCGGACGGGAACTATCGTCAGTATAGTTTCCTCGCCCGAGATTTATACCCATGAATGGGCGTCATTCACCACCCGGGATTTTCCGGAGAACGCCGCAGCCCGCAGCGGCGACATCGTGCGCATCATCGTTACCGACCACCAGGACCGAAGACCAGTGGAAGACATCGTATGGACCGATGAATCGTACCGCGCCGTATATCGAGACGCGGGTTTGCAGCCGATCCAGGTCCTCAAGCCGCTGGCCACTGGTGAGGAGCCCTACCCGTGGGTGAACGAAACCCAAATCGCTCCCTGGGTGATTTACGTGTTGAGACGGTCGATGTAGGGTTAGAAGCGCCCGCTCCGTGATGTACCTCACACCTGCCTGCCCATCCACCCGCTATAATCCTTCCCGCCATGAATATCGAAGAAAAAATTGCCGAGTTGAAAAAGCGCAATCAACTTGCCGAAGAAGGCGGAGGCGCGCAGCGCCGCGAGCGCCAGCACAAAGAAGGCAAGATGTCAGCCCGCGAGCGCATCGAGTTTCTGCTCGACGAAGGTACCTTCGAAGAAACTGACAAGCTGGTCACGCATCGCTGCAACGAATTCGGCATGGCTGAACAGAAGCCCTACGGCGACGGTTTCGTCACCGGCTACGGCCGCATCGAAGGCCGCCTGGTCTACCTCTTCGCGCAGGATTTCACCGTCTTCGGCGGATCGCTCTCCGAGACAAATGCCGGGAAGATCGTCAAGATCATGGATCTCGCCGCGAAGATGGGGGCGCCCGTAATTGGATTGAACGATTCCGGCGGCGCGCGCATTCAGGAAGGCGTGATGTCGCTCGCCGGATATGCCGACATATTTCTGCGCAACACTTTATACAGCGGAGTGGTGCCCCAGATTTCCGCCATCATGGGCCCCTGCGCGGGCGGCGCAGTGTACTCGCCGGCGATTACCGACTTCGTCCTGATGGTCGACAAGACTTCCTACATGTTCATCACCGGCCCCGACGTGATCAAAACGGTGACGCACGAAGATGTCACCAAGGATCAGCTCGGTGGCGCGATGACTCACAACGAGACTTCCGGCGTGGCGCATTTTCTCGCGCACGATGATGCCGAATGCTTGTCCATGGTGCGCGAGTTGTTGAGCTTCATGCCCTCCAACAATCTGGACGATCCTCCGCGCAAGACGTGCCATGATCCGATCGACCGCGCCGACGCCGCGCTCGACAAAATTGTTCCCGCGCAATCGAACCTGCCGTACGACATGAAGGATGTAATCCACGCCGTGGTTGACGACGCGTACTTCTTCGAAGTGCAGGAACACTACGCGAAAAATATTGTCGTCGGATTCGCGCGTCTGGACGGCCGCTCCATCGGCATCGTTGCCAACCAGCCGGCCATGCTTGCCGGCACGCTCGATATCAACGCGTCGGTCAAGGGCGCTCGCTTTGTTCGCTTCTGTGACTGCTTCAATATTCCTCTGGTCACCTTTGAAGATGTTCCCGGATTTCTCCCCGGCACCGCGCAGGAATACGGCGGCATCATCAAGCATGGAGCGAAGCTGCTCTACGCCTTCGCCGAAGCCACCGTCCCCAAGGTGACCGTCATCACGCGCAAAGCTTACGGTGGCGCCTATTGCGTGATGGCCTCCAAGCACATCCGCACCGATGTGAACTACGCGTGGCCCACCGCGGAGATCGCCGTCATGGGTCCCGAGGGCGCGGTCGATATCGTCTTCAAGCGCGAACTCGATGGTGCTGAGAATCGGGAAGCGGCTCGGCAGAAAAAGATCGAAGAATTCCGCGACCGCTTCGCCAGCCCCTACGTCGCCGCCGATCGCGGCTTCGTCGACGCCATCATCCAGCCCCGCGAAACCCGCAAGAAGCTGATTCAGGCCTTGACCATGCTGGAGACCAAACGCGACAAGAACCCGCCAAAGAAGCATGGAAATATACCGCTGTAGTTGATGGGTGATCTTCAGATACAGGTGCAGAAACGTGCAGCACTCTTCGCAAATTCAGTCGTGCACGATGATCGGCTTTCCCGTCCTGCCGACGTTTGTCTTTTAATCTTCTCGGGCGTATATTAGAAAACTGAGAACTGTTGTGTAGTACCGGCATTTGGCGAAGCACACCAGTGGGCGCAAGCCCACTTTTTCGTTGCGGGGAAATACGCCTGCGCGGGCTGAATTCTAAGTTATTGGATGCATGGCACTTGAGCTTGATCGCGTACGAGAGATTGCGGAACGGGTAGCCGCCTCCAGCGGGCTGGAGGTAGTGGAAGTTGAGCTTCACGGCAGTGGCAACGCCCGCATGTTGCGCGTGTATCTGGACAAGCCCGGAGCTGCCGCTGGTGATCCGCTGGCGGGAGTAACGCACGGAGACTGCGCTAACTTCAGTCGCGAGTTTGGCACCATCCTCGATGTCGCGGATGTGATGCCCGGCAGCTATACGCTGGAAGTATCGTCGCCGGGATTAGACCGGAAGCTTACGAAGGCTTCTGACTTTGAGCGCTTCGTCGGCAGCCGAGTGAAGCTGACGACCAGGCAGCCGCTGAACAACAACCGGCATTTCGAAGGACGGCTGGAAAGTTTTCGCGAAGGGCAGCTGACGCTGGACTTGAGCGTCGCGAGCAAGAAGTCGCGGAAGAAACAGAAAGAAGCGACCGCCGCGCACGGGCAGAAAATCGGGATTGAGTTCGCCAACGTTGAGAAGGCGAATCTGGTACCGGAAATCTAGAGAAGAAGGTCTTAGGTTCTAGGTGTTGGGTCTTCGGGTTTTGCCTAAGACCGAACACCTAAAATCTGAGACCCCGGGCAGAGCGGCGGAACTGATAACGGAATATTTTTATGGCGAGTGAGCTTTACAACACGATCGACGCGTTGAGCCGCGAAAAGGGAATTGATCCGCAGATTGTAGTGACGGCGGTGGAAGACGCCATTGTCATGGCCACGCGCAAGTACTACAAGTCGCAGGAAAATCTGCGCGCCGTGTTGGATAAAGAGACCGGCAAGATCAACGCTTACGCGGTCAAGACGGTAGTTGAGACGCCGGAGCAAGTGGAAGATCCGCAGCTCCAGATCACGCTGGAAGATGCACGCAAGGCTGATCCCAACCTGGAAGTCGGTGGGGAGTTGCGCATCCCGAAAGTCACGGAAGGCATCCTCGGACGCATTGCTGCCCAACTTGCGAAGCAGGTGATTTTTCAGAAAGTGCGCGAGGCAGAACGCGACACCGTTTACAACGAATACATCGGACGCGTCGGCGAGGTTGTGAACGCTACGGTGAAGCGCGTCGAGGGTCCGGATGTAATCTTCGACATCGGCAAGGCGGAAGCGCGCATGCCGCGCAAGGAACAGTCGCGCCTGGAATCGTTCGCCATCGGCGAGCGCGTGCGAGTCGTGATTGCGCGCGTAGAGAAGGCTTCGAAAGGCCCGGGCGTGGTAGTATCGCGCGCCGTGCCGGATCTGGTGCAACACCTGTTCCAAACCGAAGTGCCGGAAATTTACGACGGCACGGTCGTGATCCGCGCCATCGCGCGCGAAGCCGGTGAGCGCACCAAGATCGCCGTCATGTCCAAGGACAAAGACGTGGACGCCGTGGGCGCCTGCGTAGGCATGAAGGGAATGCGGGTGCAATCGATCATCCGTGAACTGCACGGAGAAAAGATCGACATCATCGAGTATCACGAAGATGCGGTCACTTTCGCCGAGAAGGCTTTGCAGCCCGCAAAAGTCAGCAAGGTCACGGTGGTGGATTCCGGCGGCAAGCACTTGGAAGTTGTGGTCGATGACAGCCAGCTCTCCCTTGCCATCGGCAAGAAGGGCCAGAACGTTCGCCTCGCCGCGAAGCTGCTGGGCTGGAAAATCGACATTAAGAGTGAAGAAGAGAAGCGCCAGGAAGTTGAGCAGCAGATGTCGGCCATGGTCCCGCAGACGGCCACGCCGCTCGAAAGCGTGCCCGGCCTGGGCGATGGTTTGGTAGAGAAGTTGGGCGCCGCAGGTGTGACCACGGTAGAGGCATTGGCCGACATGACCCCCGAGCAGCTTGAAGCAATTGAGGGTATCGGCCCGAAGACGGTAGAAAAAATCAGTCTGGCGGTGAATAATTACTTTGCCAGCCTGGAGCCCGGTGCCGCGGTTGAGGGTGAAGTGGCTGCGGAAGGCGAACTCGCGGCAGAGTCCTCTGCCGCAGTCGGCGAGGAAATTACCGAGGAAATCCCGGTGCGCGAGGAATCGGCTTCCGGCGAACCCGCGGTGGAAGCTGGCGGCGACACTGCCCCAGGCGAGAACCAAGAGCAGGCTGAGAATTCCGAAGAGCCGTCTGCTCCGGAAGCGGAATCTGCTTCCGAAACCAGAGAATGATGATGACGCGCTGGAATATGTTCGCAAGCGTGGGTCCGAAGAAATTGACTCCGTGAGGTCGCAATGAAGACCTAACTACAACGCGGAGAGATGAAAGGCCGGATGAGTAAGGTTCGAATCAACGATCTTGCTAGAGAGCTGGAAGTTAAGAGTAAAGCTATTCTGGATACGCTACCGCTAGTCGGGGTGACCGAGAAGAAGACGCATTCCAGTTCTCTGGAAGAGCATGAAGCGGAAAAGGTGCGTGTATACATCCGTTCCGCCGCCGAAGGCTCGTCCTCATCAGGCAAATCCAGTTCGCGCCCGGCCCGCGGCGAAGAAGAAATAAAAACCAAAATTGATTTGTCGCACATCTCGCGTCCCGGCGATGTGCTGAAGGCAATTACTCAGAAGAAAGAAGCCGTGGCGCCTCCGGTCGCGCCGCGTCCGCCGGTGAGTCATGCGCCGGTCGTGCCTCCTCCTGTAGAAAGACCAGTGGTCGCGCCTCCGGCCGCAGTAAGCCGGCCCACAATCGTTGCCCCTCCGGTAGTAAAACCGGCGGCAGAGCCTCCGGCAGCTCCGGTGAGTGCAGCTCCAGCAGCTCCAGTTGTTCCGTCGAGACCGGTCGCGCAGCCTCCAGTGGAATCAGCCCCGGTCGCGTCTTTGCCGGTGGTCACAGCTCCTGTGCGTCCCGCCGCACCGCCTCTAGTGACTCCTCCCGCGCCCGTGCCTCAGACAGTTTCCGCGAGTGCTCCGCCTGCGCCGCCAGTGACGGCAAAGCCGGTGGCTCCGCCACCGCCAGCGCCGCGCATGATCGTTCCGCAAACCGGTCCGCGACCTGTGTACAAGGCACCCGTGCGTCCGGTTCCACCGCCGGTGCAGCCGGGAGTTCCCATCGGCGGTGCAATGCGTGCCGCGCCGGGACGTCCCGTCCCCGGCCAGCCAATTTTCCAGCGGCGTCCCCCTATGCAGGGGCCCGGCGGAGGTCCGCCGCGTCCGCCGCTTCGTCCCGGTGAACGTCGTCCCATGCATCCTACGCGGCAAGCTCCCGCGGGAGCGCGTCCGCTGGGTGTGGGTCCAGCTCTTCCCCCTCCCGGCACAACGCGCCCCGGCAGCCGTCCCGGCGGACCAGCGCGGCGTCCCGGCCAGCGCTATGTTCCGCGCGGCGTAAAGGAAGGCCCGATGAAGGGCTACACGCCGCCGCCGCGCATGGTGGTGTCGAATGAGCCCCAGCCGATCACGCGCAGCATCACGATCACGGAAGGCATCAGCGTAAAAGATCTCGCGGAGAAGCTCGACATCCGCGCCAAAGATCTGATCTCGCGTCTATTGTCAAAAGGCGTTTTCGCCACTATCAACCAGACGCTCGACGCGGAACTAGCCAGCGAAATGGCGCGCTTCTTTGGCGCAGATACGAACGTCATCACATTCGAAGAGCAGACCGCGAAAGAAATCGACGCTGCAGCCGCGGGCGAAGAAGCCGCTCCTGAAACTGGAATTCGTCCGCCCGTGGTCACGATCATGGGCCACGTCGATCACGGCAAGACCACACTGCTCGACTCCATTCGCCTGACCAATGTGGCGGAAGGCGAAGCCGGTGGAATCACGCAGCATATCGGCGCCTACAAAGTGCGGATTACCGACAAGGAATCACCCGCATTCGGACGCGAGATTGTATTCCTCGATACGCCAGGCCACGAAGCTTTCACGCGCATGCGATCCCGTGGCGCAAAGGCAACGGACATCGTTGTGCTCGTTGTGGCTGCGGACGATGGCGTGATGCCGCAAACGCTCGAAGCGATTGACCACGCGCACGCGGCTGAAGTTCCGATCATCGTAGCCGTAAACAAGATCGACAAACCGGATGCTTTGCCTGATCGCGTGAAGAAACAACTTGCCGACCGTGGCTTGGTTCCGGAAGAGTGGGGCGGCAAGACGGTGTTCGTCGACGTCTCTGCGAAGAAGAAAACAAATCTGAACCTACTGATGGAAATGATTTGCTTGGTCGCGGACTTGGGCGAACTGAAAGCAACTCCGGAGCGCGCGGCGACCGGCGTGGTGCTTGAAGCCAAACTTGATCGCGGACGCGGTCCCGTCGCTACGGTGTTGGTACAGAACGGAACGCTGAATGCCGGCGACAATTTTGTAGTCGGCAACGTCTATGGCAAAGTGCGCGCAATGTTTGACGATCGCGGCGCACAGTTGAAGACGGCTCCGCCTTCCACCCCGGTGGAAATTATCGGAATGGAATCTTTGCCGCAAGCCGGCGATCAATTCGTCGTAGTGGCCGATCGCGACAAAGCGCGCGGCATTTCCGAATATCGCGAACAAAAATCTCGCGAAGCCGCCTTGGCCAAGAGTTCTCGCGTATCGCTGGAAGGATTAGCGGAACAGATCAAGGCTGCGGGCACCAAAGAACTGAACGTCATACTCAAGGGTGACGTACAAGGCTCGGTGGAAGTTATCACCGATTTGCTCACGAAACTTTCGAACGACAAAGTTCGCCTGAAGCTACTGCGTTCGGGCGTAGGTGCAATTACCGAAACCGATGTTCTGCTGGCCTCCGCGTCGAACGCAATCATCATCGGCTTCAATGTGCGGCCGGAGCGCAAGGCGCAGGAAATTGCCGAGCAGGAAAAAGTAGATATTCGCCTGCACTCGATCATTTACGAATTGCAGGATGAGATCAAGCGCGCCATGAGCGGCTTGCTCGAGCCCACCTATAAAGAGCACTATCAGGGCCACGCCGAAGTGCTCAATGTCTTTCGCATCCCGAAGGTTGGTACCGTTGCCGGTTGCCGCGTGAGCGATGGCTTGATCAAACGTGACTCCGAAGTCCGTCTGCTGCGCGACAATGTGCAGGTGTTCAAAGGCAAGGTCGGATCGCTGCGGCGCTTCAAAGACGATGCCAGCCAGGTCACGAACGGCATGGAGTGCGGCATCTCGATCTCTAACTACGGCGACATCAAGGTCGGCGACGTAATTGAGGCCTTCGCCACCGAGCGGATCGCAGCGGAAGTCATTGCTTGAAAACAGTTCTCAGTTCTCGGTTCTCAGTTCTCAGTCGTCGAGCACGGCGTTCTTACTAAGAACTGAGAACTGGGAACTGAATGCCCATCGCCTTCCTCACCCTCGAACTCCACATCGAAGCAGCGCAATCGCTCAAGGACAAGCGGCAGGTGTTGCGCAGTTTGAAAGATCGTTTGCGCTCCAGCTTTAACGTTTCCGTTGCCGAACTCGATCCCAGCAGCCTGTGGAATCGCGCCACCATTGGCGTGGTTAGCATCTCCGACTCGCGCGACTATCTGGATGGCCTGATGAAAAACGTGGAGCGACAGGCCACGCGCATCGCGAACAATCACGGTGCGGAAGTTGCCGACTCGTTCGTCGAATACTTGTAGGGCCCTTGTCCAGAAGAGACGCGGCCCAGAACCACGAACCCAATGCTGTTGCTATCGCGTTGTTACCTCTGTACTTACCCCAACCGCTCTTTTGTGCGCGACAATAGCACGAGGGAGCCAACACCTGCGGCTAATTTTCTGATATTCTCATGCGTTTTACTTCGAGGTGAGCAGTGGAAAAGCGGGGGCTGAAATATCATCGCGGGCGGTTAGGCGAGGCCTTGCGCGAGGAAATTGAAACGCTGGTGGAAGGTGAACTGGCCGATCCTCGGATCGGACTCGTGGGTGTGACCGCCGTCCATGTCGCCGATGATGGCCGCTCCGCGCAGGTTCTCGTGGATGTCGACGGCGATGATCAGGAAGCGGAGCGCAGCCTCGAGGGCCTGCTCGCTGCAAAAGAATACATAAGGCATGAACTGGTCGAGCGCTTGCGCCTGCGGCGCGCGCCCGAATTATATTTCCGGCTGGACCGCTCGGAGCGGGAAAAGGCGCGTGTGGAAGAATTGCTGGCGCGGGCGAAAAAGAGAATGAAATCGCATGCCAAGCCGGGTGCGGAAAAGGCGTAGCCATGTTGCGGGACGTTCTTCAACAAATCGAGCAGCGTGACCGGTTCGTGCTTACCTCGCATGCCCGGCCTGATGGCGACGCCATCGGATCGGCGCTGGCGTGCTGCCAGATTCTGCGAGCCATGGGCAAGCAAGCCGATGTTATGCTGCGCGACGGCGTCCCGCGAATCTATCGAACTCTACCTTTTGCCGATCAGGTGCTGCAGGCGAATCGCGTGGGCGGAAATTATGAAGCCGCGATTATCCTGGAATGCGATAGCGTCAATCGCACGCGCCTCGAGGGCCTGGAGGATCGTTTCCTGATCAGCATCGATCACCACGTCAGCGGACGCCCCTTCGCGCACGTGAACTGGATCGACCCTCACGCCGTCGCTACCGGAGAAATGGTTTTTCGCCTGGCTCGCGAAGCTGGGACTCCGTTCTCCCCGGAGATGGCGACTTGTCTTTACACTGCGCTGATGACCGATACCGGCTCCTTCATGTTTCAAGGAACGAACGAACATACCTTCGCACTGGCACGCGAATTGGTGCTCGCCGGCGCCGATCCCTCGCATTGCGCGCGCAATATTTATTTTGCCCATTCCGCGGCCAAGATGAGGCTGCTGGGAGAAGCGCTGCGTAACCTCAACACCGAAGGCCACGTCGGCTGGACCTGGGTAACGCAGGAGCAGATGGAGCGCCATGGAGCGAAGGAAGAAGATTGCGAGGGTCTGGTGAATTACATCCTCTCCATCGGAGAAGTGGAAGTGGCAGCATTCTTCCGTGAACTTCCCGACAGGCGTTTTCGCTTGAGTCTGCGCAGCAAGGGAAAACTCGATGTAGCAAGAGTGGCCGAGGGTTTCGGCGGCGGCGGCCATGAATGCGCCAGCGGTTGCTCCATCGATGGTCCCCTGCCCCACGCGGTCCATCTGGTTCTGGAATCACTGCGCCGCGGTTCTTTCATACAATAAAGTTACAAGTTTTCTTTCCCATTGATGTCTTCGGGTCCCGGAACCCTCCCATGACGAATCGAACACGCACCGACTCGCTGTTGCTCGCGGGATTCTGTGCGTTCCTGTTTTTCTACGGCTTGGGACAGTTCGGCCTGATTGGAGCCGACGAGCCGCGATACGCGCAAGTGGCGCGCGAAATGTTGGAACGCGACGACTGGATCACGCCCGTTCTCGGCGGCCAGCCATGGCTGGAAAAGCCGCCACTCTATTACTGGCAGGCCATGCTCGCTTACCGCATCTTCGGCGTGAGCGATGGGGCTGCGCGATTGCCTTCGGCGCTCGATGCGACTCTCCTGGTTCTGGCAATCTACTTCTTTCTGCGCCGCTTTCGTTCAGGCTTCGAACTTGACGGCGCGTTGATTGCAGCTTCATGCGCAGGGATCGTCGGCTATGCTCGCGCCGCGTCCACCGACATGCCACTGGCCGCGGCTTTCACCATCGGCATGCTCGGCTGGTGGGCGTGGCGCGAAACTGATAAGAAAAGTTACCTTGCCGTCTTTTATGGCTTCATGGCGCTAGGGACTTTGGCGAAAGGTCCAGTAGCGCCCTTTCTCGCCATAGTAGTCATTGTCTTCTACGCCGCCGCCATTCGCCAACTGCGGCTGGTACTGAAAACGCTGTGGCTGCCGGGGATTGTTTTGTTCTGCGTCGTGGCCCTGCCGTGGTATGTCGCAGTGCAGGCGCGCAATCCGGAATTCTTCCGCGAGTTTATTGTTGAGCACAATCTTGGCCGGTTCTCAAAGAACCTTTATCACCATACCGAGCCTTTCTGGTATTACCTGCCCGTAAGTTTGTTGGCGCTCCTTCCGTGGACGGTATTCGCGGTCACGGCTTTTGTGCAGCCCCTAACTAAATGGTTTGCCCCGCGAAAATCGATTAACGACTCGCAGGATGGTCCCGAAACCCAATTCGCTATTTTCGCGGGCTGCTGGCTGGCTGCACCTGTAGCATTTTTTTCCATCTCACAATCGAAGCTTCCCGGCTATATTCTTCCCGCGATTCCTGCCGGAGCCCTCTTGTTAGCGGATTATCTAAAGCATCATCTGCAAGACTTCGACGACGACCGAACGCCCGTTTGGCTCGTAATTTTCCATTCGCTGTGCGCCGCGGCGCCAATTGTTCCAGCGCTGTTGATTGCATATCTGATGACGCAGCATCGTCTGCCCGGCGGCCAGCCGATGCTCGTCGCTCTCGCCATCGCCTTTGTACTCTGTTGTGGAATTGCGCTTACCCTCGTGCGCAAGAATGGTCTGCGCATGTTGCGCTTCGTCACTCTGATTCCCGTGGTGCTCACGGTCGGAGCCGTGCTGAAGCTTGGTTTCGTGTCGATCGACCAAACGCTCTCCGCGCGGCCACTGGCCCAGGAGATCGCCGATATCGAAACGCATCCACTGCCACTTGCCGTTTATCATGTTTCCCGCGAACTCGAGTACGGCCTCACGTTTTACCGCAACCATCTAACCTTCAACTACGACTGGGGAAGTGTTCCATCGGAAGAACATTTACTGGTGGCTCCGGAAAATTCGCAGATCGAAATTGCTAAGCTGGTTGCGGGGCGGAAAGTCTCTTATCTTGGCCACTACGCTCCGCAGCGTGTGGACTATTACTGGGTTGCCGCCGCCGGGACAAATTCTCCGCGCTAACTCGCGGAAGTCAGTATTGCCGCCTTGTGTTCCGCCGGTTTGCCTCGCGTCTTCGAACCCACTAAACTCGGAGTTCTGCCGTGGCGAACGAAGCCGGAATGCTGGGCTGACTTTGCAGGAGCCCTGTGGAGATTCTCGACCTCAGACATTTTTCCTCCGTGGATCTGCGCCCCCTGCTCGAGGATGAGGGTCGAGTCTGGGCCACCCTTCTTTCGTGGGACTATAGCGGTTCGGCGGAGATGATCCTGCGCTATGTGGACGCCAAAATTCTTCCCGGCTATGCCGCCATCGAACGCGGCCGTATCTTCGGCTATACCTTCTTCGTGTATGAAGGCAGCAAGGGCGTGGTTGGTGATCTGTTCGTCGCGAACGGGAGCCGGCTGCCGAACGCGCGCGAAGTAGAACTCAAGCTGCTGACGCATGTGATCGAAACCCTCCAGCAATCTCCTGGAATTCATCGCGTGGAAGCGCAGTTGCTGGCGCACGAATCGGGAAGTGTTGCCCGGCCGTTTCTCGATCAGGGGTTTCAGCGCCATCCGCGCCTGTTTATGGTTCTCGGGCTCGGCAAGATATCGCCAGTTGTTCCGCCTACCCATCCCGAGATTGAAATCCGCCGCTGGGCCGAAGTTGACTACCAGCCCGCCGCCGCCGTGATTACCGCGGCCTATCGCGGCCATGTTGACGCCCAGATTAACGACCAGTACCACACCCTCGGCGGATCGCTGCGCTTCCTGAATAATATCGTGCGTTTTCCGGGATGCGGATTGTTCGACGCAGAGTCCTCTTTTTCTGCCGTGGATCGTAAGGCGAAGAACTTGATCGGACTGATTCTCTGTTCGCGCGTACGCGGCGACGTGGGTCACGTGACCCAGGTGTGCGTCCTCCCTGAATATCGTTCGCGGGGCATCGGCGAATCACTTCTGGCCGCGACCGTGGGCAATCTTCGCAAACGCGGCTTCTCCATGCTGTCGCTCACCGTAACCGAAGCCAATGCCCGCGCGGTCGCGCTCTATCGTCGGTTGAATTTCGAGACGAAGAGGATATTCGATGCCTTCGTGTGGGAAGGATGAGAAGACGAGCTAAATTCTAACGGCTATCGCCGGACCAGCCACATGGCCCAGCCCGCCACCAGAAGGCCGCCGAGGAACATCACAAAACAGTAGAGGCCGTAGCTAACCATTTCGCGAGTGGTTTCGCGATGCGTGATGCCGAAGACGATGGACGCAAAAAGCGCAAAGACAAACGCTGCGCTGAAGTGAGTGAGTTGGACGGTCATTGCTTTTTCCCGATGGCGATATGGTAGGCGTCTGCGACGGCAATGAAGTTCAGCAAGCCGGCGACAATCATAAACTTGGTTCCGTAATCCGCAATCGCGAAAGCAATTGCTCCCTGGCCTCCGTTCATGGCGAGAGTCGTGATGTACATCCCGCCGGCGCCCAGGTCGCCTATGAATCCGAGAATGTCGAGAATGTCGCCGCCGTTAGCCTTGTAGATGTGCCCCTGCATCAGCAACCCGAGCACGAACAACGCTCCGATCGAGACCAGCAGCAATAGGCCTCGAATCCAGCGCTTCTGGATCAGGTGGCCAGCGCCTGGTATAAGCCATCCCACCGCCGGAGCCAGGACGGACATCATGCTGGCGGGCTGCGCCGGTTCAACTGCTTTGCTTTTAGCTGTGGTTGAATTTGCCATCAGATGATTACGATCTCGCGTTGAATCTTGCCGGTCACCTCCGCCGACTTCGGCCGAACCAGCATATTGACTTCGCTGCGCACTCCGAACTCCGGCAGGTAAATTCCGGGCTCGATCGAGAAACAGGAGTTGGGAAGAAGCTGGCGCTCGTCGTGAATTTCCAGATCGTCCATATTGGCTCCATTGGAATGGACGTCTGTGCCAATGGAATGTCCCGTCCGGTGAATGAAATATTCGCCGTATCCCTTTTGCTTGATGTGGTTGCGCGTGGCCCGGTCCACTTCCCATCCTGCAATGCGGTGTCCGGCTCCGATTGCGTCGGTCACAATCTTCACTCCGGCATCGCGCGCATCGCGCACAATCTCGAAGACTTCACGCATGCGTCCGGACGGCGCCGAGCCAACAAAACCCATCCACGTGATGTCATAGTAAACCGCGTCCGGAACGTCCTTCTTGCCCCAAACGTCGAGCAACACCAGATCCCCCTCGCGGATAGGAACCGGATGGTCGGCGCGCGGCTCATAGTGCGGATTCCCCGCGTTCGCATTGACCGCGACAATCGGCGGATCGTCCGTGAGCAAGTTCTCGCGCCGAAACGCTTCCATGAACCACTGCTGGATTTCATGTTCGGTGGTTCCACCGTTGCGCGCCCGCTTCCCGATTTCCTTGAAAGCCGCCGCCACAATCGAATCCACACTATCGCGCGCCGCAAAATGCATTTTGATTTGCTCTTCGCTCCACGTTGCTTCAAACTGCGCGATCAGGTCAGCGGCACTGACCACGTTCTTTCCCAAGCCGCGCAGCATTTCGATCGTCCCACCATCGACCAGAGAAATGGTGAATACAATATTGTTGGGCGAATATTGCATCGCGATGTCGCGGTAGGGAGCGAGTATCGACTTCAGGCTGTCGAACAATTCCTGCCATCCGGAATACTGCCGCTTGCTGCCGGGCAGGGAATCGAGATGCCCTGCTTCGATCTTGTGCACCAGCTTCACAGGTTCGCCCTGCGCCGGGATCAGGTAAAACCAGCGCCGCGTCACCATCAAATTCGCGGGTAAGCCCAGCACACGATAAGCAATGGGATCGCGATGGTGGTGATCGTAAAACAACCACGCGTCGATATTGCGTTCGCGCAGCGCAGATTGGATCGCGGCCAGGTCCATGAGCAAACCTCTATTGTAAACAATGGAATTGATTTGAGCGAATCCGGGATGCTCAGACGGCAAGAATCCGTTTTTTCATGGCTGGCGGCAGCGTCTCGCATGCGGTGCGCAGCACCAGGCGCGGCGCGCTTTCCCGAATCTTCATCAGATATGGCATCGTCCGCTTCGCGTCAAACTTTGCCGTCTCCCGCAGCAGCCACCCCAATCCCTTCTGCACCATGTCATCTTCGTCGGAAAGAAGCGAATCCGATAGTTTCGTGATTTCCGGAAAGAACATCTTAGCGCGCGCGCCACGAATCAGCGCCACGCTGCTTGCCCTCCGGCGCCAGCGTTTCGGCGACCTCGCCCACTTAAAAACGACTCTTGCACGCTCAGGTTTGGAAGCCATCATAGGAGCAATGAGGTCATGCACCAGTGCGTCGTGATCGGCCCAACTGCTGATGCGATCGATCCAGGAGTCGAACAGCTTGAATTCTTTTTCGCCAAACTCGCCATCAAGTTTGTCCAGCAAAAATACTGCGGCAACCTTCTCCTCCAACACTGAGCCCGCAAAAAGCTGATCGGCAACATCGATCAGGAATTCGAGCCCATAATCCT
Source organism: uncultured Acidobacteriaceae bacterium (assembly GCA_963773675.1). GTDB lineage: Bacteria > Acidobacteriota > Terriglobia > Terriglobales > Acidobacteriaceae > Sulfotelmatobacter. The sequence continues at coordinate 513,565 of CAVZCG010000017.1, forward strand.
TTCTTACTTCGCGGCGAAAGCGAACCGCCGCTCGGCGTAAGTCTGCCGTATACCATCCATGCGATTTGATCTCGTCTTTGAAGAACCACTGCACGCCCGACGCGTGTTCGGCGGAGCCGCCTTCCCTCAGCGCAAGGCGAATCTGAGCAGCCATCTCTGCTGCCGTGAGCTTTGATTGCACTGTCCCAGATCGACCTTTCGAACCCTTAGGCATGGCTTCACATTCTTACTTTGCCGCAGCAGTGACTCTGAAATATCTGTCATACACCCAAAGCATTGCAGTCGTAACCACACCGAGCGCGGTCACAGTCCACCAGACGCGCTCCGGCTGGTGCGTGACTTCTCCGAAGTGATGCATAAGAGTGCCGCCAAACCATCCGCCGATCAGCGACCCAATTCCGATCGGCAAGAATGCGAAGCCCATGTAGGTGCCCTGCTGTCCCGGCGGCGCGAGCAGCGCGATGTATTCGTAGTAGCGCGGCTGCTGAATGATTTCCCCCAATGCAAGCACAAACAGCGAAAATACCGCTCCCCAGATCGTCGGCCGGACCGCGAGAATCAACCATGAAGCTGACGTGATCAGCGTTCCGAGAATTACTGCCTGAAAAGCCGGAATCTTGCGTGTCAGTAGATTGACCGCAAGGGTGAGACAGATGACGGTCAGGCCATCGGTTACCAGAATAATTTCGACATCCGCTTGCGGATTGATGTAGCCATGGATGTATCCCGGCAAGCTGATGTACTGCTGCCAGAAGACGACCCAATAGCCCGTGAACAACACCAGGAACCACATAAAGCGGCTGATGCCAGCCAGCGTCAGCACGAGAAGCGCCACCCATATCCAGCCAGGTACGTTGTACGCGGGATAGATCCAGAGGCCGATGCGGAGTAGCAGAGCAACCATGAGCACTGGAAGAACCAGCCGGTAGTTGCCGACCACCACGCAAAAATTCCGCGCGACGGTGGCAATCGAAGGCGGAGGCGCATCTCCGGCCTTGCGTGGCTCGCGAAAAAAGAAAAGAACCACAAAGAACATCGCGAATACACTGAGCGCAGCCACGCGATACACACTCTCGACGCCGAGGTGCCGATGGGCCCATGAGGCGTAATAAGGCCCAAACGCACCGCCGATGTTGACCATGGTGTAGTAAATCGAGTAACCAATCGAGCGAACATTCGGTTTGGACGCGCGGGCCGTAGTGCCGACGACGCAAGGCTTGACCAGCGAGATGCCGAGTGCGGGCAGAATGAGGATGCAGCCGACAAACAGTTCGAGTGGCACCGCGTTGCGTACCGGAGCCAGCCAGGATGCTCCGATCGAGCCAATTAGAAAATATGCAGCAGCCAGGATGAGATACGCGATCGAAAGCGCGCGCCGGAAGCCCAATCGGTCGGCAGCAGCGCCACCGAAGATGGCGAGAAACCACACCATTCCGCCGAATATTCCCGTCAGCGTTCCCGTCTGTTCAGCTGAAAAATTCAGCTTTTCCTGTAAATACAACGCGAGCGAAGCAAAGGCCCCGTAATAAGAGAGGCGCTCAAAGATCTCGCTGAGATTAGCGATCCAGAACGGTTGTTCGAACCCGGTACGAATCTCCTGCAAGCGCTCGGAAAAGCTCAAGTGCGGCCCCCTGATGACTTGTGTGGCGCCGGCGCTCTCGCCCACGCCGTTTTACTCGTTTCATGCGGCGGCTCACGTCTACATCCCCATACGTTTCCTGAGTTCCGCGACCGAGAGCCCGGCCACACGTATCACCTTGTTACGGCCGGTCTGGCCGGACGCAATGGTAACGGAAGAGCGCGGTACCTTCAAAAGCTTTGCGAGGAATTCGACACAAGCCTGGTTGGCTTTGCCATCGATCGGCGGCGCGGTGAGAGAAAGTTTTAGTGCATCGCCAACCTCGCCTTCGATTGCGTTTTTCCTCGCTCGAGGATGGACCTTCACCGCAAACGTCGCCCCTCCGTTCGACTCCCGGATGGGAATCAAGCGTTTTTCTCCAACGAGAATGCAGTCTCGACCAGCAACAAGGTCGTCAGCAGGGGCACTTGCGGGTTGTGCAGAGTGCGCGATCTTCCGATGCTCGTCATCAGGGCAATCCCGAACACCAGCATGGTCACATTCGCCGCGGCACAAAATAGCTTGAGGCCTTTTACCCCGGGGCCGTTGCGAATGCGCAGGATGTTCAGCATCGCGGTGAACAACAAAGCCAGGCACGTCCCGAAGATCCAGATCCTGCCAGCGTAAGTTCTCGGCACGAGCAGACTATGCGCGATAGCCAGGACAAAAAGGATTCCCGCACAAACCCGGTCGAGAAGCTTCATCGGTTCTCTTCGTCCTCACTGGCTAAGGTTTTGTCCGCGCCCCGAAGATTGCTGTTCCCACGCGCACGCAAGTCGATCCCTCTTCAATCGCGATTTCGAAATCGTGCGACATCCCCATGGAAAGCTGATCCATTCTCACGGCTGGGAGCTTGCGCGATGCAATCGTATCGCGCAACTCGCGCAGTTGGCGGAAGTAGGGATGTGCGTCTTCGGGATTGTCAGTGAATGGAGGCACGGTCATCAGTCCGCGGAATACCAGCGCGGCCAAACGGGGCGCCGCCAGCAGCAGATCTTCCAGCTCACCAGAATCAGGCTCTACGCCGTTTTTCGCGGCTTCCCCGCCGACGTTGATTTCGACAAGCACATCGAGCTTCTTACCGAGCGACCTCGCCGCTCCGTCCAATTTCTCGGCCAGCTTCAGCGAATCGACCGAATTGACTGCGCGAAAAAGTTCCGCTGTTCTCGCGGCCTTATTGGTTTGCAGATGCCCGATCATGTGCCACTCGGCCTCGTGCAAATCCGCAAGCGCCGCGACCTTCCCGGCAAACTCCTGAACGCGATTTTCTCCAAATACGCGCAGCCCCGCGCCGTAGGCTTCGCGGATCTTCTCCGGCGGCTGCGTCTTGCTGACAGCCATCAACGTGATATCACTGGGAGAACGCCCAGTACGTTGCGCTGCGGCTGCCATATGCTCGCGGATATGGGCAATATTTTCAGCGATCGACACTGAATGATTTAAACACAGAGGAACATTGGGAGCCCATCATGCCAGGCCTCAGCTCTGCTTCGTGCTTACATGATGGCCGTCGGTGGCGCTGGTTCGTCCGGACTGCCCGCATTCGCCAGTGGCACCCGTATCATCACCAGTATCAGCACTGCCAATGCAGCGAGAGCTACCCAAAACGAAGGCGTCCAGTGAACCAGCGTCACATCCTTGCCGGACCCAACCAGTCCTGCAATGACCAGCCCGCATAACGCCTCGCCCGCGATCAGTCCGGATGCGGTCAGCACGCCCGAGTTCTCGACCCGCGCCTTCTGCGCATCGTTGTAGCCGCGCCGGTCGCGCAGTTTGTCGGTGACCCAGCGAATCACTCCGCCCACGAAAATGGCGAATGTCGTACCCAGCGGCAAATACATTCCGACCGCGAACAGCATCACGCTCTTCACTTCAATCATGATCATGGCAAGACCCAAAAGAATCCCCACGATCACCAGGGGCCACGCCATGTCACCGCCTACAATGCCTTTGGAAAGCATGGCCATCAATCCCGCCTGCGGAGCCGGGAGCGCCGCACTGCCGAAGTGGTATGCCCTGTCGAGCACCGCCAATGGGAAAAACAATACCAGCGATGCCACCGCGACGCCGAACAGATCGCCAATCTGCATTTTCGAAGGCGTGCCTCCCAGAATGTGACCGACCTTCAAGTCCTGGAGCATTTCGCCCGCGACAGCAGACGACACACAAACCACAGCTGCGACTCCCAGCACCGCCGCCACGCCGCCGGTCCCTGAAACGCCCAGTGCTACCATCAGCAGTGCGGCAATCACCAGCGTGCAGAGTGTGAGCCCCGATACGGGATTATTCGATGAGCCAATCAGGCCCACCAGATTTCCTGACACAGCGGCAAAAAAGAAACCCAGAACGATCATTACCAGCGCTGCGACCACCGAAGCCGTAATGACCTGCGAGCTCGACAGATTTCCCGCCCCGCCAATGAAGTAGTAGTAAAGGGCGATCATGGCCAGGAAGACGATACCCACTCCGGCAAAGATCGCTTTCGACGGAAGGTCGCGATCCGTTCGATTTGTAGCTTCATGCGCCGCGGCAGACTTCTTCAGATCAGAAACCGCGCGCGCCATGCCCGCGCCCAATTGCTTTCGCATTTTGAACAAGGTGTAGGAAGCTCCCACCAGCATCCCGCCCACCGCAATCGGCCGCACGATCGAGTAATAGATGGCTCCCGCCAGCAGCGGCCATGCTAGCATTTGTCCCGCAGGCTGCGCCGCCTGAATATACGGACCAATCGTGAAGGTTAGAAGCGGAACCAGTAAACCCCAGGCCAGCACGCCTCCGGCAAAATTGAGTGCCGCCAGCCGCGGGCCAATGATGTAGCCCACACCTAAGTAAGCCGGGCTGATATCGGGTGCAGTCAGCAGCGTTGCGCCTCCGGTGATCGTGGTCGCCACATTTGGATTCGTTCCGGTGCGCAGCAACAACTTTTTGCCCAGCGCACTGATGGTCACCGGAAACGTATTGTTCGCCGAGAAGACGTTGACTGCGCCCAGCAGGTACATGAATCCGCCGAAACCCATGTTGGCAAAAAGAATCTTCGCCGCCTTGGCGCCTTGCTGTCCTGCTTTGTGAATCTCCGAGGCCGCCACCGATTCCGGATAAGGAAGGTCGGGATCTTCCACCATCACGCGTCGCAGAAGCGTCACAAAAAGTATCCCGAGCGTTCCACCAATTACCATGAGGGCTACCGAGTTCCAATACTTCTCGCGCGTCAAACCCGGCCACAGTCCGGCCATCACAAATGCCGGGATGGTGAAGACAGCTCCCGCCGCCACCGACTCCCCGATCGAACCCACCGTTCGCGCGATGTTCTCTTCGAGCAGTGAGCCCTTCATTAGCCGCAACAGCGCCATCCCAATCACCGCCGCGGGGTATGTTGCCGCAATCGTCATTCCTGCTTTCAGACCGAGATAAGCGTTCGCCGACCCAAGAATCGCCGTCATCACCAGCCCAATCAGCAATGCCCGGAAGGTGAACTCTTTCATTTCCATATTTTCAGGAACGTACGGAGTGTGCTTCTTCCGAACTGGTGGGGCGACCGTACTCATGGGCGAGATCCTCGCAGAATGGGATAAGTCCCGATATTCCAACTTTATGTGCGAAACACCGGAACGGCGCACGTTAGCACGCGGGCAGGCTGCTTTACAAGTGCGGCGCGTGTTCCAGAACGGTAATGCCCGGGCGGGTGCTGGCGTTATCCGAGCAACCCGACTTAGGGTAAAATAGCAATAATTGGTCGTTCACCCCTTCGTAGGCTTGTTCTCCCGAGGTGCAGTGTGGCACATCACTCCTCCGACCAGCTCTGGTTTCAGAAGTATTTCGAATTTCGCTGCGACGATTGTGGCTGCAAAACCGGCTTTCGTTCCCGGCGCCGCACCTTGACCGAACGCTATCTTCTTCCCATCTTTCTGCTGCAGCCGGTACGCTGCGCGGAGTGTTTTCGGAGGGACTATCGTTTGATTTTCATGCCGGTGCGCGAGCGGCTTTCGGACGTGACTGGCAACCATCCGGTCTCATCCGTTTCACGTCGCGACACTCGTAACGTTGCCTAGCGGACCGGACGCCGTTATACTGGCGGTACGCGGGCAACGCGGAAGCGCCCCATTTTCGTGGGCATCACGGAGGCCGTCTTCAGCAGTAGTGGAGACCGAATTCGGGCTATCCAGGCCAAAGCCGCAGTGGCAGGGCCTTCTATTGCTTCCGAAGGCAGTCGATCCTGCTCTAACAGGGCTTGGTTTGACAAGGCTTGGTCCCGTCGAGTTTCTGTTCAAATTGCTGAGAGTCTTTTCTCCGTCCTCTTTCCCTCCGATTGCCGTATATGCGGCGAGCCTCTGGTACAGATATCCCGTCTTCCCGTCTGCCGGGAGTGTCTTGCCGCTATGCATCCCACCGCAGGTGGAGTCTGCTTCGTCTGCGGCGAGCGCCTGTTTTCTTCATACGCCCAGTCCGTGTCTGGCGGCGAGCCTCGCTGCGGTATGTGCGAGCGCATCGATCCCGTCTTCGAGCGCGCCGTGGCTTATGGCAGCTATGAAGGTGGACTGCGCGAGCTGATTCATCTGCTGAAATACTCCGGAGTCTATCCCGCCGCAAATGTTTTGGGACGCATGCTCGCGGAGGCAATCGAGCCGCTCTCACCCGGGTTTACCGCCGATCAACTCTTCGTCATTCCGGTGCCGCTGCACCGGAGCAAGCTTCGCCAGCGCGAGTTCAATCATGCGGAGTTGATCGCGCGCGCGACGCTGAAACTCAGGCCAGCCTCGGGACGTTTGAGTCTGCTGGCGGACGCTCTCGAAAGAAAGCGCGAAACACCCTCCCAGACCGGCCTCACCCGCCACCAGCGCCGCGAAAACGTGCGTGGCGCGTTCGGCGTTACCCGGCCTGAAGCGGTGAAAGGCCGCGAGGTCTTGCTTGTGGATGACGTTCTCACCACTGGAGCCACCGTTACAGAGTGCGCGCGTGTTCTGCGCCGTGCCGGAGCAACCAAAGTATGGGTTGCCACCGTCGCCCGCACGCTGAAGGCTTCCGATCAGCATGTCGAGATTCGGTTACCCGGGGACGAGGATAACGGCGACGAGTCGTCCGAAGTGCAAGACATTCCCGCGGCTCGGGCGGTCGGCATCTAAGTAAATCGCTGGGGCGGCTTGGCGTCCGATGTAAGACTCGCAGTAGCAGTCAAGAAGTGTAAGACAAGAAGTGTAAGAGAAGATAAGCGCGGTATCGAGGAGACAAACGAGCGTCATGTCCGCAAGGATTGAAGCCGACGGAGGCGGAGGACTGATAGGCAGGCACGCCGCTGGCCTGTTTGCCGGGACGGCAGTCCACCGGGACAGCAACGGTCACGCGCTGCATGCGCCCGTGCTCGTCCTGAACGCTTCCTACGAGCCGATCAATGTTTGCGCCGCACGCCGTGCCTTGGTCCTGGTGCTGAAGGGCGTGGCCATGACCGAAGAAGAGAACGGACACTTCCTGCACGCCGCCCGCATCGCCATGCGTGTGCCCTCGGTCATTCGCCTGCTGGAATATCGTCGCATCCCGCACCAGAGCCGCGCTCTCTCGCGAAAAAATATTCTGCTGCGCGATCGCAATACCTGCCAATATTGCGCCACCGTCCTGCCTTCGGGTGAGCTGACCCTGGACCACGTCATTCCCCGCTCTCGAGGGGGTTCGTCTACCTGGGAGAATCTTGTGGCCTGCTGCCACACTTGCAATCGCCGCAAGGGCAATCAGTTCCCCGCCGAAGCCGGCATGAAGCTGATGCGCGAACCCCGCGCCTTTAACCTCCACACCAGCCGCCACATCATGCGCCTGATGGGCCGCTCGGATGATAAGTGGAGAAAGTATCTCTTCTACTGAGGTTTCTAGTTTCCGGTTTCTGGTTTCCAGAAGTCAGCTTCACGACTAGAAACTGGAAACCAGAAACCGGAAACCTGACCTCGGAACTCTGAAACCTTGAAACTCTGAAACTTTGTTACTGTGGCTTCTTCTGATCCGGGTTCGGACTCTGATCCGGCGGCGTTTTCTGATCCGCCTTCGGAACTTCCTGGCCGTTATACAGAATCCTCACATTCGATCCAAACCGTTTGTAGTCCTCGTACTTCACAATCTCGCGAATGTGAATGTCGCCGGTGTTGAATTGCAGCGTATCGTCAGCGCGGGTATAGGTGGGGAACCAATATTTGCCATCGATCTGCTCGCGCCACGTCGTGAACTTGGGATAAAGGTGTTCTTCCTTCCCTTTCTTCTTCGTATCCTTAATTTCAGGGACGGCTTGGCCGTAGGTCTTCACGATCTGAAAGTCTTGATCGTCGACCCAGATGCGACCTTGGAAGTAGCGCTTCTTGCCCACAATCGCCTTCGGAGCAATATCGAAGACGTAACAGTGCAACGTGTCTTCCTGCTGCTGGCCCACATAAAGAATGTTGTATTCCGGAATCTCGTCGGTCGTCAGCACGAAGGGCAGTCGGTTGCGGAAGTCCTGGACGTCGCCTTCGTCGAGCGACAGCCCTCCCTGTTCCAGCGACGACTGCGGCGCGAACACCACGTTCTCAATGCGATGTCCCTTGTCGTCGTAAAGCACGTCGAACACTTCGTGATACTCCCCGGTGACCGTATCGCCGTCGCGCGTCTGAACTTTGATGTCCTGCCGGTAGGTGTACTGATCGCGGGCTTCCTTGAACAGCTTTTCCTTCGCCGCAAAGTGCGTGATGATTTCGTCGGGCGTGACGCCCTTCGGCGCAGCATTTTCCAAGGGTCCTTCCTGCGCAGTTGCGGGTGCAGCAAGGAAAGCGCCTACAGCGAGGACAGCAAGAGACAGAAGAATTCGATGCGGCCGGTTCATGTACCTATTTTATCGAATAACTGATCTTGTCGAACAACGGATCAATGGGCTTGCGAGGAGACGAGTCGCCCAACCTTGCGCACCTTTGCCAAGTGCCACTACAAACGACGACCGCGGCAACCCTCCCCCGACCCCTCTCCGCTCAGTGAGGCCGGGGGTAGGGCGCTGCAGTTCTGCCGTTACCTTGGATGCCATATCAATCAGGGGGTTGCCGTCGGAAAGATCGTGAGACGTAGTACCGTACGTCGGTTCCGGCCCCGCCCGCCAAACTCCGCCTCTTGCTTGTCATCCTGAGCGAAGCGAAGGACCTATGCAACTGGTTTGCGAGCGAAATAGCCGCCGCGATCTGACAAACCAACCCAGCCGCTAGAAGCCAGAAGCGCTTGCCTGCTACACTCATCCGTTTGCCGAGGAGGTCCCTTCATGCGTCGTCTTTTTCTTTCCATTCTTGTTCTAGCCCTAGCCCTTCCAGCTTTTTCCCAGGCCAAGCATCCATTCACCTTCGAAGACATGATGAAGCTGAAACGCGTCGGCGAGCCGGAAGTCTCGCCCGACGGCAAGTGGGTGATCTTCAGCGTGGTCGATGTCGATCTCGCCGCGAACACCAAGACGCCGCACATCTGGATCGTGCCCACGGCTGGCGGTCAGGAGCGCGAGATCATCGCCGATCAGGACGCCGACCGCCCGCGCTGGGCGCCGGATGGGAAGCGGTTTGCGTTTCTCTCGACGAAACAAGGCAAGTCGCGGATTTGGATCGCAGACTTCGACGGGGAAACCGGAACAGTAAAGGGAACCTTAGCCATGAGTTGGGTTGCGATCGAGGCCAGCGGCGAACTTTGGTTGCCGGACGGCAAACGGATACTGTTCACGTCAGACGTATATCCCGAATGCGACGGCGAGCCAGGCCCTGAGATGCTCTGTAATGCGAACAGAATCGAGGCCGCCGAGAACTCTAAGGTGAAGGCGCAGATTTTTGAGCATCTACTCTACCGTCATTGGAACGAATATAAGGACGGCAAGCGGACACACATTTTTGTTGTCGATGCGCCTACGACTGGACCTGCAGTTTTCTCTATGGCCTCGGCTCACCCGGCGCCTCGCGACCTCACGCCCGGCGATTACGATGCTCCCGTGTTCTCGCTCGGCGGGCAGGACGACTATGCCTTCTCGCCCGACGGCCAGGAGGTTTGCTACACCTCGAATCACGACAAGAATCCGGCAGCTTCCACCAACAACGATCTCTGGATCGTCCCGGTTAACGGAGGCCCAGCCAAGAACATTACCGCCGATAATCCCGCCAGCGACTCAACGCCGCTCTATTCGCCCGATGGCCGCTACATCGCCTACCGAGCCCAGCAGCGTCCCGGATACGAGAGCGACCGCTTCCGGTTGATGCTGTATGACCGCAAGACGGGAGAGAAGAAAAATCTGACAGAAGATTTTGACGCCTGGGTGGGAGCCTATGTTTGGGAGCCGGATTCCAATACGATCGACTTCGCCGCCGAAAACGCCGGCTCATCTCCCATATATTCAGTTTTCCTCTCAGGCAAGTTGCAGGGGTTAGCTCGCGGCTACAATGGTGACTTGACGGTGACACCGGACGGCAAGGAGATTCTATTTACGAAGATGAGTCTCCAAGCTCCTACCGCGATCTACAGGGCGAGCACCCCTAAATATACGGCAGTTAATTGCGAGTCTCCGGTAGGCGCAAAGAATCCCTTATTGAACTGCTTCCAAGATCCCGAAGCCGCGACTCGACTGAACGACTCCATTCTTGCCCAAATCCAAATGTCCCCTCTTGAACCCTTCTGGTTCACCGGCGCTCACAACGACAAAGTCGAAGGTTTCCTGGTTCGCCCGCCGAACTTCGACCCCAGCAAGAAATATCCTGTGAAGTTCCTCATCCACGGCGGACCGGAGGGCTCCTGGGGAGAGGACTGGAGCTATCGCTGGAATCCCGAACTCTTTGCCGCCAACGGATACGTGGTCATCATGATCAACTTCCACGGCTCGACTGGCTACGGGCAGAAGTTCATCGACGCCATCAACGGCGACTGGGGCGGCGCTCCCTTTGAAGACCTGATGAAGGGCCTCGACTACGCCGAGAAGACTTACCCGTTCATCGATAAGGACCGCGAGTGCGCGCTGGGCGCCAGCTACGGCGGGTACGCCATCAACTGGATTCTCGGCCACACCGACCGCTTCAGATGCCTGGTCTCGCACGACGGCATGTTCAACGCCGAATCCGCGTGGGGGACGACTGAAGAACTCTGGTTCAACGATTGGGAGTTCAAAGGCACTCCTTACGACAATCGGGCGATGTATGAGAAGTGGTCGCCGCACCAGTACGCCAAGAATTTCAAGACGCCGACGCTGGTGATTCATGGGCAGCTCGATTACCGCCTCGACGTGAGCGAAGGCTTGCAGCTTTTCACCACGCTGCAGATGGAAGGCATCCCGTCGAAGATGCTGTATTTTCCCGATGAAGGCCACTGGGTGCTCAAGCCGCAAAATTCGCAGCTCTGGTATAAGACCGTCAACGACTGGGTCGATCAATGGGTGAAGAAGTGATAGCGTCCCGGAGGGACGCCTGACATTAGCCCGGCGTTTCAGCGCCGGGTCGAGCGGGCGAAAACAGAGCTACGTCCCGTCAGGGACGTTTGAAATGCCTGCGTGCCGCGCTGGGTCTTCAGCCGGGCCTACGCCACGGTTCCGCATTCCGTGGACAATCCCGCCAGTGAACTGCCGCTATTATCGACGGTCCCTCCGGGACCGGCACTTAAGGAGAGCTTTCCATCACGTCCTCTAGCGCCGCAGACGCTCCCGCTGAAATCTGAATCTCCACCTCCAATAGTCCGCTGAATGGTCCGAGGCTTGGGACGAAACTCGCCAAGCCATTCGCGTCGCTGCTCACGCTGCTCTGGCTTGCACTCAAGATGATAGGCATCCCCGTTTGTGTGCTCGTGGTATCGCCCGTTACCAGCGTTAGATCGTTCCCAGCCGGCCGCAGCTCGATCGATTGAAACAATACCCCCGCTCCGAGAACGGGATTGGGCGGCGTAGACGAATCGGTTACGCGGACGATCAGCGGCTGAAATTCCTGTCCAGTGACAATTTGCCCGGCTCCGGCCACGGGCTGCAGATTCAGCAGCGCAGGAGCTACGGCGTTCCCGGAAACAGTTTGGCAAGGGTTGTTTCCGGGCCCCACGCAAGCGCTGAGCTGCACACTACCGCCGAAGTTGGTCACCGTGAGTGTGACCGAAGCGTATCCGTTGCTGTTCGTTACTGCGCTTGGCGAACTGAGTGCTCCCGATCCCTGTGCGACCACGAAGTTCACCGTCGCCCCGGCTTGCGGCGTGCCGGAGCCTACCACCCGCGCCGTAATCGGGACGCTCACGCTCGCGCCATAAGCGATCCAAAGATACGGGTTGGTCACAGCAATCGCCGTGGCCGAAGACGTAGCCGACAGGTTGGCCGTCACAGATTGCGCAGGATTGTAAACGCCGGGCGCGAGCGTTGCCGTTATGTTTGCCACTCCCGCCGCCGTGGGCGTAACCCAGGTTGAGGCGAGTCCGCTTTCATCCGTGACCGCGGAGCACGAGGAAATGCCGCCGCAGACGGAGAGCGTGACGCCGTTGGTGGTGGTCCAGCCGATGGTTGCGCCGCTCACCGCGGAGACGCCATTCGAACCAACGACCTGCACCGTTACCGGATTGGCCGCCTCAGTTCCTACCGCCGTCTGCGGATTTCCGCCTCGCAGCAGCAGAATCTCATCAGTGGCAGCGGCTCCGAGGGTGAGAACGCCGGTCATTATAGAGAACGCGCCGCTGGCCGGGTCGGTGATCGTGATGGTCTGAGGCCCGTCGCCCTGCGCCGGAGCAGAAACCAGGATCTGGCTCGCATTGCTGGCCAACAGAGGAACATTATTCTTCCCCACGGCGACCGTCAGACCGGGTGCAAACCCTATCCCCTGCAGCGTCACGGGGCCGCCAGTCACTGGGATGCGTACAGGGCTGACCGAGTCTCCATATAGCACGTGCGCGTGATAGGAATAATCGGGGCGGCCGTCCCCACGTAGGTCAGCGATGCCGATGATGAAGCTGTTCGCGCTCAGCACCTGCGCATCGACACGGCTCATGCCGAAGGTCCCAGCATTGAACGGAGCTGCCGTGAGCACTGGCGGTGCTGTGCCCTGTGGATCGCCCAGGGTCCAAATACCCACTACCGGCGCGGCTTTTGACTCGGTCGGCACCCCGGCCTCGTTCAGTGCGGTGACGGCTGCTGACCAGGTACGCTTGGCTTGCGCAGTGATCAGAAAGTACGCGGTGTCGCCGTACCCGCTCAGCGAGCCGATCCAGTCGCCCGGCGGAGGAATTGTGGCGGGCGAACTCCATGTCTCCGTTGCGGACCATGGAGGCACAGCTTGGCCGCTGCCCGACATGGGAATGTCCTGCTCAAACTCTCCGCCACTACTTACGGTGACTACGATCGGTGCAAAAGTTCCCGAAGGTGCGACTTGAGAAAAATCGTAGGGGCAAACGCCACCCGACCACAAAGGATCCAAGGCCTCCGCCGAAAGCTGATACTGCGCGCTACTTGCTCCGTTAGGAATTGGCAAGCCGCTGAGATCGAAGAATCCTTCGAGCGCTTGATTACTCGAGCCGAACTCGCTGTAAAGATTTCCCAAAGGATCGGCTACGCCAGTAATGGGATTGCCCGCGTTGCCGGTAAACAGGAATCCGGAGACCGACGAGGCCGCGTATCGGTGGGAGGGCTGGCCTGTGGAAGGATCGATCCAGCGTGCAAACACATTCACGCCTTGCATTCGCTGGCCGGGGGCGCCGAAATGATTTTCGAAATAGACGGAACCATAAATGCGCGCCGTCCCGGTTGACTTACCTGCGGCGGGATACAAGCGCGAGAGCGAAGCCACATCGTCGGACGCAAGTTGGTAAGGGTGTGCGTAACAAAGCGTAATCGGAACGCAATTCGCCGAGTCCATGTAATGCATCACGGGAAAGCCGGCAAAATCATCGGGCGTGGCTGGAGGCTTGCCGGTGATTACATTCAGATTCAACTGTGACCACCCGAGGCCCAGCACCCTGCCCAACACCCGCACCAGCCGGTATTCCACGTCGGTCAGTTGTGAGGATTGCATAGCGCACTGTCCGTTGATCACGATCAGCGCGTGCAGGAAGCTTGCACCTGCTCCAAAATTATCTACGCTTCCATAAACTGCGTTCCCGAAACACTGCGAAGGCTCGCCCGCGCCGGCACCGAGCAGGGCGTCCGTTACCGAGCCATCGTAGTCGTAGACGATTCCCACCGGCGTTTGCGTTGCGGCAGAAGTAATGTCGGCGGGAGCAGTGATGATTCCATTGGAGTCGACGACAATGTTACTTCCATTCACGTCCTCGGCGAGCTGGCCAGCAGCGTTCGCCACCAGAGCGGCAGTGGGAACCGAGGTCCATTGCTGGAAGGCGTTGGCTACGAGGGCGTTGGCTGCCGAGTTTGGCAGGATGGGGCTGAGATCTCCTCGATCGGTGTAGTAGTTCACCTGGCCCTCCGACCAGGTGAGTGGCTGCCCCATCGTGGCAGTATTGAAGTAGCTGGAGCCCGCAACATATTCAGGACCGCCAGCACGGGCTATCCCCACGAAAGACAGAACCAAGGCCAGAATCGCAATCACCTGGAACCATGCATGTTCGCCGAATGCAGCGCACTTCTCTATCGTCACGTGTGATTCATTCCTCTCCGCCGGCACGCCGCACCGCCTCGGCGAAATCGGCATATGGGATGCTGGTTTTTCCGCGGATCAAAGGTTCTGACGCCACCGTCGCGACATTCCGCGCGCCCACAGCGATCCTTCCCACCGGATCGATCTCGAATCTTGCGCTATCTCCGCCTACTGAACTGGTAAGGCCGAAGCGGCTCGGCGAATAGAGAAAGAGCAATACGTGTTCGCCCACGTGATAGCGTTCGCCACGGGTCCAAAGGCCCGCCCATTCATGGATGGTCAGAGTTTGGCCCGTCGATGCGCCACGAATGCCGTGCTCCACCTGGAATGTAGTCGTCGTGAAGCCGTTGCAGCGTCCGAAGATTGGAGCGAACTCTGTGGCAGCTCGCCCCACAAACGTGACCCGGCCGGAAAAAATGATTCCTGACGTCCGAACGATTTGCGGGAGGGCGATCCTAACCGGGATCAGAGGATAATGCAGGGGCACGCGCGGAAGCTCGGGAGGCCGCGCCTCGTCAGTGACCGGCGAATACTGCGAGGTCGCCGAACTTGAGACCTGGGCGGCGGGACGTTCTTCAGTTACATCTTGCGCGGCCGAAAGCGCGACGACCGAAATCAGCAGGAACGCGGCGAGCAGACGCCAGCAACTCCCGGTCATAGCTATCACCTGGGAACGAATGTCTGCTCAGAGGGTTTGGGAAACCATGCACATCCTAGTCGCCGGGGTACAAATCGCGCGGTGACCGATGTCACAACCGGCCTGTGCATATCGCGGACTGCGAGCTTTGGCGCGTTTCCGTTGACTTTGCTTCCGCCCCGCCCCTAAGATGGCTCACCGGATCTCTGGCTTCAGACGTTGCGGGGAACGTCTCCAAAAATATGATTGGGCAAAGCATCTCTCACTACAAGGTGATCGAGAAGCTCGGCGGTGGCGGGATGGGCGTGGTCTACAAGGCCGAGGACACGCGTCTGCATCGCTTCGTCGCTCTGAAGTTTCTGCCCGAAGACGTCACCCGCGACGCGGCCGCGCTCAGCCGTTTTCGCCGCGAAGCCCAGGCCGCGTCCGCTCTCAATCATCCCAACATCTGCACCATCTATGACATCGGTGAAGAGTCAGGCCTCGCCTTCATCGTCATGGAATATCTGGAGGGCGAGACGCTGAAGCACCTCATCGGCGATACCCCTCTGGAGATGGAGAAGTTACTCGCCATCTCGATCGACGTGGCAGATGCCCTGGACGCAGCCCATTCCAAAGGCATTGTGCATCGCGACATTAAGCCCGCTAATATTTTTGTGACCGCGCGTGGAACGGCCAAAATCCTCGATTTTGGCTTGGCCAAAGTGACGCAGGATAGCAACCGCGTGCTGGATCCGTCGGAAGCCACCAAGACCGAAGGAACCAACGCTCAGCACTTGACCAGCCCCGGCTCGGCGCTGGGAACCGTTGCCTACATGTCGCCCGAGCAAGTCCGGGGCAAGCCGCTGGATTCGCGCACGGATCTATTCTCGTTCGGCATCGTGCTCTATGAAATGGCAACTGGCGCAGTGCCGTTTCGCGGAGAAACTTCCGGAGTCATCTTTGACGCGATCATGAACCGCACGCCGGTAGCACCGGTCCGGCTGAATCCCGAACTGCCAGCCAAGCTAGAAGACGTCATCAACCGCGCCCTCGAAAAAGATCGCGAGCTCCGTTATCAGCACGCCGTCGATATCAAGTCGGAGTTGCTGCGCCTCAAGCGTGATATCGAGTCCGGCCGCTCGTCCGCCGTCGGTTCTTCGCCTTCCGTGCCGGTTGCAGCCGGGAACTCGCAGGCGGAATCGCAGACGTCCTCCGCGGCAAAAACCAGCGGGCGAGCTGCTGCAGTTTCTTCCTCTTCTTCTGGTTCAGGTAGTTCGCCAACTCTTCCTGTGGTTCCTCCCGCGCAGTCGCGTTGGAAGTTCGTGGTCCCCACGGTCATAGTTTTAGCCCTTGCGCTGGTTGCCGGAGGCCTCTACTGGCGCAAGCACCAAGCACCGAAATTAACGGACAAAGATCAGCTCATCCTGGCCGACTTTACCAATCAAACCGGCGACGCCGTATTTGACTCGACGTTGAAAGAAGCGCTGGCGATTCAGCTGGAGCAGTCGCCTTTGCTGCAGTTGGTCAGCGATGCCGAACTGCACAATAACCTGCAATATCTGGGACAGGCGCGGGACCAGAGAATTACACCGGAACTGGCGCAGCAGCTAGGTCAGCGTCTTGGGGTGAAGGCGTATCTGGCGGGCAGTATCGCCAATCTCGGATCATCGTATGTGATCCAGATTAACGCGGTGAACTGTGGTACGGGCGAGGTCTTCGCGCGCGAACAAGTCACCGCTAACGAGAAAACCGGAGTGCTGCAAGCCGTCTCGAACGCAGCCACAGCCATGCGGGCTCGGCTGGGCGAGTCGATGGCCTCGATCCAGAAGCTGACCACTCCATACACCAATGTCACCACGGCCTCGCTTCAGGCCTTCCACGCATTTTCGCTTGGGGAGGATGAGCATCGTGTCGGGCGCGATTTTCCCCAGGCGGCTTCCTTTTATCAGGAAGCAATCCGTCTGGACCCGGGTTTCGCGATGGCTTACGCCCGCTTGGGCGTGGCTTATGGAAATCAGGGCGCAGTCGCCAAGGCGATTGAGAATTTGAAGCGGGCTTACGAACTGCGCGAGCGAGTCACCGAGCGCGAACGCATGTACATCGAATCGCAATATGCCCTGCAGCAGTACGATCTCCCCAAAGCTCTGGAATCCTACAAGCTGTTTGTGGCGACCTATCCGCGCGACGCCGCGGCGTGGAACAACCTGGCTTCCGCCTATCAAACCATTGGCGACTACGAGCAGGCCGCGACGGATTTCGAGAAGACCTGGGAGATCGCTCGCTGGGATGATGTTGCAGCCGACAACGCCGCAGGCGCATTGATGGGAATTGACCGGATGCCGGAGGGAGAGCGTTACCTAAAAGAAGCGCTGGACCAGGGCGGCGCTGACAACACCTCGTATCACAGCAACGCTATGCTCGACGATTTTGTGTCTGGCCGCACGGACTGGGAGAAACATGCGCAATGGGCAACCGGTCGCCCCGACGGCTTTATCGTGCAGACGAGCGCAGCCGCAATTTATCTTTATCTGGGAAAGATGCACGACGCGGACCGGCAGTGGACGCAAGGAGCACAAAAAGCAGAGCAGCAGCACCTGACGGACGCAGCCGGTGGACTCTACGCGATCAAAGCTCTCCACGATGCGCTGGTATCCAATTGCTCCGCTGCCCGCGAAGACGCCCACCGTGGGCTGACTCTGGACCATTCGATGGCCACCGTCCCCGACGCTGCTTTGGCTCTTGCCCTGTGTGGTGAGGAGGGCTTCGCCCTCAAGGAAATCGAACGCGTGGCTGCGGAAGCACCCACAAATACGCTGGTCAATGACATTTACTTGCCCGAGGCAAAGGCCGCCGCAGCCTTGGCGGGGCACCATCCCGAACAGGTTGCATCGTTGCTCACCTCTGCCGTTCCTTACGTGCTGGTGACGAAGATTCCTCATCTTCTCGGCCGCGCATCCTTGGAGATGAAGCATGGACCGCAGGCCGTCACCGACTTTGAGCCTGGGCTTCGCTATCGCGGTTTATCCTTCCAGGAAGGTACCGGCGCTGCCCAGGCTCCCGACTATATCCTCTGCCTGCTAGGAACGGCTCGCGCCCAAGCCCAGTTTGATCACGCGGCAGCGACCCGCACCTACCAGCAACTGCTCGATATCTGGAAGAACGCCGATCCTGACTTCATTCCCGCTCAGGAAGCGCGTCGCGAACTCTCGGCCTTGAGCGCGGCGAAGAATTAAGCGAACAACCGAAGCGATCAACCAAGTAATCATCGGTAACTGCTGGAACAGTTACCCATTCGTGAAGAGACCAGTCTTCTAATCTCGTCGGGGCGCGCTGCCGATAGTGCTAATAACATAAGGACGGCAGACTGCGTGAAGATTCTCTTAGTGGATGACAGCAAACCCATTCTGCATGAAAATGAGCGGGTGCTGCATAAGGCTGGGTATGAGGTGGTCTGCGCCGAAGACGGCGAATCCGCCCTGAAACTCGCGCGGGAGCGCCAACCTGATGTGATCTTGCTGGATATGATCTTACCCAAGATCAGCGGCCCCGAAGTGCTGGCTTGCCTGAAGAAAGACGCCGCAACCGCTGACATCCCGGTGATCGTGCTCAGCAGCCTCACCGAAAAGAACCGGCAGAAACTGATTGAAGCCGGCGCCGAGGATTACGTGGAGAAGAATTCCCTGATGCCGATGCCGGGGGTAAACGTCTTGCCGAAAATTCTCGAGAATCTGATCTGCCGCATCAACCGCAAACGCGGAGTCGCTTTCAGCGACGTCCCAATCCCCAACAAGTGATCGCGCGTTTCAATGACGAACCAATCTCCCCGCTCAAGGAATAGGTGCCGAAGAAACTCTCCCTACAGGCCGCGCCGGGCGTGCTCCTCCGCGCTAAGATTGGCCCCCGCCAGCAGTAGCAACCCTGAGAGAAATGCCCAGAACATCAGGCTTACCGACAGTGCGAACGGCCCATAAACTTCCGCAAAATTCAGCCAGGGTAGCGCCAGAATATAGCCGTACTTTAAAGCCTCCGATAGCAACCCCATGATCAACGCTGTTGACAGCACCGCACGCG
Organism: uncultured Acidobacteriaceae bacterium; assembly: GCA_963773675.1. Lineage (GTDB taxonomy): Bacteria > Acidobacteriota > Terriglobia > Terriglobales > Acidobacteriaceae > Sulfotelmatobacter. The sequence continues at coordinate 532,445 of CAVZCG010000017.1, forward strand.
CCGGGACTTTACCGTTGGGCAACAACCAGTAAATCAGGAAGAAGATGGCAACGCTGGCGGCGATGGCAAACAGCTTCATCACCATGAAACCTACCAGGCGAATAAATCCACTGCCGTGACCGCGTAGCAAAAACTCCAGCAAAGCCACATTACCCGCCGTCATGGCGATGGATAGCAATGCCAGTACGCCGCAACCAAAAGCCAGTCCTAGCGAGATCAGCTGATTCCCGAAATACGAGCGGTTATTCGGAAAGCGCCAGATCCGGTTGAGCGCCACTTCCAGAGGCATGAAAATGCCCGACGATGTCACCAGCAAGATGATCAGGGAAGCTACTTGCACGCTGTGGCGGCTGTTCACCATCGCGTTGAGGTTGCGGATGACGAACTCCTGTCCTGCGGGCAGATAGTCACGAAGCAACTCCACTACCACGTCATACATCACGCGCGAATGGAAAACGCGCCGGATGAGCGTCATCAGTAAAACGACGAAAGGAAAAAACGAAAGGATCGAATTGGCCGCGACGGAAAATGCAAAAGTATGCACATCGGTGCGCAGCAGGTACTTCACCGTGGAGACCATTACTCCGTCCCGTCGGCCCCGGCGACGGCTTGGCGGCGCGCCTGAGGCGCCTGCCTTGGGTGCAGCAACCGTACTTGTTGTCTGATCTGCCACAGCTGTTAGCCTAATCCTACCAAGGGTTTGCCCGCTTGTCGGCAGCTCCCGGAAAACCAAAGTTTTCGTCCCGACAAAGCCTTTTCTTATACCTCGTTAAAGTTTTGCACGTGACCCTAGGTTATCTTTAAGCCTCACCCTCTAATTCTTCTTGTCAAACGATTTAGTAGTGCTTATTATCGTTTGCTCATTGTCTGGTATGTGCCAGGCGACGAGTGTGTTAGGCAGGTTGACGTCTTGCGTAGTGCCGTAGAAACAGCGTCGATGGTCCAGGGCTCCGAAAGTTCGCGTCGCAATGTCTTTATGCGGCGTTGACCCGAGGAGTCTTTTGCTTTGGGGCGATTTCTTCAGTACTACCGTGCGCGGCCGAGTTCCACCGTTTCTCTTGAAGGGGGCGTTCCGGTTCGCCGGGACAACAGTACGGGAGATTCGGGGAACAATTCTTCACGATAGTGAAAGGAGTTTTTCCGTGAGAGAGAAGGGAACAGTGAAGTGGTTCAACGGGGCGAAAGGATATGGATTCATCCAGCGCTCCACGGGGGAGGACGTTTTCGTACATTTCTCCGCGATTCAGGAGAACGGCTACCGCTCGCTCAATGAGGGCGAGACCGTGGAGTTCGATCTGCTGAAAGGTCCCAAAGGCTTTCAGGCCGGCAACGTCGTCCGCGCCTAGCCGCCATCATTGTGAATGCCTACCCTCCCGCCCCATCGGGAGGGTTTCTTATTTTGTGCTGGCCAGGGCCAGTCTCCGCCACTTTCGTTCTTTTGTCATTCCGACCGGAGCCGGAGCGCCAGCGACGGCGGAGGGAGGAACCTGCTGTTTCCTTGCGCCGCGTAGAAAGGCGGCGATTAGCATGCTTGACTACCGCACTTCCAACGACACCAAATCCCCATCCGACAAGCCGCCCGGCTTGTAGTTCACCGACACCGAGCGATCGCTCCATCCGCACGAGAAGGTATCGGTGCCGATCAGCAGCAGGGACTTGTAGTCGGGAGTTCGAAGCTTCAGAGTCGTTCCCCCGGCAGCTACGGTAAGAACCGCCGCCGGCGACTGCGAACAATCCACTCTTACCAGCCGTCCCTGAAGAAATTTGGCTGGGCGCCGGTCTCCCACTCCCGCGTTTTGTGCCGATTGTTCCGCTGCCGCTCGTTTGGCAGCATCCTGTTCCAGCACGTCGAAAGGCGAACTCTGCGGAGACAGTTTCGGAGCGGTCGAGGCCGTCGACAGACCATACTTCTGTTCGTTGCTCAGCCGGGTTAGCTGCTCGCGGGCCTCCGCTGCTACCAGCGAATTGCTGCTCGTCTTCAAACGGTCCAGCAGCGCTCGCGCCGCTTCCCACTTCTTACCCTCAATATAGATTTCCGCCAGATGGTATACGTACTCCTGATTGCGTGGACTGAGTTGCATCGCCGCCCGCTCCGCCTGCATGGCCGCAATTGAGCCACCGCCCTCCTTGCGCGCCATCGCCATCAAGTCGTACGCGTCCGCAAACTCCGGATACCAGTCCAGCACCGCCCGCAGATCCTGCATCATGTTGGGCAGGCCCTGAATGTCCGCATGCTTGGCCTTGGCGATGCGGTATTTCAGCACGGCGAGGTAGTAGCGGATCCACATGTCGTGCTGGTCGAGGACGGCCGCGTCGCTCAGCTCTTCCGCAGCCGCATCGAACTCCCCATGCTGCAGGTGATCCCAAGCCAGCGCTCGATGGGCGATCTCATTTCCTACTGCCGCTACGAGTGGCGCATCATCTATACTCTCCCTCGCGGCTTTCCGCTCGACGGGTTTCCCGGAAGCAGTCGTTTCGGGAATCGTGGCCAGCGCTTGCAATTCCTGCAGCCCGAGGTTGCGCCGTTCCGGAATTCTTGTCATTACTTCTGCAACCAAAGCCTTGGCATCGTTCTCGCGCATCGGTTTGGAAATGATGGCGCTGTCACTCGGCCCCACCGGCGCAGGAAAATGGTAGACCTGCCGCGGATTGGCCAGGGAATCTTGCTGCTTCGATGTGTCGAGCGCCACGAACAGAGGTGTCAGCGAGTGAAAGTAGTCTTTCACCGCCTTGTCGAACTGATCTGGCGTAACCCCATAAGCCTTCTGAATGGCTTCTCCCACCGGCACGCGCTGGTTCTCGACCAGATCAAAGTATGTGCCCGTCTCGGGTAGCTTCTTCTCGTGCAGCAGGTAGTGCACCATGATCCACGATTGCGCGTAATACAGTGTGTGGTGTGTGCCTTCCACATAAGTGGCTGTATCATGCTTCATGGTGAGGAGGTCGGGCAGAGCAATCCAGACCTGAGCGCCGAGCAGTTCCGTGAAAGACTTCGGAGGATTGCTAATCTCGCGCTGATTGCCCACCAGATCCTCGGTGAAGATGGAGCCTAGTTCCGGATCCCCGCCAATCTCCACCTGCTGGTTATCCACGCGGAGGGAACTGAAATATTCTGCCAGGCCTTCATCGAACCATCCCTCGACCGGCGGATAGTTGTAGTTCATCAGCAGGTGCGCATAGTCATGCGCAACGGCGCGCCAAGGTTCCACTTCAAATAAGTTCAGCACGATAAAATTCTGATCTTCGCCGGGGACGAAGAAGCCCGCAACGTCGATGGGTTGCCCCTGCTTCAGCGGCGCGCTCTGGTAATAGTCTTTGTCGTTCTTGAAGGCGAGTATCGTCAATGGCAGCGGTTCGTTCAGCCGATCCTTCATCAGCAGGATGGCGAACACCGCCCGCATCTGCTCAAACCGCAGCGCGACTTCCTTGCCCTTTTTTTCGCCGGCGTCGGTAATCACCGTGAAGTGCGTCGAGTGAATCTCCAGCCAAGGCGATGGCTCCGCCGCAGATGCGGATGAAGATAGAAGGACGCCGAGAAGCATCGCGGTAAAGCAAGTAATCGGGATGGAACGGGTGCCTGCCATGCACTTTCCGCCGGGGCGCGGACAATACCGAAATGCTACCACGGTCGCCCGGGAAGCGCCGCGTCCAATCATGCCGCTGCCGGCCTGCTGACACCCAACACACGCCGCGCTATGCTTCTACCATGCGCCAACGAAACTTGAGAGACTTCTTCCTCTACGTGCTGCTGTGCGTTCCCGCTGTACTGGCCCAGCAGACGACACCCGCTCCCGCAGTCGAAGGCGCTCGACTGCTGCTCTCCGCCGATCCCTCCCACGCGCCCGTGACGTTCACGCGCGATGATTTTCGCGCCTTGCCGCACGTCGCCATCACAGTCCACAACGGCCACACCAACGCTTCCGAAACTTATTCGGGAGTTCCATTGGCTACTTTGCTGACGAAGGTCAATGCGCCCCTCGGCAAAGAACTTCACGGCCAAGCCATGACCAGTTACCTCATCGCCACTGGATCCGACGGGTACTCCGTGGTTCTTTCGCTCGCTGAGGCCGATCCCAGCTTTCACGAAGGTCAGGTGCTGGTAGTCGACACGCGTGAAGGCCAGCCGCTCGGAAACAACGGCCCCTTCCAGTTGATCATCTCGGATGACAAGCGTCCTGCACGCTGGGTCCACAATCTCGTGTCCATCACTCTGCGACGCGCCCGCTAACAATGTGGCATTGTGACGTCTAGGCCGTATTCACTTCAGCCCCAGCCCACCGTTAAAATGCTGAATCACTCCGTAGCATTCGCAGGCCGCGGCTTCCAGGCTCTTGCGGTTTAATATCTTCACCGAACCGCGCAGGTTTTCAATCAGTCCGGCATCCTCCAGAACGGCCGCCGCCAGGCTCACGCTGGGCCGCCCGGTACCCAGCATTTGCGCCAGAAACTCGTGGGTCAGGGGAAGCAATTTGGAGTCGACGCGGTCCTGGCACATCAGCAGCCAGCGCACCAGTCGTTGCTCCGTCTCATGCAGCCGGTTGCAGGCGGCGAGTTGCGCAACCTGCATTCCTTGCATCAGGGCGAAGCGGCTCAGTTCGGATCGCAGGACGGGGGCACACGGCAAAGTGTCCTGAAATACCCGCGACCGGACCCGCACTCCGCTGCCTCCCATCTGCATGATGGCCCGAAACATCTCCCGCCGCAGACCCACCGTCAACGACATCCCCACCATGCCTTCTTTACCTACGATCCCCACTTCGACACTTCTCCCGTCTCCGCTGAGAGCCACCAGCGAAGTCATTCCTTCATTCAGGAAATATGTGAACTCAAGCTTCTCGCCCGGCTCATGCAGAATGTGGTGTTGAGGCAAATCTGCCGGCTCCAGATGCGGCCGCAGCAGTTCATACTCGTCGTCCGGAAGCGACAACAGAATGACATTGCTCACCGCTTTCCCGGCTGCGTCGGAACGAGCGCCGGGTTGCAATGGAGCCAGCTTGGCCCGTCTTGTCTGCCTTCTGGTAATTATGTTTTCCGTGGCCAGGCACATCATCGATTAGATGCGACAGGCCGCTTCCGTTTGCGCTGAGAGCCTGTACTCCTTACGGTGATCTAATGTATTTCCGGGGAAAATTGAGCGGCGAATGTATGGAGAAAATGTCCCTTCAGTTCTCCGCTTGAGCATGGCTTTACGCCGTCCGCTTTCTATTTTCTTCACAACGAAGTCCGGCAAACCAAAACGGCAGGACGAGTCAGCCTCCACCTGCGAATCAACAGTCGCCGTGCCCTTCTGGCTTCGCGCCTGGAAGTCGCTGCTCCTTGGCGCTGAGAATGCGATTCAATTCCTTCACCAGTTCAAGGAACTTTTGTCGATCCTGTTCCACGGCAATGCGCGCACACAATTCGTGAATGCGGTCGTTCTCTGCCTTGTTCATGTGAAACCGGAGTATTACGAACTTCCGCTATGCCTGTATGTTCGATGTCGAACAAAGTTCGAAATTGCGGTGCAGTTCGCCACAATGCTCGAGGCAAAGGTGGCGATCGCTAGCTTTTGAAGGGCTTGCGAAGTAGACGGGAACGGATCGCGAGAAGCTGAGCGATTAACGTCGTAGGGACTACAAACAGAGGTTGGCGCATACAACTATTGGGAAACGAACTCCAGGCAAGAAGAGACTCTTAGTCGCCGCTGGCGTGATTCTGCGTAGGCACCAGAATCAGCCGCGCTCGTGCCTCCGCGGGTCGTTGCGACGCCCGGCCGCAAGCCTGCAGGATGCCGATGACCGCGCCGTACGCCGCAATGACGCCAATCCCAACCGAGGCAACCACGGTAACGCAGAGAATCAGAGGCATGAAAAGCGAAATCACGATCAACCACCCTGTCTATTTGCACTTCGAAATTGCAGTATTCAGATGCCGTCGTATCGAGTTTCGTCTATGCGGCATCTTCAATCTACCTGCGTTGACGCCCGCCGCTATTGACGACTAAGATACGGAGTAGAGCTGCGCACTCCTAATCTCGAACAATCCAGCAGACCTGTCGAGATTACGGAAGGGCTATCCAGCCCAAACCAATGGCCATCACCAAGATTTCGGTGCGCGGAGCGCGCCAGCACAACCTCAAAAACATCGACGTGGAGATTCCCCGCAACACCCTCACCGTCGTCACCGGCCTGAGCGGCTCCGGCAAGTCCTCGCTCGCCTTCGATACCATTTACGCCGAGGGCCAGCGCCGCTACGTCGAGACCCTCTCCACCTACGCCCGCCAGTTCCTGGACCAGATGGAGCGTCCGGATGTTGATGCAATTGATGGACTTAGCCCATCCATCTCGATCGAGCAGAAGACCACCAGCCGCAGTCCGCGTTCCACCGTCGGCACCATTACCGAAATCTACGACTATCTTCGTCTGCTGTTCGCCTCCATAGGCATCCCCCATTGCCCCAAATGCGGACGCCCCATCAGCCGCCAGTCGGCTGAGCAGATCGTCCAGCGCGTGATGGCCCTCACTCCCGAAGATCGCGTCATGGTCCTCGCGCCCATCGTGCGCGGCCGCAAAGGCGAATTCAAGAAGGAGATGGAGACCCTCCTCAAGCACGGCTACACTCGCGCCCGCGTAGACGGCGAACTCGTCAACCTCGAAGATGACCTCAATCTCGATAAGCGCAAGAACCACACCATCGAAGTGCTCGTCGACCGCTTGTTAGTAAAACCGGGCATCGAGCATCGCCTGGAAATGTCAGTCGGACTGGCGATGAAGTTGGCCGGCGGCCTAGTGCAAGTGGCCGTGGTCGGCGGCGATGAGCAACTCTATTCCGAAAAGCTCGCCTGCCCGGATTGCGGCATCAGCGTCCCGCAACTCGAGCCGCGCTCGTTTTCCTTCAACAGCATGTATGGCGCCTGCCACGAATGCCACGGCCTCGGCAGCCGCTACGATTTTGATCCCGCAAAAGTCATCACGGATTGGTCCAAGCCCCTGCTCGATGGCGGTCTCGGTCCCGGTTCGGCTTCCCAGGGCCTGATCCACAGTTTGCAGATCACGGCCGCAGCCCACGGCATCAATCTCAATACGCCCTTCGAAAAGTTTCCCGAAAAGATTCAGGACTTGCTCTTGAACGGCGAATCAGGCCGCGGCAAGACTGGTTTCCGCGGAATTTTCGGATACCTCAAGCAGAATCTCGAAGAGTCAACTTCCGAAGGCTATCGCGACTGGCTTATGGATCACATGTCCGCAACCGAATGCCCCGCCTGCCACGGCAAGCGCTTGCGGCCGGAAAGCCTCGCCGTGAAAGTGAACGGCATGTCCATCGCAGACTTTACCGCGCTTCCCATTTCCCGCGCGCTCGAAGTCGCGCAGAGCATCAAACTTGCTGGCCGCGAAGAAAAAATCGCCGGCCGCGTCATGCACGAAGTGGTCGAGCGCCTGCAATTTCTGAATGCCGTCGGACTGAATTACATCTCGCTCGACCGCTCAGCCGCCACGCTCTCCGGCGGCGAAGGCCAGCGTATCCGTCTGGCCACGCAGATCGGTTCCAAATTGCGCGGCGTGCTCTACGTGCTCGACGAGCCTTCCATCGGCCTTCACCATCGCGACAACACTCGCCTTCTCACTGCGCTCGAAAATCTCCGCGATCTCGGCAATACCGTGCTGGTCGTCGAGCATGACGAAGAAACCATTCGCCGCGCCGACTACGTCATCGATCTCGGCCCCGGCGCCGGACGCCACGGCGGCGGCTTGGTTGCTCACGGAACTCCCGAAGAAATTATGCGCGAGCCCAACTCGCTCACCGGCGCCTACATCTCCGGCAGAGTCCAGATCGAGATGCGTCCCGAACGCCGTGAGAAAAACGGCGCCGCGCTTACGATTCTTGGCGCGAAAGAAAACAATCTCAAAAATCTCGACGTAACCTTCCCCCTCGGCGTGATGACAGTCGTCACCGGAGTTTCCGGCTCCGGCAAATCCACGCTGGTCAACGACATTCTTTATCGCGCCCTCGCCCGCCAGCTCTACCGCTCGCGCGAAAAATCCGGCGAGCATAAAGCCATCGTCGGCGCGGAGAACATCGACAAAGTTATTCGCATCGACCAATCCCCCATCGGCCGCACTCCGCGCTCGAATCCTGCGACCTATACCGGCGTATTCACCGCCATCCGCGACCTCTACGCCATGCTGCCCGAATCGCGCGAGCGCGGCTATAAAGCTGGACGCTTCTCCTTCAACGTTTCCGGCGGACGCTGCGAGGCTTGCCAGGGCGAAGGCCAGCGCCGCATCGAAATGAATTTTCTCCCCGATGTTTACGTTCTCTGCGAGGTCTGCGGCGGACGCCGCTACAATCATGAAACGCTAGCCGTAAAGTACAACGGTAATTCGATCGCCGATCTGCTGGAGATGCCGGTCTCCGACGCGCTCCCCATTCTCGAAAACATTCCCCAGGTCAAACAAAAGCTGCAAACCCTGGTCGATGTCGGCCTCGGCTACATTCATCTCGGTCAATCTGCGGTCACGCTCTCCGGCGGCGAAGCCCAGCGCATCAAGCTGGCCCGCGAGCTAAGCAAGCGCCAAACCGGCAAAACGCTTTACCTGCTGGACGAACCCACCACCGGCCTTCACTTTGATGACGTAAAAAAGTTGCTCGACGTCCTCCACCGGTTGACCGACCTGGGAAATTCGATCATCATCATCGAACACAATCTGGACGTGATCCGCAACGCCGACTGGATCATCGACCTCGGCCCAGAAGGCGGCGAAGAAGGCGGCCGCATCGTGGCTCAAGGCACGCCGGAGCAGGTGGCGAGGGTGAAGAAGTCGTACACGGGTCAGGCACTGGCTGTATATTTTGCGGGCAACGGCAAGCGGAGCGCGTGACTCGTACTGCGTTCGAAAACTATGCCTCGCACTTGCGCGAGAATCGCCTCACCAACTAGCTTTGGAAGGGCACGGCTTTAGCCGTGTCGCTAACCTGCAAAATGTGTGCGGGCTTTAGCCCCTGAGGGACTGTGCCTCGTTGGGCACAATTGAAGAAAGGATCTTTTTGTCCTCACCCGAAAACCCGCAGCCCGATTCGCAGCCGCTACCCAGCGAGCCACAGCTATCGGCCCCGCCGATCACCTACTCATTCCCTCCGCCCGCGCCCACGCCGCCCGCTCCTACCCCCAAGGCCGGCGAGGACCCCGTCTGGAGCGGCTGGGACGTCTTGGTCATCGCCATCCTCACGCTCGGCATTCTCTTTGTCGTCCAACTCGTCATCGTCCTCGCCGCGCGCCAGTTCGCTTATCCGCACCGGAGTTGGATCGAAGTCGCGCAAAAGCCTGTACTCGCGCTACTCGCGGAGTTGGTGGCCTACATCGCCGTGGGGCTCTATATGTTTCTACTGGTCGAAGGCAAATATCACGCGCACTTTTGGCAGGCTATTCGCTGGAATTGGCCGGGCGTGGCCGGACTGAGTGTCTTCGGCGTGGGCGTTCTGATGCTTGGCTTCGACGCGTTGGGCCGATTTCTCCCCATGCCCAAGACCACGCCCTTCGATCAATTTTTCGAGCGTCCCATGGACGCTTATCTGACCGTCGCCTTCGCCGTCACCCTCGGCCCTCTGATGGAAGAACTGTTCTTCCGCGGCTTCCTGTATCCCGTGATTACCCGGCGCCTGGGCGCCGTCTGGGGAATCGTTCTCACCGCGTTGCCCTTTGGCCTCATGCATTACCCGCAATACCATTCCTGGTCGGCCGTCCTGATCGTAATTATGGTCGGCGTCGTGCTCACCACGGTCCGTGCTGTGACCAAGTCTGTGGGCTCCAGCTTTCTGGCGCACGTCGGCTACAACGCAACCCTCATGGTGCTAGCCGCGGTAGCCACTGACGGCTTCCGCCACATGGAAAAAGCCGGACTGCTCGTCTTTTGATTGTGTGGTGCGGGCGCTCCCGCCCGCGAAATCTAACCACGAGACCAACTTCAAATTCCATTTCTAAGCTCAAAAGATCGTGCCCTTCATCGCGTTCCAGTGACGGTCGGCATTTCGAGGGCAGGAGTCCCCGCGCCACACTCAAGCCACAACCACTCATAGTCGCCGGGTTTGTCCACCAGGCCTTTCCGTACTGGGTTTTGGCCAATATAGTCCACCGTTTTCCGGAGAGTCTCATCTCCTCGCAATACGTGATCGAACGATTCGTCCTGCCACACAGGACCGGTTCTTCCCCCAAGCCGATTGATGCTCCGCGCGGACGATCCCTTGATCGCGCTTAGGATTTCCGGAAGAGCGAACGTCCAGCCGGCGGTATCTCGCTGAGCTGTAAACAGCAAATGGACATGATCGGGCATGATTACGACCGCGTGAATCCGAATTGTCCTGCCATTGTCATGCAGGCAATGCTGCAGCGTTAGAGTCCGTGCCTTTGGTGAGAGATCAAATGCAAGCCGCGTACGGAAAGTGACAAAAACAGGTCGCTCGTCTCTTTGATAATGAGGCAGACGACGACGGTATTCGTATCGGCGGAAAGTTGCATTGAGCATGAGAGTGACTGCTCTTTTTTCATCGTAGCGCCAGAAGACGGATATTCAAGAGATGCTGAACCTTTTTCCAGAACACAGTTCCGAAATGGAATTGTCGGCCCTGCTCGTGGTTAGATTTCGCGGGCAGGAGTGCCCACGCCACATTTCTGCGGGGCATTGGTTTATACTCGCTTCGCCATGAAAGGTAACTCTAAAGTCCTCGCTGAATTAAATAAGGCGCTCCGTGAAGAGCTCACCGCGATCAACCAGTATTTTCTGCACGCCGAGATGTGCGAAAACTGGGGATATCACAAGCTCTCCGACTTCATCAAGAAACAATCCATCGGCGAAATGAAGCACGCCGAAGTGCTGATCGAACGGATCCTGTTTCTCGATGGCAGCCCGTCCATGATGCCGCTGGAATTAAAGGTCGGTGGGACGGTGAAGGGAATGCTCGAAAGCGATTTGGCCCTCGAAGTCGGCGCCGTCAAGCAGTACAACGACGCCGTTGCTATCGCCACCCGTGAAGGCGATAACGGCTCCCGCGATCTGCTGGTTACCCTGCTTAAGGACGAAGAAGAGCACGTCGACTTCCTCGAAGCCCAGATGCATCTCATCAAGGAACTCGGCTACGAGCGCTACCTCTCCCAGCAGATGGGCGAGAACGAAGAAGAGAAATAGATCCTGGATCGCTCGGTAGGTACTCGAGAAACTAGGTTCTCGTTCCCTACTTCACCGTGACTGTCAGCAACTGCGCTCCCGACACAACGTAATCCAGCGGAGCTGTCGAGGTTTCATCCACGTTCGACTCTCCACTCACAATCATCTCCTGATTGCCTCGCATGCCATCCATCACATTCATGATCGAGATCGGCAGCGTGGGCATAACTTTGTCGGCGACGCGTGCTTCCGGGTCGGCCTCCAGTAGCGAGACGTAAACCCGGTTGTTGGAATGCTCTTTATTGAGTAGCGAAATCGTAGACGCCAGATCCAGCTTGCGTCCGAAGGCGGCGTTCGAGCGCCCCAGGTGATCCAGCGTATCGCCGTCACTCACAAGAATCCGTAAAGTTCCCTTGCTTGCGGAAGTCGGAATCTTCACTGGAATCTGCTGCACAATCCGCTCTCCGCGATAAGGCGCGAGCACAGTTTCCAGCATAATCTCCTCGCCGGGACGCGCTTCCGTCACATCGGTGCGAGCACTCTCCAGCCGCGCCCAGCGCCGTTCGCGCACCAAATCAAAATCCAGCTTCACGCCTGCCACCGCCGCCGCGCTATAAGGATTGTCATAGATCCGCTCGAAGCGCTCACCCAGAGAAATCGCGGCCTGCATCGCCGCGGGCTGCGCACTCTCTCCCGGCGCAAACATGTTGTGCATCGTGACCTCGGGAAATCCCTTGACGCCGATGCTCCCGGTCAGCCGGTAAGTAATCTCTTCCCCGAACTCGTTCACTCCGTGCAGCGCGTTGAACACCGTCACCATCAGGGCCACCGGCGTCAGCTTGGGATTATTCAACACCTCGTAATGGAACTGTTTCACGCCCGTGCTGCTATGGATGCTCAACGTAACCGGAATCATCTCCGGCTGCCGGTTGAACACGCCCATGATCCCGGTATGCCGATCCTGCACAAACGTTCCCACTGGCTCGGTCGTGTTGATGATCTTGAAAGCGTTCAGCGGCGAAGCCAGCGTAGCCAGAACCTCTGCCTTGTTCATCGGCAAATCGACCGAGCCAAACTGCAGCAGGGGATGTCCGCACGCCAGCAACCGCTGCGGATCCACGTAGGTCACGGTGCATGTTGCCTCAATATCCATATCGCCGCGCACTAGGATCGCACTGATCGCCGATCCCGCTACTACTGGCTCCGGCTGCTTGTCGTCGCTCACCGATCCCGCTCCCATCACCGGTACAATTCCCGCCGATCCCAGTTGCCCGGCAAAAAGCTGAATGGCTTGTTCCGAGAACCCGTTGAACACCAGCGGGGTTTCGATCGGCTTCAGATAATTCGCGAAACCGCTCCCCGCGCCGTCTTGCACCGAACCCGGCAGCGCGGAAATTTCACCCGGCGCTCCGGTTTTTCCGGCTACGTTGTTCAGGGCAGGCTTCACCGCAGCGCTTTCTTCCGCCGGAGAACGATCCAGCGCATTGATCTCCAGCATGTCGGCGATCGGCGTTACTCCCGCAATCGCCTCTTTCGAAAATTCTCCAATGCGAAACGCCAGCGCCCCCGCCAGCTTCCCATCCAGATACACCGGACTTCCGCTCATGCCCGCGACCACGCCCGTATACTCCACCTTCTGTCCGTGCAGCCGTACCAGGATCACGTCGCCCTTCGGGCCGTTCACGTTGTGCAGCACGCCCAGCACTTCCACTTCCATGGCCTCCGGCTTCACCCCTTCAAAAACCGTGTAGGCCACGCCACGCATCCCCGCATGAACCTGGCTGACGGGAATTGTAGGCGGGTTCGGCGCCGAATCAGACTTCTGCGCCGCAACCAATGAGGAGAAAGACAGGCAAGCAATGAGGCAAGCAATGAGGAAAGCGAGAACTGATTTTTTCATGAACTGAGCCCGGCAGGACCGCGTGAGTCCTGCTCTCTAGATAGCTAGGTTAGACTTCGCCAGATTGTAAGTCGTTGCCAGGAGGGGAACCAGGGAGCCGGGCAAAACATCCCAATCGCGAATCCCTGCGTCTATACTAGCACAGGGGCATTTCGCTCCCAATGGTGTATTTTCCTCCTCGGGGTTTCTATGTTCGCCGATTTTTTAGCTATCAACCGCCGCTTACACCCGCTGAGCTTCACCCTCTGGATGCTGGTAATGGCCTTCTCGCTCAGTCTTTTTTTCGCAGCCCCTCCCGCATCCGCCCAAGACCAGACCCAGTCCCCCTCGCAAACCAACGACAACGGTAAGCCGAAGCAGGACGCCCCGGCTGAGGCTGGTGGCCCCAGCGGCGACATCGGTCCTTACGCGATTCCCAAGAAGAATCCCGACGAAGCTCCCCCGCCCCCTCCTCCTACGCCAAAGAAAATCGAAGGTCTGCCCGACTATTCCATCAAGGTAAACTCGCCCCTGGTGAATGTCGACGTACTGGTTACCACTAAGACCGGCGAGTTCGTCCCCGGCTTGAAGAAGGAAAATTTCCGCCTCTTTGAAGACGGTGCTGTGCAGACCATCAACACTTTCAATATTTCGAAGGCCCCCATCACCGCCGTGCTGCTGGTCGAATACGCCTCCACCAATTATGGGTTCATGATCCAGGCGCTGCAGGCTTCTTATGCCTTCGCCAATACGCTGCAAAAGGACGACTGGATTGCGGTCGCTTACTATGACATGCAGCCCCACATCCTCGTCGATTTCACCCAGGACAAGAGAGCGGTCTACGGAGCATTGAACCAGCTGCGCATTCCTGGCTTCGCCGAGACCAACCTGTTTGACGCCTTGTATGACACGCTCGACCGCCTTGACCGGGTCGAAGGCAAGAAGTACATAATCCTCGTGACCACCGGAGTCGACACCTTCAGCAAACTCACGCTGGATAAGATCATGAAGAAAATAAAGGACACAAAAGACGTCACCATCTTCCCGGTCAGCGTGGGGTGGATCATCCGCGAAATGTACGAAGCCCACGGCCGCGCAGCCCCTCACGGCATGGGCATTCCTGTCAGCAATATGGATTACCTGCAAGCCGACAACGAAATGCGCACCTTCGCCGCCATGACCGGCGGCCGCGCCTACTTCCCTCGCTTCGAGGGCGAGATGCCGGAGTTGTTCCGCGATATATCCAGCGACATCCGCAATCAATATTCGATCACCTATCGTCCCACCAACGACAAGCTCGATGGCACCTATCGCAAGCTGAAAGTGCAAGTCGTGGCCCCCGATGGCGGACCACTCAAGGTGAAAGACCAGAAAGGCAAGGAACAGAAAATCGATGTCGTCGCCCGCGACGGCTACACCGCCAAGCATTCGGTGGACTAAGAAGAGAAATTTTACTGATGTAATCCCCTGTCGGTAGTATATACTTAACGTATATACGTGGAGAATCCATGGGCACAGCGCGTGTGTTCCGGTCGGGAAACAGCCAGGCGGTTCGATTGCCGAAGCAGTTTCGACTGAAAAGCGAAGAGGTTGAGATTTTTCGGCGTGGCGATGAGATTGTTCTGCGCGAAAAAGACGGAACCATGGTTCGAGCATTCGATCTTCTGGCTGGCTTGCCTGATGATGTCGAACTGGCCGGTCGCGAAAAGGATTGGCCGCAGAAGCGCAAGGGTCTGTGATGGAAGCTCGTTATCTCCTGGACACGAACATCTGTATTTACATCCGTCAGAAACGGCCCGAGCGTTTTGCGGCGATTCCGTAAACTCCGCCCGGGAGAAGCCGCCCTTTCGGTCATCACCTATGGCGAACTTTTGTATGGAGCCGTCAAAAGCGCGCATCGCACAGAGGCGCTGGAGAGACTGCGGGAGTTAGTCCATGTGCTGCCCGCACTTGCTTTGCCGGAAGGCGCGGCTGAAACCTATGGGACCCTGCGTGCCGATCTGGAAGCCAAAGGCGAGATGATTGGCAACAATGACCTTTGGATCGCCGCCCACGCCCTTGCAGCTGGATTGACGCTAGTCACCAACAATGAGAAGGAGTTCCGCCGGGTGCGTGGACTGAAGGTGCAGAACTGGGCGGCGTAGGAGCGTGTGCTGTTTTTCCTCGATCGACCCAAGCCTGCTGCGGCTGGCCCTCTCGAACGTTTCGCAGTTTTGTTCCGGGAATCCAGAACTCCGAACCGTGGCTTCCCCGGCGTTTCCTGCCTCCTTGGTTTACAATTGCTTGTTCCGCGCACTTATCTTCATTCATGCAGTCCTGGAGGAATCTATGAAGCTCACCCCTGGAAAACTTGCCGGTCTCAGAAAAGTTTCGAACGAGCACGGTGTGATCGCAGCTGCAGCTATGGATCAACGCGGCTCGCTGCAAAAATCGCTGGGCAAAGAAAAAGGCGGAGAAGTCAGCGACGCCATGATGGAAGAATTCAAAACCCTGGTCACCGAAGTCCTGACGCCGCACGCCAGCGCCATCCTGCTTGATCCCGAGTGGGGACTGCCTGCCTCCAAGCGCCGCGCCAAGAATGCCGGCCTGCTCCTGGCCTATGAAAAAACTGGTTATGATAAGACCGGTCCCGGACGCCTGGGTGATCTCCTCGATCATTGGTCGGCCCGTCGCCTGAAAGAAGCGGGTGCGGATTGCGTCAAGATTCTCCTCTACTACACCCCGTTCGATCCCAAGGAAGTGAACGACAAGAAACATGCATGGGTTGAGCGCATCGGCGACGAATGCCGCGCTAACGACATTCCATTCTTCCTCGAGTTCGTCGGCTACGACGAAGGCGCCGACGAAAAAGGCTTGGATTACGCCAAGAAAAAGCCCCACATCGTCACCGAGAGCATGCGCGAGTTCAGCAAAGACCGCTATGGCGTGGATGTTCTGAAAGTCGAAGTGCCGGTTAACATGAAGTTTGTCGAGGGCACCAAATCATTCGGCGGCCAGAAGGCCTACAACAAGAAAGAAGCCATCGACCTCTTCCACACGGCCGCGAACGTCGCAACCAAGCCGTTCATCTATCTTTCTGCCGGCGTCAGCAACGCCGAATTCAGCGAGACCCTCGAACTGGCCGGCGAGTCCGGAGTGAAGTTCAACGGCGTACTCTGTGGCCGTGCCACCTGGAAAGATGGAATCCCCGTCTACGCCAAACAGGGCGCAGCTGCATTCCGCAAATGGCTGGAGACCGAAGGCGTGAAGAACATCAACAACGTCAACGGCAAACTCAAAGCCGCAACTTCCTGGCATTCGATCTATGGCGTCGAGCCCGTCCTGGCCAATGCGTAGATCGTAACCTTGCATGTGGCGCGGGCACTCTTGCCCGCGCCCTTTTTTGTGACACGCAGGGCGCCAGAAGGATTTTCTGGATCGCGGTCCCAGAACACAAGATGAAGAAAATTATCTTGCCCCAATAACCGGCTCGAGTTTGCCTTTCCTGAGACCTGAGACCTGAGACCTGAGACCTGAGACCTGAGACCTGCTCTCAGTGCGCGTGAAACAGCGTCTCCAACAAAAAGAACATCCCCGCTCCGACAAAAACCAGAAGCGCCATCTTCATCGCCGGTTCCTTATTCACCTCGGGAACTAAGTCCGAAGCGGCCACATAAATGGTGACGCCCGCCGCTAGCGGTAATCCCGCGCTCACGTGATGGCGAAACACGGCCATCGTAAGCACTCCCGCCAAAGTTGCTCCCCCAAGAATCACGGACGCGAACCAAGCCGTCCCACGACTGCGCCCGCTAGCCAGCATCACTGAACTCACGGTGAAGCCTTCAGGAATCTTGTGCAGGAAGATCGCGAAAAAAATGAGCCAGCCGAGAGCGTTCGAAACCAGAAATCCCGATGCGATCGCGATCCCGTCAAAAAATGTGTGGATGATCAGCCCCAGCAGCACCGAGTATCCCTTATGCGAATGCATGAACTCATCTTTATGCGTCTCCTCGCCAAAGTGGAAATGCGGCGTAACCGTGTGCTCAAAGAAATGAATGATCAGGTACCCCAGCAGAATTAATAACGCCGCACTGCGACCTCGCAGCTCCAGACTCTCCGGAACCATCTCCATCAGCGCAGTTGCCAGCATGAATCCCGCGCCCAGCGCGACAAAGTAACGCAAGTACCGCCGCTCCCAATTGCGCTGCACAATAATCGCCCCGCCAAACACATTGGCGGCAGCCGCGGTAAGCCCCAGCAGAATGCTGATGAGAATGGCGCTCATGTGCAATTGGCGAGGATCATATCAGTTCTCAGTTCTCAACAACGATGCGCGTTGTCGTGACAGGATTCACGAACAGCGCGCGGAAAGAATGTTCAGATATCACAGCCATAGCGGAAAGGGCGACGCGAAGATGTGAAGGTCTCATACTGGGCGGCAAAATATGGGCGACTAGGCAAAGTGCTAAACTGCCTGATCGCTTCCATAAGATCAATAGCCTAACCTTGACACATGGCGCCGCTCAGTCTTGCCTTTTTCACTGAGAACTGAGAACTGAGAACTGAGAACTGAGAACTTCCTCACCCGCTGTGCCGTATGTGCATCACATCCCCATCCTGCACGATGTAGTCCTTGCCTTCCAGCCGCAGCGTCCCCTTGGCCCGGGCGTTGGCTTCGGACCCGGCTTCGAGCAACTGATCCCAGCGGATCGTCTCCGCGCGTATGAAATGTTTTTCCAGATCCGAGTGGATCGCTCCCGCCGCTTCCTGCGCCCGCGAATGTGCCGGAACCTGCCATGCGCGGCACTCATCTTCACCCGCGGTAAAAAACGAAATCAGTCCAAGCAGCTTATAAGTCGTCCGAATCAGCCGCACCAACCCGCTTTCCGTCAGCCCGTAACTCGATAGAAACTCCGCCGCATCCGCATCGGTCATCTCTGCCAGTTCGGCCTCCACCTTGCCGCAGATCGCCGTGGCCGCGGCATTCGGCCGTGCTGCAATGTCCGTCAGCTTGTACTTGCTCACCGCTTCTTCCAGTTCCTTGCCCAACTCGGTCGACTCACCAATATTCAGCACATAAAAAATCGGCTTCTCGCTCAGAAACATGAAGCCCTTGATACGCTTCTTGTCCTCGGGAGTCATCTCCATTTCGCGCAGCGGCTTATCCGATTCCACCTGCGCCTTGGCCCGCTTCAGCAACTCGAATTCTTTTTCGAGCTCCGCTGTCTTCATCTTCTTCAGATCTTTTTCCAGCCGCTCCAGCCGCTTCTCGATCTGTCCCAGATCGCTCACCAACAGATCGAACTCCACATTCTTGATGTCTTTCAGGGGATCGATTTCCCCCGCATGTGGCACCGATGGATCGTCAAACACCCGCACCACGTGTGCCAGCGCATCCACATTGCGCAGATTCGCCGCATAAGCGCTATCCTTCAGCGCCTCCTGCCCGATCGCGCCCACGTCCACATATTCGACCGATGTATGCGTGAGCTTCTTCGGGTTGTAAAGCGCCGCCAACCGGTCCAGTCGATCGTCCGGAACCTTGGCCACGCCAATATGCGCCTCCCGCGGATTCGCCCGCGCCTGATCCGAAAGATGTGCCTTGGTCAATATCCGAAACAACGACGTCTTGCCCACCTGCGGCAGGCCAATGATTCCAGTTTTCATAAGGAAAGCTTCTAGCTTCTAGCTCCTGGCCTTCTAGCGAAACGGACGAGAATAGAATGGCTGCGCACAATGCGCTCCAGCCATGATCGGACAACATTTCAGGATAAATGATCGAGGACAAAATGCCCAACGGACGCAGGAAAGTTGGGCCAGAAGCTAGTAGCTAGAAGCTCCGCGCCGTCAGGTACACAACTACCAACCCTAGCAGCAGCACCGCACCTTCCACGCGCGTCGACCACACATGCAGCGCGTCGAACTGCACCCGCTCCGGGTTATCAATCGGCGCGGACCTCACATCTCCCAGCGACGCCCGCAAAACATCCATCCGCGGAATAATCCCAAACTGTGAGATCAACGTAAGCGCCAGCATCAGGCACAAAAGCACGTGCCGCGTCGCAAACACATGCGCCGTTCCATCCGTGAGACGGCTGTACCGCAGGGAACTACCCAGAAAAATAACCCCAGAGAAGATCGCGATCCAGTGCAACTTTCCCAGCGACCGTCCGACGACATTTCCAGCCAAATGGGATGTCGGCAAAACAGAGAACGCCGTAGGCGCCAGCACGAAGGCAAAAAAGATGAGCCCGCCAACCCAGCAGACGAGGGACAACAGCATGAGAAATCGCAGGAAAGACATAGCGGAGAATTATAGTCCCGTGCCGAGAAACCAAAGGCTGGAAACTGAGAACTGACAACCGGCCACTGATCACCGCCCACTGCCCTCACTACACCGGCACAGCCACATTCTCCACAATCTCGCGCAGCACCTGATCCGCCTGCTCCGACCTCTTCACCGTCGAGGCATACTGCCCGTTCACCACCACACGATGCGCGAACACCGGTACCGCCAGCGGCTTGAAATCCTCTGGAGTGCAGAAGCTCCGGCCATCGAGAAACGCCATCGCCTGCGCCGCCCGATACAGTGCCTGCGCCCCGCGCGGCGAAACTCCCAGCGACAGATATTCCGATTGCCGCGTGCGCCGCACAATCTCCAGCGCATACGTCACCAGCGATTCGTCCACGCGAATCGCCTTCACGGCCTCCTGCATTTCCAGCACGTCCGCGCCGGTGAGCGCCGGCCGTAAATCTTGCAAGTGCGCCGCTCCTGCCTCCGACCGCAAAATCACGCGCTCCGCCGCCGCATCCGGATAGCCCATCCGCACCCGCATCAGGAATCGATCCAGCTGCGACTCCGGCAGCGGATACGTCCCATGATGCTCTACCGGATTCTGCGTTGCGATCACCAGAAACGGCTGCGGCAACTCGTAAGAATGCGCATCCACCGTGACCTGGCCTTCGTTCATCGCCTCCAGCAGCGCCGACTGCGTCTTCGGCGTCGTCCGGTTAATCTCATCCGCCAGCAAAACGTTGGTGAACACCGGCCCGCGCTTGAACTCGAATTCCTGCTCCATCGCCGAATACACCGAGATTCCCAGCACGTCGGAGGGCAGCATGTCGCTGGTGAACTGCACTCGCTGAAACGTGCAATCGATGGCGCGGGCCAGGGCCTGTCCCAGCGTGGTTTTGCCCACGCCCGGTACGCCTTCAATCAGCAGATGTCCACGGGCAAATATGCTGACCAGCGCCAGCCGCACCACATCGTCTTTTCCGCGAATCACGCGGCGAAGGGATTTTTCCAGCTCGGCAGCTTTGTGGGATACGGCAATCGCAGTCTCAGGCGGCATTGGATGGATTCTACTATCAGGCACGAAGGCAGCAGAGTTACCGATGTCATAGGACTTCAGCTCCTAGCTACTGGCTTCTAGCTTCAGCCCAATATGCGCGAACCTCCATGTCAGTCCGGCCATGAAATCAGAACGCCGTCACTCCGCCGTCTTGCGTGGGACCAAGCTAGTAGCTAGAAGCTAGCAGCGGTTTTACTGCATAAACTCCGCCGGCCGTCCCGTCAGCCGCTCAATCCTCTTCGCAATCGGAGGATGCGTCGAAAACAGGTTCCCAAAATTCATCCCCAGCAGCGGCTGGATAATAAACAGATGCGCCGTCGAAGGCGAGGCCGCCATCGGCACTCGCCGCGAGTAAGCATCCAGCTTCTGCAACGCGCTCGCCAGCGCATACGGATTCCCCGTAAAATGCGCTCCCGTCGCGTCCGCCTGGTACTCCCGCGACCGCGACACCGCCAGCTGAATCAAGCTCGCCGCAATCGGAGCCACAATCAGCATCAACAGTCCCGCCAGCCCTCCGCCTCCGCGGTCCTCGCGCTCGCCGCGCCCGAATCCGCCAAAAATCATCGCCCAGCGGCCCATGCTGGCCAGCATGGTAATCGCGCCCGCAATCGTCGCCGCCACCGAGCTGATCAAAATGTCCCGATTGTTCACGTGCCCCAATTCGTGCGCCAGCACGCCTTCCAGCTCTTCATCGTTCAGCAGCCCGAGAATTCCATGCGTCACCGCCACCGACGCGTGCGCCGGATTTCTCCCCGTGGCAAAAGCATTCGGCGACTCCGTCGGGATCACATAAATCTTCGGCATCGGAATGCCGATCTTCTGCGTCAGCCGCTCCACAATCTCGTAAGCGCGTGGCAACTCCTCGCGCGTCACCGGCTGAGCCCGGTACATGGCCAACGCAATCTTGTCGGAGTAGAAGTAGGAGACGAAGTTCATCACCACCGCGATCCCCAGCGCCAGCAGCATCCCATTCTGCCCGCCAAACGCCCGCCCAATCATCATCAGCAGCAGCGTTAACGCCGTCAGCAAAAACGCGGTCTTAAATGTATTTCCCATAATCGATCTCACCTATTGGATGTTACGCCCCCGGGGCGGATGCAGGGGAAGCCGTTACGGGAAAGAGGGTTCGGATCAGGTATCCCCTCCCTTTCCTGGTCTGTTTGCAATCATCGGGTTGGCGAGAAATTTGGGAAAAATCTAAGGACTGCAACGGTTTGCGGGTAAAATATTGAAAACACACTAGTTGCCGGTACGTCTTGGTGTTCGCCGCAATCCTCGCTAGGTGATAATCGCCTGGTCAGGCTGTGGACCGCAAGGAGAGATGTCACAGATTCTTTTTCGGCTGACCTCGACCTGGTCAAACGAGACGTGGTCAGCGGGAAGGGAGTCCCCACTTCTCGCGAAAGAACGCGAGAAATGGGCCCCTACATTTAGGCTGTGATGGAGACGCCGCTGGAAGTGGACTGGGATGTGGATTCGGTTTGCGCTGCCGTGGTCGAGGACGATGCCTGGAACTGCTGCACCAGCGAGCTGTAAGCTTGCTGCGCGGTCGAGAGATCGCCCGACTGCAGCGCGCTGCCGAGTTGGCTGAGCAGTTGGCTGATTTCACCCGATCCGCCGCTGCCGTGGTGATGGTGATGGTGTCCCAGCGCAGCCTGCACTTGCGTAGACTGATTCTGAAAGTCCTGCTGGATGGTCGCAAAATCCTGCTGCACCGCCGAAAGATTGCCGGATTGAAGATCCTTGGCCAGTTGGCTGAACGCCTGCGCGATGGGACTGTTGTTCTGCGAGGTCGCGCTCGAATTCTGCGAGCTCAGATTCTGCAGCGTGGCAAAATCCGATTGCGCCGCCGACAAATTTCCAGCCTGCAGATCCTGACCGAGCTGCTGGAACTCCTGACGAAATTGCTGCGCGCTGCTCTCAACATTCTGAGTGCTATAGAGACTGCTGCTGGAAATACCCGAAACCGACATGAGGAGGTCTCCTTAAAGGAAATGCTTATCGGTGCCTATCGGCAGTTTCCCCGCCGAGCTTGAGTCGCCGATATGTCATGCCATCAGGCAGGTCACATGCCAACGGAGGATGGAGGTCTGAAATTTAAATCGACCACATTCAAAACTACTTACTGAACTTCGGTGGCTGCTCATCTAAGAATTCGTTCATTCCGATGATTCGGATAGGCAGAGTCTGCCCGCGAACTCGGCAAGAATGGACGAGACTGCCTGGAATCGAGTACCGAGCAAAATGATTCCCTCGGTACCAGGTACTCGCGACTTGTGACTGCGAAGGCTATGCTTTCTGGGCTTCGCGTTTTAGCGCGCGGTCCAAAGTTTGATCGAGAGCGGATTTCGCTTTCTCGTATTCGGCTTGCGAGATCAGCCCCTGCTTGCGCTCCACTTCAAGCTGGAAAAGTTCTTCCTTGATGCCCTCCATCAGCTTCGAAGAGGAACGCCCGACTGAGCCGCGACCAACGCTGGCTGGGACTTCGGCGGGTGCGTAGTCATCTTCTTCCTGCATGGCCGCCGGTATGGAAGAGCCGGCTTGTTGGCGCTTCACAGCGCGCGCCGCAGACTGTTGCCGAGAGGCTACGTACACGCCGCCGATGATCAGGACCGCGGCGAAGCCTCCGAGGATTTGCCAACGATATTTCTGCAGCGGATCGGGAGCATCGATCGGCGGACCAAGTCCTCCACCGGGACGGTTGCTCGACTGCGCTCCGGGAGCGCCGGCGGAACTTTGTCCGCCTTCGCCGGAGCCTTGAGTACCGCTCTCATCGCCGGCGAGCGTGCCTTCACCGGAAATCTTGAATGCAAGGTTTTGGCCGGACGTCGTATTGGATGCGACCTGCACGCTGGCATCGGGCTCGTTCGGATAATTGATCAGTTTGAATCCTGCCGAACTGGCAGCTGCGGTAAATTGCATTGCCTTGGGCAGCATGACGACGAAGTGCTCCAGGGGATAAATCGATTTGGGATCGATATTGGCGCTGCCACTATAGGGAAGCTGATAGGTGACCTCGAAGCGCGTCAATCCAGGGCGCAGGGGAAAGATGAACGAGTAGCGATTTTTCTCGCCCTCGGGCACTGGGGCGGACTTCAGCGGGTTACCGCCTTCGGTGGTGGCCGTGGCGGAATCGTCGATGACTTGCGCCCCGTCGGGAACGTAGAACTCAAGATTGCGTTCGTTCATTTGCGTGCGCGGCGGGCTGGAGGTGTTCTGCACTCCGAATTCGCGAGTCACGGCAATCTGGCCCTGACCGGCCTGGACGCGCATGATGTCGGCAACCACCTGGATACCGTCGACTTTTTTCGCGACGTCATACACTTCGATCGCTACCGACGTGGTTCCCGGAGGCGCCATGCGGTGATAGGTGACATCCTGATGGATGGCGCGAATTAAATGCGGAGCTTGCGCGTCGTCGAGCTTGAAGCTGAATTGACCCTTGGCATCGGTTTTGGTGCGGCCGGATTCTTCCATGCCCTGGCCGAGCTTGAACATGACGACATCGTCGCCAGCGGCGGGCTTGCCGGTGGTGGAGTTCTTCACTGTGCCGGTAAGAGTTTGGGCGGAGGCGAAGGCGGCGAGAAGGAGGACAAGTGCGACAAGGATGCTCACGTCGCGCTCATGGTTTGCTGCGCTTCGCGCAGCAAAAGGCGCGGTCGCTCGCACAGGTCCTTCGTTCGCGCGAAGAACGCGCTCTCTCAGGATGACAGCGTTGGTTGGGTTCAAGATCTTTTTCCTTTTTGCGGAGGGGGAGTTTTTTCCAGGCGATCGATCTCGGCCAGGATGGTGGCGGCTTCATCCTGCAAGGAGGATTTCAGCGACGCGTAATCGACGTCGGGCACCTTGCCGGCTTTGTACTCGAAGTTGAGATCGCGCAGATTTTCGTAGACGGCATCCTTGCGCTCGCGCAGATAACCGGCGCGAGTTTTTTCCGGACCAAGAAAGAGTCTTCCCGGAAGATAGAAAACATAATAAACGGAAGCGACGAAGAGCATCAGGCAGAGAGGAATCCAGGTCATAGATCAGTCTCCTTGCGAGCCTGGTCGCGGAATTGTTCGAGTTCGGCGCCAGCGATGGGATGCAGGCCGTCGGCGATTGCAGGCGCGGGGCGATTTTTCCAGGCGCGAATCACGAGCACAATCAGACCGAAGCCGAGAATCAGAACGACCGGCGGGATGATGTAGGCTGCGCGATCGAAACCTTGCATGGTGGGAGCGGCGAGTACCGTGGGTCCATATTTTTGCACGAAGCCTTGCTCGACCAGGCTGTCGCTGTCTCCGCGGGTGACTGCGGCCATGAGTTCGTTGCGCATGCCATCGGAAGCGGGGCAGCCGACGTGATTGCATTCCAGAAGAATCTGATTGCATCCGCAGATACACATCATCCGGTGGCCGATTTCGGTGAAGCGAGTGGCGGGATCTCCGGCACCGAGCAGTGCGAAGACGGCGAGCAACAGAAGAGCAATGCCCCCAGTCTTATGGCGCAATCTCCCACTTCTCGCAAAGGACGCGAGAAATGGGGCACCCAGTTTCGAGAATCGATTCAAACGGGACATCAGTCTCCTGTTACCGAACGGCCGGCGTGAGCGGGCTCAAGGCGCGCGGGAGCAGGAACGCGGACCGGCGCGGGCGCATTCGGGATCAGCGCGAGCACAGTTCCAATCAGCATGATCCAAACGCCCATCCAAATCCACATGACCAAGGCATTCAAGTGTGCCCGAAGAATGGGGCGACCGTTATCCGGATTGACTCCTTCGAACACCACGTAGAGATCCTCATTCAGGCCGGAACGAATGTCGGGCATGGTGGAGGTCTGCTGGCTGGCATGGTAGAAACGGCGCACCGGCGTCATGGTATCGATCTGCTTGCCGCCCTTGAAAACGTCGAGTATCGCCCACTGGCTGTAATAGTTCGGGTTGTCGTCTTCGGTGGAGGAGCGGCAGATCAGTGTGTAGCCGCCGATGGTCATCTTATCGCCGTTCTTCATCTCCATCTCTTTATCGAGATTGAAAGCGGCTCCGGCGAAACCGATGATCACCACCACCACGCCGAAGTGGACGATGTATCCGCCATAGCGGCGGGTGTTGCGGTGCGTGAGTTGCACCATGGAGGCGAACATGCCCTGACCGGTGTGCTTGGAGATGACGCGACCGCCACGATAGAACTCGCTCGCCACGGTGAGGGTCACAAGAACCGAGAGCGCGATGGCCATCAGCGAATAAAAGTAGGAAATATCCTTCCAGGGTTTGAGGCCGAAGGCCGATCCCCAGCTTTGCGGCGTGACCATCAGGAAGATGGCGACCACGATGGCGCCGAACGTGGGCCACATGAAGTTACGCTTCAGACTTTCGAGAGAAGTCTTGCGCCACGCCAGAAGCGGACCCACGGCGGTGAGGATCAAGAGCAGCAAAGCTACGGGGATGGCGACACGGTTATAGAACGGCGCGCCGACCGTGACTTTGTTGCCTTGCACCAGTTCAGAAATCTTTGGGAACCACGTTCCCCAGAGCACGGTGAAGCAGAGCAGAACGAAGAGCAGATTGTTGAACAGGAAGCTGGATTCGCGCGAGACCAGCGATTCGAGTTTGTGCTCGCTACGCAGATGCGACTTGTTCTTGAAAAAGAAAAACAGGAACACGATCAGAGTGATGGCGAGGAACCACGCAAACCAGTCCCCGATGGAAGATTGAGCGAAGGCATGGACGGAACTGATGATGCCGCTGCGGGTGAGGAAGGTTCCGAGGATGGCCAGCCAGAAGGTGGCGAAGACCAGCCACATGTTCCACATCTTCAGCATGCCGCGTTTTTCCTGCATCATCACCGAATGCAGGAAGGCGGTGCCGGTGAGCCAAGGCATGAGCGAGGCGTTTTCGACGGGGTCCCATCCCCAGTAGCCGCCCCAGCCTAGGACAGAGTACGCCCAGTGCGCGCCGAGAAAAACTCCGCAGGTGAGGAAGGCCCAGGTGACCATAGTCCAGCGGCGGGTGATATGGATCCACTTCTCGCCGGGATACTTCATGATCAGCGCGCCCAGCGCGAACGCGAAGGGAATGGTGAATCCGACGTAGCCCAGATAGAGCATGGGCGGATGGATCACCATCTCGGGATATTGGAGCAGAGGATTCAGGCCGTTACCGTCGGCGGGAATCGTCCCCTGCACGATGGCGAAAGGATGCGCGGCGAAATTGAGCAGCAAGAGAAAAAATATCTGCACGCCGGAAAGAACAACCGAAGCATAGGCGAAGAGGCGCGGGTCCGTTTTGTAGCGCAGGCGGAGAACGAATCCGTAGGCGGCGAGCAACAGCGACCAGAACAGCAGCGAACCTTCCTGGCCGGACCAGAGCACGGCAAACTTATAAGGACCGGGCAGATCGCGATTGCTGTGGTGGAGGATATAGGCAATCGAAAAGTCGTCGCGGAAGGCGCAGATTACCAGGACCACAGAAGCGAGAAGAACAGCTGCGAACGTAACAATGCCGGCGCGCCGGGCGGTTTCGCCGATACGCTCCGAACCTTGGTGCAGAGTGGTGAGGAATGAGTTGTCTTCTCCGGCAGTTGCAGCGCCGCCGCCGGCGGTTGCGCCCGCCGGTTGCAAGGAAGTCCGGTTCTGAAAGGCTAACGCGATGATCCCGGCGACGAACGAGTAAACGCTCAACGCCAAAGCGAGGAGAAGTGCAAAACTACCTATTTCCGCCATGTGCGGGAACCCCGGCCTATTTTTTCAGAAACGCCCCGGCGAGGCAACCGTCAAGGGCTATTCACTGGATGCAATCCTTCCATGGCAAGGCATCCGGAAAATAGCACAAACCACCCCACGATCGCATCGACGGTAGGTGCGAAATCCAATCTGCCATCTGCAGCCACAGAACTGCGATCGGGACGTAACCACGTTTCAGTCGCCCCTGTGCAGATAAGTTCCAGGGGCAACTAAGCGCTCTGCTGGTGATAGCGCTGCATCACTTCGCGTTCCGCGGCGAGCCAGTCGTCAGCCTCGCTGCCCGAGCCGGCTCCGCGTTGCTGGTATAGTTCGTAGGCGCGACGGCGGATCTCGTCCTCCAAGTTGATCGGAACCACATTCTTGCGCGGTTCGGCCTTCCGGAGTTCGAATTTCTTTGGCTCCGTCGCGACCCTGGACGGTGGAGTAACTTTGGACTCCGGCGCGGTTCCTACGGGCGCCACTTCCGGTGCTGCGACCGCATTTACTTCGGGAACGCTGGCGGGATTGCTGACGCCAGTTTGCTCTTTATTCGTACGATTGGATTTGCCGCCTGAGGTAGATCTTGTTCTCGCCATATTCGGATACTCCTTACAGATACCTAAATTTAGGAATGAATTGAATTGTTGAGCGAACCACATACACCTTGCCCGCCAATTTCTAGTATGAGAGGACAGTGTTTGTAATGTTTGAAGCCAGTATAGACCTTCTGAGGCTGTGGAAAGTGATTTCGCGGGAAGAAATTGCGAGTGGCCGCTTTGCTATAATCGAAGCTCTCCGGATGGCGCTATCGTCTAGGGGTTAGGACGGAAGATTCTCAATCTTCAAACCCGGGTTCGATTCCCGGTAGCGCTACCAAATGTCTCCTGCTGACTCCTGCTATTTCTGTAATTACTACTCGCAACTTCTACGCGGGATGATGGTCGGGAAGCGCTTCGAGCCAGCCCGAGGTCGTCTTATCAATTAAGACACTACCGTTGTTTGTGCTCTCCGGAGTTAAGAGTGGCGGAACCAAGGAGCCCCACTTCTTGCCAGGGAAGCGAGAAATGGGGCGCCCCAGATCAATGAAAGACAAAATCAAGGCAACAGAGTGTCCGCCCGATGCCGTTAGAACGCCGCCATGCCCTCCAGGCCGGCGTCCTCGGAGAGGCCGCCTGCATCGCCAAGGTTGGTAAGCGTTCCATCCTGATTGATGCCAAAAATGCCGACGGTGCCAGTACCTGAATCGAGCGTGTAAAGATACTTGCCGTCTGAACTAATGACGATCTCCAGGTTGATACTTCCGCTAGGGTTCGTTCCCACCAAGGTTCCGGAAACTGGCGTCAATGCCCCGCCTGCGCTGAGAGCGAAGCCGGAGATGGTGGAAGATGCGGAGTTAGAGGTGTAAACGAACTGGCCATTGGGAGTGACCGCCAGCCAGCACGTTGCTGCGCCCAGAGTGGGAACGCTGCTGCTGACAGGAGTAAGCGTTCCATTGCTGACGACCGTATAGGAAGAGATCGCGGATGCATTCGTACCGCCGGTAGGTCCGGTTTCGACCACCAGAGCCGTTCCGTTAGGCGCGAACGACACCGCAAATGCGCCTGGACCGGCACTCGGATTCACCACGATTGGACCCAACGTGCCATTGCTTTGAATGTGGAAGGCGTCGATGTTGTTGGTTAGCTTTTCCGTGACCAAGAGGATCTGGCCGTCGGGACTAAAAGATAGCGAGCCGGGTTCGGAAGTTCCGGTGCTCAGATAAGTGGTTGAACCTGCGATTTGCTTCAGGTGTCCATCCGTCGTGAGGCGGAAGCCCACAAGGTCGCTCGCGCCGCCAGCATTGACCACGTAGAGCAGGTTTCCCTGCTGGGCAACTGCAACGGGCTCGCTGCCGCCGCAGGGGACAGTCCCAAGCAGCGTAAGCTTCGCGCCCTTGACTTGAAATACGGAAATATTCCCGCTGCCCGCATTGACCGCGAATAACAGCGTGTGTTTTTCGTTCAGCGTTAAAGCACCTTGCGATCCCAACGGGTCGGTAACTCCGCCGCTGCCCCGGCCTCCCGTTGGAAATGTTTGTCCTTCCTGTAACGAACCATCCGAATTGCGCTTGTATGCGACGATCTGATTGTTGTCGGCTGCATTCGTCATGACGAAGACAGCACCGGAAACACCGCTGGTTTGGGCTTTACTAGGGGCTGGCAATACCGCGCTTATCGCCAAAGCTGTGGTCAACAGGACATGGGACGTTTTCAACATCGGAATGCTCCTTAAGGGTTCGGTAAATTACGCTGGCCCTGGATTTTGCAACCAGAGATCGGGGCAGGGCAGTCCCTGGATCGCGAGCCGCGCTCTGGTAAGAGCATCGAGAAAGAGGGAAGTTACAGAGGTCTCGCCAGATAGTTAAATATGGTTGTGGATTCTTGATCGGAAATGAAACATAAGTAGCCCGGGATTCTCAATCTCCAGAATCCTGTTCGAAGATTCCCGGTAGAGCTACCAAATGTCGCAGCTGGCCTTGGGCCTGCTGAGTCACTCAAACCGGCCTGGAGCGCTCCCTCAGGCGCCTGCCTCGGGAGGATTGGGTAGCGGCTGGATGATGTGAAGGCCGCACTCGGTCTTGGACGTCCCGGACCATCGACCGGCCCTGGAGTCTTCTCCCGCACGCACGGCGCGAGTGCAATGAGTGCAACCGATGCTGGGGTATTCGCGATCGTGCAGCGGGTTGTACGGCGTGTCATGCTGCCGGATGTATTGCCAGACTTGCCTGGAACTCCAGTCAGCGAGTGGGTTGACTTTCACCAAGCCAAATCTCTCGTCCCATTCAATCTTGCCTGCGGCGGCGCGGGCAGCGGTCTGGTCACGACGAATGCTGGTGATCCAAGCCTGCAGTTCCCCGAGCTTGCGCCGCAGGGGCTCGACCTTTCTCAGGTTGCAGCATTGATCAGCGTTCTGTTGCCAGAGCGCTGGACCGTGAAGGCGTTCCTGCTCCTCCGGGGAGAGAAGTGGATACACCCGTTCAATGGTGATGCCGTATTTTTGCTCCACCTGGTCCATCAAGTTGTAGGTCTCGGGAAAAAGAAATTCGGTATCCAGAGTGAAGAGGCGAAAATTCTGGCGAGTACGGGAGGCGATGTCGATGAGGACCATACCCTCCGCACCGAAGGCCGAGGAGATTGCCACGCTGCTGCCGAAGGTTTCGAAGGCCCAGCGGAGAACACGTTCTGGTGTCCAGGTTTCAGCGGCATTCTGTAGATGGGCGATTTCTTCCTTCTTCATGACAGCGGTTCCTCTTGAGCCGAGTCCTCCAGGGAAGGGAAACTCTGCGCAAGCATGGTTCCGAGCGCGGTCTCCATTACGGGGAAGTTGGCTTCGATCTGATCGGCGGGGCGATCGGCAAATTTCACAACTTCGCCAACGACCAGCAGGGTTGGGGCGGCGAGTTTCGGCGTCTGATGGAGTTGCGAAATTGTGGTTCGGTGCACTTGCTGCTGCGGAGCGGTTGCCCGTGAAATGATGGCGCAGGGAGTCTCCGGAGCAAATCCGGAGGTTGTGAGCCGGCTGGAAATCTCGGCATAGTCGTGGCCGGGCATGTAGATCACAAGCGTCGACTCTGATCCGGCGAAGCTGCTCCAATTTTCCTCGGAGTGTTCAGAAGCTCGATGACCGGCCGTTAAGACGAGGGTGGACGATGTCTGTCGATGGGTGAGCGGAATGCCGGCGGCGGCTGCAGCACCCAGAGCAGAAGTGACGCCGGGGACTATTTCGTAGGCGGTGTTCGATCGCCGCAGCGCTTCGAGTTCTTCTCCGGCGCGACCGAAGATCAGCGGGTCACCACTTTTCAGGCGCACCACATGCCGCCCAGAGGCGGCCAGCGTCACCAGCAGAAAATTGATTTCCTCCTGCCGCATGGTCTTGGATCCGCAGCGTTTGCCAACGTTGCGGACCTCGGTGGTGTGGGGAATCAATTTCAAAATTTCGGGGGAGACGAGGTCGTCGTGGAGCACCACGTCCGCGGTTCGCAACAACCGAAGAGCTTTTAGGGTGAGCAATTCGGGATCACCCGGACCTGCGCCCACCAGGTACACTTTGCCATTCATACGGTTACTCTCCTGTCGTCTTCCGCGAATGCATTCTTTTGGGACTCTTCTGCCAGTGCTGCTTCGAAAGCTTCCCGGCTCGCCAGCGACTGCAGCAACTCACGTTTGCGTTGTGGATCAAGATTGCTGGCCAGTACGAGTCGTCGTGTTGCCCCCAGTTCCGCGACCCACTGCGTGTACGCGGAGCCAAACTCGCGCTCGAGCTGGTGGCGAATTTTTTGCGCCAGGGACGGGCTTTGTCCGCTGGTGGAGACGGCAATTTGAAGATCGCCGCGGCGCACCACGGCGGGGTAATAGAAGTCGCAATATTCCGGAACGTCTACGACGTTGCACAGAATTCCGCGTGTCTGCGCTTCGCGATAGATGGACTCGTTAAGCGTGCGAAAGGCAGTGGCGACGACGGCAAGAAATGTTCCGTTGAGATCCTCCGCGGCGAAGGCACGGAGTTCGAGCGTGATCTTGCCTGCTTCTGCCCAGTCATGGACTGCGGCCGTGGCTTCGAGAGCGACGACGTGGATGCGAGCGCCGGTGTCGATCAGGCCGGCAATCTTGGGCTCGCCGACCTGGCCAGCGCCGACCACGAGGCAGCGCTTACCTTCGAGTTTCAGGAACATGGGGAACAGGTTGCTCATGGTGTCAGCCTTCCACCCCGCTGGGCACGCGACCCTCGGGCAGATCGCGCGGGACTGGAGCGATGGTTTGTCCTGCCAGGTAGTCGCGCAATTCCGCATCGCTGTGGCGAGAAAAAAAATGCCGCAGATTTTCACCGGGGTTGCTATCGACCAGGTACCG
This sequence comes from uncultured Acidobacteriaceae bacterium, assembly GCA_963773675.1. Classification (GTDB taxonomy): domain Bacteria; phylum Acidobacteriota; class Terriglobia; order Terriglobales; family Acidobacteriaceae; genus Sulfotelmatobacter. The sequence continues at coordinate 564,381 of CAVZCG010000017.1, forward strand.
GCGCAGAAGACGCTCGATGGCCTCCGGGACTTCGGTGGCGAGGCAGCGATATCCGACTGGCCGGGCAATCGACTGATGGAGACCAACGGCTCCCCCGAGGCAAAAGTAATAGGCGTCCGCCATTTGTCCGTCGACCTTTAATTTCTTGCCTTCGATTCCGATGTCGGCGATCCAGTGTTGCCCGCAGCTGTTAGGGCAACCGGTGACGTGCAGCTTGAGGTGCTGATCGAAGCCGGGCAGGCGTTCTTCCAATTCTTCAACCAGCCAGCGAGAGAAGGCTTTTGTTTCAGTGATGGCGAGCTTGCAAAACTCACTGCCGCTGCAGGCGATGGCCCCGCGGAAAAACGGCGAGCCGCTCACCGGCAGTCCGATTTCGCCCAGTTCTTTGGCCAGTTCGTCAGCCTGCAAGCGAGGGACGTTGACGATCAGCAGATTCTGCATGTTGGTGGTGCGCAGTTCGCCGCCGGCGAAGCGCTCGGCGAGATCGGCGGCGGCTTCCATTTGTTCGGGAGTAATGCGGCCGCGAAGAACCGCGGAGCCTACGTAGCAATAGCCGGCCTGCTTCTGCGGGTGGATGCCGATGTGATCGCGGTAAACATCGGAGGGCGCGCGCTCGGGTTCGGCGGGGTCGAGTTGAAATCCGATGCGGCGCTCGAGATCTTTCTGGAAGTCGTCCGGAGTCCAGCCATGGCGAAGGAAGAGAAATTTCAATCGCGCACGCTCGCGGTGCTCACGAAGTTGAGTGGAGTCGCGGAACAATTCAGCAACTCCTTTGATTACTGGCAGGACCTGATTCCAGCGGACGAAAGCGTTAAGGGGCACGCCGAGGTAGGGCTCTGTAGAAAGCCCGCCGCCCACGCGCAAGGCGAACCCGATCTCAGGCTTTCCGCCGACAGTGCGCTGGAGGGCGGTGAGGCCGATATCATTGATCTCCGGGTAGGGGCACCAGACGCGGCATCCGGTGATCGAAATTTTGAACTTGCGGGGCAGGTTGTAGAACTCAGCGTTGCCGGCCAGCATGCGGTCGGCTTCGAGCGCCAGCGAAGATGCATCGCAGATTTCGTCCGCATCGACACCGGCGACCGGGCAACCTGTGATGTTGCGAGTCACATCGCCGCAGGCGCCGATCGTATTCAAGCCGACGCGCCACAATTCTTCGAGCACTTCGGGGAGGGCCCCGATCGTGATCCAATGCAGTTGAATGTTTTGCCGCACGGTCAGATCAGCGGTACCACGAGCATAGCGGCGGGTGAGATTGGCAATGGTGCGGAGTTGATCGGAGCGCAGAAGACCGTTGGGAATTCGAATGCGGAGCATGAAGAACGGCAAGGCACGCCCTACGCCGCCTTGGCCACCCACGACGCCGGCGCCGTCGCCTTGCGTGTAAACTCCCCACCATCGGAAATAGGTTCCGATCCATTCGGCAGGAATCGAGTCGAAGCCTTCGCGCGCGAAGCGACGAATCTCGGCGAGACCTTCCCACGGATTCATGGTGCGCTTGAGGCGTTCGGATTTCTGTGCTTTGGTTTCTGTCGCTGTGTTGGTCATATTTTGCCGCCAAAAAGAAAAACCCACCGCCAGATGCTCTCTGGCGGTGGGTATAAGTGCCGATATTATGAAAGTCTTAAGTCAGCAATTTACCCGCACCAGAGCACACGCATGCACAACAACAACATGCACACATGCACTCCTGGCGAAGATTGCTGAAACTTGACATGCTCCAGAGATACTAGCGTGGAGCAAGGGAACGCGTCAAATTACCTTCAAGATGGAGCGATGCAAAATTTCGATTTGATGAATCGTATTTTCGTATCACTCCTGCGAACAGAGGGTTGCCGCCGGCGCTAACCATCGCGTTTGGAACTGAAACGTTGCCCACCGTGCGCTGGATTGACAATTTCGGCTTCATCGCCCTACCTTTCCGTGGGGCGCTACGGAGGGTTTGTTACATGCGCAAAATTATTCTTCGACATTCGTGCTTATCCTTCTGCGCCGTCTTGGCCGTACTCTTTGTAGGCGAAGTTATGCGGGCACAGAACGCACCTTCCTCACTTGGCCTCTTTCAGAATCACTCTGAGGTTGGCATTACGTTGCATGCGGGGTCTACGCAGTACGATTCCGCGCAGCATGCTTACACCCTCGCGGGTAGCGGCGAGAACATGTGGTTCACTTCCGACGCATTTCAGTTTGCCTGGAAACAGGTTTCTGGCGATGTCGCATTGACGGCGGACGTTGCCTTTCCGGAAAAGGGTGGGAATGAGCATCGTAAGGCGGTGCTGATGATCCGCCAGACCCTTGATGCGGATTCGCCTTACGCTGATGTGGCGTTGCACGGAGACGGGCTTACCTCGCTGCAGTATCGCGACGCAAAAGGCACAACCACACACGAGATTCAGTCGAACATCTCCGCCCCGCTCCGCTTGCGAATTGAAAAGCGGGGCGACTTCATCTACGTATTTCTAGCCGCGGGCGCGGGCGAACCGTTGCGGCCCTCGGGCGCTTCGATCAAGCTGTCGTTGCAGGGGTCGTTTTATGTGGGCATCGGCGTTTGCTCGCATGACAAGGACGTTGTCGAGAAGGCGATCTTCACGAATGTGGACCTCGCGGCGCCCGCAGTGACCACCGCGCCGCCGGTGCTTTACAGCACCCTGGAGACAATAGCGATTGAATCCGCCGATCGCCGCGTCGTCTACACGGATGCGAGTCATTTTGAGGCGCCCAACTGGACACATGATGGGGCTAGCTTTCTCTTCAACCGCGAAGGCCGGATTCAGCGTTTGCCCGTTGATGGTGGAGAGCCCACGACCATCGATACCGGCACGGCCATCCATTGCAACAACGATCACGGGATTTCTCCGGATTCGCAATGGTTGGCGATCAGCGATTCTTCGCAGTCCGACCACAAATCCAGTGTGTACATCGTGCCGCTTTCCGGGGGCACGCCTCGCCTTGTCACGAAGGATTCGCCGTCGTACTGGCACGGCTGGTCGCCGGATGGCAAGACGCTCGCTTTTGTTGGACAGAGGAACGGCGACTTCGACATCTACACCATTCCCTTCAGCGGCGGCGATGAAACTCGATTGACCACGGCGAAGGGTTTGGACGATGGGCCCGAATATTCGCCCGACGGAAAGTATATCTACTTCAACTCGGAGCGCACCGGACACATGCAGATCTGGCGCATGCACGCGGATGGAAGCGCACAGGAAGAGATTACATTCGACGAGTACAACAATTGGTTTCCCCACATTTCTCCGGACAGCAAGTGGATGGTTTTCCTCTCGTACGGGAGCGACGTGGTGGGTCATCCGCCCAATAGAGATGTCCAACTGCGGATCATGAATGTGAGCAGAGGAAAGGTCGATGGCCCGATTGCCGTTCTGGCCAAGCTGTTCGGCGGACAGGGTACGATGAATGTTCCCTCGTGGTCGCCGGATAGTTCGAAGCTAGCATTTGTGAGCTACGGACTGCTGACCGCCGCAGACGCTGCAATCAAGTAAGAGCCGCCAGTGGTTTGAGCTTCAAAGAAAGAATTAGGAGCTAGAAATCTTTATGCGCGTTGGAGTGTTTACGCCCCTACTCTCGCAACTCCCGCTGGCCGCGGTGCTAAAGAAACTGAAGACGCTGCAGATCGACACCGTCGAGCTAGGCACGGGCAACTATCCCAGCGATGCGCATTGCAAGCTATCGATGCTCGAAGATGGAAATGCGCTTGCCGAGTTTCAGAAAGTCTTGGCAGATCACGGTGCGAGTATCAGTGCCTTGAGTTGTCATGGCAATGCGTTGCATCCCGATCGCGCGCGAGCAGAGCACGACCGCGAAGTCAGCCGAAAGACAATCCTGCTGGCGGAGAAACTCGGTGTCTCTGTGGTAATCGATTTCTCCGGTTGCCCGGGTGACTCGCCGCATGCCACGGCACCGAACTGGGTAACGTGCCCCTGGCCTCCGGAATATTTGAAGGTGCTCGACTGGCAGTGGAGCGAGGTCGTCGCGCCTTATTGGATTGAGCACGCGAAGTTCGCCGCTGACCACGGCGTGAAGATCGCAACCGAAATGCATCCGGGATTTGTGGTCTACAGTCCGGAGACGATGCTGCGGTTGCGCTCGATCGCGGGGCCGAGCGTGGGTTGCAACTTCGATCCCAGCCATCTCTTTTGGCAGGCCATCGATCCGATTGCAGCTGTCCGCGTGCTTAAGGATGCGATCTTCCACGTTCACGCCAAGGATACGCAGATATACGCCGCAAACTTGCCGCGCACTGGTGTGCTCGATACCAAGCCGTATACCAATGAGCGCGAACGCGGATGGATCTTTCGAACCTGTGGTTACGGCCACGGCGCGGAATGGTGGAGCGAGTTTATCTCGACCCTGCGGATGTTT
>CAVZCG010000018.1:0-28097 GCA_963773675.1 uncultured Acidobacteriaceae bacterium
TGTGGAAGAGGCCGGTATACAAGCAGGATGTCCAAGGCATCCACGGTACTCTCTATTACGACTACAAAGAAAAAGCTAGATATCTACCCGAATCAAAACGCGAAATGGATCGCGCCGCGGGACAGATCAATGAGTCGGAACGAGCGTTATGCAAGGCATTGCGGCATAAGCTTAACGCCAGCTAGGGGATAAAAGCAGAGCCAAGGGCACCATCCATGTCTTCCGGCGACAGCCCGCGGGTTTTTACCGACGTAACGGTTGACCCGTTCGTGCGCGGGCTGCTGCATCATCCCGCCAAACCTATCGGCCAGGGATTGGTTCTTACGCACGGTGCGGGATCGAACTGCCAGGCTCCTCTGCTGATCGCCCTGGCGGAAGCCTTTGCCGGCGCGGGTTTCCTCGTGCTGCGCTGCGACTTGCCGTTCCGTCAGGATCGTCCCTACGGTCCTCCTTCACCGTACGACGGCAAACGCGATCGCGCCGGACTGAAGAACGCGGTCATGGTGGTGAAGAATCTGACGAGCGGACCGATTTTTCTCGGAGGACACTCCTACGGCGGAAGGCAAGCGAGCATGCTGTGCGCCGAACAGACGGAAGCGGAACCGGCGCTAGCGCCGGGCCTGCTCTTACTGTCTTATCCACTGCATCCTCCGCGCAAATCGACGCAGCTTCGCACGCAACATTTTTCCAACCTGCGGACGCCAGCTCTGTTCGTGAGTGGCACGCGCGATCCCTTCGGCTCTGTCGAAGAGATTGGACAAGCCCTGAAGCAGATTCCGGCGAAGACGAAGTTGATTACGGTGGAAGGCGCCGGTCACGATTTAGGATTCAAGGGAAAAGCCAAGCGGGAAGAACTGCCTGCCGAAATCCTGTCCGAGTTTCAAGAACTTCTGCTCGCAAGGTCTTAGGTGTTGGGTCCTAGGGACTTGGGATTGGCGCTCTTGCCGCGCTGAATACCCGAGAACTGGGTGCCAGGCCTAAGACCTAAGACCTGCATTATCTAATTCACCCACCCGGATTTCGATCCACCGTTTCCCTTACGAGGACCGTCATCGGGCGGAATGTAGTTGCCGTGCTCGTCGAACTCGACTTTGCGATCGTGCTTCTGCATGTAGACTTCAAACTTCTTCGCCGCGCGCCTACGCTTCCAGCGGTAATACTCATTGCGCGCGCTGAAGTAGCGCTCGGAGGTAGCGAACATCAGGCCTTTTCGCGGAAGGAATTTTAGATACAGGTAGCCGAAGAGCAATCCGCCGAGGTGCGCAAAGTTGGCCACGCCGCCAGTTTCCTGGATCGCTCCCACCAGCGTCAGGAACACGATTCCCCAGACAAAGTACTTGGCTTTGATCAGGAAGGGCAGCGGAAACATCATGATCTCGCTTTCGCCGTAGAGCACGCCGAACGCGACCAGCAGACCGTAAATCCCGCCAGAAGCCCCGATAGTCGGCGTTCCGGGGGAAAGCCCGGGAAGGTGCATGTAACTCACAGCCACCGTGGTAACGGCGGCGGCAACCGTGCAAAAGAAATAGAACTCCAGAAAGCGCTTCGATCCCCAGTCCCCCTCCAGCTGCGAACCGAACATCCACAGCGCCAGGGCATTGAAAAGGAAATGCAACAATTCCAGATGCAGGAACGAATAGCTGATCAGTTGCCAAATCATCCCCTGCATCACCAGCTTCGGGATCAGCCCCAGGTACACGACCACCCACTCCCGCGCAAAGGGCGAGGCCAGCCTCATCACCGCCATGAGCAGGTAAATCGCCGCGTAGGTAAGAATCAGCCGCTTCACCCAGCGCGTAAACGGAGGGAGGCTCAACGAGATCGTACGTCCGCGATTCATCGGCACGGTGGGGTCTCAAATACCGCCAGGGCAAAAAGGCGTCACACTCATGGTATCAGGTTGCCTGCCTCCCGAATCTACCGTTCGGGCAGCGGCACAACCGGCAGGCTCCGGTGTCCATGAGCGTCCTGAGCCCTCACTGCAAAGATGACATTATCCTTGGAAAGTTTCAAAGTCGCGCGCGTTACGTTCCCGACTTTTTCCGCGTGCTCCCACTCCGGGCTGGTCGTAGCGCGCCAGAGAACTTCATAGCCCGAAGCCAATCCTCCGGGAGAGCTTTCCCAAGTGAGCGTCGAATCATTCTCCAGGTCTTTGGTCAGCAAATGCACATTCGCCGGAGGCGCCGGAGTCGAAGCCAATGACGCCAGCGTGGCTGCATTCAGCCGAGCCACGTGCGCGACATAATCGAAATCAACGAACTTTACCAGATCGCCATATTCGATCCCATTCTCGAGGCGCACATTCTGGTGCTGATGATGAAAATCTTCGCGAAATTCGGTGAATCGCACCGCGGCAAATCCTTGCTGGTTGAAGGAATAATGGTCGCCGCCGCGCAGGTACCGGTCCAGGCGGAACACGAGCATCGGCTTCACGCCCGCGTCGTAAGCCTGACCTACTTCGGCGATGTAGCGCGCCAATTGCCTTGACGCCGAGTCGTTCTCGCCGCCCAGCCCGCGAATCCGCTTGATTTCCTGCTCCGTGGCTGCTGCCGGCAAGCCTTCGGAAAATACGCGCACCACCGAGTGATCCTGCTCCGCGCTCTTGTCTCCACCCACGATATCGTTGTTCAACACGGCTTCAAGGTGCCAGGCCTGCTCCTTGGCCATTTTGGCAAAGTGTTGACTGCCGTTTAGCCCTTGCTCTTCGCCGGCCACGGTGAGAAAGATAATCGTCGCGGGAAACTTGAGCTTGCTTAAGACGCGGGCGCATTCCAGGCTAACCGCCGTCCCGCTACCATCGTCATTCGCGCCCGGGGCATCCGCCTTCGTATCGAGAATGTCGGTGTTGCGCGAATCGTAGTGCCCGGTGTCCAGCACGATGCGCTTCGCGTTCTCCGCATCCGTGCCTTTCAAAACCGCATAAACATTGGTGATTTTGGTGGGTTGGGGAATACGGTCCGCGGCAGGCTCGGTGAAAGTATCGGTCTTCACCTCCAGGCAGCCGCCGCAATCTTTGGAGTAGCGCTCGAATTCTGATTTGATCCACTCCCGCGCGGCGCCAACCCCGCGCCCAGAGCCGATTGCAGCTGAGTCCTGGGCCGAGATGGTGGACCGCGTTCCAAAACTCACGAGCTTCTCGATATTTGCTCGGATGCGTTCCGCAGAGACCTGCTGCAGAGCGGCCGCAATCCGGCTATCAACAGCCATGGGTTCGAGTGCGCTGGCCCGAGACATAGGGGAGCTTGCCTGGTTCTGAGCCGACGCTATCGTACTTGAGATCACTAGCACGGCAGTCAAAAACCACCATCTTTTGTTCAAGAGAGAAATCATGTAAGCTCCGGCGAGCGAAATGTCAAGGTTATCGATCGTTTTCCGCCAAAATTTTAATTCGCTGCTCTACAGCACTGGCCCCCTTGACCTGCGGAGGGGAAGAATCTAAATATTATCAGTGGTATCTAACCAGAAAGATGGGGAATGGGGGAGTGGAGGAATTATGGTTCTTTGTCCTGAATGCGAAACTGATCTGGATGTGGAAGAAGAGGAAGTCGACGAGGGTGAAATCGTCTCCTGTCCGGAGTGTGGTACAGACTTCGAAGTCATCACGACCAGCCCGCTGGAGTTGAAGGCAGTCGAAGAAGGGTATGTAGAAGAAGAAGAGGAAGTGGAGACCGAGGACGGTGACGACGCATAGCGCTTGCCGTTTTCGTCGATCTGCATGGCAGTTCTATTTTTCTGTGGTGCTTCTGCTCGGCTTGTCCGCACTCGGCCCGCAAGTCTCGCCCCCAGCCCATGCCGCCTCCGGGCTCAAGAAGTTAAAACCAACGGATCCTTACGCGCTCATCTTCGGCACGGTCTGGGGACCGGATGATCATCCCGTCTTCGGCGTCAAGGTGAAGGTCCGCCGCGCCTCCGATAAGAAACCCAGCTGGGAGCTCTATTCCGACCATCACGGCGAATTTGCTCTGCGCGTTGCCGCCGGCAAGAACGACTACATCGTGGGCGCCGATCTCAAGGGGGTGAAGACTCAAGATGGCTTCCCGGTGCATCTGGTGGAAGAGGTTCCGGTCCACGTAGAGTATGATGAACGCATCGATATTGGTTTGCATCTGGCCCGCTAGAATCATCCGGAGCAGAAAAGGAAGAAAGACTCGCATGATTCTAAGATCGTCTCTTAGGCTCGTCCCGCTCCTGGCTTGCGCCATCCTGCTCGTAATCTCAGTGGCTGGGAGCGCTGCCGCTGATAAGAAAGACCAGCAAGGCCGGCTGCTCTCCGGCAAGGTGCTTGATCCGCAGGATAATCCCGTGGTCAGCGCGATCGTATACCTCACCAACACTCGCACCCACGCGGTGAAAACCTACATTGTCGGGCAGGATGGCACCTACCGTTTTCCGGGCCTTTCCAACGTGGATTATGAAGTCTACGCGCAGTACAACAACCATAAGAGCGATACCAAGTCGGTCAGCCAGTTCGACGACCGGTCCCAGGTCTACATCGATCTGAGGATCGACACGCGCTAACATCGAAGATCTACATTACGATAGAATACATTCGCTTCTTATTCGCCTTGCCTGGAGTGGCACGCCGCCATGCAACTCTTATGCGTTTTTCGGGTTCAATATGAAAGGATGTTCTTGTTCGGGGGAGGAGACCTTGAAAGTATTGAGATTGTGGCAGAAACAGAGGCGTCGCGCGTTAGCCGCGGCAGTGGTGTTCAGTAGCTTAATTTTGATGGCCGCTTCGACTTTTGCTCAGCAGGGGGCTATGAGCCCGTATCAGGGCGAACAGGATGGCGTCAGCGCCGGCGGCAAGTGGTTGGCGTTCCGCTCGGAAGACAAAATGACGGGAGCGAAGAAAGTTCGCTTCGAACTGCTGGCCAACAATTATTTCCGCGAAGATCCGGATTACAAGCCGCGGGTCGAAATTGTATGCTCCGACGGCAAATACGAGCACGCCGATTTCGATCCCGGTACCAGGCTGGGACGGCCGGACTATCCAGGTTTCTGGGGCCAACCGAAGATGGAAGTCATGGTGCGCATCGACGGAAGCCATGACCATAAGGGGTGGAACTGGCTTCGCGCACGTTTCCTGTCCATGGACAAAGGCACGATTCGCGGAATGATTGGAGCCCAGGTATTCAACGTGGAAGTCAGGACCAGGACCGGCTATGCGATCGCTGAGTTCTCGCCCGGCGGCCTGAATCTGGATGAGATGAAGCACTCCTGCGATCTGACTCCGCGTAAACCGTAGCTGATCTTGTTATGCGCGAAGGGCTGAGCCTGCCGGCTTGGCCCTTTTCTTTCTCGGGATACCGTGAAGCCCGATTCGCGTGACCTTGGGCGCTGCCCCGTCAGTTACTTGCGTTGCTGACCTGCCTGCTGTTTCACTGTAAGCATTCCTGTGGCAAAGTCGAGGCGGAGGTCGGAATAACGATGGGCAGCAGCGTGATTGAAGGCGCGGCGTTTCTGCTGTTTGCGGTCGGAGTGCTGGTCTACGTCATCATTCTTTACAACGAGTTGGTGCGGCTGCGCAACGATAACGACCGCGCCTGGGCCAACATCGATGTGCTGCTCAAGCAGCGCCATGACGAGATTCCCAACCTGGTCGAGACGGTGAAGGGATACATGCAGCACGAGCAGCAGACGCTGCTGGCGGTAACGCAGGCACGGGCTGCGTCGATGAATGCGGCCAGCATCACCCAGAAGGCGCAGGCTGATTTGAAGATGACGGATGCGCTGCGCGGGCTGTTCGCCGTGGCGGAAAATTATCCTCAGCTCAAGGCTAACGAAAATTTTCTCAAGCTGCAAAACCGTATCACCGAACTCGAAGAGCGAATCGCGGATCGCCGCGAGTTTTTCAACGACGACGTGAACACCTACAACACCCGCATCGGCCAGATCCCCGAGGTCTTTGTCGCCAGCTATATGAACCTGAAGCCGCGCGCCATGTTCCAGGTTTCAGAAGAAGACCGGCGGCTGGTCGAGGTTACTTTTCAGGGCAAAGGCGCAGCCGGAGCGTAGGCCACGCGCGTCTCCACTCAACGTTGAGGCTCCAGCTTACGGCGACGCAGTCAAGATTGGCACATTAGCCGTCACTACCGTAGAAGGATCGTCCCGCAGCTTCAGGTAAAGAGTTTTGTCTTTCGGATGCGGAATCGTAAGCGCCGCTTCGACAAATCCGTCGGGCACGGTCACAGAGTTGTTGAAGTCAGGATCGCCGCTGACCGCGTCGATCAGAAAAAGCTTGTCTCCATCCAGCGTGCACTGTTTTTCTGGGGATCGCGCGCAATGAATTCCCTCCAGAACCGGCATTCGCACCAGCGTGATCAGGGGTTGCCAGTCTCCATCAATTCCATTCGCATCCACGGGTCGAAATTTCAACGGACCGAACGCGGACGGACCAAGCAACTTCATCGGGTCGAGCACGCCAAAAATCGTTTTGGAATCCTGAGGAGTGAGATTGCCGTCCTTCTCGCTGAGCAGCACGCTGAAAGATTCGTCGGCCGTGGCCACCTCGATTTTCTCGGCAGGAGGGAAATTCTCCGGAACCTGCGTCTTCAGAAAGAAATTCAGGCGCGCATCCTGCGGAAGTTCGTCCTGGCTCTCAAGTCGCACCGTGGAGGGCGAACTCGTAGTGTCCAGCTGCACGCTCTTGCTGAGCACGGCGACACGCGGCCGCGAGGCTTCCACGGCGGTTTTCAAATCCATAGAGCGGCCGTCCTGCAGCGCTACATGAACCACGATGGCATCTCCCGGCTGCAGCTGCTTGGTGACCGACGCGTCGTGGCAAACCAGCTTCAGTTCGTCGCGCTGGTTGGCGCGGGATAAACCGTCCGGCGTGAAGCGCAGGCCACCTATGTCGATCGAGTTGACTTGATCGAGTCGAGTGCCTTTGAGTACTCCGTCGGCGTCGCCGGAGTGAATATCGAAGGCGTCCAGCCGTCCGGCCTCGGAGTATGTGTGCAGCGGAATTTCATCGGCCTGCCGAGTGCCCATCTTGTGGATCATTACGGTCAGCGTTCCCGCCGTTGCGTTTTGCAGAGGAACTTTCACTTCCAGTTCTTCAGGCTTCGCAATCTTCCACCCAGCATCGGTGACCTTGCCCTTTTCATCCCGCAGGCTGACCGAGCTGACACAGCAGGCATCGGGAGATTGGAGATGCAGCGTGTCTTCGCGCCCGATGATGAGAGCGCTGGCGTCTTTGGAGGCGACCACCCATTGCTGCGGCGTGGAAGCGCGCAACCGGAAGCGAGGACCATCGAAGGAGTGAAAACCCCAAATGCCACGTAAGATTCCGCTGACCTCACCCTCCAATTCGACCGACTGCATGGCCTTGGTATCGATCACAAAGCCGCCTTGGGCCGCGTCCGGCACAGCGGGAAGATCGATTCCCGGTCCTGTTTTCGTCTCTACGTGCAGAACGAAGTTGTGAGCCAACTCCGTTGCAAAAACCAACGGAGCTCCGTCGGCAGGCAACACTAGCGAAGGTTTATCCACGCAAAACACTTGGGTGCCGTCAATAGGACGCAGCGGAGGGTTCACTGCTGCCCGAACCAGCGGAAGCGCAATCACAATCACGGACTTGGGGTTTCGGAAAGAAGGCGGAGTGTTCAGGCGGAGATTAAGATTGTCCTTTTTCGGCAGCGAGAGCGCCGGAATGTACTGGTACTGCGCGGTGTGCGCCGAGCCCAGAATTCGAACCACGTCCACCACCGCGCCTACGTATGCGCTGTAGTATCCGGCGCCCGCAGTAGGAGTGGCGCTGACCTGCACCAGCAAGTCGCTGGACGGCCCGGAGCTAAGACTCGCGACCATGGTCTGACTATGGCTGTCATCGAGAACCAGCTGATCCGTATTCTGGGTGAGGCATGGAGCCTGCTGCGCGCTCGGCTTGTCAAAGCACTGCTGGTCGAGCTTCATGTTGAGGCTGCGCGCGAGAAGCGTGGTCTGAGTCTTCATCAGTTCGGGATCGGATGAAACCTCGCGAACCGAATCAAGATACTTTTCCAATCGCTGCCGATCGAGGCTGGCTTGCTCAAGATCCTGCGCGGCACGCACGAAAGCTCCCGGCTTGCCCTGGACTGCGCTGCGCAGGGTGTTGAACGCGCCTCCGGTCTCCGGTGCAAGAAAGACGATCGCTTCTTCGGCTCCGTCTGGAACATTCACGTAGACGCCTTCGTCGTGCACCGGCTTGCTCCAGGCATCGACGCGAATGAACCACGACTCCGGAGGAGGATTGGTCGATCCCCGAAGAAAAGAAATGACCATTAAATAGCGTACCGACTGGGTATCCGGCAGATCGGGATGAACCCAGAGCCGGTCTCCCGCCTGTAGATTGGGAACTTCCGCGATAGGAAGAGTACGGCCCTCCCGTTGTACGCGGACATCAACCTTCGGTCCCTTCAAGTCAAAAGCGGCGGCGTCAGCCCAGGAAGCCGCAGGGCAGAAAATCACGAGCCATAGAGCGCAGAAGCTAAGAATCCGAAAACGCTGGGCCCAATCCATCAAAACACACTTCTCCCTTTTCAGAATTCGGGGGTAGTCATCCTGCGCGGCCAATTCGAAACGGAACGGCGAAGGGCGCTGCAGCCGGGCAAGGCGACAAGAAACATCGTTACTTGATGGTACTGCGGTCGAACTGCGAGAGCAACTGATCGGAAGTGCACGTACGGTCAAACACGTGCAAAAACAAAGCGGCGGACATTCGCATGATTCGCGAACTCCGCCACTGATTTTCCTGAATAGAAACCTCTACCGCAAACTTAGGCTCGCGCACCGACTGCAGCGGGCTCGGGGGCGCTCACGCTCTCATCTTTGCCATTGGGCTTCAGCTGGCTGGGCTGACCACCCTTGCGGATGTCGATGCCGCCCTTGAAGAACGCGCCGTCTTCAATGGAGATGCGTGCCGCTACCACGTCGCCGGTGAGCGATCCATCGCTGCGGATATCGACCCGGTCGCTGGCGGTGAGATTCCCGCGGACTTTACCGAGCACTACGATTTCGCGGGCATTGATGTTGGCTGCGACCACTCCATTGCGCCCAATGGTGACGCGGTTACCCGCCAAGCTGATCGAACCTTCCACCCGGCCATCGATGTAGAGCGATTCGGATCCAGTCACCTCGCCCTTGATCACCAGCGATTTGCCGATGGTTGCCTGATCCGCAGTGGTAGTGGTGGTTGCCGCCGGACGCGGCGCAACGGGCTCATTGGCCATCATGGCAGGCGCGCTCGGTGTATGCGTAGTTGGGCGCTCCGGCTCTACCGGTCGCCCTGGGGTCTGAGGCTGATTCGTCGGCTTCCACATGGGTTACAAAGTTCCTTTCCTTGATGGGATTAGGGATCACGTGCCGCACTTGCGTGACCAAATCGAATTGTACTCCGCCGTCTCACAATGAGCGCTGTGGAAAAGCCTTTATTTTCAACAAAGTTTCCTAGGATGGTACATACTTCGGTGCGATCGGGGTCTCCAGATTCGGCAGGTAGGCCCTCCTTTTCCACCCTCGTACCGTGTAAGGATTTCCCGAAAAAGGCCTTCTTGTTAGCGGTTCCACAGGGGCACGGAGTATGCTCTTGACTCGAAGAATTATCGAAAACGGACCTATCTATCAGGGAGTACGCGATGTCGGAACCAGCCGTGATTCCTCCAGCCTTGATCATCGCTCGTCCTCAGCCGGACGAGTACGCCGCCTATTATGGCCGCTACATTGCCCTAGTGCAGGGCGAGGACATTCTTGCCACGCTCGACCAGCAACGGCGGCAAACCATGATGTTGCTCTCGTGCCGCGACGAAGAAGATGGGAACTTCCGCTATGCGCCGGGGAAATGGAGCGCGAAAGAGGTGCTCGGTCACGTCTGCGATACCGAGCGGGTCTTCGCTTACCGCGCTCTGCGCATCTCGCGCGCCGACGCCACGCCGCTGGAGGGTTTTGAGCAGGATGATTATGTGCGCAACGGTCCCTTCGCTCACCATCCCCTGACGGAGGTGATCGAAGACTTTATCGCCGTGCGCCGCGCCACGCTTTCGTTGCTGCGCAATCTGGATGAAGCAGCGTGGATGCGCCGCGGAACTGCGAACAAGAATGAAGTGACCGTGCGCGGCATCGCTTACATCATCGCCGGGCACGAACTCCATCATCGCAAGATTCTGGAAGAAAAATACTTTGCGAACCGGCATTAATTCACAGGTCTCAGGTCATAGGTCTCAGGTCTTAGGCTCTGCTCAGAAAGCTGTGGCAATGTCCTAAGACCTAACACCGATCACCTAAGACCCGATTCCCATGTCCTCACGCGCACTCACCGAACTCCTCCGAGGCAAAGGCGCGCATGCAGACCCTCTTGCCTGCGTTGAAGACCTTTCAGCCGAACTGGCCTCGCGCCAAGTCAAAGGATTTCCCCACTCCATCGCACAACTCGTCTTCCACATGAATTACTGGATGGATTACGAACTCCGCCGCATTCGAGGCGAGAGGCCAGCGTATCCCGAGCATTCTGCCGAGAGCTTCCCGCCCGACGCATCGCCCTTCGAAGCACAGGAATGGGGTCGTCTGAGGAAGTGCTTTGCTGGCCTGCTGGCGGATTTCGCCACGCTGGCGAATTCTTCTCCGCAAGAAATGCAGCGGCAGATCGAAAGTGCGCACGCAGGAGATATGCAGGTGGCGGGGACGCTCGAGTGCGTGCTCTGGCAGATGGTCGCGCACAACAGCTATCACGTAGGGCAGATCGCGACGCTTCGTCAGATGCTGGGTGCATGGCCGCCGCGTGGCGGCGGGGATACGTGGTGAGTTTCGACCTGAACCCTATTTCCGTTCGCGCGGTATGCTGGTAGCTGAAGCTTCCCATGCTCTCCGACTCCGCCATCCTGAAACACATTGCGCGCCAGCCCAAACGTTCCGCAGGATTCAAGCAGTTGGTCCGCGAACTGGGTTTGCACGGGGAAGCTCGCGGAGAGCTCGATGCCCGTCTGCAGAAGCTGGTTGCCGCGGGTGCGCTGGTTCAGATCAACTCCGACCGCTACGCCCTGCCGCAACCCGTCCCTGACAAGAATCTGGTCGCCGGCCGCCTCACCATGCACCGCGATGGTTTCGGCTTCGTCATCCCCGACGCGAGTTCGTTGAGTCCGTCGATGAAGTCGCGCCTGGTGGGCGATATTTTCATCGCGCCCCATGCCATCGGCAATGCCATGCACGGGGACCGGGTGCTGGTCGATATCGTCGCCACTCGCCCGGATGGCCGCGCCGAAGGGCGCATAGTGCGTTCGGTGGTACGCAGTCATCCCACCGTGGTGGGAATTTTTCACTATGGCAGCCGCCATAATTATGTGAAGCCCATCGACAGCAAAATCACTCAGGAGATCGTGATTCCGCCGGGTATGGAAATCCCCGATCGCAGTGGCAGCGGCGAGTCACCGGCGCAGGGCAAGAAGAAATCCGCGGATCGCGTGCTCGGCAACGAGGCTGCGCGCCACGCAGACTGGAACGATCTCGAAGGCGTCGTGGTCGACGCCGAAATCACCGATTGGCCCACGCCCACACAAAATCCTCGTGGCCGCGTCTTCGAAATCCTCGGCCGCCAAGACGACTTCGGCGTCGACGTGGAAATTACCATCCGCAAGTTTCACCTGCCTCACCACTTTCCCGCGGCAACGCTTGAAGGGGCGCAGGCCATCCCCGCTGTGATCCCGGCGCAGCAACTTCGTCGTCGCCGTGATTTCCGCTTGCTACCCATCGTTACTATCGACGGCGAAACCGCCCGCGACTTCGACGATGCCGTCACCGTCCGCCGTCTCCCCGACGGAAATTTTGAATTGCAGGTCCACATCGCCGATGTGGCGCAATACGTCACGCCCGATTCCGCGCTCGACCAGGAAGCTCGCCTGCGCGGCACCAGCGTTTACTTTCCGGACCGCGCCGTGCCCATGCTACCGCTCGAGCTCTCCACCGACATCTGCAGCCTGCGTCCGCATCTCGACCGGCTGGTGCTTTCCTGCGTAATGCACATCGACCCTCGCGGTGAAATTGTCAGCTACGAGTTGTGCGAAGGAGTGATCCGCTCCGCCGAGCGCATGACCTATACTGCCGTCAACGACGTGCTCGAAGGCGATTCCGCCGCGCGCACGCGCTACGCATCGCTCGTTCCCACCTTTGAACTGATGCGGGACCTCGCCCTGATTCTCAACCACAAGCGCCAGCGCCGCGGATCGATCGACTTCGACCTGCCAGAGCCGGTCATCGAGTTCGACGAATTCGGATTGATGAAGAGCATCACGCGTTCCGAGCGCAACATCGCGCATCGCCTGATCGAGGAGTTCATGCTCTCGGCCAACGAGTGCGTCGCGCAATATCTGGAATCGAAACGCATCGCGTCCCTCTATCGCATCCACGAGAAACCCGACGCCAAGCGTGTCTACGATTTCGAAGTGATCGCTGCGACATTCGGTTATTCCCTGGGCGTGGGTGCGCTGCCCATTCAGCGCGTGCAGTTCAAGAGCGACCGCCGCGCCGCGCGCGGTACCGGCAAGCAAGCGCGCACCATCGAAGTTCCGAAAGATGTTCACATCACTCCCCGCATGTATCAGAAGCTGGCTGCAAAAATCGCAGGCAAGCCGGAAGAGCGTATCGTGAGCTACCTGATGCTGCGCTCGCTCAAGCAGGCGCGCTACTCGGAAGAGAACGTTGGCCACTTCGCGCTGGCGGCGCCGAGTTACACCCACTTCACCTCGCCGATACGCCGCTATCCGGATCTGATCGTGCACAGAATTTTGAAAGAAGTCCTGCGCGACTCGGCGGAAACTCACGATGGCGAGATTCCGGTGGGAGTTTTCCCTGCCGCCTCCAGCAAGAGAGAAAAGATTTCCGGCGCTGTGCCATCCGCGCACGACGATGAAGCGCCTTCACCCTGGTCAAAGCGCCGCGACCACGCCGCGCACCGCGAAGCGCTGGAACCGTTAGGCGGCCCCATTCCGCTCGACGAACTCCATACCATCGCGGAGGAGTCGAGCCAGTCCGAGCGTCGCGCCGACGAAGCCGAGCGCGAGCTGATGGAATGGAAGAAGGTCAAGTTCATGGAGGACCGCGTTGGCGAGGACTTCGACGGCCTCATCACCAGCGTCACCAAGTTCGGCTTCTTCGTCGAACTCACTGACTTGTTTGTCGAAGGCCTCGTCCCGCTGAACACGCTCACCGACGATTACTACACCTACCACGAGAACACGCGCCAGATCATCGGCCAGCGCTCGCGCAAGATTTACAGTCTGGGACAACGAATTCGCGTGCTGGTCGACCGCATCGATCCTGTGGAGAAGAAAATCCAGTTCGCCATTCTGGAGGAGAAACCGCTCCCGAAGCGCAAGCGAAAGAAGAATTAAACAGGAACTTATGTCGAGACGGAATGGTCGCGAGAGGCTGCTGGCCGCCTCGTTGCTGGTGTGCCTGATCGCGGCGACCCATGTTCGCCCAAACGATGCTTGCGCACGCGAGGTTCGAACGCAATCTGCTCCCGCGTGCCAATTCGTCTCCTTTAAAGTGCATCTCAATGCCGGTGAAAACTTCGAACGCGAGTTGGGAGGTGGATTGCTGTTTCGGGTAAGGAGCCAGAAAGATTCGGGCTGGTTCCTCGACATTGTTCCGGCGGAAGAGAACACGAAGGACTACATCTACCCGGTAAACTTACCGTTGCGGTTTAACGGGAACCAGACCCTTGGGCCCGGATTCGGCGAGACCGTCAAGTCCTCGTTGGCTCATCCGCATGAAATGTATTTCCTGCTGAACCGGTCCGACTACGATCGGGTTTTTGGCATGATCGGGAATGTTCTGCGGTCTTATCAGACCTCGGACCCGGATAAGGCGCTCGCCGATTACACGAACGCAATCGATGATGCGAACAAAGGATGGCTCCGAGTCACCATCTCTTCTTACAAGACGGATTCGAAGGGTGCACTCACTCGCATCAAGCTACGCGTGGAGTTCACGACTCCGCCGGATTTCCAGTTTGCTCCCCACCTGAACCCTTTTCCGTGGCCCTGCCATCCCTAGACAAAAACCGAGAGACAAAATCAGGCCCGGAACGAACGAAACTTCCCCGCAGGTGTTAAAATCCTTAAGTTAACCCCATCCGCTGCGGATGCGATGCAGCGGGTTCCTTCCTCGTCGGGACGTGGCTCAGCCTGGTAGAGCACTCGCTTGGGGTGCGAGGGGTCGGCAGTTCAAATCTGCCCGTCCCGACCAATCTCTAATCAAGCAGTTACGCGGTATTCACTCCAGGCCGGAATACTAAGGCAAGGGGTCAATCAGTGCAAGGATTTCTTGAGTCTTCTGCTCAGCCTTTTACGGCATCGTGGGCCGCAAGTCCTGGTCCCGTATTTCCAACCACCCGGTCCAGTCTTTAACCGCCCAGGGTGGAGACTTTCTCGGAACCTTCCAAAGACGGACCGATCAAAGGATTGCTCCTTTGGTTGCGGACTACGACAACTGGAGTGCCACCATGCTTTGCCTACCCAACGGATCTGTGATTTACGAAGTCCCCTTTACGGTAATGAACGGCGCAATCAGGCACGTTACCAAATGTTTAACAAACGGGGAAAGAACGCACTTCGATTGTGTTATCGACTGAGGAACGGATCACCGGGAAGGGCGTCGGCTAAGTCGGTTGGAGGAATCCCATAAAATGTTGACAGTAAATCGCTTCAAGCCCTCCGCATCCGTTTTTTCCACACAAACAAGAATAAATTTGAATTAGCGAAGGAAAGGCGAAAGCCACGTTTAGGGTCCTACCACGGTGCCATCCCCGGCCACGGGCCGCTAGGAATGGCTCTAATGCGTGGGAAACGGCATCGTAAAGATCAAAAATTGACTCTGTGTAGGCCAGCGGACAGACAAGCATTTTCGCATCGTCCTATCATGGGGAATCCCCCTTTAGGTGATAAGACCGTGCCTAAACGTCAGCCGCGAATCACAGCCTGCGAAACCCGCGTGCAAGATTATCCGAGTACCATGTCCCTATACGAAAGAGAAAGTCTTGCGGCAGAAGCCAAGCTGAAAATAGAGAAGGAAAAAGACCGGCTAGAGCGCATGTTCCGCCTGGGAGACCCACTAAGGCTTCGGATGATCCTTAGCGTGTTTTGATCCACTGTGAAGCAATCTCCACCAGCTTTCCGATGATAGCTCCAACAAAAAGCAGAATGACTGCCTTGATGTAGCCTTTGCGATTCTCGGTAGCTACTTTTGATCGTTCGTGTGAATGCACAAAGGATATTCGGCTCGGGCGGATCATCACGAAGAAGACGGCGGCCAGTGCAATCCAGTAAGCTGCATCGACAAACCACCGCGTGCGAGCTAGCAATAAAGCTGGGAAGATAAACACCACGAGGACCCACAGCGTAACCCGGAACCAATAGGGCAATCGTGCGAAGGCATTCTTGACCGCGAATTGCCGGGCGTCAAGAATCGCCTTCACCTTGCTGTAGGTCGCCCATGCGGATTCGCTATCGAGTGAATATAGGTGGATGGTTGGATCTTTGTAATAGTGGAACTCAACCCCGAGGACAGCAACCCCGATAGAAAACTCTGTCGTACTTCCTCCGTGGATCTTCAGGTCTTCTATTGAGTCCATCCGAAGGTCCTTGCTTGAGAAAGAGACCTCGATTGGCCTCTGTGGCCAGTTGGCTCTGTAGGCATCACTCAGGATGCTGCAAATTTGTTCCACGTCTTCCAAGTACAGATGCGCGGCTGGAAGTTCGCGGGGAACTTCCACAATTCTGGTTATGCTCATTTTTTTCGCCGTCTAAACCAGCGACATGATAGCAGCCCCTACCGCATGGGGATGGTCTTCATACCTTCCGAAACTCTGTTAGAGTTGGGCCGCACCAATGAACACCACAGACAAAGCGGCTTACACCGTGGCAGAAGTTTCCGCACTGACCGGATTCTCCCGGCAGACGGTTGCGCGATTATTCGAACGTCAGCCCGGCGTGATCGTTCTAGATCGGCCTACCAAGATGAATAAGCGCCGCTATCGCTCCGTGCGGATACCCACACGCGGTTTATGAGCGCGTCATCCGGCGTCTAACCGTTTAAAGTTGCTCCGAGCGCCGGAAAGATACTTCTAGGCGGGTTCATTTCGAAAATTGATTTGCCACGATTCCGATGATGATAACAACAGCGATTATGTAGGCCAAAACCTTTAAGCCCCTAGCTTGATCACTCGCTCCCACGCTGTCCGGCTGTGCCGTCCCTTGTACTTGCGGCATTTGCTGTTCTTGCGGGATCGCTTGTTGTAGTGGGGTTGCTTCGGCTACTGTGAGTCCACAAATCACGCACCTTTTTCCGTAGGCTGGCACGGCTAGCAGAGACGCACCCCCCGTAACAACAGCTCCGAGTACTGTGCCCGCGCCGAGTGCCCGCTTGTGCCCTGTGTACTTTCCGCAGTTCGGACAATAAGCCACTTGCATTTCGCTAAAACTCCTGGACAACGCATTTTGGAACAACCGGGCACCGTACCCCTCCGCAAGACAAATGGCTGTGTCTGTGGTCACACATTGACGTACCCCCGTTCTAGCGACAGGATAGTAGACTGATCCGCTCATGCGCCGCCTGCAAGTCCTCCGTCATCAGGTTCGCATACCGGCGCGTCATCTCCAGCGTGGAATGCCCGAGCACCTTCTGGAGATGGAACACGGAGCCGCCCTTCCGCAAGTAGTGAACGGCAAATGTGTGCCGGAAGGCGTGCAACGTCCGCGCCGGAGGATTAAAGCCCATCCGCTTACACAGTAGCTTTACATCGCGGAGCACGTTGCGCCGCCCGAGCCGTGTTTCCGTCCGATTCGCAAAGAGCAGTGAGTCCAGCTTCCGGCCAGCGTCCCTGATGAATCGGAAGAGGGCCTTTCTCAGCTCGAATGAAAACGGGACCACTCTTTGCTTGCGGCCCTTGCCGTCCAGCGTGACAAGCATGTTGTCCATGTCCAGGTCGCATACTCTCAGCGTGAGGGCCTCCGTGATGCGGCAGCCGGTGTCCAGAAGAAACAGAATGAGCAGATGCAAGCGCCGCTGATACTTTCCCTTTGGCTTCCACGTGACAAGCTGCCGGATTTGTTGCGGGGTGAACGTGGGCAGAATGAGCTGAGGCTCTTTCAATTGCGGGATTTTCAGGGGTGAGCCGGTCCACCTCAGATAAGCATTGATTGCCCGGATTGCCGAGTTACAGCCGGTGGCCTTGAGGCCCTTCTCACGCATACGGAGCACGGCGTCTTTCAGTTCATCTTGTGAGGGGGATTCCGTGCGGAGCCATTTGAAGCTGTGCTTATACCACTCCAGGGTTGCGGGTGAGACGTTCGATAGGTATTGCCGTTCGCGGGTGAACTGAGAAAACCCCTCCATTGAATTCCTCCAAGCGAGTACTCAGATTTGGAGGAAAACCGCGTAAACATTGGGACGTGGCTCAGCCTGGTAGAGCACTCGCTTGGGGTGCGAGGGGTCGGCAGTTCAAATCTGCCCGTCCCGACCAATTAGCTTTAGGTCCCTCGCCAACTACGCTCGGGATTTCGCCTGCGGGCTCCCGCTTCGCTCACGCCCGCAAAGCGGCTCAACTTGGGGTGCGAGGGGTCGGCAGTTCAAATCTGCCCGTCCCGACCAATTCAAGAAACTGCAATCTCAACTGAGGCAAAACAAGGTCTCGTCTTCGCCAGTCGATTAGAAACCGCCAGTTGTCTCACGCCTGCGCTTTGCGGATACCGAGGCGGCTGAAGATGAACGTCGCCGCCAGACTGCCAGCAACCTGTGCAACCAGGAAGAATGGAACGTCAGCCGGTCGAATCCCGGAAAATGTGTTGGAGAGTGACCGGGCGATCGTGACCGCGGGATTCGCGAATGACGTGGATGCCGTGAACCAGTAAGCCGCGGTGATGTACGCTCCAACTGCGACCGGAACCATTGACGGTTTTAGCCGAGAACATCCCAAAATCACCAAAAGCAGACCAAAGGTCGCAACAAACTCGCTCAGAACGAGTGCTGACCCATGACGAGGGTGCAGGGACAATGAAAATACAGAAAGTCCAAACATCAGGTGAGCGACCGAAGCTCCGAAGATTCCGCCGACAATTTGGACAACAGTGTAGGCTCCTGCATCCTTCCAGGAAAGACCGCCATCGACTGCCTCCGCCAATGTGACCACCGGATTGAAGTGTGCTCCTGAGATTGTTCCGAACGCTGCTATCAGAGCGACAAGTGCGGCACCCGTCGCAAGGGTATTTGCCAGTAGAGCGATGGCGACATTTCCGCCAGCCAACTTCTCACCCATGACACCAGACCCAACGACAGCAGCGACGAGGAACGCTGTGCCGATGAACTCCGCCGTGAGTCGAGCCCCTAAAGTGAATTTCATTGACGCCCGATGTGGTCGAGTTGTTTCATGAGAGCAAGCTGGTCGATGGACTCGAGGGGCAGAGCCAGGAACAGCATGATGCGGCGGTCAAGCCGCAAGAATGCGTCTCGGAAGGCTCTTTGAATTTCCTCTTCGGTTCCTTGAGCGGCGGCCGGGTCAGGGATTCCCCAATGTGCGCTTGTCGGATGTCCCGGCCATATGGGGCAGACTTCTTTCGCAGCATTGTCACAGACGGTGAAGACAAAGTCGATGCTCGGAGCATCCGGTCCTGCAAACTCGTCCCACGACTTACTCCTGAGTCCAGCTGTCTGGATGTGAGCCGCTTGGAGTTCCCTCAATGCTTCCGGTCGCACCGCACCTGCGGGACGGCTCCCGGCGCTGTATGCCGTGAACCGGGGTTTGCCCCTCGCATTCATGATGCCTTCCGCCATGATCGAACGGGCGGAGTTGCCGGTGCAAAGGAACAGAACGTTGTAGTGATTTGGCGTCATCTTAGTTGCAGCAGGTTTCAGTTGCAGCACGTTGGCCCGCAGCACGACTTGGCGGACTTCGCGGGCTTCACCGCACGAACAAATGCGCTCATAAACTTCCCGTCCACCTGTGGGGCAAGAGCATCGACGTCAATGTTCTGGTCAGCCAGAAACTGCCGGGCATCTTCAATCCGGTAAACCCTGGTTGGCTCGACATCCACCTGCTCAAATCCGGCCGATGTCAGCTTTGCCCGATACTCGGTCTCTTCCAAAGCGCCGGCCACACAGCCGACCCACAAAAGAACGCTCTTGCGAATCTCGGGAAGCATTTCACCACGTGTGACGACATCAGAGACTGCGAAACGCCCACCGGGTTTCAGCACCCGGAACGCTTCCCGCAAAACCGCGTCTTTGTCGGCGGAGAGGTTGATCACGCAATTCGAGATGACGACATCGACCGATGCGTCCGGCAGCGGGATGTGTTCAATTTCTCCTTTGAGAAATTCGACATTTTCAATCCCCGCCTTCCGCTTGTTCTCATTGGCAAGAGCGAGCATCTCTTCGGTCATGTCCAATCCGTAGGCCTTACCCTGCGGCCCAACCCGCTTCGCGGACAGCAATACATCAATTCCGCCGCCGGAGCCAAGATCGAGCACCGTCTCTCCTGGATTGAGTTTCGCTAGAGCCGTCGGATTCCCGCATCCCAGCGACGCCAGTAGCGCTTCTTCCGGAATCTGGCCCGCTTGCAACGCGTCATAAAGATTGGACGTAATCGGATCGCAACACCCGTTCGCAGGACTGCTCCCACAACAAGAGCTTCCGCCCGCCGTCACTCGCAGTGCTGCCCGTCCGTACTTCTCTTTGACAACATCTTTGATATCGCTGTTCACGGTTTACTCCTATTTGCAAATTTGAACGATGGATTCAGGCTTTAACGCCTTGTTGCGCGTGCAGCATTCGGCATACAGGAACTGGAGAACCTCCTGAAGTGCGTCTGTGTTTGCTGTGTATCGCAGGAAGGTACTTTCCCTCGAGACATTGACAAGATCTTCGGACTTCAGCTTGTCGAGATGGTGCGACAGTGTAGAGTTGGGGATGTCCAACTCCTCCTGGATCTCGCCGACAACAAGGCCGTCCGGGTGCGCCGCCAGCAGCAATTGCATGATCCGCAGGCGCGCCTCGGTGCCCATTGCTGAAAACATGTCCGCGTACTTGACGACTTTGTCAGAAGTTCTTTGAGCCGGCGCCATATTTCGATAATTGCAGAAATATAGTACCGTGTCAAATCAAAATTCGTACATACGCTGGTATGGATGCGAGATCGCTACGCCTCACCGCAGGCCTAGCACTTTTTCTTAGGGGAATTTGGCTGTGTGCGCTGGCTCAACTGCGTTTACTTCAGGTCGTTTACCAGGTACAAATCCGAGAGCGTCCGGCCATATTCGTAGACGTAATTATTTCCATCCGGAGTGATGAGCACGGAACTGATGTCGGTAACGCCGGAAACGTCGGGCGGCACCAGTTGCTTCCAAAATTGCTTGTGGCCGGTCGCCAAGTCTAGCTTGTAGATGGTGGTGGGAACTTCGCCCAACTTGTAAACAAACAGAGAGTGCCCGTCGTTACTCCACGCCACCGGCGCTTCTCCTGGGCCGAGCCCAGGAATAGGCTGAGTTTCGCCGCTGTCTACTGTGAGGATGACAGGTTTCTGGTCGCTCCCAACCATGGCAACCTGCTTGCCATCGGGTGAAATTGCAAGCAAGCTTCCGTTCACACCCTCGTTGGTGATTGCCTTCGGTGGGCTTCCGCTCACGTCTTGCACATACAGTCGCACGCCCTTGCCGACCTCATCCGCGGAAAAAAGAATTCGCTTGCCGTCTGGAAACCAGCGCGCCCACAGCCGATTAATCTGGTCATGGGTCAGTTCTTTCGTTTCCCCCGCGCCGGTTGGCGCCAGGTTGAACTGAACCGGGGGCTTGGGCAGACCCGTCAAAACCCACTTCTCATCCGGCGACAGCGCAAAGCTCAATCCATCACCCAGGCGGACCGCGGGCGAGCCGTCGGTGTCCCGGATATAAGTGGAATAGTTCTCCCCACCCGCTTCGCCTGATTCGGTAAACAAAAGCTTCTTGCCATCGAGAGACAAATCCTTGGGCGCCGACCAATCCAGCCACGAAAGATCGCGCTCCTTGCTCGAGCCAGCGCTCATCCCCACCATGCCCACGCGGGGGACATCGCGAGTGATGAGCACGCGTCCGTCTTTCGCGACATCCTGCAAAGTCAGCGTGCCGGGTTCCCGCGCCAGAAGCCGTTCCTTTCCCGAAAGGCTCACGGCCGAGAGATATCGTCCATAGCCCAGCCGGGTGCTTGAAAACCATATCTCGCTTCCGCTCGGCGACCATCCCAAGCCCCAAGCCGTCTCCCACCCGGTAGATAAGGTCTTCTTCTTCCCGGAAGAATCGACCACCGCGATCGTCCCCGCGTCGTCCCGCCGAACCGGGTGCTCGATGAACGCCACCATATCCCCACGGGGATTGATCCGCACATGGCTGAGCCAACCTCCGGTTTGATACAGCACCTTACCGATGGGATATTCCACGCGGCTCAAACCGCCGACCTCACGCACTACCGCGAA
Source organism: uncultured Acidobacteriaceae bacterium (assembly GCA_963773675.1). Lineage (GTDB taxonomy): Bacteria > Acidobacteriota > Terriglobia > Terriglobales > Acidobacteriaceae > Sulfotelmatobacter. The sequence goes on from CAVZCG010000018.1 coordinate 21,473, forward strand.
GTTTGTGCCATCCGGCGACCAGTCCGCCCACTGCACGTTCTCCAGCACTTCACGCGGCGCGCCACCACCTAGTGGCACCCGACCGAGCGTGCCGACGTTAATGTAAGGATCTACATTGTGGCTGTTCAACAGAACTGCCATCTCGCCTTCGGAGGAGATCGACAACACCTCGGCCTTCGACAATCCAAACGGGCGCGATTCAGGACTGTCGGGACGGGTGACCAGAATATCGATTGGATTCCCCTCCCAGGCCGCGCTATATACAATGTTTTTTCCGTCGGGAGCAAAACGCGCCATCCGGATGGTGCCGCCGCGAAAAGTCAGCTGGTGATAAGTGGGCGGCGAAATGCTCGAAGCCACGCCTTCGCGCTTTCCTTCGATGTAGGCTCCGACAATCAACGCAATCGCTACAATCGCCGAAGCCGCCGCGATCATAGGCCATCGTCCGGAGCCGGTGCTCGCCGGAGCCGTCGCTGCTTCTGCGGCCGCGGGCTGGATCGCAATCTTGGTGCTCCCCTGCGTGTCCGACTCGCGCTTCAATCGCTGCAGGTCGACCCGGAAGTCGGAGGCCGTCTGGTAACGAAGCTTCAGATCTTTTTCCAGCGCCTTCTCGAGGATCTCCGCCATTCTCGGCGGAAGTTGAGGATTGATCTGCAAGGCGGGTGTGGGCGCGCGGTTGAGAATCCCATCGAACACCGCTGCGCTCGTGTTGCCGGAGAAAGCCTGCCGCCCCGTAACCATTTCGTAGAGAACAATCCCGAGGGAGAACAGGTCGGTGCGGCGGTCAAGATCTTCGCCCATGGCCTGTTCTGGCGACATGTACGAAATCGTTCCGATAGCCGACCCGGGACTGGTGAGCAGATGCGCGTCCGGCGCCGTGGGCATGGAACTGGTTACACCCGTTGCTGCCCGCGCCGAGTGGGCCTCGGCGGTGTATTTCGCCAAACCAAAATCCAGAACTTTCGCCTGGCCGCTGCGCGTGATGAAAATATTCGCCGGCTTGATATCGCGATGGACAATACCGTGGGAGTGCGCGGCATCCAAAGCATCGGCAATTTGCACCGCCAGCTCCAACACCTCGTTCAGCCGCATCGGCTTGCCTTCGATGCGATGCTTCAGCGTCTGCCCATCGATGTACTCCATGACGATGTAGGCAGCGCCACCTTCTTCTCCAACGTCGTAGATGGTGCAGATGTTGGGATGGTTCAGCCCCGAGGCAGCCTGGGCTTCGCGCTGGAAGCGCTCCAGGGCTGCGGGATCCTTGGCGGAATCATCCGCCAGAAATTTCAGCGCGACCGTGCGGTGCAGGCGGACATCTTCAGCTTTGTACACTACGCCCATGCCGCCGCCACCAAGTTTGGCCGTAATCTGGTAGTGGGAGATGGTCTTGCCGATCATCGGAACGCAATCTTAGGCTGGGCAGCGTTTTCCGTCAATCGCCCATCCGGAGCCGAGCATGCCCTTCCTACTTCCCCTGAACCAAGAAAAGCACTTCTGACCGGGGGCTTGCTCCGTAACAATCGTGGAAAGATCTATTCGCGTCACGCTCGCCGACGCGCCACTCGTCGAAGGTCTTTTGTTAGGCTGCACGGAAAGTACCTTAACCTGGGAGAATACGTATGTCCGGGCAAGTCATTTTATACTTCGAGGATCAAGCCGACGCGTTGCGTTTTGCTTTAGCCGCAGGGTCTGTGATGGCGGGGGATGGAACCAAGGCGACGGACGATCTGGTTCACGAAACCGCTCGCGTCAGCCGCATCCGTCTGGACGCCGCAAACTCGGGCAAGGTCAAGAAGCCGACTCCGGAGTGCGCGGCTTAAGGGTAGACGCCAAGGCCGCGTGCGCCTCGTCTATCCCGTGCGCCGCGCCGTGAGTAAGTTCAGGATCTCGCGGAGTCCCTGACGGATGTGCTGGATCTCGGTGGGCGATTGCGAGGGGAACGGAATCGCTGCCTGTCCCTTATCCGCTTTCGTCTCAGAACGCAGTTGCTGGCGCGCCCCCACAATCGTGAAGCCCTGCTCGTAGAGCAGTTGCTTGATGTGCAGCACGCTTTCCACGTCCCGCCTGCGGTACATGCGCTGCCCGGTGCTGCTTTTTACCGGCTTCAGTTGCGGGAACTCACTCTCCCAGAAGCGCAGCACGTAGGCGGGAAGCCGGCACAGACTGGCCACTTCGCCGATACGGAAATAAAGCTTGTCGGGGATGAACACTTCATCGCTCTTGTTCTTGCCCGCGCTTTTTTTTCTCGGACTCATGCTCGCATCGGCGGTTTAAGGCTCCGGCCGTCTCCGTATTGTGACACAGGCAAGGGATCGATCCTAAGAATTTCGAGATCATGCGAGATGGGGCCGTGCGGCCGGCGTTTTGCTCGCTCCAAAATGGAAATGCCTCTCAAGAGGTGCTTCTCCTGAGAGGCGAGTGAAATTCTGGCCCTTGCGAAGTATCGTTTCGCAGACGGTTGGTTAGTGTTTCTTCTTTTTTGCCTTCTTCTTCGTTGCCATGAAGGTTCCTCCGTGAACGATTTTCCCTTGTGACTTCGGGGACCCGAATGCCAAAAGCCACCCTACTCGTTGTACGGGCAGCGTCCTTAACACAAGATATTGCGGCAGTATGAACGCAGTGTCAACACAATTTTGCATTTTCCCCGAACAATTTTCACCAGAAGAAGCCGTCCTGCTTATCGACTTGCACTCCATTCGATTCTCTTCGGCTGGTCGCATCTTCGCGGTTCGAGTAAACTGCGCCTCATGCGGCGCGATCCCATCGAGCTCGAAATCTTCAAGAACCTTTATCACTCGATCGCCGAAGCGATGGGCGCTGCGCTGCGGCGAACTGCATTTTCTCCCAACATCAAGGAGCGGCGCGACTATTCCTGCGCCGTGTTTGACGGCGCAGGAGAGGTCATTGCCATGGGCGATCACATGCCCGTACATCTGGGCTCCATGCCAATGTCGGTTCGAGCTGCGATTGCCGCAGGAGAAATGGCTCCCGGCGATGTGGTCATGCTGAACGATCCCTTCCGCGGCGGTACGCATCTGCCGGACATTACGCTGGTCGCGCCTGTGTATGTGGGGCGCGGGCGATTGGTTGGCAGACCAATCTCTCGTCCGCGACGATCCGGGAACGGTCCTGACTTCTACGTTGCATCGCGCGCCCATCACGCCGATGTGGGCGGAGCCTACGCGGGATCGATGGGCCTATCTCGCGAGATCTACCAGGAAGGATTTCGCATCCCTGTGGTGAAGATCATGCGCGGAGGGGCTATGCAGCCTGATGTGCTCGCGCTGTTGCTCAACAACGTGCGCACGCCCGAAGAGCGCGAAGGTGATCTGGGAGCACAGATTGCCGCCTGCCACACCGGTGCCGAGCGCCTGCGGGAGATATGCCTGCGTTACGGAGTGGAACGAGCGAAGCGCGCAGCATCGGAACTGTTGGAGTATTCAGAAGCGTTGATGCGCGCATTTCTGCTCCGCGTCCCGGCAGGAACCTATCGCGCAGAGGACTTTCTGGATAACGACGGCATCAGCGACAAGCCGGCGAAAATAGCGGTGACGGTGACCATCGGATTGCAGCAGAAAACACGCGGGCCACAGCGCCACGCAGTCACCGTCGATTTCACCGGAAGCGATCCGCAGGTCGAAGGCAGCGTGAACGCCGTCGAGGCCATCACCTACTCTGCATGCTCCTATGTCTTTCGATGTCTGTTGGAAGATGACGTCCCGGCCACCGCCGGGCTGATGCGCCCCATTCAAGTCGTCGCTCCAGCGGGAACAATTGTGAATGCGCACCCGCCAGCGGCGGTGGCAGGCGGCAACGTAGAAACCTCGCAGCGCATTGTCGACGTGTTGCTGCGCGCGCTTTCCCTGGCGATTCCGGACCGTATTCCAGCCGCAGCTTCGGGAACCATGAACAATTTAACCATCGGTGGCATCGATCCCCGCACCGGCAATCCCTTCACTTACTATGAAACCGTCGCAGGCGGCATGGGCGCGCGGCCGACTAAGCCCGGAGTTGCAGGCGTCCACACGCACATGACGAATTCGCTGAACACCCCCGCCGAAGCTCTCGAATACGCCTATCCGCTGCGGGTGCGGCAATATTCTCTTCGGCCGGGCAGCGGCGGAAGCGGAAAATATCGCGGCGGCGATGGAATTGTCCGTGAGATAGAAGTGCTGACTGATTGCGAAGTAACCCTGCTTTCCGACAGACGTGTGCTCGCGCCTTGGGGATTGAACGGCGGCGTCGACGGCGCATCGGGCAGGACGAGCATTATCCGCAGCGGCGGATCGGTCGAGACGATGCCGGGAAAGTTCAGCACCGGCCTGAGTGCAGGCGACCGGATCAGAATTGAGTCCCCCGGCGGCGGCGGTTGGGGAGCGAATTGATTTAGCAATTTTTCGCTGCCGAATGACGCCAGGCCGGGGGAAGTTCATCGAAACGACAGACAGGAATTCTTATGACCGATCTCGCGACTCACTACCTCGACGAAGCCCGCCGCCAGATGCGCGGAAACAAACGCTTGGCCGAGGCTGCCATTGCCCAACTCAAGGACGAAGAACTATTCGTCACTCTCGACCCCGAATCAAACTCCGTCGCCCTCATCGTGAAGCACATGGCGGGAAACATGCGATCGCGCTTCACCGACTTCCTCACCACCGATGGCGAGAAGCCCAACCGCTTTCGCGACCAGGAATTTGAGCTAAGCCCCGCAACCACTCGAGACGATGTGATGCGCTGGTGGGAAGAGGGCTGGGCGCAGGTTTTTGACACACTCGATTCGCTCAAGCCCGAAGATGTAATGCGAACCGTCACGATTCGTAGTGAACCGCACACCGTGCTGCAGGCGATCAACCGTCAGATCGCTCACTACGCCTCTCATACCGGGCAGATCATATTTTTGGCCAAGCATCTGCGGTCGAGCGAGTGGAAGACGCTAAGCATCCCTCGCGGCCAGTCGGAAAATTACAAGGTCGCTCCGCCGAAAACCTACAAACCGATGAGTTAGGCGGCAGAGCAGCGCAGCCGCAACCAAAGCCGTTAAGAACGCGTCGGACGCTTGGTGCTACAATCTTCCGTTTGCTTCAAAGGCGCTACAAGCGGAGACTAACTAGAGAAGCCCTTTTCGAGTAGCGGTGAGGTCATAATTTCATGCCATCCACGATGCTGGCGGTGGTCAAGCCGGAGGCCGCGCCCGGAGCGGAGATTCGCGAAGTAAAAGTCCCCACATTTGGCCGTACCGATGTGCTGGTCAAAGTGAAGATGGCCTCCATCTGTGGCACCGACCTGCATATCTACAACTGGGACCGATGGGCGCAAGGGCGCATTCATCCGCCCCTGATTCCCGGGCATGAGTTCTGTGGTGAGGTGGCCGCATTCGGTGATGAAGTGACCAGCGTGAAAGAAGGCGATTTCGTCTCCGCCGAAATGCATGTGGCCTGCGGCAAGTGCCTGCAGTGCCGCACCGGCGAGGCGCACATCTGCCAGAACGTAAAAATCATCGGTGTCGATGCCAACGGTGCCTTCGCCGAGTACGTGGTCATTCCGGAATCAAATATCTGGAAGCTCGATCCCGCCATTCCGCACGAGTACGCCTCGATCCTCGATCCGCTGGGCAACGCCGTCCACACCGTGATGGCCGACGAAATTGCTGCCAAAACCGTCGCCATCACAGGGTGCGGTCCCATTGGACTGTTTGCCATTGCGGTAGCGCGGGCCGTGGGCGCGACCAGCGTGTTTGCCATTGAAATCAACGAGCACCGGCGCAAGATTGCGCGCGAGATGAAAGCCGACTACGTTCTCGACCCCTCGAAAGAAAATGTGAAAGCCGCCGTGATGGAGAAGACTGGCGGCCTCGGCGTGGATGTGGTGCTCGAAATGGCGGGCCATCCCGATTCCATTCGGACAGCGTTCGATATTGTGCGGCGCGGCGGCAGAATTTCCCTTCTCGGCTTGACCTCAAAGCCCATCTCGCTGAATTTTTCCGAAGACATCATTTTTAAAGGCATCACGGTGCAGGGCATCAACGGACGCCGCATGTATCAGACCTGGTATCAGATGACCGCGTTACTCAAAGCCGGCAAACTCGATCTCCATCCCGTGATCACCGACCGCATTCCGATGAAGGATTTTTCCAAAGCGATGGAGCGGTTGAAGACCGGCGAGGCGAGTAAAATTTTGATATATCCCAACGGAGTGCGTTGAGCCCCAGTGGCGGGCTTCGACGGCGAGCCCTTCAGTCGGACGCAGTCTCGGAACAAGCATGTCGACGGAAGTGAATTATGAGCCTTGATGCGTTCGTGCGCTGCACCTGTATCCGGGACGGCAAGGCCAAACCGCATCCGCTCCCTGACCGGCTCACCTTCGATGAGTCCGGCGAGCCCACGCTGACGGGCGATCCGATAGAAGCAGAGTGGGACGCTCACGACCACTGGATGGGCGAGTCCTGCGAGCACGAGGGATATCTTCTCTCCATGTTTCTGGGCAACATCACGCGGGTGGGCAATCTGCGCAGCTTTCTGCGCGGCCTGCAAGGCAGTCCCGGGCCGAAGTTTCCCATGCTGCTGGAAAAAGTTCTCTACGACGGCACGCATACCGGCGACTGGATCTCCAGCAAAGACGCGGCAAA
>CAVZCG010000019.1:0-96944 GCA_963773675.1 uncultured Acidobacteriaceae bacterium
ATCATTATTCCAAAGTCACCATCAAACAGGACTCAGTTGAAGTGCTTTATCTGATCGACATGGCCGAAATTCCCACTTTTCAGGAGACTCGGCAGTTCGACATTTCTCGTGCAGTTGGCGATCCGCGAGACTCCCGCTACCTGGAGGAGAAAGAGCAACTCTTAAAGGATGGGCTCTCTTTACTCAGCGACGGCCAACCTGTCCAGTTAGATACGCAGTCGCGCCAACTGACTTTTTCTGACGGCGCTGGGGGCCTGCCTACGATGAAGCTCGGGTTCGTGTTCCGGGGCAAACTTGAGCCCGCCACGGATTCTCACGAACTCTCTTACTTCGATAACAACTTTCCCGGGCGGTCAGGCTGGAAAGAGATTGTGGTGCTTGGCGATGGAGTTGTGATTGTGGACAGCTCCGCTCCGAATACCGACCGCAGCCATGAACTAACCGAGTACTCTAGCGATGCGCTGAACAGCCCGCCGCAGCAACTAACCGCACTGGCCAGCTTCAAGACTTCCCTGAAAGAAGCGGAGAGCGATGCTTCAACTCAGACATCTTCGCAGCGCATGGTTTTTCACGGAAGGGACTTATCACATCCAGCAGCTACCTCCCTGCCTCCTCGTCAAAAACGGCGCCCAACCTTGCCTGTGGTTCATCCTGCCGCGAATGCAGGCGCTGGCAATTCAGTTGCCAGCACATCGTCTCACTCGTCGAATGCTCAGTCCGTTCCTGGCTTCGTGGCGACTTCCAACGTTCTCCCGGTGTCAGCTCCAGCCCACGCAAAGAATACGCCACGCAGGCGCTTCACAGAACTCATCTCAACCCAGGGGAAGTTGAGCCTGTGGCTCCTGCTTTCGGCGGCATTCATCGCTGCTGGCCTGGGCGCGCTGCATGCACTCGAACCGGGACACGGCAAGACCATCGTCGCAGCCTATCTTGTCGGTTCGCGTGGGACAGCGAGGCATGCTGTGCTGCTTGGCATCGTGGTCACAGCCGCACACACCGCAGGCGTCTTCCTGTTAGGTGCTGTAACGCTCTATGCCTCAAGGTACATCGTTCCGGAGCAGCTCTATCCCTGGCTTGGAGTGATCTCCGGCCTGAGCGTTGCCGGACTCGGCATCTTCATTTTTCTAAAACGCTGGACGGGAGAGACTGGAGAGCATTCGCACGCCGCCGGGGAGCGGCATTCGCACTGGTTTCTCTCGATGTTCAAGCAAGCAACTCCCGCGGAGGGGGCGAACGGCGATGCGACCTGCGGTGAAGCTGCGCCAACCGAGCGCGCTCTTTCTTTACGAGAACTGTGCATGCTGGGAATCACGGGTGGCATTGTGCCATGTCCGGCGGCGCTGGTGGTGCTCTTGAGTGCGTTCTCCCTGCATCGCATCGGTTTCGGGCTGTTCTTGATCACCGCATTTAGTTTCGGCCTGGCGGCGGTACTGGTCATTGTTGGGTTGGGCATGGTCTATACCAAGCGCTTTATGTCAGTGCGTTTGAGCAGTGGCAGCCCTGTCCTGCAATACCTTCCCTTGCTGTCATCTGCATTCATGGTCGTGCTGGGCGTGGCGATTACCGTGTCGGCGGTAGGATCCATGCATCTTGGATCTGATCTTCTTTCCCGAAACAAACTGATTCCGTTCGCGACGGTTGTTTTGTTGGGCTTGTTCCTGGGAATGCGCCATTCCACCGATGCCGACCATGTGGTCGCGGTATCGACCATCGTAAGCCGTCAAGGTTCGGTCAGAAGCTCGGCGACGATTGGATTACTTTGGGGATTGGGACACACTCTGACGATTTTCTTCGTGGGATCGGCAATTATTATTTTCGGCGTTGTGATCCCGCCACGGCTAGGATTATCGATGGAGTTCTGTGTGGCGTTGATGCTCATCCTGCTGGGTGTATTGAATTTGACGGGGATGATGAGTTGGGTTACGGATCGCCTGACTCCCGCGAAACGTGGGGCTGCGGCAAGTTCGCAAGTGCGAGATTTCTCTCGTCACACCGAACCCACCGGCAGGAAAAGTGCAAAAGTCTTTCCCCGAGTTAAATTTCTCATCAACAAAACGGTCGGCAGGATGGGTCTTTATCAGACCATGCGTCCTCTGGTCGTAGGCCTGGTGCACGGTTTGGCCGGTTCGGCTGCCGTCGCCCTCCTGGTGCTTTCCACCATCAAGAGTCCACTCTGGTCAACGGCGTATCTTCTGGTGTTTGGTTTCGGCACGATGGCGGGGATGATGCTGATGACTGCCGCGATTTCGGTTCCTCTGATCTACGCGGGAAACAAGTTTCTTAAAATGACCCAGCATCTGACCTTCCTTTCAGGTCTGGCCAGCGTGGCTTTCGGCATGTTCCTCGTGTATCAGATCGGCTTTGTGCACGGGCTGTTCACCGCGCACGTCAACTGGATTCCACAGTAGCCGCCACGCGCAATCCACCGTCGCCTCGCGCTGAAAACGCGTGAGAGGATCTTCCCTGCTTCCAATTCAGCTTGCAGAATCCTACCGTAATTTCAACCAATCGAGATCATCCTTCCCGTGGCAAATAAATTGAACAGCATCAATCCAATTGGAAGTTACAACCGTACCTGAGTCACGTAGATGGATCTCGTCGTCCTCCTCTACGGTAGCCCCTGCACCGCTACTGGATTCTGATTCGCGACGGGAACATTCACGAATTCTTGAACCGGGAAAGAACCCATGAAAAAGCTAAGGCCAATCCTGGCGCTTGCGATATCGCTGTTCATGCTGGCAACTGGCAGCCTGTTCGCGTCGAGTCATCGGGAAGCGCCCATTACGGCATTGGACCGTTCCGCGGATGTCACGGACTGGTACGCCTTTGTCAGCTACGACAACCCTAACAACGTCACCTTCATCTTGAACGTTGACCCGCTCCTTGAGCCGGCCAACGGGCCAAACTACTTCCCTTTCGATCCCAACGTGCTTTACGAGATGTTGATCGACAACAACCAGGATGGAATTCCAGACGTGGTCTTCCAATTCCGATTCACCACGCAGATCCTCCAGCCCAACTTGTTTACTGGCTTCGCTGGCGGCGTAGCCGGAATTCCACCGATTACTTCGCTGAGGGGTCCCGGGGCCGAAGGCTTGAGCCTGGTGCAGACTTACACCGTGACCCTGGTCAGGGATGGCAAACCCACCCTTCTGAACAACGGACAGACCCTTTTCGCAGTTCCGTCGAACGTGGGTCCGAAGACCATGCCGGACTACCAAACGCTGTTCAACCAGGGAATTCAGAGCCTGGGCGACGGCATCAGAGTATGGGCAGGAACCGCAGACGATCCATTCTTTATCGATCTCGGAGCCTTCTTCGACTCGGTCAATTTCCGCAACGGAGTCGGTCCGATCCTTTCGCCGGCCATCGATGCCGACAATACCCACAACTACGCACCCGACGCTGTGGGCGGCTACAACGTCAACTCCATTGTGTTGGAGGTTCCCATCCGGTTGCTGACGGTGGACGGCAAAATCCACCCGGCCTCTGACAAGCGAGCCGTCATCGGAACCTACGGCAGCACGTCGCGCAATCACATCACGGTGCGGCGCTCGCCCAATCCAGACCAGAACTACGGCGCATTCCAGCAGGTCAATCGCGAAGGCAATTCGTTGATTAACGAGGCGATCATCGGCACCGGCTTTAAGGATCGCTTCAGCATGGATTTTCCCGTCAACGATGCGCAGTTCGCGAACTTCGTTTTGGATCCGGTGGCGGCTGGTGTGCTCAGTTCCCTGGGCGTTCCGGTTCCACCCAATCCGCGCACGGATCTGCTGATTCTGGCGCAGTACCAGCCGCCCATCTGTCCGGGGTGCGGGCCCAGTGATGCGGGACCGGTAGCCGATCTGCTCCGGCTCAACACCGGTATCCCGCCAACTCCGGTCGGCAAGCAGCTGCGGCTCGGCTTCATCGCCGGCGACGTAGCTGGTTATCCCAACGGACGCAGACCGATCGACGATGTGTTTGACATCTCTCTCCGCGCCATCGAGGGAATCCTGGTCGATTCCACGAAGTTCGGCTTGGCGCTGGGGGACGGAGTCAACACAAAGACCGAAGGCTTCAATAATTCCTTCCCTTACGTAATGCCCGCAAACAGTGGCCGCAACAGCGCGCACACTGGACCGGGACAGGCGGGCTGTACCGGGCAACCCGGCGGCATCTGCCCTGTGGAGTAACGAACCTTGTGGCCGCCATGGTCAGAACGGCGGCCACAATTTTATCTCCAGAATTCGAGTCGAAAATCGGAAATGAGGTATGCCATGAAAAAGATCAGTCCGGTTCTGTGTTTAGTGATCGTGATGATGGCAAGCTCTCTCGCCGCCATAGACCAGGTAACAAGTGTGCCTGGCAACACGGATCTCTCACCGGCGGAGCAGAACATCTTAGGAGCCCGCCAGGCAATCGCGGAAAAGCCCTTTCAATATACGGGTTACAACCTTCTCGCGACCGCGCTGGTTCGCCGCGCGCAGGAGACTTCCGATGCCGGGTTTTACGCTCAAGCAGAGGACGCCGTAAAGAAATCTTTGGAATTGGCTCCAGATAATTTCGACGCGGAGAAAATACGAGCTTCGATTCTCCTTGGCGAACATAATTATCGTGTTGCGCTGGAGGCTGCCAAGGCACTGAACAAGCGCGTTCCTGACGATGTCATGGTTTACGGCTTGCTAACCGACGCGAACGTGGAACTCGGCAACTATAAGGATGCAGAAGTATCCGCGCAGTGGATGCTTAATCTTCGTCCCGGAAATCTGCCCGCTTTGACCCGGGCGGCCCGCTTGCGGGAACTCTTCGGCGATGGCGAAGGCGCCCTCGAACTACTCGACTTGGCGTATCAATCGACCCCACCGACTGAAACCGGGGAACGCGCGGCGATACTCACGCAGATGGGCCATCTTCGCTTGGCTTCGGGTAACACGGAAGCGGCGGAAAAACTCTTCCAACAAGCGTTGACGTTGTTCCCCAACTATCCCTCCGCACTGGGGAATCTTGCCAAGGTTCGTATCGTGCAGAGGCGTTACGCAGAGGCGGTAGTCCTCTTGGAGCAACGCTGTCAGTCTGAACCAAGAGCCGCAAACTTCTATGACTTGGCTGAGGCGCTCCAACTGGCGGGACGCGATGGCGAAGCGAAGACGGCATTTGCTGAATTCGAAAACAAAGCCCTGGCGGAGTCGAGCGGGATGAATGACTCCAACCGCGAACTCATCTTCTATTTTGCCGACCACGCGCATGAGCCAGCCAAGGCGCTGGAAGTGGCACAGCGCGAGTACGCCTGGCGTCATGATGTATACACGCTGGACGCTTACGCATGGGCCTTGCACGTGAATGGTCAGGATGCGGAAGCCCGCAAACAGATTGAGAGCGCATTAGCAGTTGGCGTTCGGGACGAAAGGCTGCTTAGCCACGCCCGAGATATCACCCTATCGATGAAAAAAATTGCCGGGGGAGCCTTGCCTTGAGAGGTTGGGCGCACATTGGGGTGTGACCCAAATCACGGACCCGAAAATCGGCCGCAGGCATTATGAAAATGAAATTCAATTTCAGTTGGCCCCGGGGGTCGGCGTTCTTCTTAACTTCACATGCAAAGCAACCGCCTCCGGGACAAGTACAAGGTCATATGTACAGGATAAATGTCATTTTCTTTTTGCTTCTGAGCCTCGCGGCGAGCGCAATTCTGGTCGGTTCGCCAGTCGCGGCATGGGCCGCAGCCAACGGCAGCATCTCGGGAACGCTGAAGGATCCCAGCGGTGCAGTTGTCTCCGGCGCGACGCTCATCCTAACCAACACCGCGCTTAAGTCGAAATACAAGGCGATTTCGGACGGGCAGGGATTTTATTCTTTCCCGATTCTTCCGGTCGGTCACTACGAACTGACAATTGAAGCCACCGGGTTTCAGCTCCAGACCAAAACTAACTTGGCGGTCGATACTGATTCGGCCTTCACAGTGGATGCTGTGCTGGCATTGGCCAAGAATTCGGAAAGTGTGACGGTCGAAGGAACAGGGACGGCGGTCGAGGTTCAAGTTGATACCGTGGCAACTCATCTGGGTGAACTCCTAACAGGCTCGCAAATGACGGCGCTCCCACTGAACGGGCGGAGCTATACCGATCTTTTGCCGATTCAGCCTGGAGTCGCTCCGGTATCAACGTTATTGCCCAACTCGGTCATCATGGCGGGAGTGACGGGAGGTCTTTCTCCTTCAGGCGATTTGAATCCAGGAAATCTGTCGATCGACGGGCAGCGAGAATCATCGAACGGTTTCCTGGTGGACGGAATTGATGTGCAGGAGCACATGAATGGCGGAACATCGATCGTCGCAAACCTGGATTCGATCGACGAATTCCGTGTTCTGACCAACAATTTCGATCCCGAGTATGGCAACTACAACGGCGGCATGGTGACGGTCATCACCAAGTCAGGGAGTAATTCATTCCACGGCAATGTATTCGAATTCGTGCGCAACACACTTTTAGATGCCCGCGGGTACTTCGATCCCAGCCGTCCCGTCTTCCGGCAGAATCAGTTCGGCGGTACGCTCGGCGGTCCGGTGAAGCGCCAGAAGATTTATTTCTTTGGAGATTATCAAGGCACGCGGACCGACGAAGGCGTCGAAACGGGGGATATCTCCGTTCCGTCGATTCAGGATCGCTCGGGCAATCTTTCAGACATAGCTGGTTCTTTGACAGGAAAGGTGAGCGGGAGCAATATCGCGAGCTTCCTCTCGGCGAAGCTGGGTCATGCAGTTACGGCTGGAGAGCCCTACTCCCAAGTATTCCCGGACGCAATCATTCCCACCAGCGCATGGTCAGCGCCAGCCCTCGCTTTGCTGCAATACATTCCCTCACCCAACTTTGGCACCAATCAATTTTCAACGTCTGCTTATGCGCAGAAGGTACGCGACGACAAGTCTTCGGTTCGAATCGATGCCAACGGCGGCCGATGGGGCCAGCTCTCCTCATACTATTTCTTTGACGATTACCGCCTCGACAATCCTTACCCGGGACAGCAGGGTGGAGCGAGCATACCTGGCTTTGACGCGCTGACATACGGACGTGCGCAGCTCCTCAGCCTGGGGGACACGAAAGTTTTCGGCGCTGGCACCGTAAACGAATTCCACAGCGGCTATCTCCGCAATGCCAATGTGATCGGACAGCCACGGGGCGGGCTCGGAGTGAGCCTGGCCGCTCAGGGCTTCGCCACGAATGGGATTCCAGGCTTCGTAGTGCAGGCGCCGCAGTTTGAAGGGGTGGAAAATATTGTTTTTCCTTCGTTCGTCATGGGGGTTCCGATCACCAATGAAACGCAGATCAACGACACGCTGTATTTGAGCGACACACTCTCAAAGGTGATTGGGGCGCATACCCTAAAATTCGGCACTCAATTTCATTGGGACCAAGTGAACGAGCATCCCAATGCCACATTTAACGGAACCTTTAACATCGACGGAACCGAAACTGGCTCCGCCTTTGCCGATTTCCTCATCGGCGTCCCGAGCAACTTCACCCAATCCTCAGGCCAGCCTTTTTACCTGCGAAACCGGTATGCCGGGCTGTTTGCTCAAGACAGTTGGCGGACGCGAACTGATCTAACGATCAATGTCGGGATCCGCTGGGATTACATCATGCCGTTCTGGGAGAAGTACAACAACATTCAGACGATCATCCCGGGGAGGCGATCGGTCCTCTACCCGGGGTTGCCCGGCGACCTGGTGGTTCCCGGCGATCCGGGAATCCCAAGTACGATTGCACCATCGAAGCCGGACAATTTTGCTCCGCGAATCGGCTTCGCCTATGCCCCAAGATTTGATGACGGAATTCTGAAAGGAATTTTCGGAGACAGCGGCAGGAGCAGTATCCGCGCGAGCTACGGGATCTTCTATACCGCTTTTCCGGGACTGTCGACCGGGATCATGTATGGCGTTCCTCCTTTTGGTTACAACTACCTCAGTCCTGAGCCCCCGTTGTTCGCGACGCCCTTCATCAACGCCAGCGATGGCGGCCAGAATACCAATCCGTTTCCACTAACATTCCCTCCGCACAACGTCTCAGTGAAGAATCCGGACACTCAAAGTTTCGCCAGTGTAATCCCCATCTCCGCCGACGTATCTTTTTACTATCGCAATGCCGTTCCCTACACCGAGAATTACATGCTTTCATTCGAGCGGCAGCTCACGACAAGTACGTTGCTCACCATGAGTTATGTGGGAAATGAGGGGCACCACATTCTCGCGGTGGTCTCTAACAACCCCAGCAACCAGGCTCTTTGCCTCAGCCTCAGTCAAGCCAGTGAGGTGGCACCCGGCAGCCCCACCTGTGGCCCTTTCGGCGAAGATGCTGTTATCACCAGCGCTAGCGGCCACGTGTATCACGGAACGCGAGATGGCATCGGATCAAGCTACCAGGAGAATACTTGGCAGAAAACAATTGAGAATTCGAGTTACAACGCGCTGGAGACGAATCTGCGCTACGTTGGGCACAGATCCAATTTCCTGCTTGGCTACACCTATAGCAAATCCATCGATCAAGGTTCGAACCTGGGCGAACAGCTCAATCTCTTGAACTACGCGGCGACGCGCGCGATTTCCGCTTGGGATATGAGGCACAACTTTGTGGCAAGCTACACGGTAAACCTGCCCTTTGATCTGCTTTTTAAGCGATCCGGTCGCTTGACGGATGATTGGAGCATCGCGGGCACTACGCGCTTCAGCACGGGCTTTCCTGTCACGCTGTACGATGACTCGGATAATTCGTTGTTGGGAACGCTGGGAAACGGCATCAACAACTATCTTCTGGATACGCCCGAATACCATGGGGCACCGCTCGACATCAACACCAACCCAAGGAACGGACGGCCAGAGTTCAATCATTCACCGGCCGCCTTCACCAGTGAAGAGCCTGGGCAACTCGGCAACGTGCCTCGACGAGTTTTCCATGGTCCCGGAATCAACAACTTTGACATGACGTTGACCAAACGGCTGCGAGTAACCGAGTCGAAATCGTTCGAGTTCCGGATTGAGGCATTTAACGTATTTAATCATGCACAGTTCTACGGGCCCGCATCGGTGGACGGTGAAGTGAATAATGATCCCCATTTCGGACAAATCGTAAGCGCGGCCGCTCCACGTCTGGTCCAGATCGCCACGAAATTCGAGTTCTAGAAAGAGGTTCTGAGAGGCGGGCAAGACTACAAGATGACAATTTTTTGACAAACGAAAAATTAAACTCTCCGTAACACTCCCGCGAAACGGCGTTGGTACATTATTGTCGGAGGTCACGATGAAAAGGACACTTGCTTTACCCTCCCCGCAGCTGCCTGTTTGATGGGCACTGCCATCGCCCAAACCAATAACAATTTCCTAAAAGGCAACATCAAACGTGTTCGGTTCGCGCCGCGGTGGGCACCGTGCAGGTCGCGTCTACCATCCTCCAAACCTTGGGCCTCAGTCCTTCTTCCCTTAGCGCCGTGGTTGCGTCCTTCCCAAGTAACCGTTCAGTCGTGCGAAAACGGGTTTAACCGACTCGGACGCTCCTTCGGGAGCGTCCGGTTTTTTTGGCCTGAGAACTCTGGTTCAAAATCCGCCCCGATTGTGGCGATCAATATTGGGCGCAGGGGTCCGCGGTTCAAATTGGTGCGCCCCGACCGATTTTTCCTTTTTCTATTTTCCCTTTCCACAACCGCCTCGAAATCCTAGGGAACGATGACAGCCGCTCCATCGACGGCATCACCTTTGACCGCAGCCAGCGCTTCATTGGCGTGCTCCAAAGAAAACACAGTTACTTTCGGCTTCAGGCGAATATCGGCGGCGATTTTGAGAAAGTCGCGCGCGTCAGATCGCGTCATGTTTGCCACGCTGCGGATCTGTCGTTCGCCCCAGAGAAGCCTGTCGTAGTCGAACTCGGGAATGCGGTCGAGATGGATCGCGTTGATGGCAACCACTCCGCCTTTACGCAGGCTGGCCAGCGCGGTGATCACCACGTCGCCGCTGGGCGCAAATGTGACTGCGCGGTCAAGCTCGACGGGTGGCTTGTCAGTTTCAGAACCCACCCACTTCGCGCCTAGAGACTCCGCCAACTTGCGGTGCGATGCGCCGCGGGTCGAGACGAACACTTCGCAGTTCCATGAGCGCAGCACCGCAATCGCTAGATGCGCGGACGAGCCAAAGCCGAATAATCCAACTCGATCGCCCGGTTCAACCCCTGCGACTCGCAGGCTGCGAAAACCGATGATGCCGGCGCACAACAGAGGCGCGGCGTGCAGGTCATCAAGTTGTGGTGGGAGCTCAAAAACAAAATCGCTGCGCGCCGCCGCGTATTCCGCATACCCGCCATCTACGGTGTATCCGGTGAAGACTGGCGAATCACAGAGATTCTCAAGCCCGCAACGGCAGTACGGGCAGCTTCCGTCGATTCCGCCAATCCATGAAACGCCGACGGGAGTACCGAGGGGCAACTCTGGCGTGGCGCCCTCGACGATGTCTCCTACAATTTGGTGCCCGGGGACGAGCGGTTGTTTCAGGGGCGGTAATTCGCCCTCGACAATATGAAGATCAGTACGGCAGACACCGCACGCACGAACGCGCAGGAGAACCTGCCCCTGCGTCGGCTGAGGCTTGGGACTCTCCTCGATGCGAAGCGGCTGTTTCGGCGTTCTGAGGACGGCGGCTCTCAAGGTTTTAGCCCTGAGCAATGTGATGCAAGTCGACTTTCCGGCGATTCCTTTAAAGGATCATCAGGCTTACCACCTCATCCGAGGCACGACGAGATCACGCCAACCATTTTTCGGGTTCGCGCACGGCGTCTGCCACGTCGTTCAGAAAAATTGCAGCTTGTGCGCCGTCGGCCGCGCGATGATCGGAGGAGAGTGTCAACGTGATCATCGGTCGAACGGCAGGCTTGCCTTCTACGGCGACCACGCGATCGGCGATACGGCTCACGGCGAGAATTGCCGCCTGCGGCGGCGTAATGATTGCCGTGAACTGGTCCACGTGATACATGCCGAGGTTGCTGATGGTGAAGGTTGCATCGGCGATGTCGGCGGGACGCAGCTTTCCTGCCCGTGCGCGCTCGGCCACGTCGCGGCGCTGCGTGGCGATCTCTACCAGTGTTGCGGTGTGCGCGTTCGATATAACCGCGGCGACCACGCCATCATTGACGGCAATGGCCACGCCCATGTTCACGTAATGGTGAAGCCGAATTCCCTCCGGACTCCAGCTTGAATTGAGCCGCGGGTGCTTGAGCAATACGCGAGCCACCAGGGCGACCAGCAGATCGGTGTGCGTGATGCGGACCTTGTGCGTCTTCTCGATTTCGGCAACGATCTTACCTCGATATTCGTTGAGCGCGCGGGCCTCGATTTCTCGCGTAACAAAGAAATGAGGAACTGTGGTCCAACTCTGCGTGGTGCGTTCGGCCATTATGCGGCCGAGGGTGCTGGGAATTTCGAGGTCGACGGATTTCTTCGCAAGCTCCGCGTGAGCGGCAGCTGGCAAGGCTGGGGCTTGCACATCCGAGGCAAGAATCTCGCCGCCGGGGCCGTTACCGCGCAACGCGCTGATGTCCACACCAAGCTCTTTCGCAAGGCGCCGGGCCTTCGGCGAAATTCTCGCGCTCTGCGTCGGAGACGCTTCGGAAGCAGTGGCAGCAGCTGGTAGTGGCGGCGCTTCGGTCCTACTTTGCGTACCGGCCCGAGCCGTGGGCGCGCTAGCGGCAGATTCGTTTTCTGCGGGAGGCTTTTCGCCTGGAGCCACAATCCAAGCGATCGTCTTTCCGACCTGAATATCGGTTCCGACCTGACCGGTGATTCCAGCAAGGATGCCGTCGGCAGGCGCTTCCACTTCCATCACAGCCTTATCGGTTTCAATTTCAAGGAGCGGCTCGCCCTTCGTGACACGGTCGCCTTCCTGCTTTCGCCACGCGATGAGCTTGCCGGTTTCCTGCGCCATCTCGAGAGCAGGCATTACCACGCTGAAGGCCATAGTGTTTTACTTGGGGAAGGCTTAAACGATGGCCTTCAGTCCGAAACTCCTACCCGCTCAGTTTTAGCGCTGGCTTCGATCATGTCCAGCACGCGAGCGCTGGGCGGAGCTTCAGTCTCGCGAGTGGTGGGCAGCGGCCCATTCACGGTGAAATAATGCGCGCCCGCCACCAGAAGTTCTTCCGCCGGGAAGCGCGTGATCACTTCATGTCCCGTCGGTGTGACGACAATTTCTTCCTCAATGCGCGCCGCACTCCAGCCGTCGGTCGAGGGCCAGAAAGTTTCGAGGGCGAAGACCATGCCGGGTTCAAGCGTCTGCGGATGATCGAGCGAAACCAGCCGTGAGATTACGGGCTTCTCCCAAATCGCAAGCCCGATGCCATGGCCATATTGCAGGGCGAAGGCGGCTTCTTCGTTCGGGAAACCAAAATCCTGCGCCTTGGGCCACACCGCTGCGATTTCCGCGGTGTTGCGTCCGGGACGAATCAGCTCGATGGCGGCATCCAGGTAATCGCGGCAGCGTTTATAGGCATCCACCATCGCGTGCGAACCGTAGCCAACGGTGAAACAGCGGTAGTAGCAGGTGCGGTATCCCATGTAGGAATGCAGAATGTCGTAGTAAACGGGATCGCCGGGACGCAGCACGCGGTCGGAGAACACATGCGGATGCGGATTGCAGCGCTCGCCGGAAATTGCATTCACCGCTTCCACGTATTCGGAACCGAGATCGTAGAGAACCTTACTCACCAACCCAACCGCTTCGTTCTCGCGCATTCCCGGTTTCATGGCGCGATAGAGTTCGTCATAGGCTGCGTCCACCATCATCGCGGAAGTGTTGAGCAGCGAGATTTCATCCTGCGTCTTAATGACGCGTGCGTTGGACATGAGTTCCTGGCCATCGACGACCGTAATGCCTTCGCGCTGTAGTGCAAAAAGTACGGGAAGTTCAATGATGTCGATGCCGACCGGCTCTTTATGAAGGCCGCGCATTTCGAGCTCGATGCGAATTTTCTTGGCGACGTCTTCGGCGCGTCCATGCTCCGGCGACATGGTGCCGCGCAGCATGGAAATTCCTGGGCGCGAGCGCTCGCCGAGCCACGGACAATTTAATTGATGATGCTTGGCCGCAGAGCCGAAGTCCCACAGGATGGGTTCGTCATTCTGCGGCAAGAGTGTGAAGCGATTTGCCTTGTCCTGCGCCCATGTGCCGATGTGCGTAGCCGTCAGGTAGCGCACGTTATTCATATCGAAGCAGAGCAGCGCGCCCATTTCGGACTTCGCCAACAGAGCCTTGGCCTTCGCCAGACGCTCGCGGCGCAAGCGGTCAAAGTCGATTCGGTTTTCCCAATCGACCGCCATCGTTCCATGAGTTTTCAATGCCATAATCAACTCCTAGCTATCAGCTCTTAGCTTGAACCTTATCGATCGCGTACGCGTCAAGAGGGCTTGCACATCGATCTCGCTGCATCGAATACCATCTGTTCCGTCGGCACCGTCACATCTTCCAATGGCGGAGAAAACGGGATCGGCACGTGCATTGCGCCCATTCGTTTCACGGGAGCGTCCAGATCGTAGAATGCGCCTTCAGCAATGACGGCGGCAAGCTCCGCAGTCACGCCGTAGCGACCATAACCTTCATCCAGCACGATCACGCGCGAGGTTTTCTTCGCCGAGTCGATCAACGTCTTTTCATCGAGCGGCCAGGTTGTGCGAGGATCGACCACTTCCGCGCTGATGCCTTCCTTCTCGAGCATGATCGCGGCACCCAATGCGACTTGCACCATGCTGCTGGTCGCGACCAGAGTGATATCATCGCCAGCTCGCTTCACATCGGCGACGCCGAGAGGAATCGTGTAATCGCCTTCCGGAACTGGACCCTTTAACTTGTACATCATCTTGTCTTCGAAAAAGACGACGGGGTTCTCGTCGCGGATGGCAGCTTTCAGCAAGCCTTTCGCGTCATAGGGCGTCGAGGGCAGAACCACTTTCAATCCCGGCACGTGGCTGAACCACGCATGTAAAGATTGTGAGTGCTGCGCGGCCGAACGCCGCGTTGCTCCCAGCGTGGTGCGCATCACCATCGGCACTTTCCAGTGGCCGCCCGACATGTAGTGGGCTTTCGCTGCCTGGTTGACCATCTGATCCATGGTCAAAGTGATGAAGTCGCCAAACATAATGTCGACCACGGGACGTAAACCGGTCATCGCTGCACCCACAGCGACTCCAGTGAAACCCGCTTCGGAAATCGGCGTATCCACCACGCGCTTCGCGCCAAATTCTTCTACCAGGCCAGAAAGAACTTTGAAAGGCGTACCCGCCTCCGCAACATCTTCACCAATGATGCAGACGCGCGAGTCGCGGCGCATTTCCTCAGCCAGCGCCTCACGTACTGCCTGCGCAAATGTGATTTCGCGATCAGGCATAGACGTGCTTCTCCACTTCGTCGACGCTCGGATAAGGCGTGGCGATGGCAAACTTCACCGCGGCTTCCATGGTGGCTCGAATCTCATTCTTCATGTGATCAAGGGACGCGGCATCCGCATAGCCACGGTCGATCAACCACTTCGCCAATACAAGAATGGGATCGCGCTCTGTCTTCCATTGCTGCTCTTCCTGTTTGGAGCGGTAGTACTCGCGATTGATATCGCCGACGTGGTGCCCGCTATAGCGGTACGTGTCGCATTGCAGGAATGCAGGTCCGCCGCCGGCGCGGGAGCGCTTCACGAGGCGCTCAGCAACTTCGTTCACAGCGCGCACATCCTGTCCGTCCACGCTCGCAGTCTCGATGCCGAAAGCTGCGGCGCGGCCAAGGATCGTGCCGGCGGTGGTTTCCGTGTAATGCGTGTACTCGTTGTATAGATTATTTTCGCAGACGTAGATGACAGGCAGCTTCCACAACTGCGCCAGGTTCATCACTTCGTAGAGCGATCCCTGACCGAGCGCGCCTTCTCCGAAGAAGCAGACTGCGACACGATCCGTGCCCAGATTCTTGGCCGCAAAGGCCGCACCGGTCGCGATACCCACGCTGCCGCCAACGATGGCGTTCGCGCCAAGATTACCGGTTGCGGGATCGGCGATGTGCATCGATCCGCCCTTGCCGCGGCAGTAGCCGGCTTCTTTCCCCAACAGTTCGGCGAACATGCGATCCGGCGATGCGCCTTTGGCGAGGCAGTGACCGTGGCCGCGGTGGGTACTGGTGATGTAGTCGTCGATGCGGAGAGCTTCACAGATTCCGACAGCAACCGCTTCTTCACCGCTGTACAGGTGCGCCAGTCCCGGCATGAGTGCGCGCGTGTAGACTTCGTTCACTTGCTCCTCAAACAAGCGAATGCTCACCATCTGGCGGTAGGCGTGGAGCCACTTTTCTTTTTCGGTGAATATCGCGCGATCGGCTTCGGGCTTGGAGGTAGCAGTCGTCATATCTTTTTGCCTCCCTTTACGACGGGCGTCGTCACTCCCGACATCGCGGCCAGCACGTCGAACATGCAGGCGAAATCGTATTTCGTCCAACCCATGCCGCGCGCCGCCGTGAGAATCTCATTGCTGACTGCGGTTGAAGGAAGAGGCACATCCAGCTGGCGTCCCAACTCCATGGCGAGAACCATATCCTTCTGCATCATGTTGACGTCGAACCAGGCCTCCTCCGGCTGCTGCAGGACAAACGGCCCGCGGTACTGAATCATGGGCGAAGCCACCGCGCTGTGAGTAAGGACATCGACGGCAGTTTCGCGTGCGATGCCGCTTTTCTCAGCCAGCAACACGCCTTCAGAAAATGCGAGCATCTGCACCGCAAGACTCAGGTTGATGGCGATCTTCATGGACAACGCCAAGCCGTTGTCACCAACATGAGTCACTTTTGGTCCGATATCGAGCAGCAGTGGTTTCACTTTCTCAAACGTTTCGCGCCGTCCGCCGACCATCACCGAAAGCTTCCCTTCCTGTAGCGTGATCACGCTGCCGGAGACCGGCGAATCGACCATGTCCGCGCCCTTTTCGCGCACTTTCGCGGCCAGCGCACGGCTTACGCTGGGAGCCACGGTGCTCATATCGATGAAGATCTTGCCCGCGCTTAGGCCTGCCAGAAGGCCATCCGGGCCCTCGGTGACGGCCTGAATGGCGGCAGAGTTCGTCACCATCGCGAAAATAAAGTCGGAAGAGTTGGCGACCTCACGCGGCGAGTCCGCCCATTTCATTCCTTTTTCAACCAGCCACTGCCCCTTGGCACGCGTGCGGTTGTACCCGGTCACGCTGTGACCCTTGCTGAGCAGCCGGTTGACCATCTGGCTGCCCATGACTCCCAGACCGATGAAACCGAGTTTCGCCATCCGCCCCGAACCTCCGAAGTCTAATGCAACGATTCTCCGACCTAATTTACGAAGTGATTTTGGAACCTGCCGGCGCGTGCTTTCGGTGTGACGAAGAGGACGGGATGCCGGTGGGTGCTTTCGAATCTTCGCGCACCTGCTCGAGATGGGAGCGCATTGCGCTCCGAGCCATCTCGGGATCCCGCCGCTCGACCGCCTCGAGAATGCGCTTATGATGAATCTGTCCGCGCTGCGGTCCACCTTCCACATTAAAAATTTTCATGCGCTGCTCGCGGAGCAACCCGACGATGGAATCAATCAGAGAAAGAATAAGTGGATTCGCCGCCGCCTCGGCCAGCGCCAAATGAAAATCGAGATCCGCTTCTATGTAGGCTTCAGGATCTTTCTGTGCGCGGTCCATCACCACCACCGCTTCGCGCATCGCCGTGACGTCTTCTTCCTTGGCTCGTACCGCGGCCAGTGCAGCAATGCCGGGCTCGAGAATCAGGCGGAGCTCCGCGAGATGCGGCGAGCCTTCCTGCTGACCGATTTTCACCATGAGATCGAAAGATTGGCGCGCGGCTTGCGAAGTTCCGTCGGTAATAAATGTTCCGCGGCCGGAGTAGGCTTCGACCAGACCTTTTTCCCGCAGCGTTTTCACCGCCTCCCGCACGGCGGTGCGGCTGACTCCAAGACGCTGCGCCAACTCGCGTTCGGCAGGGAGCTGATCGCCCGGCTTCAGAGTTCCATTGAGAACCGACTCTTCGATTTGCTGCACGATTTGTTCATACAGTCGAGAAGTGCGAACAACTTTGTACACAGGATTGGCTCCCGCACGAACCAGTTTGGGGGAACTGGCGATGGTCCGGCTACTATACCGTAGCTCCAACGGCTGTGGCGGCGATTCTAGGATTTTGGAGGACGTGGCGATCATAAGCGGTTCTTAGGTATGGTGGTATGACCATGCAGAATAGCACTGCTCTGCAACGAAACGCAAGCCTTTCCTGAATTAGACAATGTAGAAGTAATTGGGCAAAGCTGGACCTTAATCAACCAGGCTCATCCCAGTTCGAGGCGTCGGCAGCGAAGCGAATTTCCTTGACTTCATTTGGCGGGCAGTGGTATGGCTGTCGGACCAGAATTCGGAGGCCTCGATGAAATTCCGATGCACCGCCATGTCCGCGGATCAGGTTGTCAGAGTAGCCAGCGGGATGCTTCTCGTCGTACTCACGATTTGCGCTCTGGGCGTGCCCGGTCTAGCTCAGTCAACCACCGGTCGCATCCTGGGCAGCATTTCCGACCAGAGCGGCGCGGCGGTTACGGGCGCGACCGTCGTGGTCACCAGCGTGGAACGTGGCACCTCCCGCGCACTCACCACGGACGAAGCCGGGGCCTATGCTGCCCCCGACCTTGCGCCGGGAACTTACAAGATTCACGTGGAAGCCAAGGGGTTCAAGTCCGCCGAGCGGCCGAATGTGGTTATCGAGGTCGCAACCGACGTCCGTGCTGACTTCGCACTGCAGCCCGGACAAGTCACGGAAACGGTGATCGTCAATGAAGAAATCCCCCTGGTGAACACGACCTCCTCCACCCTGGGAGGAACGCTGAGCAACCAGGAAATCAATGACCTGCCGTTAAACGGCCGTAACTACGAAAACTTGCTGCAGCTTCGCCCGGGCGTGATGCGCTATCCCGGCGGCGGTTTCTCCACTACGAGCACCGACGGATTGCGCGCCGAAGACAATGCCTACTTCGTCGAAGGCTTGTTCAACAGCGAGCCTTTTTCCGGTCAAGGCATCATCAACGGCGCAGGTATCGCAGGAGATTCAGCGACTATTCTGCCGATCGATGCGATTCAGGAATTCAACGTTCAGGAGAATCCTCCGGCCGAGTACGGATGGAAGCCGGGTGCGGTGATCAACGTTGGATTGAAGTCGGGAACGAATTCGATGCATGGCACGGCATTCGCCTTCGGCCGCGATGGAGTGATGGACGCGCGCAATTATTTCAACGCTACTCCGGCGGCGAAAACTTCCCGAACCCTGGAACAGTTTGGTGGGAGTTTTGGCGGCGCGATTATCAAGGACAAGCTTTTCTACTTTGGAGCTTATGAAGGCCAGCGCTACGATGTGGGAAACTCTTATAGCGTCACGACTCCATCCATGGTGGCTGTACCGCTTGCCGCCGGATCGGCCCCGACCTGTACTTCTCCTGCTCTCGCTTCGGTTGATTGCAGCGCGAGCATTCCCAACGCAATCGCGGATCTTCTCGCCAACGGCTTCGCGCCCTCAATGATCAGCCACGCCAGCCAGTTGATCTCGGGCTGCACGGTCTCGGCAACCGGCGCCGTAACTTGCAGTGGCACGGGATTTCCTATCAATAACACTCCGAGCATTAACGTCGTGCAGGGCCTCCCGAACAATGTAAGCGTCGACAACGCGATTGGAAAAGTGGATTACAACATCAATCAGCGTAACAGCATCAGCGGAATGTACTTCTTCGGCAATAACACGGGAACGGTCGAGGATTTTCCGGAGTTGCAACGGAAATGGCTGTCCGACATCCACACCCGCGCACAGGTGGTCGGCGGAAACTGGATTTGGACTCCGAATGCGAATTGGGTCAATGAAGCGCGAGTCGGCTATAACCGTCTTTACCAACCTACGCTCCCGGGCGACTTGAATACACCCGCGTCAGCGTACGGCCTCGACACAGGCGTGAGCGGACCATTCACCGGTGGCCTGCCTCGCATCGGCTTTGCCGGAGCGTTCGTCCCCGGCCTCGGCGCCTTCAAGTGGCCGAAGTTCCAGGGGCCGGACTCGATCACACAATTCATCGACCATGCTTCCTACAGGCTAGGAAAACATTCGTTCAAATTCGGCGGCGAACTGCACCGAGATGAGGTGAATGGCGGCGCTTTTGGGAACGCCCGAGGCAGCATCACCTTCCTGGGCGGCGTGGCATTGCCTGCCTCAACCGCGCTGGAAGATTTTTTCGCCGGCGACCCCTTCAAGGCATCGGTACAAGTGGGCGATCCCCGTCGACAGATCCACAACTGGGCCTACGGATTATTCGCACAGGATGATTGGCGCGCCACGAAGAACCTGACACTTAACGCTGGGGTGCGCTATGAATTTAGTTCAGTAATCAAGGAAGCCCACAACCTGCTGGGCAACTTCGATCCCAATTCGCCAACCGGATTGATTCAGGCAGGTATGAACGGCGTCAGCGGTCCATACAATCCCGATCACACAAACTTCGCTCCGCGCCTGGGCTTCGCTTGGGACGTGACCGGCAAAGGAGACACGGTGGTGAGAGGCGGAGTCGGATTGGTATACGAAACCATAAACTGGGAATCGTTACTCGCCTTCAACAACGCCTTTGGCCTTTCCAACGTTCCCACCGGGGGCGTCATCGATGCAGCGGGCGACACCGCGGGCGGTACGATCACGGCGGGCAATGTATCCGTTCCACCGATCCTCCCTCAGTGGGACAGCGCCACGCCTCTCTACGGCAGCGCAACCATCAATTGCTTCGCGAGCCCATGCCCCATCATGAGCGTGAATCGGAACATTACCACTCCTTATGTCTGGAACTGGACGCTGAATGTGCAGCACGCTTTCTCTCCGAATCTTTCTCTGGAGGTTGCCTATGTGGGCAATCACGGCACGAGTCTGACGGGCATTCGGGATATTAACCAGCCGCCGGCAGGATCCGGCTGGACCGTCGCTGGTACTGGCGCTGGCTCCCTTACCGCGTGTCTCGCCAGCGCTCCGGCCTACAACAATTGCAACGTCGACTCGGGGAACGAGGCAGCCGCACAGCCATACGCGACAAAGTTCCCCTACTTGAGCAATATCTTCAACATGGCCAACGTCTACCGGTCGAACTATGACGGTTTGCAAGTCACGTTGAACTCGCGAAACTATCACGGCCTGAGCATGGTGGCCGGCTACACCTTCGCTCATGCGCTCGATGACGTTGGCGCGAACTGGGACTTCGGCTATGGCGCCGGCCTGCCCCAGGACTCTTCCAACGTCGGGCGCGAATACGCGAATAGCGACTTCGACATGCGGCAGCGCTTCACGTTGTCGCTCACTTACGCCATCCCCGGACGCAGCGGCTTTGGGCAGATGCTGGAAGGCTGGGAACTCAACTCCATCGTGACGTTGCAAAGCTCACAACCCTGGGGGCCGATTGATCTGGGAACCGATGCCGCGGGCGTCGGTCCGCTTCCCGTCAGCCCACCGGCCAACGAGCCAATTCGTTGGAGCTTTTATGGCAAGCCCTCCGACTTCAAGTCAGGTCCGAATCCGATTCCGTATTTTCCCGGAGCCAGCAACTCGGCCTGCGCCAGCCAGGCTCTGACAGTCGACGGAGGCTCAGCTGGCCCATCGACGGCCTCGCTCAACCTGTTTGGCTGTTACGCTCAGGGCGGCTCGATCATGATTCCGCCGCCGCTCGGTCAGTTCGGCAACATGTCGCGGAACATGTTCCCCGACTCTGGCTTCAGGGACTTCGATCTCTCAGTCGCCAAGAATTGGCACCTCGGCGAGCGTTTGCATGCTCAGTTCCGGGCTGAATTCTTCAATATCTTCAACCATCCGAATTTTGCCAATCCTTACGGCGGTCAGAACGGGTTCGGCTTGAACGACCCGTCGGCTCGGCCGTTTGGTTGCGGATGCGCCACGCCGGACGTTGCGGCAGCCAACCCGGTCATCGGTTCGGGCGGCAGCCGTGCGGTGCAACTTGGATTGAAGTTCATCTTTTAATTGTGGTCAGGTCAGGGATTGAAGGGCCGAGGCATGAAAATGGAAGGTACTTTTTATTCCGCATCTCTCTTGTTTGTGCTGCTCGCATTCATTTCAGCCAGCGCTTTCGGGCAGAAGGAAGAACGTCGCGAACGCACGATCGACGAAATTAGAGTTGAGGCTATTCGCCGAGCCGGAGTCGGCCAGTATCCTCTAATCGGTCTGGATCCCGCCGATGTGAAAGAGGCTTTCGAAAGCATACACACCGCCGACAAGGACGAATGGGCCGCTGGATTCATGCATGTGGCCGATCGCTACTTCAATGAAGCAAAGTCGCTGGAGAAAACGGATCCCACGAAAGCGAATGCGGATTACATCCGGGCATGGCGACTGTATTCGTTTGGCCGCTGGCCGATCCCCGCGTCTCCCGGCAAGCAACGCTCCTACGAGAAAGCTCTCGAGGCTTTTCTGGCGCATGCGCGCTTCATGGATCCGCCGCTCGAGGTCGTACGCATTCCTTTCGAAGGAAAAGAAATTATCGGCTACTTGCGTTTGCCGAAGAATGCAAAAGGCCCGGTGCCGCTGGTGATTGCGGTGAACGGTCTGGACAGCCGCAAGGAGGATTTAACCGAAAGCTTCGGCGCAATTCTTCCCTTCGGGATTGGCTATCTCGCGGTCGATGGCCCAGGAACTGGGCAGAATCCGATCAAGGTGAGCGAGACGGCGGATCGTATGTTATCCCGCGTGATTGATTATGCGCAGTCGCGGCCGGAGATCGATAAGAATCGCATCGCGATGCACGGCGTGAGTTGGGGAGCGTATTGGGCGACCAAGATGGCCATTGTCGAAAGGGCCCGGCTGCGTGGTTGCAGCGCGCAATCTCCGCCGGTAGACAAGTTCTTTCAGAAAGATTTTCTGATGAACTCGCTGTTGGGCAATCGCGAATACTTGTTCGACCAGGTGCCGGCGCTGATGAGTATTCTCGAAGGCGTGCACACGCTGGATGAAATGGGCGACTTTCTGCCCAAGCTGTCACTGGTGCATGAGGGCTTGCTGGGCAAGCCGATGGCCCCGATGCTCATTCTTGCAGGCGTTCTCGACACACAGGTGCCGATCGATGACGAATACCTGCTGTTGAGCAAAGGCGATGTGCCGAAAGAAGCCTGGATCAATCCTCACGGTGGGCACCTCGGCCGGCAGGTCGGAGTCTGGCCCGATCCCCTGATCTTCAAGCAGGTAATTATTCCTTGGCTGGTAAAAACGCTGGAGGCTCCGGCGAATTAACGTTGCCGAACAAGCCCTGTGAAAGAAGACTCCGCGCCAGCCATGTCTACTCTAATCGAAACGTCGCCAACCGAGTCCACTGAGCCGCGGCGTAAGCCGTTGTACTCGTCTCTGTGGGTGCAGGTTCTCATCGCCATGGTGATCGCCGTGGTGCTGGGATATGTGAGCCCCGCCCGCGCCGTCGCGATGAAGCCGTTGGGCGACGCCTTCATTCGCATGATCACCATGATCATCACCGTGCTCATCTTCTGCACGGTGGTGACCGGGATCGCCGGCATGCAGGACTTGAAGAAAGTCGGGAGGGTCGGCGGCAAGGCGCTGCTCTACTTCGAAATCGTTTCTACAATCGCGCTTGTGGTTGGGCTGGTTGTCGGCAACGTGGTGCATCCCGGCAGCGGCTTCAATGTGAACGCGGCGTCGCTCGACGCGAAAGCCGTCGCAGACTACGCCGGGCAGGCCAAGGCACAGGGCGTCACCGAATTCCTGATGCACATCATCCCCACCACGGTGACGGATGCGTTTGCCAAGGGTGACATCCTGCAGGTGGTTTTCGTATCGATTCTGTTTGGCTTTGGCTTGTCGTCGGCGGGGCCGCGAGCGAAACCAATTGTGGCGCTGCTGGAGTCGCTGACCCAAGTCGTCTTCCGCGTGGTGAACATTCTCATGATTTTTGCGCCGCTCGGCGCGTTTGGCGCCATGGCCTTCACCATCGGCAAGTACGGACTTGCCTCGCTGGGACCACTGGTCAAGCTGATCGCCACGTTTTACGTAACTTCAATTCTGTTCGTGCTGATCGTGCTAGGAGCGATCTGCTGGGTCGCGGGATTCAGCATCGTGAAGTTCCTGCTCCATATCAAAGAAGAAATCCTGCTGGTGCTGGCCACCAGTTCCTCGGAAACCGCGATCCCCACGCTGATGGAGAAACTGGAAAAGCTGGGCTGCTCGCGATCTCTGGTGGGCCTGGTCGTTCCTACCGGATATACGTTCAACACGGACGGCAGCAGTCTTTATATGACGCTGGCGGCGCTGTTTGTTGCCCAGGCCACGAACACGCATTTAACGCTGCTGGAACAGCTCACGATTTTCTCGGTCGCCACACTGACGTCAAAAGGGGCGAGCGGCGTGCAGGGAGCGTCGTTTATCGCTCTGGTCGCTACTCTGTCAGTAATTCCCACGATTCCGGTGGCAGGGATGGCGCTGATCCTGGGCATCGACCGCTTTATGAGCATGTTTCGCGGGCTGGTGAATATGATCGGCAATGGCGTCGCGACGCTCGTCGTTGCGCGGTGGGAAAATGAATTGGATCGGAAGACGCTGCAGAGCAAACTTGCCTAAGCTTGAGATTGGTGTCCCATTTTGGTAACTACAGTAACCACCCTACCTGCACAATTTCTGTTGCACGTTAACATTGGTGAAACGTCCTGCATCTACGATTAAGGCAGGAGGGCGCCCCATGGGTTCGCCACGCGTTTCAAAGTCGCTGCCACTGCAGGTGGCCGCGGTCTGCTTCCGCAGGCGGAACGCAATTGTTGAATTTCTGCTGGTGAACACCAACGGCGGAAACAAGTGGACCTTCCCCAAAGGATCACCCGAGGCGCGCCTCTCGCACAGCCAGGCCGCGGAGCGCGAAGCGGCGGAAGAGGCCGGTGCTCTGGGAACCATCGAGCCGCGACACTTTCATCTTTACATCCATTCGAAGGGCGTGTTCTGGCAGCCCGGCGGAGTGCAAGAATTTGTGGTCAAGGCCTTCCTGATGGAAATCCACGAGTTGCGACGGCCCGACGAAGCGATGCGTCATCCCACCTGGTTCAGTCCGGAAGAAGCTCGACGGCGCCTGGCTAAGGGCCGCGAAGTGAAGTACGCGCGCGAAATGGAAGCCGTAATCGATCGCGCCCTGGAGCGCATTCAGTTCCACAGCGAACTGTGGGGCGCGTATCCCGGATCGCGCAACGGCCGCGCTGTCGCGCATTCCTGATTCGTATCTCGCGACTCGGTACTCGATACTCTCCTTTTGTGAGACGATGAATCCAGCCCATGATTCAGCTTTCTGGCGCCGGAAAACGTTTCGGCCACAAACTTCTTTTTGAAAACACCGACTGGCTCATCACGCCGCGCGACCGCGTCGGTCTGGTCGGCGCCAACGGCACCGGCAAATCCACATTGATGAAGATTCTTGCCGGGTTGGACACGCTCGACTACGGCTCGCTCATCGTCGCAAAGGGAACTACTGCCGGCTATCTGCCGCAGGATGGGCTCTCGCTCTCCGGCCGCACCGTTTTTGCAGAATGCATGGCCGTGTTCACCGAACTTCATGCCATGGAGCGAGAACTGGAAACGCTGACTCACCGCATCTCCGAGCTCGATCACTCCAGTGCGGAGTATGCCGACGTTGCTGACCGTTACCACAGCCTGGAGCACGAATTCCGCACTCGCGATGGCTACTCGATCGAAGCGGACGTGGGACGCGTCCTGATGGGGCTGGGTTTTCGCAAAGAAGACTGGGAGCGGCAGACGGATGAGTTTTCCGGCGGCTGGCAGATGCGGCTGGCGCTGGCCAAGTTGCTGCTGCAGAAACCAAACTTGCTGCTGCTCGACGAGCCTACCAACCATCTTGACCTCGAAGCCCGCAACTGGCTGGAAGAATATCTCCACGATTATCCGCACGCGTTTGTGCTGATTTCGCATGACCGCTATTTTCTCGATGTGACGGTCAACAAGATCGCGGAGATCTGGAACAAGCGGTTCTGGTTCTATACCGGAAACTACGACAAGTTCCTGACCCAGAAAACGCAGCGCAACGAGCAACTGCAGGCGGCTTACCGCAACCAGCGCGACCGCATCGAGCAGTTGGAGGTATTCATCAATCGCTTCCGCTACCAGGCCACCAAGGCCAAGCAGGTGCAGAGCCGTATCAAAGAACTGGAAAAGATCGAGCGCATCGAGGTTCCGCCGGAAGAGAAGACGATTCACTTTTCATTCCCGCAGCCCAAACCCAGCGGCCGCATCGTGGCGGAGTTCGAGGGGGTGGCAAAGACGTACCCAGGGAAGAATTCCGCGGGAGTGACCAGCGGTGAAAAAGAAGTCTTCCGTGATGTGAACTTTCTGATCGAGAAGGGCGACCGCATTGCCCTGGTCGGGGTAAACGGGGCTGGCAAGTCTACGTTAATCAAGCTGCTTGCGGGCACGGAAGCCCCCACGCAGGGCGAGTTTCGGCTCGGCCACAATGTGCAGGCCGATTACTTTGCGCAGGATCAATACAAGGAACTCGATCCGGATGCGCGTATGATCGACGATCTCGGCGCGGCGTCTCCGCGCTCCACGCAAACGGAATTGCGCAGCCTTCTCGGGTGCTTTCTGTTTTCCGAAGACGACGTGTTCAAGAAGATCGGAGTGCTCTCTGGCGGCGAACGCGGACGCTATGCGTTGCTGCGTCTTCTATTGCATCCGGCGAATTTCCTGCTGCTCGACGAGCCCACCAACCATCTCGACTTGCGCGCCAAAGATGTGCTGCTGGATGCGCTTATGGATTACTCCGGCACGGTCGTCTTCGTCTCGCACGACCGGTACTTTATCGACAAACTGGCCACACGAGTTTTCGAAATAGGCGACGGGAAGGTTGAAGTCTATCCCGGCAATTATGAAGATTATCTCTGGCGCAAACAGGGTGGGAGTGCGAAGCAAGATGAGACCATCCGCCAGCAACTGAAAGTGGTCGAACCCGTTCCAGACGCCTCGGGAAACGGCAATCATGCCCCGGTCGACGCTCCTCCCGCAGCCGCCAGGGCGAAGCGCATGAATCCCATCAAGCGCAAGAAAATCGAAGATCGCATCCGCGAACTGGAAGCAGAGATCAACCGCGCTGAGACTGCCATCGCGCAGTGCGAAACGGCGCTGCAGAATTTCGTTAGCGCGGAAGAAAGTCAAAGCCAGTCCGAAGAACTCGACCGACGCAAAGGCGCTCACGGCGCCTTCCTCGCGGAATGGGAAGAGCTCAGCCAATCTCTCCAGGAATCCGACTAGGAACCTTTTCCCTGTCTTCTGCCGCGGTCGTACACTCTCTTCCGTAATCTCGGAGGATGACTTACCTCTGTGCGATAGTCAGGATGGCCAAAGGGACACGAACCAGCCGAAGGCCCAAGATTCCCAGACCGCCCGTATGCATCGGCGCCTCCAGGGACGCGCCGCGCGGGATAAAAGGAAGGTCGCATGCTCCAGTCCTCAGAGAACTCGTACGGCGTGAGGTCCACCTCACCCGCCTCCAACCCTAACTCTTACAACCCGGTCAAAACCACCACCGCACCCATCGAGCAAGCCACCATTGGCCGGACGCTTGTCATCAAGGGCGAAATCACCGGCTCGGAAGCGCTTTATATTGACGGCCGGATCGAAGGCAAGATCACACTCACCGAGAATCGCGTCACCATCGGCCGCAATGGCAGCGTGCAGGCTGACATCACTGCTCGCGAAGTTGTAGTCATGGGCAAAGTTATTGGCAACATCGAATGCAGCGACCGCGTGGATATTCGTAGTGAAGGCGTGGTCAACGGCAACGTTTCCACCATCCGGATCAGCGTGGAGGACGGGGCCGTGCTCAAGGGTGGTATCCAGGTAAGGAGCGGCGAACAAAAGCAGCAGAACCAGGCGCAACCTCAAGCGAAACCAGCGGAAGCACCGAAACCTGCGGTCGCCGAGCCACAGAAAGCTCTGACAGCCACCGCTGGAGCATAAACTCGGCAGAATCTGCAAGCATAGAAAAGGGCACACCAGCGTGTGCCCTTTTTCCTGTGTGAACTCATGCCGCGACTACCAGACCGCCGGCCCCGATACAGTTTTTACTTCGTTTCCTTAGGCTTAAGGTCGAGCGCTGCCGAGTTCATGCAATAGCGCAGCCCGGTCGGTGTGGGACCGTCTTCAAAAACGTGCCCAAGATGTGCCCCACAACGGGCGCAGCGAGCCTCGGTGCGCACCATTCCGTAACTGCGGTCTTTGTGCTCTTCGACTTTGCCCTCTTCCGCTGGCTTGAAAAAGCTCGGCCAACCGGTGCCGGAATCGAACTTCGTGGAGGAGTCGAATAGCGGCTCCCCGCAGCAAACGCAGTGATAAGTCCCTGCGTCCTTGGTCTTCCAGTACTTGCCGGTAAAGGCCGGCTCCGTTCCCGCCTCCCGGGTCACGTGATATTGCTCCGGAGTGAGCTTCTGCTTCCACTCCGATTCGCTCTTTGCAATCTTTTCTGCCATGAATGTATGCCCCCAAAATCGGTATACCTGCTACAGACTTACCCGGAAGATTAGATGTTTGGCCCGAGGAAAAGTGGCGGCGCTGGGTTTTGCACAGGCCGCTTGTGACATCCGACCTTGCCCTCAAGGCAATCCGGAGACAAATATAGCGAAACGTCTGCGAGTCCCTCAGGCCCGGCGTCCCCCTCAGAGGTGCCGGGCTTTTTAACGCTCACTCCGTCACTTCTTCTCCGATTTGGTGATACTCGCTCCGGAAAAAGAGCAGTGGTTCGCCTTCCCGCACCACAACGTCTTCCACTTCGGCAATGAAGATCGTGTGGTCGCCGGCGTCTTGCGCCGATTTCAGGCAGCATTCCAGATAGGCCAACGCGCCTTGTAAGACCGGGGTACCGTGCGCGGTGCGATCGAAGCGCACGCCAGCCTCCCTTTCGGCTTGCTCGTGAGAGCGCTCCGGCCGCGCGTAATATTCAGAAATCACGCGCTGGTGCTCTGCCAGAATGTTGACGCCGAAGCGCCTCTTGGCGTGAAGATGGGCGTGGGTGCTGGCGCCATGATCCACGCACACCAGCAACAAGAACGGATCCAGCGACACCGACGCAAGCGCGTTGGCAGTCATGCCATGAACCTCGCCATCGAGATCCACGGTGATGATGGTGACGCCCGTGGCGAAGGCTCCCATCGCTCTGCGAAATTCGAGTGCACTGAGGCTCATGCTGTGCCTGAGATTTTGGTGGCGCGACTGCCTACATTAGCACGGCAGTGGCGCGTCGGGGTCAGTGAGCGAAATTGCCCGATTTTAACGATTACAGACGTAAGCTGAGAGTCAGCGCCCAGCGGTGTCTAATGGAGTGCAGGCAAAGGGAAAACAGTGTGAGCAAGGTCTGGAGTAGGTTGGTTTCGCAGAGGGCCAAGCATGTGTATCTCTGGTGCTTTGCCGTCGTTTTCACGGCTGCCATCGCATTGCGCGTTGAGGCTGCGATCTTCGCGAGCCGAATTGTCTCTGTCGTGAACGCGCTCTCCACCTTGCGGGTCGGCGAAACCTCCAAGGCCGAGACACTCCGACGAGTACCCACGTTACAACCCTCTAATACGGGACCTTACGGCGCGCCTCGCTGCGGCGCCGACGAATGCTTCTCTGGTGGCGTAGAAAATGGCTTGCCGGGCCGTATGTTGTTGAGGACTGGAAACGCTATTATCTCCGACGTCTTGCGCTGGTGGGGTTTTCGTGCGGAAACTCTTGATTTCTACGTCAACTTCACATCCGGAAAGGTTTCATATTTTGGCTATCACTTGATGGTGTCGGCACCGGGTGTGCCTGCATCAATGCCCCCTCCTCCTCCGGATGGGAAACTTGGCGTCGTGGTGATTGGGCTGAGCTCTCGGAGAATGATCACCGATAGAGGCCCCAGTTCGACAGTCGAAACGCATCCACCGTACCGGATCAGTCCGTCCACGTCACAGAGCATCGGGATTGCTCTGACTCCCGATGCCCCTGAAGAGATCGTGCATGGGGGCTTCGATTTGCGGCTTCACTGCGTGTGGAGTTTCGGAGGTTGTCGTAGGTGGAACCAGATCCTGCCATCCGTTGAACCACTGGCACGGAAATGATTCGTGAAAATTCCCATAGCACTCATTGGCCTGCCCGAGCCAGTGCTCAGCGTCTGCGGGCTTGCATTGCCTGGCACCGACCGCTCCCGCTGACCACTGTTGTATGATTCAGTGCATCAGCGGGCCCTGGAACCAGGTATCGTGATTCCAACCGAAATCAAGACGGCTCTGCCCGAGCGATCCTTATCGCATGCGGCAGAACTGCAGGATCTGCGCCCCGGGTCGCCCATCTCCCGCGGCCTCGCCCTGCGCCTGATCCGCTGCAGTGACCATGATCTTCCCGCGCTGCTCGCCGCCGCGCGCGCCGCAAAAGAAAACTTCAAGCCAGGAGTGATCACCTATTCTCGTAAGGTTTTTCTACCGCTGACGAATCTCTGTCGCGACTACTGCGGATACTGCACTTTTCGCCGTGATCCCGGAGATCCCGGCGCGCACACTATGACGCCGGAAGAAGTTCTCGCCATGGCCCGCGCTGGCCAAAAGCTCGGATGCACCGAAGCTCTTTTTAGCCTGGGCGACAAGCCGGAATTGATCTTCCCCGAGATGCGCGAAACTCTGCGGCATCTCGGCTATAAATCTACTTTGCATTATCTGGAAGCGATGTGCGAACTCGTGCTGCGCGAGACCAGTTTGCTGCCCCATCCCAATCCCGGCCTGCTGAGCGCTGAATGGATCGCGCGTCTGGCCGCGGTTTCGCCCAGCATGGGGCTCATGCTTGAAACCACAAACAGTACGCTGCTGGCGCCCGGTGCAGCCCACAGCAACGCTCCCGACAAAGTTCCAGCCAAACGTTTGCGGACCATCGAAGAGGCCGGTAAGCAGCGGGTTCCGTTTACTACGGGCCTGTTGATCGGCATCGGTGAATCCCCTGAAGACCGAGTCGAGACGGTGCTCGCGATCCGCGAACTGCATGAGCGCTACGGACACATTCAGGAAGTCATCGTCCAGAACTTCCGCGCCAAGCCAAACATTCCAATGGCCGACGCGCCTGAGCCCAGCCAAGGGGAGATGCTGCGCACCGTGGCAGTAACCCGATTGTTAATGCCCAACGTCAATATTCAAGCGCCTCCGAACCTGAATGCGCCGTATTATGAGGAGTTGCTGGATGCTGGCATCAACGACTGGGGAGGAATTTCTCCGCTGACGCCCGACTACATCAATCCCGAGAAGCCTTGGCCTCATCTGGAGCAACTGCGTCTGCGCACCGAGAGCAAGGGATTCCAGCTGCGGCAGCGCTTGCCCGTGTATCCCGAGTTTCTGCCAACCGTCATGTCGAGACCAGGATTGCCAAAGTCTGGATTGCTCGCGCAAAAACTTGAAGCCGCACGCGACCGGGAAGGCCTGTCTAAAGAAACGAGGGCCGCATGATCTGTGTACTCACCGGCGGCACAGGCGGCGCCAAGTTTGTCGACGGTTTGCGCCAGGTGATTCCGCCGGAAGAAATCACGTTGATCGTTAACACCGGCGATGACTTGCTGTGGTGGGGCCTCTACGTTTCGCCCGATATCGATTCCATCACTTATGTGCTCTCCGGCCTGCTGAGCCGCGAACGGGGCTGGGGCGTGAAAGGCGATACTTTTCTTTGCCTGCAAGCCATGGGGCAACTTGGCGAGCCCACGTGGTTCCACACTGGCGACCGCGATCTCGCAGTTCACCTACTACGTTCCCGACTTTTGGCGGAGGGTAAAACGCTCTCCGAGGCCACGACGACGATTTGCGATAAGCTTGGTGTAAAAGCCCACATTCTGCCGATGAGCGATTCGCGCGTCGAAACTCGTGTGGATACACCGTCAGGCGAGCTGAGTTTCGAAGAATACTTCGTGCAGCGCTGGTATCAGGATCCTGTGAAGTCGGTGCGATTCGCGGGCGCTTCCGACGCCGAGCCTGCGCCAGGAGTTATCGAAGCCATTACTTCCGCCGACGCTGTTCTCATCGCTCCGAGCAATCCGATTACGAGCATTGGACCAATTCTCGCTGTGCCGGGAGTTCGCGATGCGCTGGTTCGGGCCCGCGGCAAAGTCGCGGCCGTGAGCCCGATTGTGGGTAATGCTCCGGTTGCCGGACCGGCAGGCATTCTGATGACCGCGCAGGGCCTCCCTTGTTCGATTGCAGGGATCGCCAAGGCCTACGAAGATTTTCTCGATCTCCTCATTTGCGACACGCGCGATGCCCGTGCGGCGGAAACTCTTCGCGGAAACGGGTTGCGGGTGCAGTGCACGCAATCCGTAATGCGCAATGCCGAAGACAAAATCGCGCTCGCGAGAGCCGTTCTGTCCCACACGATAAGCGGACTGCTTGCCGACAAACCCGTTTCTGGCGAGGCAGCAGCCCGCGCTGGCTCCGAGCAGCCGTGATCCTGATCCCGGTCAAGAATCTATCGGCCGCTAAGCAGAGGCTTGCCGCCGTGCTGGGTCAGCCCACGAGAACCGAACTGGCGCAAGCCATGCTGCATGATGTTGTGGAAGCACTCGCCGCTTGGCCCGGACGGCCAGCCTGCGCTCTGGTGACCAGCGACCCGTTCGCCATTGAACTGGCGCGGCAATACGATTTCGAGATTATTCCTGACCTCGCGAACCCAGGCGAAACCGGGGCCATCGAGATGGCGACGCAGCTTTGCGTGGCGCGCGGCATCGACAGCACGCTCGTCATCCCGGCCGATATCCCGCTGATTCAGGCCAGCGAGATCGAGCAGATTTTAGCGCATGCTCCCGCTGAAGGCTCAGTGCTGGCACCCGCAGCCGACGGACGTGGAACTAACGCTGCCTTTCGCCGACCTGCGAATCTGTTCCCTCTGCGCTTCGGCAACGACAGCTTCAGGCCCCACCTCGCCGCGGGCAAAGCCACGGGCAAACCCTGTATCGTGCTGCAACTGCCAGGCATCGCGGTTGATGTCGACAATCCAGCGGACCTGCAGCAACTTCTCGCTCATCCCGGTGAAACCCGCACGCAAGCGCTGGTTCGCCGTTGGGGACTCGACCGCAGCTTTCCGGCTACAGGAACAGAGGGGCTGTGAGCAGGGTTCGTCGGCCAGCTCGACAACTGGCTGCAGTGCACCGCAAGAAACGCACCTCGAACCCACTCCCTGCCGAGCTCCGTCTGATCCCGATTGTTCTAGCTAAAGAAATCAAAGCTGGCGATTCGCTCGCCGAGGAATTGCTGCAAGCGTTGAAGCGGCAGGGGGTTGTATTCGAGGCGGGTGACGTCCTCGTCGTCAAACATAAAATCGTTTCCAAGTCGGAGGGATGCATCGTCGACCTCGAGACGATCGAACCATCTGCCGAATCCATCGCGTGGGCCAAGAAATATAACCTCGATACCCGCGTCATCGAGCTTGCCCTGCGCGAAAGCCGCGCCGTCATTCGGCGTAAGAACGGCGTGCTAATAACCGAGACGCATCACGGGTTCATCTGCGCCAACAGCGGCGTAGATGTCTCCAATGTCGATGGCGGACGTCACGCTGTGCTCCTGCCAGCCGATCCCGACCGGTCTGCCCGCGAACTTCATCGCGCATTAAAGAAACGCACCAAATTTTCTATTCCGATTTTGATCACGGATTCATTCGGACGTCCCTGGCGAGAGGGGCTCGTGGACTTTTGCATTGGCATCGCCGGGATGAACGCTCTGCGTGATGATCGGGGACTCCGCGATCCGCATGGATACACATTGCACGCCAGCCTGGAAGCTGTCGCTGACGAACTTGCGGCTGCAGCCGGGCTAGCGTGCGGCAAGCTCAAACGAACTCCAGTCTGCATCATTCGGGGGTATTCGTACGAAACAGCCCGCGGGCGCGTGAGCGACCTGCTTCGCCCCGCAGCCAACGACTTATTTCGCTAGGCCCTCGCTAAAGGGGAGCCTCTGGTAGTAATTTGGAATACCAGCAGATTTGGAGGCTCCCTTGGCCCGCCGACTTCCGCCCGTGGAACTGGAAAATTTTCCTGCACTCGATTGGTGTGACATTGCTTCTCAAGTGGCGCCGGGTATGCGCTCTGCGCTGGAGAAGATTCTCGATAGTCAAAACGGCGATGCCATCACGCGGGAAGAGGCTTACGAACTGGCTCGAGCCGAAGGCGACGATCTGCTCGGCATGCTTGCGGTAGCCAACTTGCTGCGGGCTGAACTTTCCGGCAACATCGTCACCTACGTGGTGAATCGCAATATCAACTTCACCAACATCTGTTTCGTGGGATGCAAATTCTGCGCCTTCAGCCGCGGCCCACGCGAATCTGACACATACTTCTTGAGCCCGGAAGAAGTCGCGCAAAAAGCCATCGAGGCCTCGCAACTCGGCGCCACGGAAGTCTGCATACAGGGTGGCCTACCCCACGGACTGCCTCCGTTTTACTATCGCGACATTCTGCGCGCGGTGAAGAGCGCAATCCCGGGAATGCACATCCACGCCTTCTCGCCAATGGAGATCGTCTACGGCGTCGAACTCACTGGCATGCCCCTGGCGGACTATCTCTCAATGTTGCGCGATAACGGCCTGGGCACGCTCCCTGGCACCGCCGCCGAAATTCTCGATGACGAGATCCGCCATATTCTCTCGGCCAACAAGCTGACTACCGCGCAGTGGATCGAAGTCATTCGCACTGCCCACCGCCGCGGCATCCGTTCCACTTCGACGATGATGTACGGACATACGGAAACAACGGAGCACTGGGTGCACCAGATGCTTTTGCTGCGCGACATTCAACGCGAAACCGGCGGCTTCACCGAATTCGTCCCGCTAGGATTTGTTCACCAGAACACATTGTTGTTTCATCAGGGCTTGGCTCGCAGCGGACCCACGCTAGCCGAGCATCTCAAAGTTCATGCCCTTGCACGATTGTTGTTGGCCGGCTCCATCGACAACATCCAGGTTTCGTGGGTGAAGTTGAACCGCCGTCTTTCACAGCTCTGCCTGCACGCGGGAGCGAATGATTACGGCGGCACGCTGATGGAAGAAAATATTTCGCGTGAAGCTGGGGCCACTGCCGGCCAATACACCAGCCCGGAAGACTTTCAGTCGCTCATTCTGGAGAGCGGACGCATCCCAGCCGAGCGCAACACGACGTACACCCGCATCAACATCAAGCTGCCTTTGGAAGAGTTCACGGCGGAAGAAATACTGGAGCCGGAATTTGCATGAGTGAAGCCTCGCGACCCATCGCCATCCTGGGCGGAACGGGACCAGCAGGCATGGGTCTTGCCCTGCGGTGGGCGCGCGCCGGAGAAACAATCCTCATCGGATCACGCGACGCTCAGCGCGCGCAGGAAGCAGCCGACAAAATCAAACAGAAAGCTGGAAGCCAGGCGCAGGTTTCCGGGATGGAGAATACCGCCGCCTGCGCGGCTGCGGAGATCCTTGTCCTCACGGTACCGTTTGAAGGCCAGGCCGCGCTCCTTAAACAACTCAAGCCGGCGATCCGCCCCGGCAGCATTCTGATCGATGCCACGGTCGCGCTCGCAGCGTCGGTGGGCGGACGCGCTTCACGCACGCTCAGCGTCTGGCAAGGATCAGCCGCCCAACAGGCCGCGGAACTCGTACCTAAAGGAGTCAGCGTCGCCGCGGCGTTCCACAATCTGTCCGCGGATATGCTCAACGGAGAGGAGCCGCTCGAGTGCGACGTCATCGTGTGCAGCGACGATCCGAACGCGCTTCAAGTCACACGTGCACTCGCCGCGAAGATTCCCGGCGTGCGTGCTCTTGATGGCGGCAAACTGGAGAACGCGCGAATCCTCGAACAGATCACCGCATTGCTTATCGGCTTGAACATCCGCCACAAAGGCCACGGCGGCATCCGCATTACCGGTCTGCCGCCGCAAGCCTACGAGTAACTCAGGCGATCAGAGCTTAGAACCCATATTTCAACGAGAACTGAATCAGCCGCGGCGTTCCCACGGTTGAGGTGATCGGCGCCGATCCTCCAGCTGACGAGACCGCTGCCAATGCTGGAATCTGGAATGACGGATGATTGAACAGGTTAAAGAAATCGGCGCGGAATCGCACGTTCTGTCGTTCGCCGAGCTTGAACGTCTTATCCAG
Organism: uncultured Acidobacteriaceae bacterium; assembly: GCA_963773675.1. GTDB lineage: Bacteria > Acidobacteriota > Terriglobia > Terriglobales > Acidobacteriaceae > Sulfotelmatobacter. Next base: position 35,183 of record CAVZCG010000019.1, read on the forward strand.
CGTGAAATCCACGTTCTTCTGCGGCGGGCCTGTGATGCAGTTGCGCGGCGTGTCGCCGTAGACCGTCGCGTCACTTGGCGAGCCGTTGGAGAGCGTTGGGGCCAATGGATCGGGTGTGTACGCCGCAGGGTTCACCCAGTTGGCCAACCGCGCTTCCGGGCTGCCGTGGCTGGGCGCATTGGCACAGCCAAAGCCCGGAGCGAAGGTCGCGGTCGACGATGGTGTGCTTGCCAGCGCGTAAGCCGTGCCTCCGGCCGGGTCGTAAACCGTGATCGGGGCTCCGGTTTGCAGCACGATCACGCCGCTGGCCTCCCAGCCACCGAGCGCCGTTTTTGTTGCGCCACTCGAGTTGGCGAAGAAGGGCAACTGATAAACCCCACTAGTCACGAAGCGCTGCCGCCGGTCGAAGTCGGAAAGGCCGCGGGAAGCGCGCGCGTCGTTTTGGTCGTTCACCCGGGTCAGGAAGGCCACGGAAGCCGTAGAAACATCATCAATGGATTTCGCCCAGGTGTAGGCGCTCTGAAAATAAAGCCCATGGCCGAAGTGGTGGGCCAAGGTAGCCTGCAGCGCGCTGTAGTGCGAATCGGAGTTGGGCGCGAAGTCCTCGAAGTCTCCGGGAGCGATACCGATGTAGGGCGCACGGAGAGACGCATTCTCCGTGGTGGTATCGGTGATGGTGCAGGAAAATCCCTGGGCCTGAATATTGGCGCAGCCTTGCCCGGGAACGACAACAGGATTCGGTGCGGTGGCCAGCGTGGCTTCGTCGGGATCATAGGTTGAGCGCAAGCGGCTCCCTTTTGTACCGACATAGCCGAGTTCCATAAACCAGTCCCGGCCCAACTCACGCTGAATCGTGAGATTCCACTGCTGCGTAGTTCCCACCACCCAGTGCAGAGGCACTGCGAGTTGAATCAGGCCGTTCACGTTGCCGCTGAAAGTCCCGCCGCATGCCGTACCCACACCCGGCGATTGATTCGCCAATGTGCAGGGGGTACCCGCGGTAGTGTTCACGCTCTGCAAAATCGCGCCAGTGGGCACATAAGTTTGAGTTGGATTGGCCCCCAGCGCGGGGACGCCGTTGGGAAAGGCGGCGCTCGAGGCAAACAAGTTCGTCAGGCTGTGTGCTCCGGGCAGGAACCCTACGAGAAAAGGATAGGTCGGAGGAACGATGGCGAGGTTGTCGACGGCGCCAAGGTCTTCGCGGACGCTGTAAATCCCATAGCCTCCGCGAATCGACGTGGTGTGATGCCCGGCAACGTCGTAGGCAAAACCAATACGCGGCTCCCAGACGGTCGCGTACTCGTTGTTGAGACCGGCGGAATTTAGCGTTCCGGTGATTCCGGAGAGGCCGAACTTGCTGATGCACTTTGGGTAGAGATAAGGCTGCCCGGTCGATATCGCCAGGGAGGGATCGGTGTTGCCGGTGTGGCACAGCGTGTCGTACGGCGCGCCCAGAAATTCATTTCGGAAACCGAGGCTGAGAGTGAGCGTCTTGCTCGCGCGATAATCATCCTGCGCGAACCACGCGTAGCCGGGAATTCGGTAATCGTGATTCCCGAGCCCGCCACCGCCCTCGCCGAGAAGCGGCGCACCCGCCAGAAAGCTCTGGAAGTCTGAGCCGTATCCGCTCGCACCGGAGACGAAAAATATTAGCCCATTGTCGGCAATCGGCAGGCTGCGGCGCATGGCCACGCGGTCGATCTCCCCGCCGAAGCGCAATTGGTGCGGTCCGTGCGTCCAGCTCACGGTGTCGACCCAGGTGTAGTTGTCGGACAGTGCGGATTGCAGCTGGGTGGGATAGGCGCCAAAACCGAAGGTGTCAAACTGAAGCCGGTAGATATTGGGATCGCCTGATTGTCCGTTTACGCCGACGGCCGTCGGCAGGTTGATGCCAACCTGCGCATTGGTCACGGGCGGCTGGTTGTTCAGCCGGTCACTGATAATGTTGACTCCGAAGCGGAATTCGTTGATCAGGGTATTGGTGAAAATGTGGGTTTCGGTGACGCTGCCGAAGCGGCTGTGCAGGGGAATATCCAACGGGAAGTTCAGGTTGTTCGTGCCCGGCTGCCCACCAGTTTGAATGCCGTAGGAATCGGCCCCGAAAGGCTGAAAGGTAGTGGAGTTGGACCAGAAGAAGCGCTCGGAAATGCGATCCTTGCCGGCGCGAAATTCACGATCCCAGTTCGCGGTGAACTGGTTGTCGCTGAATTTGCCGGGCTGAGTGACGAGAAAGGGCACAGCGGTACCGCATGGTGTGTTCGTCGGCGCATTGGCGGGAAGCGGAAACAGATATCCTCCCGCTCCGGCTCCGAACTGATTGCTCTTGAAGGCCAGCAGGTTGAACGCGACCGGATCGACGGTCGTGGTCACTCCGCAATCCGCCGCCATCGCGCTGGCCGATTGCCGGTCGACCAGGGGAACGTAGGGAATGCTGGTGTTAATGTAAGTTCCCGGCGAATCGCCGCTGCGCTGGCGTGTGCCCTGCAGGTTGAAATAGAAGAAGCCGAGCTTGGCTCCGGGTCCGATCGGGCCGCCGATGTCGCCTCCGAAAATATTTTGCTTAACGACTACCTTACCTAGAAAGTAATCGTTCGCGTCCAGCACGGTATTGCGGAAATATTCCCACAGATCTCCGTGGTAGTGATTGGTTCCGCTCTTGAGGGAGGCATTAATGTTGCCGCCTCCGTTACGCCCCTGGGTAGCGTCGTAAAGACTGGTGCTGACTTTGAATTCCTGGATCGCATCCGGACTGGGCAGCGGCGTGTAAGTCAATTCGCCGAAGGCATAGTCCGCCACGGTGATGCCGTCGATCAAGTAATTGTTATTGTCCTCTCTGCCGCCGTTAACGTGCATATAAACCTGGCCGCGGCCGAGCTGCGCGGCGCCATTCAGGTCAGAAGAAGCGCCCGCAGAGAGTGTCAGCAATTGCTGAAAGTTTCGCGTCGCCAGGGGAAGATCCGTAATTGTCTGGGCTCCCAGCGATTGACCAGTGGTTGCGTCCGTGGTATCCACCTGTTCCACCTGGGATTGGACTTCCACCACGGCCGACACCACGCCCACTTTCATGATCGCCGTCATGCGCGTCGTTTCCGTGATACGCACTACGATGCCGGCAAACTTAGTGTCAGGAAAACCCGCCACCTTCACTTCAACCGTGTAAGTGCCCACCGGCAAAAGCGTAGCCACGAATGAGCCGGACGCATCGGTGGTTATCTGACGCACCACCTCCCCGGTGGCCTCGCTCGTTACGCTGACCTTAGCGTTCGCAATGATGGCGCCCGTTGCGTCTTGCACCACGCCACCGATGGCGCCCGTGGCTCCGCCTTGCGCAAACATCGTCCCAGTGAGAACCGCCATGAAAAGACCCGATGCCATCATCTTCCGAAATGAACTCATCTTGTCCTCCAGTTGAACGATTGTCTGTGGCTCACTCGCCCGATCGAAATGGCGGACCGACGGGCGGCACGACTGCGCCAAGAGATAGTACGCGGATATATCACGATTCTCGGCGGTTGTTCAAGGAATATACGCGTGGGCTGCAGAGCCCGCCGGTAGGAATGCGGAAGATGAAAATTTTGAATGGATGAACTTAATCTTCGACGGCCTGCGCGGTCATCTCTGACGGCTCACCGCCAGCAATCGCCTGAGCTACAATCAAGCGCCGCGCTTCCACGCGAATCTTCGGAAGTTGCCACCAGAACCAGCATGCGCCCGCTATCGACGCCGTACCTCCGATCGCCACGGTAACCTGGGCTCCTAAGCGGTCGGCCAGGGCACCGCCAAACAGCGCGCCAATCGGAGCCATTCCCATGAACATCATGGAATACACGGCCATCACCCGCCCGCGCAACGCGTCCGGCACCATTACCTGAATCAGCGTGTTCGAACAAGCCATCTGCAACATCATCGCGTAGCCCACGGGCAACAGCAGGATCACAGAAATCCAGAAGCTGTGCGACAGCGAAAACACGACCAGACTTAATCCAAAGCCTGCACAGCACAGCGCTACCAAACGGCCCAGACCCTTCACCCCTTCGCGGAACGCGAGCGTAAGCGCTCCCAACAGGGCTCCCACTCCGGTCGCGCCCATGAGGATGCCCAATCCTCGCGCGCCACCGTGCAAAATCTTGTCGGCAAAAATCGGCATCAACACCACATATGGCATTCCCACCAGACTCACCAGACCGAGCAGCATCAGGAGTGCCCGAATCGGCGCAGTGCGGTTCACAAAACGGAATCCTTCCATCATGTGTTCCAGTGGTGACGCCATCGATGCCCTGGCCGGGCTGTGAACCCTCATCAGCAGCAGTCCGATAATGACCGCGATGTAGCTCAATGCGTTGGCAAAAAAGCACCAGCCTTCGCCGATCTTCGCCACTAAAATCCCCGCAATTGCCGGACCGATGACGCGTGCGCCATTGAACATGGAAGAGTTCAGGGCGATGGCGTTCATCAGGTCGTCCTTGCCGACCATATCCACAAGAAACGATTGTCGCCCGGGAATGTCGAATGCATTCACCACACCCAGCAGACTCGCCAGCACAAATATTTGCCAGACCTGAATCCGGTGCAGCAGGGTAAGCGCGGCCAGCACGAAGGCCAGCAGCATCGACGCCACTTGAGTTCCAATGACAATGTGGCGCCGGTTCAAGCGATCAGCCGTAATTCCACCCATCGGCGCGAACAAAAACACAGGAATCTGGCTGGCGAATCCTACCGATCCCAGCAGCAAGGCTGAACCCGTTAAGCGATAGACCAGCCATGATTGCGCGACACTCTGCATCCACGTACCGATGAGCGAGATGAGTTGTCCACTGAAGAACAGCTGAAAATTGCGGTGACGCAAGGCTCGCAGGGCGACTTGCCACCGCGAGCCTCGCGCGGCAGCCGCCTCGCCCGCGCTTCCGGGGATCGTTTCGGTTGGGTTCCTTGACTCAGACACTGATTTTCTTTGGATGACGATTGCCAGCCTTTAGACCAAATATAACTTGAATACCGTCTCGAGTTGTTTGATCGACTGAATTAAGGAGCATAGTGCAATGTTTTCTTGCAGTCTTTCCCGATGCCGCTTTGGACTACTTCGATTGTCCTAGCGGTGGCGCTTTTTTGACTTCCCAGAGCGTCCGGACTGCGCTACAGTGGCACTTGCTTTCTTCTCGGCGATTCCTAAGGAAGGCACAGCCATGACGAATCCCCCGGTTAGTGTTGAACGCCGCATTGGACAACGTTTCGCGTTTAACCTTCCAGTCTCGTTGCTGGACGTCGCAACTTCCGTCGAAGGCCTCGGATTCACTCAGGATCTCAGCTCCAGGGGAGCATTTTTGTTCACCGACATGGCGGTGAGCGAAGGGGCGGAAGTGCAACTCACATTAAGAATGCCAAGTGAAATCACGCTGGGTGAAAATATGCGTGTTCGCTGCCGGGGCCGAGTTCTGCGCGTCGTGAAGCCCTCGGATAAGAAATGGAAAGCCGCACTGGACGAAGTCAAATCGGCAGAGACCAAGATCGGCGTGGCAGTCTGCTTGAAAGACTATGAATATCTTCCTGAAATGGAAGACAATTCGGCCGACTTCCGGCGGATATCGGCTCTCCACAATCCGGTTGAGCCGGAGCGGAGCGCCGCGTCAGCCCCGCCCAGTCCACGGGATACGCCCCACGAGGTTGTGCCGTGATTCACGCGAAGAAATAGAGCGAAACAGCTATTCCGCTCCCGACTACAGGAATACTTTAGTTCTTTGCACACGTTTCAGTCCTTTCCAATCCTCTCGGCTTGGCTTAGAATGACTGGCACGAGTGCGGATTGGGTTTAGGGAGTCAGTAATCCAGCTGTGCACCTGTCAGTTTTCTTCTGCGTTGCGGATCCCTGCCCTTCCATCTCTGCGCAGTCTTGGACAAACACTTTCGGCTAGTTACCTAGGTCACTTGGCGGAGAGTACTTTCTCTTTCTAACATGCAGACACCAAGAGAAATCAGCGAGAACCGCGCCATGCATGGGATCGCCGTAGCGCTCCTGACCGAAGACCGCGAACACTTATCGGAGCTGCAGCGCAGGGTGGAGTCTACAAGTCTGGGGCGGGCCGTGTTTAGCAACGTCGGCTTTCCTGCCGGACCGACGGACCCCATCCTCCGCCAGATTCAGGATTTACGCGTCGAGGTCGTGGTCGTAGATATCTCCGCGGAGAACCCTCAACCCGCCATCCGTGCGATTGAGCTTCTGCAAGCCAATACCCTGCAGCTCGCAATTTTTGCGAACGGCAGCATGAAGCAGCCCACAACGATTGTGGCCAGCATGCGCGCCGGGGCGGGCGAATATCTGGACGACGGCGCTGGAGCCGAAGCCCTTCTCGAAGCTCTGACGCGTTTCAGTTCCAATCGCACACGTACGCGCGGCGGCGCTGGCAGGGCCCGCATCTTCACATTTCTCAGTGCCAAGGGCGGCGCAGGAGCCACCACAGCTGCGGTTAATACCGCGGTGGCGCTACAGCAGGCTTACGGCGATGTGGTTCTGGTGGATTTTGCGCCCGTCGGTAATGCTCAACTTCATCTAAATTTGCGTCCTAGCTTCGGAGTGCCGGACGCTCTGGAGAATCTGCATCGCCTCGACGCTTCCCTGCTCGAGGGGCTCATGACCACGGCCAAAGACGGCTTGCATCTTCTCGCTGGCCCGCAGCAGCCTTATCCTTCCGTACCCACTCCGGCGGAATTGGCCCGGCTCTTCGACCTGCTGGCTAATCACTACCGGTATGTTGTCGTCGATGCCTCGAGCCGCCTCGATTCCACTACGCGCTTGCTCTCGGATCTGTCGAATGCCGTGCTGATGGTCGCGCAAACGGATGTCGTGTCATTGTGGAGCGCGGGCCGGATCCATGCGTTCCTGGAGGAAGGCGCAGGCCGAAACCGGCTGCGCATTGTTCTCAACCGCCACAAGAAAATTCCGGGCTTTACCGACGAAGACGTCGAACACTCCACTCGTTGCAAGGTGCTGTGGAAGATTCCCAACGCGTATCAGGCGATCTCACCCGCCATTGATCACGGCACTCCGGTGGTGCTGCAGGAGAGTCAGGAAGTCAGTCGCTCGTTCCGCGCCCTGGCTGCGGCTTTGGCCGATGCCTCTCCCACTGCCGAAGGCGGGCTCGATTTGGTTTACGCGCAGGAAAAAACAGACAGCACCAAGAAGAAAGCACCTGGGCGTCTGCTTATCTCACCTGCTCGCGCCGGCCAGTAGCGCTTTCCGGTACCGAGTTGCTGGTACCGAGTACTGAGGAAAATAAGACATCCAAGCTGCTTCAACTAGGTACTCGGGACTCGGTACTAGTTTCTTGCGGATGGCACCGGCGAGGCTTCCGCTGGAAACATCTTGAATATGACGTCGTGCGAATGCGCCGTAATCTTCTTTTGCGCATCGCTGGTATTGTCCGTGAGCGTTCCCTTTAAAATGTAGTAGGCCTCGTCTCCGGGTTTCTTGCCTTCGCCTCGTTCCACGGTGCCCTTGAACTCGAACCACACCGCGTGCACTGTTTCGGTGGTAAAGATCAGCGAAGTACCCTCCAGCTTGGCGCTGCGGAAATATTGATCGAGAAATGCGCCCTTGTCGCTTTCTCCTTCGCCGTAGCGGGAAACAAATCCCGTAACCCGTCCTTCGTCTTCCACGGTGATTTGAACGAACTCTCCGTCCTTGAGAAAGCTATACATGCCTGAATACTCTTGGCCCTTTGAGTTTTGCTGCGCTGGAGTTGTTTGGGCCTTTTCCGGAGCGGCTGCTTTGGAGTCCTGCGCCAACGACGAGGGCGCTGCGACCGCGCAGAAAACTAAGGCCGCGAAAATGGCGCGAGTATGGGTCATGAGAAATCTCCTGCTTGCATCCATCGTACTACCCCCGCCGCGCTGTCGGCCTCGTGCCCTTCCCACTATGCCAAATTCCGAGCGATCTTCCCCCGTCAGACCCTGATTCATCTAAGATAGAACGATGTGCCCAACGCCGGGACAAGTGCTGGAAGAGGTGGAATCACCGGCTCCAGAGTTGCGCCTGTTGATCACCGCCGAACCCTGGCCTCGAGTTTTTGTTCAGAATGTTCGCGGCCTGTTTGAGCGCACGACGACTCCGCTGGATATCCAGTCTTCGCCTGCGGATTTCTGGCCGGATGTTTTCGTCGAGCGACGTCTTCCGTGGGGACGATTCTTCCAGTCAGGCGGATATCACATTTTCGCGTTGATGTTAGTTTGGGCGGGCGCACGATTTCTGGCCCTCCAAACGCATGCAACGCTGCAACCCACGTTCACCCACGCAGACGTCATCTACTACACGCCGTCGGAGTATCTGCCTCCGCTGGACACGCGCCAGCCGACGTCGGAACACGCGCAGAAAGCTGATCCGGAATTGTCGGCGCAACCGATCATTTCCGTGCCGCCGGAAGCCGACAACCGTTCGCAGACCATCGTCACCGCGCCCAACATCCGCTTGCAGCATGACGTGCCCTTGCCCAATACCGTGGCGTGGTCGAACACGCCGCGGCTGCCGATTGCACCTGCTCCTCTGGTGCCAGCATCGGAAATTTCACGGCTTGCGCCGGAGATGGAGCGGTCGGTGATCGCCCCACCGCCGACTTTTCAGGACAACCAGTCACAAAAAACTTTGCAGGCTCCGGAGGCGTCAGTCATCGCGCCGCCGCCCGCTCTGGAGAACACTTCCCGGCTCCGCGCCGGCGAACTGAATATTGGCCACAGCACCGTGATTGCGCCGGCTCCGCAGCTCGCGTTGGACGAACAGCGTACGGTGCCCGGGCGCTCGGCAGCTCTGCGCGGACATTCTGCGCAAGTCATCGCTCCGCCACCTTCAGTGGGAGCAACTGGAGGATCGCGTTCGGATGGCGGTATGATCGCGCTCAGCCTGCGTCCGGCTGTGGGCGCGCCGCCTGCGCCCGTGGCGGGTAATCGCCGCGGCAGTTTCGCTGCTACCCCGGAAGGTCATCGCGGAGCATCTGGCACGGCGGGGACTTTGGCTGGCAACACCGGCGCGGAGAATGGAAGCGGCGCCGGCAACAAAACTGCCGGTAAGTTGCCCACGGGCCTTTACGTCGGCAAGACTTCGACTGCCACGTCTGCCGTAGCTGGTGAGCCTTCACCGACCAGTTCGAGCGGCAATCTGGTCAATCCCAATCTGATTGCCAATGCGCGCCCACCGCGAATTTCTCGCACTCCAACGGATGGTGACCCCAAAATCTCCGAGGCCGAACGTGCTGTCTTTGGTGGACGCAAGGTCTACTCGCTCAGCCTCAACATGCCGAATTTGAACTCCGGCGGAGGTAGCTGGATCATCCACTTCGCCGCGCTGAAAGCGGATTCCACTCCTGCCAATCCCTCTGGCGAAGCAAGCGACATCTCATCGCCGGTGGCCACGCGCAAAGTTGATCCGGCTTACCCGCTAGAACTGATGAAGCAGAATGTAAGCGGCACCGTCGTCCTTCACGCCGTGATCTTCGCCGATGGCACGGTCGGCACGGTGCGCGTGCTGCGCAGCATTGACGATCGCCTGGACCAGTTCGCCAGCGACGCGATCGCCAAGTGGCAGTTTCAACCGGCCATGAAAAATGGCTCACCTGTTGCTGTCGAAGCCACGTTCTGGATTCCTTTCCGGCCAACGAAGATGAAATCGGATTTCTAAGGGCAACGCTCTCGGCTGTCGCCTGTGGATCCGGTCAAGAAAAAAATCAGACGTCGGCAGCAAAATCCTTGTTTTGAACGAGTTCCGAACTTCCGATCGGAGTGAGGGCTGGCAAAATATTGAGCCACAAAGACTTGCCCGTAAAATATTGTGCATAGAGGACTTAGCGGGGCGATGCGTTGCGAGGGCGTCATCGGTCAAAGAGTGGCTCGTTGTTGGGCTGGGGGAATTCAATTCGTTCACTTCGACTATGATGGGCTTATTTTTGATCGAGAGCAAGGTTGGATGTCACAGCAGGGTTGTGGGATCTCGCGTGGGTCGGAAATACGTTCGCTGATCCCATCCTTTCACAAAGAACGCTGATAAGGATGGCTACTGGCCTTTACACTCAGAAGTCCCTGCAAGGGTCAATGGCTACAGTGGGGATCTAACGCCAACTGTATTGGAGGGCAGCAGAATCAGGGCGCTTGGTGTGATCGACGCCGGAAGAATTATGTCCCTGGGTGATTACCTGGTTCCCTCTTTCCAAAGTGAAAAGCCATCTGGTATAGTGGGTCGCTTTTTATGTGTATGCGGCTAAAGGGGCGAACAAGCACGGGGGACTGGATTGCAAGAACTACCCAACCGGTGGTGTTTTCTTACATTTGGTTTAATTAGTTTAATTCTGACAGCGTGCGGAGGAGGAACACCTCCCACAATTGCGACCCAACCATCGGACCAGAGCGTCGTGGCAGGCCAGACGGCTACGTTCTCGGTAACGGCGATGGGCTCCGGTCGTTTGAATTACCAGTGGGTGAAGGGACCCACGGCGATCGTTGGCGCGACCTTCGCGAGCTACACGATACCGCCAGCGTCCACTTTTGATAACGGCTCGAAGTACAGCGTTGTCGTCAGCAACTCCGGAGGAAGGGTAACCAGCAACGCGGCCACTCTGTCAGTGAATGCGCCCGCCGCCACCGATGTACTGACCTATCACAACGACGTCGCTCGTACCGGACAGAACCTCACAGAAACCACCTTGACCCTCAGCAATGTTACTTCTGCGAAGTTCGGCAAACTCGGATTTTACCCGGTAGACGGGTTGGTTGACGCCGAACCGCTCTATGCCTCGAATGTTACAGTTCCGGGTAATGGCAAGCATAATCTGTTGATCGCCGCCACGGAGAGTGATTCAGTCTATGCCTTCGACGCGGACTCGGGCGCGACAATCTGGCATGCGTCCGTGTTGAAGACCGGCGAGACCGCTTCACCCGATCCACCCTACCCAACAAATCCATGGATCGGGGTGAACGCCACGCCAGTGATTGACCGCACCAGTGGTCCGGATGGTGCGGTTTACGTGGTGGCTTCGTCGGCCCTAACGCAAAACGGTGTGAGGACCTACTACCAGCGCGTGCACGCACTCGATCTCGCGCTGGGAACAGAACTGTTCGGCGGACCTGTCGATATTCAGGCGACCTATCCGGGAACCGGCGACAACAGCAACGGCACAAGTGTGGTCTTCGATCCTTCGCAGTACCGCGAGCGCGCTTCGCTGCTGTTGCTGAATGGAGTCATCTATATGGGCTGGTCGTCGCATTACGATATCCGCCCTTATACCGGATGGATTATGGGTTACAGTGAGTCCACCCTGGCCCAGGTGAGCGTGCTGAATGTGACGCCAAATGGTAACGAAGGAGCCATCTGGATGTCTGGAGCAGGGCTAGCCGCCGACCCTTCGGGCAACATCTATCTTCTCGACGCCAACGGCACCTTCGACTCCACATTGAATCCCAGCGGGTTTCCCAGCGAGGGTGACTACGGCAATGCATTCTTGAAGCTTTCCACTTCGTCGAAGGGCCTGTCCGTGGCGGACTACTTCGAGATGGACAACCAGACATCGGAAAACGGCAGCGACACCGACCTCGGTTCCGGTGGGGTGATCGTGTTGCCCGATCTGCTCAACAGCTCAGGTCAGATTGTGCATCTGGCCATCGGTGCTGGAAAAGACACAAACCTTTACCTGGTGAATCGCGACTCCATGGGCAAGTTCAGCTCGAACAATGCGGACATTTATCAGGAAATCGACGGTGTGTTGCCCGTGGGTGTATGGGCGGCGCCCGCATATTTCAACAGCACGGTCTACTATGGACCGAATGGAAGCCCCATCGAGGCCTTCACTTTCAGCAACGCGAAGCTGTTGACCAGCGCTACCGCAAAAACTGCCACGAGCTTCAGTTATCCCGGAGCGAGCCCCAGCATCTCGGCCAATGGCACGAGCAACGCCATCGTATGGGCCGTCCAGAACACAACCCCGGCAGTCTTGCATGCCTACGATGCCACGAACCTGAACGAGCTCTACAACAGCAACCAGGCCAGCGCCGGCCGCGACCATTTCGGCGCCGGCAACAAATTCATAACGCCAATGATCGCGAACGGCAAAGTCTTCGTAGGCACGCCCAACGGAGTAGCCGTTTTCGGCCTACTGCCGTAACGCTGCTCCCTCCAATCTATTGTCATCTTGAGCAATCGGAGCCCGCGCGAAGTGATCAGGGAAGGGTGATTTTCCCCGTTTCTCGCCCGAGCCGCCGCGAGCGCAAACGGGGCCATCGCCGCACATCGAGATGTGACCCATTTCACTGACAGCACGAGCCGATCGGTGTGCCATTAGGGTTGTCCGATCGCCTTCCGAGGAGGGAACTCATGTTGGGGGGTCTGCTTTTCGTCGTATGTGTCATTCTGCAGTTTCATTATCATGATGCCATCCCGTGGTACATCTGGCTGCTCGCATTCATCGCACAGTGTGTTGCATTCGGCGAACCAGCGATGAAAGCAACTTCTAAAAAGAGCTGAGCGGAAGCCGGGAATTGATCGGCTCCGGGTGGGTGGGCGTAGTGGCGATTTATCGACAACTGCCGCCAACCATGTTGCTTGTGTGACCAAGGGGAGCTAATATCGTCGCGTGGAAATCCAGGATTTCGCGGAAGAATACCAAAGCAAGACGGACGACGAGCTGTTGCGATTGGTGCTTGATTCGGAGCAACTGACCCCCGAAGCCGGTGCTGCTCTGAATGACGAGCTCGCCCGACGACGGATTGACAAGGGTGAACAACTACAAGCTTTTATTGAACAAGAAGAGCAACGCAAAAAGGAGCAAAAGAAAAATCCCGGAAATTTGTTCGTTCTTCATCCCTTTGGCGTTGGTCGTGATCGGTTTGGAAAAGCTGGATGCGTCTACAGTCCAGAAACGGGCAAGGAGCGGTTTAAGACGACTGTGTTCGTTGTATTGTTGTGGCTACCGCTAATACCGACTGGGACATTTATTGTGGAGAGAAAACGGTCATTTTTCTCGAGACGAGCCACGGTTCTGGAAAGGCTTCCTCTCGATTGGGAGCAGGTGTTGAAGGTCTGGGTGGTTGCGTCTGCGATTCTTCTCGCTGTGATTTGGGCGGTTAAGCTGTTGCCTCACATCCTCTACAGACCATAAGCTTTACCCCGCCGTGACTCACCTCCGCAGCAGTGGTCCCGTATAGATGTTGTTAACAGGGGTTACACTCATTGAGAATTGGCCTGCCCAAGCTCAACGAGCGTAGTGACGATTTATCGACAACTACCTGAACTTCCGTCTTCAGATGCCAGTGTGGCTGAGCGGTAGCCAAGTGGTGCCGGACCAATCTCCAGAAGCCGTTCTGGTTCAGGTTGTTGCTCGAGGGTAGCTCTTTGAAGTGTTGAGCTGACAACGTCAAACGTCTTAACGTAAGGACCCGCATCCAAGAGTCTTCCCAGAATTTCCTCCACTTCTGGATAGCTGCTCGTAATGCACGCCTCAGCATTCGCCTGGTGATCCCAGAAGGTGATGGTCGCGACTTCCCTGCTATCCGTCACAGCCAGGGTAACTAAATCCAGGAACCCCTCCTGCTTTCGTAGCCAGGGAAGGATTTCGCACTCCATAAGATTCGTGAATGCCGGAAGTGAGTCCGGCTTTAGGAGTACAGCAACCTTTCGGGCAAACATGTCCGCCTCTTCGATTCGTGCTGGTCTCCCATGCCTGCGATGGATCTACCCCGCACGACGCCTTCTGTGTAGATAGTGCGTTTCACCGCCCAAACGTTACATTTGAAGCGTGATAACAATATGCGAGATTGCGGTTCAAGCGGGAGCGTTGGTGCATCTGGGCGTGGCCCGAGCGAATGCCCTGCCAGCGAGATTCCCAATGGCCGTGGGTGTCGAGAACCATTTGTGACACAATGCTTCTCCAGCTATGCCATTTTTCTTCATCGTTCCCGTTTGGATGTTGTGCGCCCTGTCCGGCATCGTATTGCTCTGTTTTCAGAAGTTTCGTCGAATAGGTTTCTACGTGATTAGCGTTTCAACGACTGCGACACTAGTCTCGTTTTTTCTCTCGACGGCCGTACTCTACTTTGGTTCCAGAATGAGTGCGCAATGGATGGGACAGCGGTGGGCTGGGGTCGTATTGATGACAGCATACCTCTTAGCAATCGGGATAGGCGCATTGATTGGGACGCTGGGAGGGTTCTTGTTCACTCGAAAGCTGCTGCCCCGTAGATAATTGTCGAACTCGGGCGTTAGCACTCAAAACCCCATGGCCGGAGTCAATGAGCGCGATCGCGATGTTGCGCCATCCAACGAGCAGTATTGCTGCCCAGAATCGATTACACCTTGGCAGCTTTTTTCTTTTCCAGCGCGGCGTAGATGGCGGGGTCGGTGCAGATTTCGTAGTAGGTGCGGTCGGTCCATCCCCGAACGGAAAAATCTTCCAGGTTGATGCGCGGCACGCGGCTTTCGCGCACGACAATCTTGCGGAAAATGTCCTTATCAACGGGGACGGTTGCGATGGAAAGGTTGTACTCGCCTTTATCCGACGCCAGCGAGGGCGGGAGCTTTACGGTGAGCGGCACCAAGGAAATTTCCTGCTCCAGCTTGCGGAAGGCGGCCTGGTTCAAGCGAATGCCGCCGAGGTTATAGCTGAGGATGGAATCTTCCGAATTTTTCGGCTCTCCGTCCGAGGTTGCGCTTACATCCGCAGCCTCGAATACATAGACGTGAAACGGGCCGGCTTGCGATTCCATCTTCTTGCGGATCCGCTTGTTGCAGGAAGAAAGCCGATCGCTCTCGTTGAGCGCTTCGGAGATCATGATCTGGCGCTCGCCATCCATCAGATAGAGGGGGGCAGCTTCCTGCAACGTGATGCCCACGCCCAGCTCGAGTTCCGGCATGCCGGAGCGCAGCATCAATTCGTTATAGCCACGCACGATCTCAATGATCTCGCGGGCCAGCACGCAGGCACGGCTGACGGCGAGTTCAGGTTCGCCCGTGCGCTCGAGGATGGCCAGAATGATGGCATCGCCTTCGAGAAAGACTTTTTGCGCTCCATATTTTGCAAGTAGCTTGTTTACGGGATCATAAAAATTGAGGCTGAAGTAAGAAGCGGGGTTGAGACCCTTTTCCATCAGCGTGCGCGTAAGCCGGGTGGAATCGCGCACGTCGGCCTTGAGAACAACGTGGCGCAGGACTTTTTCTTCCTCGGGCTGCTGAGGTTGCTCCTCCGGCAGGAGGAATTCATAGAGTGTCCCGTTCATGCGCGAAAGCTCGCGTAGCTTTTCAGTGGCTACCACGTTGACCGAGTCGAGCGCGGCGTTCAGAGTTTCCAGCCGCCGCAAATCGCGATGGTAGTGGGAGAAATCCTGAAGGAATCTGGCCGCGACTTTGGCGCGCTCCACACCCCGGCAACCGGCAACCTTGGCCACCGCCGTATACAGGCTGGCCGGCGAAAGTTTTCCGTGCTCCTGAATCATGCGCTCGACGCGGTCACATTCGGGGCGCGAGATCAGAGCATTCTTTAGTTGCTGCGGGTTGATGCGCGGGGCGTACTCGCTGAGCAACGGCACGGCATGGTAGGAGGCGATCACGCATTCCATGACCTGTTCGTCTTCTAGCAGGCGAACCCATGCCGTTAAGCGCTCTTGTTGGGCCAACCCTTCCGCTGTGGACTCATCAGGAGTTCCCGTGCCTACAAGGGCACGAGCATTTTCCGGCGCGCAAAGCCATGAATCGATGGTCTCGGTGGTTGTTTCCTCGCCGTAGAGCGAACGCATGAATCCCCACACGAGATCTTGCAGACGAGGGTAACGGTCGGGGTCGCGATCCCAGTTGCCCAGCATGACGTAATGCTCGGCGCAAAGATAGTCGTCGCGGCCATCTTCGGAGAACGCCAGGCGGTTGATGAACAGGCCGTGGCTGCTGAGGGCCGCACACCCAGGTTCCGTGGCCTTCGGCTCTCCAAAAAAGGAACGCCGGGTGCGGGCCAGGGTTTCTTTCTCGATGGCGCGTAGAGTCTCGAACAGTTCCTGCCCAGTTTTTCGGAGGATGATCTTCTTGCGTACCTGGAAAGCGGCGACACGCTCGCGATATTCGACCGCTTTGCCCTGCCGGATGCCCTCGTAGCTCTTGAGCAGAAGCCGGCAGCGTTCTAGCACCTGCGCGAACTGCTGGGACATCTCCGTGCGCAGAAACTTGGTGATCGCCAGGCGCGCGAGGAGGTCGATGGAGATTTTTTCTTCTTTCTTGGCGCGATTCAGTGCCGCGAGATGCAGTTCCGCTAGCAGCGGCTTCCAGTCGGAGGGGTCGGCTCCGGCGCGTGCGGCAGCGCGAGTCGGTCCGGAGGCGGCGTTTCGCATCCACGACGGTGCCTGGCTGCGCTGAGGCGCCTCGGCCGCCAGTAAGCCCTCCAACTCACCGTGGCGCACAATCTGGCGCATGATCTGGGCCCGGGCTGCTTCTACGAATCGGGGACTGAGGGCAACGTCATGCCGCAGGTTGTCAACGCCGACGGCCAATCCTTCGAGCGCGATTGCCGGGGTCGCAGCAACCATCTTCGGCAGGGCCAGTTTTTCTGGCTCTTTGCCGAGGCGGAAGATGGGAAATCGAGGCATCCGTGAATTTCTTAGAATTGTTGGAACTTACTGATTACACATGTACATATGGAGGCTAGCATGGCTGGCACGTCGGCTAAAGTTACCGAGGTTATCGGGATTGAACGGTGGACGGCGCGTTGGCAGGAGTCGAAAACTTCGAGATTTTTCGCTAGTCGATATTGCTACTGGCTCTTGATTCGCGCCGCCTCGAACTCATCACCCTTCTGCCAGCCGATGAGATGCGAGAAGCTTGCGGCCTCCCAGCCTAGCGCGAAGCCGAAGCGTGCCATCGCCGAATCCCCGGTGAAATCCATCTCGGGACGGTACTCATCACTGGGCTGGTGATAACGCTTCTGCGTGTATTCCTTGTCCTGCGCCAGACCCCAGGCCTCGTCGTGACCTTTGAACTTCATGCCTTCGTTGATCGAGAACGATGGAATCCCCACGCGGGCCAGACTGAAATGGTCGGAGCGGTAGAAGTGTCCGGCCTCGGGGCGCGCATCGGGGCGGATCGCCAGCCGGAATTCTTTGGCCATCGCCTGCACCCAGGGATAAAACGTCGTTCGTTCCGCTCCGGAGACTTCAACTTCTTCCGGCGCTCCCCGCGGCTGCACGTCGTCGTAATTCAAATCCAGTGCGATCTTGCCGGCGGGGATCGGCGGATGCTTGCCCAGATATTCCGAGCCCAGCAGGCCCTGCTCTTCCGCCGTAACCGATGCGAAAATGATCGACCGCGCGGGACGTTCCTTGGCGACGCTGAAGGCCCGCGCCAGTTCGATGAGAATGCCGCAGCCGGTGGCGTTATCGGCCGCGCCGTGGAAAATATTGTTCCCCGGCATGTCCGGACGAATGCCGAAGTGATCATAGTGCGCGGTATAGATTATCGCCTCGTCTTTGAGATTGCGGTTAGAGCCGGGGAGAATTGCCACCACGTTGTTCGACTCAAAATTTCGTATTTTGCTTACCATGTGCGCCTTCAACTTCGCGCCCAGGTTCACAGGACGAAACTCGCGCGTACGCGCATCGGCCATCATCTTGTCGAGATCCATGCCGGAACCGGCAGCCAATTTTTTCGCCACATCCAACTGCACCCAGGATGCGACTTTCAGCGTCGGTCCCTCCAGCTTCAGAGCTGACTTCTCACCCGAGTTCGAGTTCCGCACGACCTCCCACGGATAACTTGCCATATCTTCCCGGTGAATGAGCATCACGCCAACCGCGCCTTTGCGCGCTGCTTCTTCGTATTTGTAGGTCCAACGTCCGTAATAGGTGAGTGCCTTGCCCTTGAAGAATCTGGGATCGTCGGACGGCGGTTCGTTGACCAGCATGAGCAGCACTTTGCCGCGCACGTCTGCACCTTTGTAATCGTCCCAGTTGTATTCCGGAGCTTCAATGCCGTAACCGACAAAAACAATGTCAGCGTCTACATCGGATTGCGATTGCTGTGTTTGATCGTAGGCAACGTATTCGTCAAGCGGCTTAAGATTCATAGCCGCGCCTTGTTTCGGCAACAGAGAGAACTGCGTCTCGGGAAGTGTGGTAATCCCCACGAGGGGGACCTTCTGCAGATAGGATCCGTTATCTCCGGCAGGCTTTAATCCATATTCGGCGAACTGTGTGGCAATATATTCGGCGGCGATATCGCCGCCGCGCTGCCCGGTGCCGCGGCCCTCGAGAAGATCATGTGCGAGAAAACGTACATGCCAGCGAATGTGGTCGGGACTGATCGTCTCCATGGCGGCGAAAGCAGCCGAGGGCAAGCGCACCGAAACCGCCTCGCGTTTGGCCCCCATTGGCGCTGGATCCGGTGGAGCGGCTCCTTCCGCCCAGACCATCAGGCTCACTGTCGCGATCACAGCGGCAAGAACAGTTCTCCTAACGATTGCTTGCATAAATCAGTCTTCTCCCCCGGCGAAGTGGCGTATCGACGCAGGAATCTCGCTTATTTTTAGGTCTGAGTGAATTGTAACGGAGAGGAACGGTTTGGTTGTAAGGAAGTGGCCGGGGTTGCCTGCACGGCAGGTCAATTGGATAGCAGGGCCTTCGGACCAACCGCGGAGTTGTACCTGTGGCGGCGGCTTCCCCGTTTGGCGCTGCAGTTTCTGTTGGTTGGACATCCCGCGACCGCGGGATCAGTTCTTCGAGCCTCAGCCCGCACGAAAGTCGCGGACATCTTCTCCCGGCTGGAATAGCGTAGCTGGCGCGCTCTTCCCAAACTCGGCCATATTGCGATTGATCTCAGAGAAGTCGGCCTTTAGCCAGCCGACGCTGGAAAGTTCGATCTCGCCATCCACCGCGATCCAGAAGATGGTGGGCACGTTGGTCAGGCCATAGGCGTTCGACACGGGGTACTTGTGGGTGTCATCGAGCAGTATCGGGAAGGTGACGCCAAATTCCTTGGTGAATGCTGCCGTCTCTTTGGGGTCATTCTGCGAAACGCCGATAATCCTTACGCCCTTGTGCCCGTACGCCCGCTCTAGCCGTTCGAGAAACGGAAACGCGTACTGGCAGGTAGGGCATGAAACCTTGAAAAATGCCAACACCAGCGGCCCTTGTGCCAGTTCGTCGCGCAACACGAAGCGCTTGCCGTCCATTGCTCTCAGCTCAAAGTCGGGCGCCTTCGTGCCCACAGGTAATGCCGCCATTAGTGGTCCTCCGGTTTTCTGTCCAAACGTCCCGCATAGCACGAGTCTTCGCTCTGCTCTGCCTGCCCTATTCTAGATGATGCGGGACGAGAGAAGCAGTTACCGGCGGGCAAGCAAGGCCCGCTCCGGGGGCAGATAAGGGATTGCCCTTTTAGTGAGCTGTTTCAGTTTCGGTTTGGACACACGCTGAAGATGCAAGAATCGTGATGTGGCCTCGCGACTGTGATACCTCGGGCGCGCGATAATCCTGCCAGTGCCAGTGCCATTGGTGGCCGCACTTCCACAGGTAGAGACATCGAGAGGAACGCACCGGTACCCGCTCCGTCCGGCCGCAGCCCCCGTCATCATAGAACCCGAATGTATACGTCATCGGATACGAGGTCGCCGTCTCGCCACATCCGCGGCATTCGAATGTCGACTTCTGGGCGCTGTCTAGAGCCGCTTGCTTCAGCATGGCATGGCCGCTGATCACCTCCGCCCATGCAACGTTTCCGTCCTGCCGAACTCCGACTTGTATTTTCACGTCGCCCATAATCCGTGCCTGTCGCGCCAGCGGAGGATAGATCGGCGGAGACAGCTTGGTTAACTCGACCCCAGCTTTTGGCGCGCCGGTCGTGTCCTGAGATTGGGCAACCGCGACAGCGGCGAGGAAACATACAGCGGCGTAAAACAGCGTTGAGGACAACCGGCGCCTGTTCATGTCAAAGCAATGTTAGGCCTGAGGTTACAAGCCGGCAAACAATTCCCGTCAAACTCGCGCCGGGGCGACGTAGTGAAGAATCGCGACATAGTGGAAGACGCTTCCGGCCAACACGAATCCATGCCAGACGGCGTGACTATAGCGTACACGCGGCATGGCGAAGAAGATTACTCCCGCGCTATAGGCGACGCCGCCCGCCAGCATCCACAAGAGCGCCGGCGTTGGCACCACGTGGAGCAACGGCTTTAGCGCGATCACGACCGACCATCCCATCAAAAGATAAAAAATGGTCGAAGCGATGGGATAACGGTCCACGAACCAGAGCTTGAAGATGATTCCGCCGAACGCCAGGGCCCACACCACGCTGAACAGAGTCCATCCCCAACTTCCGCGCAAGGCGACCAGCGCGAACGGTGTGTAGGTGCCGGCGATGAGCAGGTAGATGCAACTGTGGTCGACGATCTTCAAAACCCGCTTCCAGCGCGGCGACCAGACAGAATGGTAGACCGTCGATGCGGCGTACAGGCAAACCAGGGTGGCACCATAGACACTGCAACTCACAATGCTGAGGACGCCACCGTGCAGTGTGGCAACCACGATGAGCACCACGAGTCCGGCGAGACTCAGCGCCAGGCCGAGGCCGTGGGTGAGGCTGTTGGCAATTTCCTCCGCAGACATCCGCATCTTGCCCATAGGCCCATGCTAACAGCGCGGGCGATTGTTTTCAGAGAATTGCCGCCTTGCGCAAAATCTTTCGTGCCAGTCCGGTCAGCGCAACTTGCTTTAGGCGATTGGCCGGAATCCACTTTCCTTCGACGCAGGGTGAAGTGTCGCGCCACACCTGCACAGTGTAATCGGTCACAGTGATCGAGTGCCGCAGGGTAAACGCTGGACTCGCGGATCCGTTCTTTTCTTGTCGCTCCGGCAACTCCCACATGCCAGGCATCAGCGATGCACCGCGGGAACGTTGGGCCAGAAAAATTTCGCTATCGCGGACCAGCATCGAATAATGTATCTCGCGTTTCTTCTGCGACGACGGTTTAGTATTCATCGCCAGCTCCCCGCGCGTGGCGCAGAGTTCGATCACCGGACACGTCAAACAGCCCGGAGCACGCGGCGTGCACACCACGGCGCCCAACTCCATCATCGCTTGATTGAAGTCGCCAGGCCGCTTTGCGTCCAGCATATGATTCGCAGTTTCCCACACTTCTTCGCCCACCAGCCGCTTGCCGGACACGCGCTGCAGGACGCGCTCGACATTGCCATCGACTACGGCGACGGGTTCGCCAAAGGCGATGCTGGCAATCGCGGCCGCGGTGTAGCGGCCAACGCCGGGCAGCTCCCGCAGTTCTTTTTCGCTTGCCGGAAACTTCCCACCATGCTCGTGCGCGATCAGTTTGGCCGCCGCATGCATCATGCGCGCGCGGCGGTAATACCCTAGTCCGCTCCAAGCGGCCAGAACGCTGGCCTCGCGCGCCGCCGCCAGCTTCTCCACCGTCGGGAACCGTCGCAGGAATTCGTGGTAATGCTCGATCACCGCTGCCACGCGCGTCTGCTGCAGCATAATTTCGGAGAGCCACACACGATAGGGATCGCGATTGGTGCGCCAGGGGAGATCGCGCCGGTGCTGCTCATACCACGCAAGCAACCGCCGGCGAAATTTTATCGTCTCATTTCGCACCCCTGTCTTCACTTGTGAATTCGTGGCTGCTGTCTTCATCTAACTCTGGACTGCGATTCTAATGGATCGAAGGATGCCTCAACCCGTTGACGTGCAGTATGCCCCGCCATTGACCCGACCCTCAGGGCAGGAAATAATAGCGGAGCCTGGCATCCGCAACATTCGCGTGAAGTGTTTCACGCCCAGCAGCAGCGAGGAGCATTATGAACGACTTCAACCGCAAGGTGGAAGACGCATCGGCGCGCGTCAGCAAGACCGTGGCCGAGGCCGCCGAGAAGATCGAGAAAGAGATTCCGGAGTTCATCAAGTATTTGAACGACGAGGTCGTCCCTGCCGTGCGGCAGCACTCGACAAAGGCGCTGCGCGTGGCCTCGGAGAAGCTTTCCGAATTTGCCGACTACATGGAGAAACACCCGCATCCTCCGAAGTAGCCTTCTTGAACTTAACCAGAAATTCTCGCAGGCAGCGATGGCACGGCCGGCTTTTGCCGCGCGCTGTGATTTTGGTCCTGCTGCTTACGCTCTGCTTCCTGGGCAGCGGCTGTAGCCATCCCAAGCAAGCTCGCTCGAATGTTCCACCGCCACCGTTGCCGGAGCCTTCGACTACGGAATCGACCTCGCGGCCTGAGGGCGCCGCGAAGAACGACCGTTTGCCGGCTTCCGCGGAGAACGAACTGGCCGAGCCTACCATTCCGGCCGATGCCGTGCCGCTCGCTACTGAAATCGGCAATGCCAGTTGGTACGGTCCGCCATATCACAATCACGTGGGATCGAATGGCGAAGTCTATAACATGCACGCGATGACGGCGGCGCACCGCACGCTGCCGCTGGGCACGATCGTGCGCGTCACCAATCTCAAGACGGAGCATAGCGCGCTGGTACGAATCACGGACCGAGGTCCATTCATCCCGGGACGCATTCTCGACTTATCACTCGCTGCGGCGCGGAAGCTTGATGTTTACCTGCCGGGAGTTGCGGAGGTGAAAGTCGAAGTCATGCAAACTCCGCTGCCGCTCGCAACCGGAGGAAAGTGGGCGGTGCAGATTGGTAGTTTTGCGCACGAGCGGGCAGCCAGCCAATTTGCAGAGCATCTCACGCGCCGCTATCGAACTGCGAAGGTACAGCACTTTGGCAGTCCTATCGGAGACTGGTGGGTGCGAGTACACGTGCTCGATGATGATCGCGAGCGCGCCCAGAAACTTGTCTCCGAAACCAAAACGCCCGAGGGCGCTGTGTTCCTCGTGAGACTGGACTAAGCTCGTCCAAGAGTCGCATTCGCGTTCATTCGACGCGGCGCGGTTCGTTTCACTCCGCTGACAAATTAGCTCTGCGAATGTTATCGTTTGGCCGAGGTATGCCAGTGACGACCGATCCAGCCAGCAACTGCCTATTCTGCCGCATCCTCCGCGGCGAGATTCCCGCCAAGAAGGTGTATGAAGACGATCATGTCTTTGCTTTCGAAGACATCAACCCGCAAGCACCCACGCATGTCCTGGTAATTCCGAAGAAACACTTTGCGGGACTGAAGGAAGCGCAGGCGGAAGAGGCTGAACTGATTGGCCGCTGTCACCTGGTAGCAGCGGAGATCGCGCGCCAGCGGAATATCGAGCACGGATATCGAACTGTCTTAAACGTGGGGCCAGGCGCGGGACAGTCGGTGTTTCATCTCCACGTGCATTTGCTGGGTGGACGAGCGTTGAGCTGGCCTCCGGGATAGGCAACTCCGCCTGTTACTGTACTGTCGGATTCTCGTCTTCCGGGGCTCCATGCCGGCGCAACAACTGCGGCAGGTTCTGCGAGAATGCCGAGCGAGGCAACACCATATCGCATCCCACTTCGTGCGCCTTCTGTTTCAGGTCACCCTGCACATGCGAAAGGAATCCGATGATGGAGGTTCCCTTCTTCAGCTTCGACTTCAGTTTGGGAATAAGCGTGAGAGGCTTGGCGTTGGCATTGTTGAGATCGAAGATGATCAGCGACGGCTTTTCTTCACCATTCTGCAGCATGCGCTCGGCCAGGTCTTTGTCGTTCTTGGCGAACTCGACCTTCACATTGAGCTTGCGCGCGGTTTCCTGGATCTTGGCCGCAAAGAACAGATCGTCCACGAAGGCGAAAATGCGCGAGTTCGAATCTTCGCGCAATGCTGGCAGCGGTTCGGGATCGGCAGGCGCGAAGGGCGCAGCAAAGCCGGGACGAGGTCCGCGGCGACCGTTCTGGCCATTGTTGCCGTTGCCGGCCAATGCGGCGCGATAGCTGTGATCCATGGGAGCGGTATAGATGCCGTCCTGATTGTGGCGAGCCTGGCTGGGGCCGGCGGGGCGAGCTCCGCGTGCATTGTTGGGCCGTCGTCCGCGGCGTCGTCGGTTTCTGCCTCCGCCACCGGAGGGCCTTCCTGGTCCTGCGTTCATAGTCCTCTCAAAGCTGCTTCTGCCAGGTCCTGGACCCGGTGGAGCGTTGCAAAGTTTTACTGTTTAAGATTCCCCAAGTTCAGGTTTTACAATCTCAGGCTTCCCATTGGTTGCGGCAGGCTCTGGCAATGTTGGCGTGCCGGCAACTTTTCACGCCAGCTCATTTCATTGGCTTAAGGACGCCCTTCACGCCGCACGTTCCACGCGGGAGAGACGATCTACATGCGGAATGGCGAGTTGAGCTGGTGCAAATTCCTAAACAAAATCGTTATTAACCGTTATCAGATGAAGCAAACTCGTATTGGCAACAAAATATAAATATAAACGTTTGCGTGTCGGTTATCCGTTGTCGGATCTGTCGCGCCGCCGGGAACGGCCTGGGGCGCGGAAGGCCTACGCGGGAACGAGGCCAATGAGAACAAGCTAATGGTACTCGTCCGGCTGCAGGCACGCAAGTGGCAAAAGGGATAGGTTTTGCACATCAGGACATGACTGCTGGACTGCGGGCTCCGGGCACGCGGTCTGCACACCACCGTCACGCTCCGCTGGAGACTTCGCGGGCCCACTGCTGGGACTGCCAATAGAAGCCGGCAACCGCGTCGGAGCTAATCTGGAGGCTCTCGCAGATAGCGTGAGCCGCTTCCCACTCGCCGCTCTCGTGGGCCAGCATCAACTGGTAGATGGGTCGCAGCAAACTGGACTCGCCTCGCAGTACTGCCTTGGTTTCGGAATCCAGCGGAATTTTTCCCAGTATTTCGGACATGGGCATTTCCAGCATGACGTCGAGCATGGAGAGCAGCCCGAGCAGGAAGAGATCGGAATCGCCGTGCCGCACCAGCGGAGCCAGCAATTCCCCAAAGCGGGCGCGAACCAAAGCGCAGAGCACGAGGTCGCTCGTTTTATCCTGACAGGCACCGACAGCTGCGATCAGGCGCACCCAGCGACGCACCTCGCGATCGCCGAGAATGGCAAGGGCATGGCGCACGGAATGGATTTCATTCCTGAATCCAAACCGGGCCGAGTTCATATAGCGCAGCAACCGGTAACAGATGGAGGCTTCGGTCTTGATCAGATTATCGATTTCGGGCACGTCCAGCTCGGGTCGGGAGACGGCCTGCAGCATTCTCATGTAATTGATCCGGTTGGCGGGCACGTCGTGCGTGGTCATCATTTCCGGGCGACGCAGGAAGTAGCCCTGGAAATAGACGAAGCCTTGATCGCGGGCGGCAACAAACTCGGAGTGGTTCTCGACTTTCTCCGCCAGCATGCGGCAGCGCCAGGGGCCATGCTTTTTTACCAACGCGGCGCGCTGCTCGAGCGTGGTAAGTTTCAGGTCCACTTTGAGGATGTCGGCTATCTCGGCCAGCGGCTCGCGGGGATCATCGCTGACGAAATCGTCGAGAGCAATCAGGTATCCGGCTTCCTTCAGGCGCTGGCATGCATTGATTACCTCGGCATCGACGGGAACGGTTTCGAGAATTTCCACCACGGTGGAGTGCGAGGGAAGCAACGTAACCAGGCCGCCAATCAAAGTGTTGCGAGTGCAGTTCAGAAAAGCGCGGCGGCCGTCGCAAAGCACATCCAGGCCCACCAGGAGCGAGCTATCGAGGGTAGAGCGCGAGGCGACGTCGGGATCGCCGCCGTGAAAGGCGTTCTCCATGTCATCGCGAAAGAGAAGTTCGTAACCGAATACCTTTTCCTCGCGGTCAAAGATAGGCTGTCGGGCCACGTAACGCAGCTTGATGCCCTGGGGATCATCGCGCGCGGACGCGGCAGAGGAGTTCGACACAAACCAATCATCGGCTTAGGGAGGGAAAACTCCAGCGTCGGAGCAATGGCACGTTATACACGCGTGAGACGAATCTAATGCGCTCTCGCTCTAAGCGAAAAAGCGCCCCGCAAATGCGGAGCGCCTTTCGCCGTACCCCAGATCAGTTCGTGACGGTGAGTGTGATCTTAAGTGGAGTGGCTGCGAGCGCGGTCGGGCCTGCCGTAGTAGCGTTCACGACTATGGTATAGCTCCCCGCCGGCGTTCCCGGATTTTTCTGGCCGCCACTGCTGCCGTTGCTGCTGCCGCAGGAGCCCAACCCCAGTGTGGAGAAGCCGAGAACCACGATCAGGCCAAGCAGCCGAGCACCCCGGTTGCGCGATCTCGCTCCGAACACAATTCCGAAGAGGCCGGGCAGCAATAGAGCATAGAAAATGCGGCTACCGCGTCCTAGTGGCGGATGCAGTTGGGCCGTCGGTGCTGTAGTCAGGATGTTGAGTGTGAGAGAAGTTCCGCTGACAGCATTCCCGCCGCTCGGGCTGAAAGCGCAACTCGCCTCCGACGGAATACTGCTTTGCAGGCAAGTGTAAGTCACCGGCAAGACGGTAGTGTTGCTGCTGCTGTTGACGAAGCCGTTTGTGCCTGTGACCGACAGCTGAACCGCAGCAGTTGCTCCGGCGGATATCGAATAGGTGGCAGTTCCATTCGTGGGCGCGACGCTAAAGGTCTCGTTAGTTGCAGTTATTGTGAGAGTGACGGAGGCGGTGTGAGAATGGCCCCCGGTGCCGCTTTCCGTTCCTGTAACCGTGATGGTTTGTGCGCCAGTGGGAACGGTCATGTTTGCGGTGGTGCTGATGGTCAGCGTAGTGGTACCGGTGGGCGAAACCCCTCCGAACGCCACCATTGCGGGACTGAAGCTGCAGGTTGCACCTGCAGGAAGACTGGAGCAGTTGCTGGGCGTGAAGGTTATTGTGCCAGCGCCGGTGACAGGGGTGATCGTCAGGACGGCGGTCGCGGACTGACCCGCAGGGATGGAAGCCGGCGTCAATGCTGTTGTGGCTGACATGCTGAAATCGGCTGGCGTCACGGTGACTGTGACGGAGTTCGAGGTCGAGCCCCCGTTGTTCCCAAAGTATGAAGCGGTCACGTTGTCGGTGCCATTGGGTAAGGCCGTCGTAAGCAGGGCAGCGGCTCCTCCGGACACGGCTGCCGTGCCGATCGGCGCGTTTGACCCGCTCACGTAATAGTTCACATAACCGAGTGCGGTCGTGGGCGTGACGTTCGCAGTGAGAGTGACGCCGAGCCCACCGACACTCGTAGTTGCAGACGACGAAAGCGATGTAGAAGTAGTGGCAGTGGAGGCCGCCCAGGCAAGGGCCAACTGGTTCACGTCCACCGATCCCAGACCGTTCACCAGGTTATAGCCGGTGGCCGGGTCTGAATTCTCCGCGCTGAAGCCCATAATGCCGGAAGCGGGACAAACCACGTTGCCGGGGAAGCCCACGGGATCTCCTGCCTGGCAATAGACGTTGTTATCCCCGGTAGTCACATGGTGGAATGCGGGGTAGAAGTTCGCAGCGGCGACGTAGTAAAGCTTCGAATTGATGTTGCCGAGGCCACCGCTGGCGGCGAGATACTGATTCATCAGCGTTACGATACCGGCAAAAACCGGAGAAGAAACAGAGGTGCCTCCGATGATGGACGAGGCGTCCACGGCGCTCGCGATTCCGCTGGCGCAAGTGCTGGTAGCAGTCTTCGGCGCGTTTACCGGCGTGCAGAGGATGTAACCGGGAAAGTTGGGCGAAGCCATTATGGAGACATCGGGAACATAGCGGACGCCGGCCGGGGCGCTAGGAACCACCAACTTTTGTTGATATGTGGGCTGCGCGAAGCCACCACTGGGCGGACCGGCCCCCAGACAAATACCGCCGGGGTGATTCCAGCAGTTGCTCGCGCCGCCACCGCCGGCGGAAATCCAGATATCTTCCTGCACCTGCTGCGCGGTCGCGGTGGAAGTAAGCGGAACCCAGCCGGTCACGGCTGGGCTGCCACCCTGCGTACAAAATGAATTTGTGCTATCGCCCTGGCAAAGCTGGGCGAGCTCTTCGTCGTCGTTCCAGGGAATTTCAGGAATGTAGCTTAGTGCAGAACCATCATTGGTACCGTTGCTGGTACCCCAGAACGCGTTGGGGGCAGTTGCATCGTTAGCGAGGGAGATCTCGGTGCCGCCGACTCCCGTGACCTCCGGGCTGCTGGCCGGATAGCTCACAGCCAGCCCGCCCACCGCTGCGCTGAACGGCGGCGCGCCGTTCGGAGGACTAAAGTCGCAACCCGCGGAACCTATATCGTCGGATGAGTTCAAAATGGTAACGCCTTCGACGTTGCCCTGCTGCAATTGGGTTTCGAGGTCATCGGCCTCCAACTCGCAAATCCCGTAGCTCATGCTGACGACAGGAGCGGCTACCGGTCCGCTCGGAGGATCGACGGCCGCGATCAGGGCGGCATTGACGCCGCCGCCGCCGAGCACGTTGCAATTCGAGTCGTAAGTGAGAGGGGAGTTTACAAATACGATTTTCGCGTTCCGTGCAATCGCTCCGGACCACTCGATGTCGAGGTCCGCCTCGCCTAAGTCGTTGCAGTTGTAGGTTGTGCCAGGATCGGTGGTACCGGGCGGGAGGATGTACTGGAAATAGGTGGAATTGCAGGCCGTAATGATTCCGGTCGTCGTATTGACGGTACAGCCGGTAATCGGATTGAGCCCAAAACCCGAGCGGAAATCGTTGAGGTCAGCAAGATAAACGTCCGTTTGCCCGATGATGGCCAGCTTTTGCAAAGCTCCATCAATTGGCGTGGAAGCCGTGTAGAGCGGATTGATATCGTAAATTGTGGCCACGTCGCCGGGAGCCAGGTAATTTGCCTTGAAACCCGAGAAGTAATAGTCAGGACGGGGATTGCGCACGCCGCCCTGTCCGCGAATTCGATTGGCGGGGTGCGGACCAAAGTTATGCACGCCCATCACGGTTCTGACTATCCCGCTGAGCGCGCTGGGGATCATGAGCGGCGTGGAGTTGGCGATGTGTTCTTCCCCGTTAACATTGTAGCGATGGAGCTCGCTGTTAAAGGCATGCTGCACCTGAGCGGCTGTGCCGCTGAATGCGATGGAATTATGTCCGCCTCCCACGCTGATGATCTGGAATCCCTCCGACTTGAGCCACGCGCTAACTTCGTTCAGATCGTTCTGACTGAGGCCGAACTGATCGGCGAACTGCTGCGGCGTGAGCCACTTGTGGTAGTTGGGAGATTTGGGATTCTGCTGCTGGGCGAGAAGCTGATCCAGAGCCTTCTGCTGAGTGGGCGAGGGCGCCATCAACATGGTGATATAGCTCAACATCAGAGACGGATCTACGACGCCCTGATCGTATTCTGGCTTTGCCTTTGGATGCAGGCTTTTCGAGAGCGCCACCGCCTGGCCGGAATTGATCGCTCCGGTGATTCGGTCGGGTTGGGCGCCGAAGCACAGGGATGTGGCTAGAAGCGGCAGAAGAAACTTCCAGGATCGCATTGATTACTCCGTCTGCAATTCAGGTTGAGTTGTTGATTGTTTCCTTAAGCTTATACGGCTTTCTTGCACTGTGATCAAGTTACAGGCGGCACAGGTTGTATGTTTACAAGAACTTTACAAACCCGGCACAGCGAAATTAGTCGTGGAATTACAGAAGTAATCACTTTCGAGATCACATCCCCAGCAGGTTGGGATGGAGCTTTGCGTACCCATGCTCTTCTGCCCAGAGATCGAGCGGGACGGAAGCCAGTTCGTCGACGACAGGGACGGCCAAGCCGTTCTTGCTCAGATCGATGGACTTCAGATACGTCCGGCAAGTATCGCAGCATTCCACGCGGATATAGGGGAACTCTTCGGCGGTATAGACCGGCAGCTTGAGATGGTCTTTCTCTTCGCAGCCGGGACAGACGATGCGATGGAACTCCCACTCGCAGAGACAGAATCCGCAGAGCAGGTTGCGGCGGGCTCCGTCCCCCATCTGCCGCAGCACGCCCAGCCCTGGTTTACGGCTGCAGAACGGGCAGAGCGAGTGCGTATAGCCCTCGAGTCGAAGTGGAACGCGGGAACGGATGAATTCCGCGTAGGGCTGTAGAAAGGCGAGCGCGATGAATTCCCCGGGCTCCGAGGGCTGATCCGGAATGGACCAAGCTTTGTTCAGCAGGTCACTCCAGGAACTGGAGGACGCGCGGATGAGCTTGTGCGCGATCTCGGCCAGACGTTCCGGGGCTTGATTTTCCACGAGCGCGAGGAACTTCGGAAAGCTAGCCAGAAGCTCTGGCAATTCCGGTGGGCTGGATGCGGACACTTGAGCCTTGCTGGTTGAAGCCAGTTCCAGGCGGCGGTGGAGATCGTGCTGGAATCGCGCCATCTGAACGTAAAAAGCCAGGATCTGCTTTGCGAAAATGTGTTGAACGGCTAGATTTTCGGCGCGCCTTATGCGCTGTTGCCAGACGGTCTCGGTCACTGGCCGATTATGCGGCTTCGGCTTGGCTGCGAGCAACCGCGTAGCCTATAAAATTAAGGTGTCGTGGCGTACCGCTTTCCGGGGATTGACTGTGGCGTGCGGCGGCGCTATAGTCTTAGAAATTTTTGGGGCGCTAGGCCCGGTCGCGCGGTAGCGTTGGCGGCCGACAACCAGTAAGCAGGTTCACCGTCGGAGGCAAGAATGGAACTCTCCCGCCGGACCTTCCTCAAAGGCACGCTCGCCGGTGGTGCGGGCGTCTCTCTTCTGGGATTCGATCTGACTCCCGCCTACGCGCAAACCGAGACTTTGAAAATTTCGCGCGCGACGGAAACGCGGAGCACCTGCCCGTATTGCGCCGTGAGCTGCGGCGTCATCATCTACACGCTGGGTGACAAGGCGAAGAATGCCATCCCGCAGGTCGTCCACGTAGAAGGTGATCCCGATCATCCCATTAATCGCGGAACGCTGTGTCCGAAAGGCTCGTCGCTGGAGCAGGACATCCTGAACGATCGCCGCTTGCTGAAGCCACAGGTGCGGCGGCCGGGGGCGACTGATTGGGAAGATATTTCCTGGGACCAGGCTTACGCCGAAATCGCGCAAAGGGTGAAGAAGACGCGCGACGACACCTTCCTCGAAAAGGACGCGGCAGGAAAAACCGTAAATCGCTGCGAAGGCATCGCCTTCACCGGCGGGTGCACCGACACCAACGAGTTCAACTATCTCGCGGTAAAAAGTATGCGCAGCCTGGGGGTCTGCTACCTGGAAAACCAGGCCCGGGTTTGACACGGCCCTACGGTCTCCAGTTTGGGGCCAACATTCGGACGCGGGGCGATGACCAATGGCTGGATCGACATCAAGAACACCGACATGATGTTGATCATGGGCGGGAATCCAGCGGAGAACCATCCATGCGGCTTCAAGTGGGCGATTGAAGCCAAGATTCACCGCAACGCCAAAACCATCGTGGTCGATCCGCGGCTCACGCGGACCGCCGCGAATGCCGACATGTATGTGCAGATCCGCGCCGGAAGCGACATTGCCTTCCTCGGCGGCGTGATCAACTACGCCATCCAGAACAATCGTATCGGTCACGACTACCTCGTCAACTACACCAACGCAGCCTTCATCATCAAAGAAGGATTCAAGCTGCCCGAGGATGGGCTCTACTCGGGCTTCGATTCGGAGAAAAAGACTTACGACAAATCCACCTGGAACTATGAAGAAGGTGGAGATCTAACCGGCAAACCGGTGATGCCGACGCCTCCGGGGCAGAATGCTCCACCCGCGGGCCATGCCGCACAGGGAGGCGATAATGGGCAGGGACACGGATATCAGGGAGCAGGTCCGGCGGGAGCCAAGGGCGGCGTAGGAACTCCGGCGCTGCCTCCCAAGACTGCGTTCGATCTTTCCCTGCAGCATCCGCGATGCGTGTTTCAGCTGATGAAGAAGCAGTACGAGCGCTATACGCCGGAGATGGTGGAGCGCATCACGGGAATTCCGCAGTCAGAGTTCCTCAAGGCCGCGGACCTTTTCACTTCTGTCCGAAAAGATGGCGACATGAAGAAAGTCGCCACCATCATTTATGCGGTGGGCTGGACACAACACAGCTTCGGCACGCAGATCATTCGCACGGCGGCCATGCTGCAATTGCTGATGGGCAACGTCGGACGCGCCGGTGGCGGCGTGAACGCACTGCGCGGGCATTCGAATATTCAGGGTGCAACGGACATGGCCGGAATCTTCGATATTCTGCCCGGCTATCTAAAGATGCCCAATCCCAACGATGTTGATCTGGCCACATATCTAAAGCGCGTCACGCCCACATCGTCGAAGCCGGATCCCTGGGAGTCGTTCAACTACTGGTCGAACACTCCGAAGTTTACGGTTTCGCTCTTGAAAGCGCTGTATGGCCCCGCAGCTACCAAGGAAAATGACTTCGCCTTCAATTATCTGCCGAAGATCGACCGCAACTATTCCTGGGTGAATATCTGGAATGACATGTATGAAGGCAAGATCAAGGGCATATTCGCCTTCGGCATGAACGGCGTGATGATTGGGCCGGATTCGAATAAGAATATTGATGCGCTGAAAAAAGCGGACTGGCTGGTGGTTTGCGAAATCTATCCGGACGAAACCAGCGAGTTCTGGCGTGCCCCGGGCATCACCGCCGACGATCAAAGGAAGATCAATACCACCGTGTACCGGCTGCCGGGCGCGGGCTTCGCGGAGAAAGATGGCACGTTCGTGAATTCAGCGCGCTGGCTGCAATGGAAAAATGCAGCCGTTCCGCCGCCAGGCGAAGCGCGGTTGGATCAGGAAATTCTGGCAACCATCTTCTTGAAAGTGCGCGAACTTTATCAGAAGGAAGGCGGCAAATTCCCGGATCCAGTGCTGAATGCGACGTTTGCATACACAACGCCCTACAACCCATCGCTCTCGGAAATAGCGAAGGAGTTGAACGGCAAGGCGCTCGCCGACATCACAGATCCCAAGACGAATGTCACCATCAAAGCCGGCCAGCAGCTTCCCGGCTTCGCATGGCTCAAAGACGACGGTACAACTACATCCGGCAACTGGCTCTATAGCGGCTCGTGGACCGAGGCGGGCGCGATGATGCAGCGGCGCGGAACCGATGATCCTTCGGGCCTTGGTATTTACCCCAACTGGGGATGGTCGTGGCCGGCAAACCGCCGCGTACTCTACAACCGCGCGTCGTGCGATGCCAACGGAAAACCGTGGGATCCGCAGCGGCGGCAAGTCTGGTGGGACGAGGCGAAACAAACCTGGCTGGGAAGCGACGTACCGGACTTCAAGCCCGACTCCGCCCCGAAAGATCATATGGGGCCGTTCATCATGAATCCGGAGGGTGTTGGGCGGTTATTTGTGCCGCTAGGCGCGATGGCCGACGGGCCGTTCCCGGAGTATTACGAGCCTATGGAGAGCCCGATTGCGAATCCGTTGCATCCCGGCCAATCGAACAATCCAGTGGTTAAGAAATATAAAACCGACATGGACAAGTACGGCACGGTGGATCAGGGTTTCAACGTGGTTTGCACCACCTACCGGCTGACCGAACATTACCACTACTGGACGAAAAATAATCCGATGAACGTGCAACTCGTGCCCGAGCCATTTGTGGAAGTACCCGCGGAACTGGCTGATCGCATGGGCATCCGTGGCGGCGAGAAAGTAAGAGTGACCAGCGCGCGTGCGCAGTACATTGCCAAAGCGATGGTGACGCGGCGCATCCGGCCAATGAAGATTGACGGCAAGGAGACCTTCCAGATCGGCATTCCGATTCACTGGGGATTTCGTGGAATCGCTGAAGATGAAGGCAAGACGGCGAAGACATTGGCCAATCAATTGACGCCGACTGTGGTTGATCCCAATGCATACACCCCCGAGTTCAAGGGCTTCCTGGTGAAGCTCGAGAAAGTTTAGGCGCGAGACCCGACCATGACCGACCGCAAGACGTTACAAGCCGAAAAGATCTCGGGCCATTCCGGCGCTTCTCCGGGCTTCGGGATGCAGCGCGACTACGAAGTTTGCAAGCTGGTCGATACCACCACGTGCATCGGGTGCAAAGCCTGCGAAGTGGCATGCGTCGAGTGGAATGATATGCCCTTCGGCGTGACCACCTTCGATAACACTTACCAGACGATGCCGGAGACGCGCTGGAACTTCTGGAATCTGATCAAGTTTAACGAACACCAGAATTCTGACGGAACTATTCAGTGGCTGATGCGCAAGGATCAGTGCATGCATTGCGCCGATCCGGGATGCCTGGCAGCATGTCCCGCCGACGGAGCCATTGTGAAGTACACCAATGGCATCGTCGATTTCAATCAGGAGAATTGCATCGGTTGCGAGTTTTGCGTGTCGGGCTGCCCGTTCAATATTCCGCGATTCAATCCCGGGACGAAAAAAGTTTACAAGTGTACGCTGTGCTCGGATCGCGTGGGCCAGGGGCTGGAACCGGCGTGCATCAAGGCGTGTCCCACGGGATGTTTGAAGTTTGGCAGCAAGGATGACATGAAGTTCATCGCCAACGAGCGCGCCCGGCAGTTGAAGGAAAATTTTGGTATGGAAAAGGCTGGCGTGTACGATCCGCAATCGATCGGCGGCACGCATGTGATCTACGTTTTACACGATGCCACCGATCCCGAGCGCTATGGCGGGCTCCCGAAGAATCCGACAATCCCATGGAGTTACACCATCTGGAAATGGCTATTCAAGCCGGTTCTAGGCACGTTCGCGCTATTTGGCGGGTTGGGAGTGTTGCTGCACTACGTCGCCGCCGGTCCGCGCCGGGCACAGCCGGAAACACCCGAAAAGGAGGCCGCACATGGGAACGGCGATTGATCGCTTCGACGAGAAGGCGCGGCGAACCTTTGATTCGATCGGACGAACGGAAGTGCATAAGGGCGAGTTGCTGCGGCATCCGGTTTACACACGGCTGCTGCACTGGATGGTCGCGTTGTTTTTCTTTCTCGCCCTGTTCAGCGGCTTCGGGATTTACTTACCATGGCTTTTTCGCTGGTTCACTCCCATCTTTGGTGGAGGACCGCTGAGCCGCCAGATGCATCCCTGGTTCGGCGTGGGATTCGTATTTTTCTTTTTCCTGCAAATGCTGAACTGGCTGGCGCCGATGACGTGGACTCACGCGGACACGAAGTGGATGCGAAACGCCCATAATATTTTTTTTGGAAACGAAAAGCTCGATCCTCCCGACACCGGATTCTTCAATGCCGGCCAGAAAGTGCAATTCTGGGAGATTGTTGGCGGCTGCGTCGTTTATCTGATCTCCGGAATCATTCTGTGGGGAGGCGCGCGCTATTTTGGCGGCATTGCCGTTGCCATCAGCTATGTGTTGCACGACATTTCCGCCATAATCATGCTCGGCGGAATCTTCATCCACATTTATTTGAGCACGATTGGTGAGCCCGGAACCTTTCACGCTATGACCCGCGGGGCAGTCAGTGAAGCGTGGGCGTGGACGTTCCATCCTGCGTGGTACAAAAAAGTGACGGGACGCGATCCTCGCGAAGCATATGAAAAAGCTCTCGAACAGCAGCGTAGCACTCCACCCAAGACAAGCTAGGCAGACTTACGTAATCCTAACGCCACGTTAGTGCATCCAAAGTTTCAGCCAACAATCTAGGCGGTAAATACGTATCAGAGAGGATTCATGCGCCCATTCGCCCTTCGCTGCGCTCTTGTCGCGGCTGCAACTCTTCTATCCATCGCCCTGCTGTTCGCACAGAATGCGGATGCGAACTTCCATAACGCACCGCCTTCTGCCCAGGCGATGAAGAATCCATATGAAGGCCAGGACGCGGCGGCGCAGGCTGGCAAGCAACTGTATGCACGCAATTGCCTCTCCTGCCACGGCAGGACGGGCCAGGGTACCGGCAATGTGCCCGCCCTAGCCGGCGGTAAGCTCGATTCCGTTAAGCCGGGTGAAGTGTTCTGGTTCATCACCCGCGGCGATAAAGATAACGGGATGCCCTCGTGGGCATCCTTGCCAGTGAAGCAGCGTTGGCAGGTCGTTACCTATGTGAAGTCGATGGGGAAACCGCAGACTGCGCCGGAGACAAGCGCACCTGCGCCAGCTGACACGAGCACGTCGAAATTGAAGGCCTCGCCGCCGACTCCGCCATTCACCGACTTCCGCTACGAGAAGCCGGGCGCGACTCGCAAAATTACTGTAAAAGATCTACCGCAGCCGTACGCCACTCAGTCGGCGGAGAACGGTCCTGATTTAGTAGCGCGCCCGGATAACGCATGGCCAGTAGCGCCGGCTGGATTCAAAGTGGAGATGTATGCCGCTGGTCTCGAGAATCCCCGAACGCTGCGTACTGCACCGAACGGCGATATTTTCCTGGCGGAAAGCGATCCGGGACGCATTCGTGTATTTCGCGGGCTCACCAGCGACGGCAAGCCCGAACAGTCCGCTATTTTCGTCAGCGGCCTGAAACGCCCGTATGGCTTGGCCTTCTATCCTCCCGGACCTGATCCGCAATGGTTATA
Source organism: uncultured Acidobacteriaceae bacterium (assembly GCA_963773675.1). GTDB lineage: Bacteria > Acidobacteriota > Terriglobia > Terriglobales > Acidobacteriaceae > Sulfotelmatobacter. The sequence continues at coordinate 71,515 of CAVZCG010000019.1, forward strand.
CGTGGGTAGCGAGCGCGAAGTAGTTCGCTTTCCCTATCACAACGGCGATCTGAAGGCGAGCGGAGCGTCGCAACACATCGCCGATCTGCCAGGGCCAGGCGGACACTGGACTCGTGCCGTGACGTTCTCACAGGATGGAAAGAAAATGTTTGTCGCGGTAGGCTCAGGTTCGAACATTGATGATCCCGACACTACGCCGCGGGAGAAAAACCGTGCAGACATTCTGGTGTGTGATCCGGCGAACTGCCAGTTGAGTGTGTATGCCTACGGCATTCGTAATGCGGGAGGCGGAATTGCAGTGGATCCGCAGACCGGCGAACTGTGGTGTTCGGTGAACGAGCGCGACGGGCTGGGTGACAATCTCGTCCCCGACTACATCACGCACGTACAGGAAGGCGGATTCTACGGCTGGCCCTGGTGGTATATGGGCGGACATCAGGATCCGCGGCACAAGGGCAAACATCCGGAACTGAAAGATAAGGTGATCGTGCCGGACGTGCTGTTGCAGCCGCATAACGCGTCGCTGGAGCTTGCCTTTTATCAAGGCCGGCAATTCCCGGCGGAATATAAGGGAGACATTTTCGCGTCCGAGCACGGCTCCTGGAACAAAGCGGTGCGCGTGGGCTATGAGGTAATTCGCGTGCCTCTCCACCAGAGAGGCGACGCCAGCGGCGAGTATGAGGATTTCCTCACCGGCTTTGTGTTGCCTGATGGCAATGTATGGGGGCGGCCGGTGGGCGTAACGGTGGCTCCGGATGGCTCTTTGCTGGTAAGCGATGATGGGTCGAACTCAATCTGGAGAGTGAGTTATAGTGGGAAATAGCAGGGTTTAGGCTTGTTCCCGGCATGATTAGGACTCTAGCTTGACAATCTTCCCTGCCAGGCGCACAATTCTTAGAGGCGAATAAAAAGCGAAACTGCCTGCGGAACCTTCCCGGCTCCGGCGTTCCCTGAAATTTCCTGAGGAATTTATGTCTTCCGCAGTGTTTTCCACTTCGGCGGCCCAAGGCCGCCCTTTTGTCTTTGAGCGTGAGAATGAGGCCGAGGCCTGCCCACAGGCAGAACTTTTCACTGAGGCGCGGCCGCCCCAGCGAGTCGTCTCCACAACTTTTCCCGGGGCCTTCAGAGACGCGAGGCTTGCCGGCGTAACTCCGGCCTCTCGCCTGGCAGTGCGTCCTGCGCCAGAAATGGTAACGAGCGGTATTGCCGCGATGGACGCGCTTACCGGAGGATTGCCCCGCGGTTGCCTGACAGAAATTTGCGGTCCCGCCTCTTCTGGCCGCAGCACTTTAATGCTGGCCGCTCTGTCTGCGGCAACCCGGCGTGCAGAATTTTGCGCGATCGTGGATGCCAGCGATGCCCTCGATCCCCAGTCACTCGCCGCTGCAGGGATTGAGTTGGACCGGTTGCTATGGGTGCGCTGCGGAGAGAATGCGCATCAGGCCGAGCATCGCCTGGAACAACTTCTGCGTACTACGGATTTGCTGCTCGAGAGTGGAGGCTTTGGAATGATCGTCCTTGATCTGGGCGATCTGCCACCACAAACAGCACGCCGTATCCCGCTGGCTACTTGGTTCCGCTTTCGCCGTGCCGTGGAACCCACACCCACCGTGCTGCTGGCGGTAGAGCGGCAGTCCATCGCCGGAAGCTGTTCATCCTTATTGATCAAGCTGGGATTAATCAAGTTGGGATCGATGAAACTGGGCACGTCAGAAAATCAGGCCAGCCCGCCGCCCACCCACGCGCAGTTACTGACTGAAATGGAAATCACGGCGGAATTGGTGCGCTCGCGCATGGATCGCAAACCAGTTCGCTCCGCTGAGATTACTTTCGCCAGTAAAACAGGCTGGGCGGGATGAGAACCAGTTGTCAGTTGCCAGTACCCGGTTGACAGAAAAATCCCACTGGCAACTGGCCACTGACAACTGAGCACGGATTTCATCATGCCTTTTGCCTGCATCTTCGTGCCGAATTTTCCCGTGGCCGCGGTGTCTCGCGCCGAACCGGAGTTGCGCGCGCTGGCCTTGGCCATTTTTGAAGGCAAACCTCCCATGGAAAAACTTTTCGCCGTGAATGAAAGTGCAGCCCGCAGCGGCATCGCATCCGGGATGACCAAAGCGCAGGCAGAACTTTGTTCCGAGTTGACGCTGCGTCCGCGTTCTCTGCTGCAGGAATCAGTGGCGCACGCCGTCCTGCTGGATTGCGCACAATCGTTTTCGCCCTGCGTGGAAGATACAGCCGTCGATACGGTAATTCTTGATCTGGCAGGTATGGAATCTCTTTTGGGCGCGCTGCCAGAAATTGCCCGCAGCATTTTGCGCCGCGCTGCAGAACTCGGATTGGATGGGAATGTTGCCGTGGCTTCGAATCCCGATGCCGCTGTGCTTGCCGCCCGCGGATTTTCCGGTGTGACCGTAATTTTGCCAGGTAAGGAAAGCGAGTCTTTGGGATCTTTACCACTGGAAGTTTTCTTTGCCAATCGTTTATTTGCCGATCAATGTGCGAGTAATGACGGTGCAGAAAAAGAAACCAATAAGGAAAAAGAATCAGCTTGTCTGCTCGAAACGCTGGATCGCTGGGGCATACGAAATTTGCAAGCCTTGGCCGCGCTTCCCGAAATCGCGCTCAGCGAGCGTCTGGGCCAGGAAGGCCTGCACCTGCAGCAACTGGCGCGGGGCGCGGCTTCGCGCACACTGGTTCCGGTGGAAGCGCCTGCGGTTTTTGAAGAAGCGATCGAGCTGGAATATCCCATTGTGCTGCTGGAGCCTCTAGCCTTTCTGATGAATCGTCTGCTTGAGCAAATTTGCGCGCGCTTGGCCTCGCGCGCTCTGTACACGCAGCAATTGCGGCTCACGCTGGAATTGCAAAATTTGACGCCAGGCGATTCTCGGCTCGATGCTTCCGAAATTTCTTGCGAGGGCAATCCCTCTCGCATCTCATCGCAACCACCAGCCCAGCAGTCTGTTTCCGGACGGCAAAATAAATTCTGCAGGACTCTTTGTCTTCCCCTTCCCATGCTGGATCCGAAACTTTTTCTCAAGTTGCTGCAACTGGATTTGAATGCGCATCCGCCGGGCGCGCCCATCCTGAAGATTCATATTGTGGCGGAACCGGCGCGGCCGCGGTCGGCGCAAGGAGGGCTGTTTTTGCCTCCGTCGCCAGAACCGGAAAAACTGGAACTAACGTTGGCGCGAATTGCCGGACTGGTCGGCGAATCGCGTGTGGGAGCGCTGGAATTGCTGGATACGCACCGTGTCGAAGGCTTCCGCATGCGACGCTTTTCGCCAGGGGGCACGCAGGAACGGCTCGCGTCGAAAGAATTAGCATCGAAAGATCGGTCACGAAAACATTCTGAGCCGGCAGAAGAAAAATCTGCCGTCGCTGCGCTTCGCAGGTTCCGTCCACCGCTGCGGGCCACGGTAACTCTGGAGAATTCAGAACTTGCACGCGTGGTGTGCGCGAAGAAAAAAGAAGTGCAGGGTAGTGTGCTCTGGAAGGCCGGCCCCTGGCGCAGTTCCGGCGATTGGTGGGAACAGGAAGCATGGTCGCGCGATGAGTGGGACATCGCTTTGCAGAATGCGGAAAGGATCGCTCTCTACCGCCTCGTGCACGACCTACTCGGTGGAGGCTGGTTTGTGGAAGGGACGTATGACTGAAAAATAGTGGCCAGTCGCCAGTGATCAGTGGCCAGTCTTTTCTGCCGAATTACTTAGAACTGGCAACTGACCACTAGCCACTAGACACTGATAACTGATGTACATCGAACTTCATGCCCGTTCGGCTTTCAGCTTCCTCGAAGGATCTTCCTTACCGGAAGATCTGGCAGGTGCTTGTGCCCGATTAAAAATGCCCGCCATGGCATTGCTCGATACCGATGGCGTCTACGGTGCGCCTCGCTTTCACATGGCCGCGAAAAAACTTGAGATCAAGGCACACATCGGCGCGGAAGTCGAATGCGAGTCCTTTGCCCCTGTCATCCTGAGCGGAGAAAGTGTTTCACGAAGTGAAGCACTTTCGGAATCGAAGGACCCCTATAGTCGGCAATCCGCACAGGGAATAGGGATTCCTCGCTCCGCTCGGAATGACAAAGTAACTTGGAATGGCAATCCATTCCGCCTTCCCCTTCTCGTTTCCTCTCGCGTGGGCTATCAGAATCTCTGTCGGCTGATCACCAAAATGAAGTTGCGCGCGAAAAAAGGTGAGGGTGCGGTTCAGAAAGAGGAACTGGAAGAGCACGCCCATGGTCTGATTTGCCTGACCGGCGGCGCGGACGGACTTCTGGCAACGGCCTTGCAGCATGGCGGCATCGAAGAAGCTCGCCGGCAGATCGAGCAGCTGATTTCATTATTTCGCCGCGGCAATGTGTACATCGAACTGCAGCGCCATTTTCATCGGGAAGAAGAAACTCGCAACCGTGCCGCGATCGTAATTGCACGCTCGCTGAATCTTCCCCTGCTCGCGACCAACGGCGTCTGCTATGCAACTGAAAAAGACCGCGAGCTTTGTGATGCATTCACCGCCATCCGGCATCACCGCACATTATCGACGGCCGGCCGTTTGCTGGCACGCAACTCCGAACGTTATTTGAAATCGCCGCAGGAGATGCAGCGACTCTTCGCCGACTTGCCCGAGGCCATCGCCAATACTCTCGAACTTTCCTCGCGTCTTGAATTCACGCTCAACGATCTTGGCTACGAATTCCCCCGCTATCCCGTTCCCGAAGGCGAGACGATGAATTCGTTCCTGCGCGACCGCGCGTGGGAAGGCTTTCGCCAACGCTATGGCCGCGCCAAGCCCGATATGCAAAGCCGCGCCCGTAGCCAGATTGAGCGCGAACTGGCGCTCATCGAAAAACTCAAACTCGCCGGATACTTTCTGATCGTGTGGGATCTCGTTAAGTTCTGCCGCGAGCAAAACATTCTGGTACAGGGCCGCGGATCGGCCGCCAACAGCGCCGTCTGCTATTCGCTGGGCATCACCGCCGTCGATCCCATCAGCATGGAACTTCTCTTTGAGCGTTTTCTTTCCGAAGAGCGCGGCGAGTGGCCGGACATCGATCTCGACCTGCCCAGCGGCGACGAGCGCGAAAAAGTGATTCAGTATGTTTACCGGCGTTATGGCGAACGCGGCGCGGCCATGACGGCGAATGTCATCACCTACCGCAACCGCATGGCGGCGCGCGAAATGGGTAAGGCGCTGGGCTTCGATCCGGAAACGCTGGCCAAAATTTCGGCCGCCGTCGCTACCTGGGAATTTCGCGACGAAAACGATGCACTCGACCGGCGCTTCCGCGATGCCGGACTCGATCTCAAACATCCGCGCCTGCGCAAATATTACGAACTGTGTCTGGCGGTGCAGGACATGCCACGCCATCTCGGCCAGCACTCCGGCGGCATGGTCATTTGCCAGGGACAACTCGATTCGGTGGTGCCGCTCGAACCCGCGTCCATGCCCGGTCGCGTGGTAGTGCAGTGGGATAAAGAAGATTGCGCCGACATGGGCATCATCAAAGTCGACCTGCTCGGCCTGGGCATGATGGCCGTGCTCAAGGATTCTATCGAACTGATTCGCAACCACTACGATGAGGAAGTCGATCTGGCGCATCTTCCAGTAGACGATCCTGCAGTCTATTCCACGTTGCAACAGGCTGACACCATCGGCATGTTCCAGGTAGAAAGCCGTGCACAAATGTCGTGCCTGCCGCGACTGCGCCCAAAACGCTTTTACGACATTGTGGTACAGGTCGCAATCATCCGGCCGGGACCGATCGTCGGGCAGATGGTCAACCCATTTTTACAACGCCGCCAGGGGCGTGAAGAAGTTACGTATCCACATCCGTCGCTGGAGCCTGTTCTCAAACGTACGATGGGAGTGCCGCTATTTCAGGAGCAATTGCTGCGCATCGCCATGATCGCCGCCAACTTTACCGGCGGCGAAGCCGAAGATCTGCGCCGTGCCATGGGCTTCAAGCGATCGCAGGCACGCATGAAAGAAATCGAAGCCAAGCTGCGTGCCGGCATGACGCGCAACGGAATTTCTCATGAGGCGCAGGAACAAATTATTCTTTCCATCACTTCTTTCGCGCTCTACGGATTTCCCGAATCGCATGCTGCCAGCTTCGCGCTGATCGCCTACGCCAGCGCTTATTTGAAGTGCCACTATCTCGCAGCTTTTACCGCCGCCTTACTCAACAACCAGCCGATGGGATTTTATTCTCCCGCTACGATCACGAAAGATGCACAGCGCCATGGATTAAAAATGTTGCCGGTGGATGTGACGCGTTCGAAATGGATGTGCACGCTGGAAACGGTGGTCAGTGGTCAGTTGCCAGCTGCCAGCGGGACGCCGGCACTACGCCTGGGCTTGCGCTACGTTCGTGGCCTGCGCGAAGAAGGCGCTCAAGCTCTGGTACGCGAACGCATGCACGCTCCATTCGCTTCTATTCACGACCTCACCCGCCGTGTTCCAGAACTACGCAAGGACGAACTTACTACGCTGGCGGAGATCGGTGCGCTGAATGCAGTGGCCAGTACTCAGTTGCCAGCAGTCAGTAAAATTTCAAAATCGGTACTGAATACTAATTACCCAGTACCAGGATTCCTCCGCCCCTCGCATTCGCTCGGGGGTCGGAATGATAAGGATTCAACTGACCACTGGCAACTGGGTACTGACAACTGCTTTTCGAAGCTTCACCGCCGCGACGCTCTCTGGCAGGTGGAACGCGCCGTGCGCGGCTCCGGGCCGCTGCTGGAAAATCTGGCAGAGCCCGATTTGCCTTCCCCACTTCAGCCCATGAACCATGAAGAGCGCCTGGTGGCCGATTTTCACGGCACCGGCCTCACTGTGGGACCGCATCCCATGGCGTATCGTCGCGACTGGCTCAATGCCATGGGCATTCGCCGCGCCAGTGAACTGCGCGAGATTCCCAGCGGAAAACGTCTTCGCATCGGAGGCTGCGTCATCACACGCCAGCGCCCGGGAACCGCGAAAGGTTTTGTGTTCCTTAGTCTGGAAGATGAAACCGGAGTAGCCAACGCGATCATCACGCCTGATCTTTTTCACCGCAACCGGCTGCTGCTGGCCTCGGAGCGATTTCTTGCGATTGAAGGGATCCTGCAAAATCAGGACAATGTGATTTCGGTAAAGGCCGAACGCGTACTGCCGCTGTTCGTTACGAAGGCTGAGACTGTGTCCCACGATTTTCACTAAGCGATGAGAACTCGAACTTCAGTCCATTCACGGCTGGTTATTCCTCCGGTCTTCCATTCTCCGGAGGCGCCAGCGGCAGCCGGGTGGCTCCGCGCATGATGTCACGCTCTTCGGGCGAGAACATACCCCGGAAGCGGTTGGAATCGATGATCTGCTCGCGCTGCCCCGGCGGCATGGCGCGCAGGTCGCGGATGGCGGTGCCCACCATACGCCGGCGATCGGCGGGAAGTTGCTGCATCCGCCCGAACAATTGCCGCGCCTCTTGTTTCTGCCCGGGCGTCAAGTGCTCCCAGGTTTCCATGCGGTTCAGCATGCGCTCCTGCTGTTGCGGCGGAAGACTCGAGAAATGCTGCAACCGCTGCCGCAACATCTGCTGCCGATCCGGAGACAAACGACGGAAGCCGGGATCGTTCTGCAGAGCTCGCTCTCGTTCGGCTGGTGGCAAACCCTGATAGCGCCGCAGCCAGTCGCCAGCATGGTGCCCCTGGCCCGGCGGATGATTCGGCGCCACTTGCCGACCCTGCATTGGCCGGACATTATTGTGCTGAAAGTTACTACGTTGCGCCAGGCAGGGAACGGCCATAGCGGTCGCCACACACAGCACCGCCGTCGCCATCCACCCCGTGCAATTTTTCAGCCGCATTCTCCCCGCCCCTCAGGGTCATCCAATCCCACCACGTACAATCTGCCGCAGGCCTCACTTCCCCGCTTCCCGCTGCTTCGTTCTATGGATTCGCCACCACATCCTGCTGCACTTCCAGGTCATCCAGCAGGTCGAAGTCAGAATACAAATCGTGATTCTTTTCCAAAGCCTGCAGATCGCTTACCGCGGTACCTGGTTCAGCTTGCACCTGAGAGTCCGCTACCACGTTATTTCCCGAGTTGTAAACTCCACTCCCCTTGGTAAAGAACAATCCCACGCCAATTCCCATCAGCACCGTGAGGGACGCTGCGAGCACCGGACGCCGGAACCACGTCAACCAGCCTGCCTGAGACTTGGCCATTTCTTCCCGTAAACGAGCCTGCAGACGCACGTCAAAGTAGGGCGAAGGCTCCGGCGCCTTCCATTCATCCAGCAACGCCATCGTCTGCCGGAATTCTTCCATCTTTCCAGCGCAGGCAGTACATTCCGCCAAGTGCCCGCCCATCTCCGGCGTCGCTTCCATCAAGCCGGCGGCCAGGTCCGGCATCACTTCACGAATTTCCTCGCACTTCATAACCGTGTCCCCTTAGATTCTCTTCGCCAATGCTCTCTCTTCCCAAACCAAAGTCATTTTCCTACACAAATTCTTTTAACTGTTCCCGCAAAGTCTCATAGGCTCGAAACAACAACGATTTCGTCGCCGATTCGCTCAACTTCAATACTTCGGCAATCTGTTTGTAGTCCATCTGCTGATACTTGTGCATGATCACGGCCAGCTTCTGCCGCTCCGGCAGGGCTTCCACCTTGGCCCGTATCGCCAGCGTCCGCTCGCGACGCACCAAGGACTCTTCGGCCGTCACCGCGCCGTCGGCCACATCCAGCGTCGTGCCTGTTTCCTCGTCCGGTTCGTCCAGGCTCACCGTGACCTCGGGCCGCTCGTGCCGGGTATCGCGCGCGTGATTCACCGCCAGGTTGGTGGCGATGCGGTAGAGCCAGGTCGTAAACTTGGCGCTGGCTTCATAGGTCTGGCGGGAGCGGTAGACCCGCAAGAAAACTTCCTGAGCCAGATCCTCAGCGGCTGCCGTGTTGCGCGCCATGCGATACATAAAGCTCACCAACGGACGGCGATACTTCTGCACCAGATAGTCGAAAGCGGATTGATCCCCCGCCTTCACCCGCAGCATCACTTCCGCATCCGTAAAGTTCTCGGCCCCGACAAATGCCGGCTGCAAACCGCTAGCCGGACGAGGGCCCGCCATCGCCATCAGAACGCTCCGGTCAATCGCCGCAGTGCCCACACTTGATCGAACCCGGCCGGGGGCGGAAAGTTGCTCTTTTTCTTGTTCGGACGAATCCCCAGAAATCCCGTTGGATGAAGAGGATACGGCGGGTCGCAGGGGTCTGGTTTCGTCCGGCATGGAGGTTACTTTGGGCATGCAGAGTACCGGCGACCCGACGCCGCCTGCGCCCCTGCCGCCGATAGGCTACCACGCCCGCGCCACTACTCCAAAACCCGCCTGCAGAACCGAAGTAACGGGTTCATCAGCCTAGCATTCGGCAAGCAGAGTTGCAGGAACTTCGCACTGATGTTTGAATAGAAAACGTTGGGCGCTTAACTCAGCGGTAGAGTGCCATCTTCACACCGTACCCTGATCTTTGTAAATCAATGGGTTACGAGGAATGCTTGGGAATATTCAGACACGCACTTACGCGGGTTTGGAGCATCGAGCAAAACAAATGGACCCACAGTTGGACCCACGCGAGCGGGTTGGCGCAACGCCCACACAGTTGACAAGAGTGATATCCCGGCTTGACACCGCGAGCAGGTGACAGTTTGCTAAGTACCAGAATCTTCAGGATTACGGTATCGACAGTGGCCACGACCAAGGCGGATGGCCCCTCATCAATATGCCTATTTTCGCACCCAAGAAAGTCGTTCTGAATTGGCATCAGCATGATGTCAGCTTTTCCACCGTGCTTATGGAGAGCTTTGTGGATGGCATCGAAAAGCAGGCAGAGGAATCCATTACCAACTACGAAAAGAGAAAACAGATTGAAGTAGTTGAAAATCACCCCGAAGAGAACTACGCAAGGGTAGTGCACCAAGGGCTAGACGACGAAACGTACCATCTACCAACGATATTTCTCGAATACTTTCCCAGTTTACAGCGACGTTCTGCACTCCTCACGGTGTGCAGTTATTTTGAACACGAACTCGACAAGCTGTGTCGGCTCTACCAATCAGAAAAAGGCTTTTCCGTAACCGTTGACGATCTGCGAGGCGAGGGGATTGATCGCTCAACAAAGTATCTTGAAAAAGTGGCGGGCCTCAACGTACATCGCGCATCGCGGGAATGGCAAGAAGTTAAGAAGATACAAAAAATCCGCAACGCCATAGTTCATCGAGGCGGCAAAGTGCCAGATAAGGACAGTGTGCGAGATGATGCGGACAAGGCGATTGTTGACTTCATGAATAAAACGGAATCATTGAGCCGTGATGATGACGGTGAAATCGTAGTAGGAAAGGGTTTCCTTTCCCATGTGATCCACACTTACGCAAGCTACTTCAAATTGATCGGTGACTCCATCAATGCTAGTGAAAAGCAGGGTGTGTGACCCTCCCGCCTCACTCCTTAATAAGATTCCGCTACTTCGTACTCTCCGATTCGACCGTTCGCGTACAGCAACGTCATCGTGCCGTTATCGATGGTTAGGATTTTTGCTGTATCTCCGGCGAGTGACATGACGCAGCTAGGTTGATCGCTGACACATTGGAGTAACGTTCGATTGCCGGATCGCGGATTCGTGTCGATAACCACACTGATGTGACCTTGTGGCACACGCCGAGATGTCAGCACGATTACGTTTGGTGTGGCATCGGCGCTCCAAGCGTAAGTACTCATCACTGAGAAAGCCAAGAGTAAAAGTAATGCAGATTTGCGCATGACAGAGAGCCTCTCTACTTGAGTAGCTTCCCCTTCTTCAAGTCGTAATAGTTGTACTGGGAGCAGTGCGGACAATCTGCACGTCCCTTGTTCTCGAAGAGACTACCCAGTTCAACGACGAAGGTCCGTCCGCACTTCCCGTTCAAGCAGTGCAGTTCAATCATGGGCAACTTTTCATCGGCCATCACTCTACCCCTCCGTCATTGTCATGCGCAGAGAGAATCCCTTACTAGATGACCCTCGTAACACGTCCTCTCGATAGCGTCCTTGGCTCAAAAAAAATCCGAAGCACCGACGCCTATTGTTGCAGTCCCAACACGCCCTACCATGCCTTGCAGTGATATGTCCCTCCGGTGTTAAGTCCCTCGCTGTCCCATTCCCCCGCCACGGTAACCAGTCCCAATAGACCATTCTGAGACAGTAACCCTATCGTGATGGGACTTCGTTGACCAAATCCATAATGAGACGGTGTAGGCAAGGCAAACAGCCTTACTTTTCTTCGTCCCAAAACGCATCTGTCTGCCCTTTCAATCAAGATGCGGATTACATCTTCGCATCGCTCGAAATGAAGGGCGCACAACCGTACTGGCCTACATCCGGTATGGAAAAGCACATCCGTCCGGCTGCGATCAGGGTCGGAATCACAAAGCGGATCGGCTGGCACACGTTGCGTCATTCCTTCGGAACTTTGATAAGCAGCGCGGGTGCGGATGTGAAAACAGTGCAGGAACTGATGCGTCACGCGAACGTCAGTGTCACGATGGACAGGTACGTCCAAGCCGTGACACCAGCCAAACGGACGGCGCACAGCGGCATTGTGGGCTTGTTGGACCCTAATGGACCCACGACGTTGACGGAAACGCCTGTAACTGTTTGAATAGAAACGGTTGGGCGCTTAACTCAGCGGTAGAGTGCCATCTTCACACGGTGGAAGTCATAGGTTCGAATCCTATAGCGCCCACCATCCCTTTTCAGTAGCTTAGCGGGACTCGCGCTCTGCTTGCGACGCATTTCCCCTTTCACGCTCCGCCGGTAACGCCACTGGTAATCCCTCCGTGGTGCCGTTCCCTGAAACAGGGACGGTGCGTATCCTCGGGACCATCATGAAAACATTTTCCGGACCGATCTGCCAACTGCCTAAGCCGCTTTCGTGCTATGCGGAGATCGCGGCCGCAAGCCGCGCAATGGGACTGGACATCGCGGACACCGATTACGAGCGGATCGATGCTCTCCTGGAAGGTTCGGGATCACCGAAGACCACTCTCGAGAGTCATCAGTTCGCCAATCCGGGAGATGCGTTGGTAGCTGGCTTCCTGCCTCGCGAATACGAAGCGCCGTTGGAGAACTAAGTTTCGGTCTACCTCTACCCCCGTGAGGAAGGTTCATCCTCCAAATCTAGAGGTAGCCGGAAAGAATGCAGCAAATTGCAGGTTTGCTGGAACGCTCCTGTGGTCAGCGCATGGGCGCAAAACCTTCCCGTTGCTTACCTCCGCGTTGCGCGCGCGTCTAAGCCCAACAGCACAGCGGGTCAGGCTCGCATAGTCCCCAGTTGTCTATCCAGGTTGCGGCCGAAACAGCTGTTCGATTCCCACCAAAGAAGAGGAGTTTTCCATGCACAGAACTCGTCTGCTTGTTTTGTTATGCGGTTTCTTGTCGGTGGCAAGCTTTTGCCTCGGCCAAACCGTGATGCTCGATCTCCCGCTGCAGAGCCAGCATGCCGTTGTCACCCAGCGGATTGGCCTCACCGACATCACCGTCAACTATCACCGGCCGCTGGTCAACGCCCGCCAAGTTTGGGGCAAGCTCGTTCCTTACGGGCAGGTATGGCGCGCGGGAGCGAATGAGAACACCACCATCACCTTCACCGATCCGGTCACCATCGAAGGCCAGGCACTCGACAAGGGAACCTACGGCCTGCACATGATTCCCGGAGAAAGTCAGTGGACGGTGATCTTCTCAAAAATGTCCACGGCCTGGGGAAGCTTCAGTTACAAGCAGGATGAAGATGCCCTGCGAGTTACGGTGAAGGCGCAACCTGCCGAGTTCCACGATGCACTCACCTACGATTTTGATGACGTCAAAGCCGACTCCACCGTGGTGACTCTGAGTTGGGAGAAAGTCGCCGTGCCTTTCAAAGTCGCAGTCAACGTCAGCGACGTTGTTGAAGCCAGCCTTCACCGCCAAATCCGCGGTCTCAATCAATATTACTGGGACACATGGGACGATGCCGCCGGTTACTTCCTCGCCGCCAAGACGAATCTGGACGAGGCGCTGAAAGATGAAGATCAGTCGATTCAGGTGGAAGAGCGCTTCGACAACCTGATGAACAAGTCGCGCATTCTCGATGCCATGGGCCGCAAAGATGCAGCTACGGAATTCCGCAGCAAGGCGCTGGAAAAGGCGTCCGCGCTGCAACTCTATTTCTATGGCCGCCAGCTGCAGGGAGAGAAAAAGCAGGAAGAAGCATTCGCGGTTTATCGCTCCAACGCGAAGAAGTTCCCCGATTTCTGGACCTCGCACGTCGGTATGGCCCGGGTTTATAGCGCTCAAGGCGACTTCGACAAAGAGGTCAAAGAGATACAGGCCGCTCTCCCCGGCGCCCCAGATGATGCTAACCGTTCTAACCTGGAAACTTACGTAAAGCGTTTACAGTCGAAAGACGACATCAATCGCTAGAAACAGAAACGGCAGAGGTTAAGAAAAAAACGGGCCAGCCCGCAGGCTGGCCCTTTCATTTGTAACGGTCGTCACCAAACCCGGCACGCGTTCGCTCGAACCATCTTCTGCCCCGGTTTACAACCAAATGCGCGGGCAAACTCCGACATGTTCGAAACTACGTTGTCGATGCGGAAAATCGGCAAGGAATGCGGGTTTGTGGTAACGATCAAACGAGCCACTTCAGGCCGCACATTCGAGCACCACGAGTACGCGTTGGCCAGGTAAAAGCGCTGGAGATACGTCCAACCGTCCGGACCTTTTTCATCGAGCGATTTCCCCTGTTTCTTCAGGTCGGCCTCCAGCGCCATCAGCGCCAGATGGATGCCCCCGTTGTCCGCCGTGTCCTCACCCTGCGTGAGCAAGCCGTTTTGTTTGACTCCAGCGCCGGCATCGGGAACTTCCTGAGTGTACTCATCGGAGATGCACTTGCCGCGCTCGTCATACTGTTTGGCATCTTCCGGGGTCCACCAGTCGCGCAGATTGCCGTGAGCGTCGAACTTGCGCCCCTGATCGTCGAAGCCATGAGTGAGTTCGTGGCCGATGACCATTCCGATGGCGCCGTAGTTCACGGAATCGTCCATGTTTTTTTCGAAAAACGGCGGTTGTAAAATGCCGGCAGGAAAGTTGATCGTATTCAATTGCGGATCGTAGTAGGCGTTGATGGTGGGCGGCGTCATCGTCCACTCGCTGCGGTCGACCGGCTTTCCGATCTTGGAAACCCAGCGCTCGAATTCGAACGACGATGCCTGCTCCACATTGCCGAGGTCGCTCTCGCGAGTGATTTTCACGCTGGAATAATCGCGCCAGTGCGAAGGATATCCAATCTTGTCTTCGATTCCCTTCAGCTTCACAATAGCCTGTTCTTTGGTGGCAGGCGTCATCCAACTCACACTTTCGATGTCGCTATGCATTGCACTCTCGATGGCATGCACCATTTCAACGGTGCGCGCCTTGCTTTCCGGCGGAAAAGCCCGGTCCACATAAGCTTGACCAAGGGCCTCTCCTAAATCGCGATCAGCCCAGTGAGTGCAGCGCCGCCAGCGAGGAAGCTGTTCCTCCTGGCCGGCTAAGGTGCGGGAGAAAAAATTGAAATCTTCATCAGCGATTGCCTTGGTTAGATAGGGCGCCGCTCCGTGGATCACATGCCAGCGGATGTACGTCTTCCAGTGCTCCAGTGGATGTTCCGCCAGCAACTTATCCTCTGCGCGAAAGAAATCAGGCGAGGTGACGATGTAATGCTCACTGGCCGGAGCATTGACCGCCTTCAGGTAAACATCCCACTGGATGTTCGGCGTCAGTTCGCGAAGCTGAGCCAGGCTCATTTTGTTGTTGATATTCTTGGGATCGCGGCGCTTGATGTTATCCATCTGCGCTTTGGCTATCGCCGTTTCCAGTTCGACTACGGTCGCTCCATCCGCGCTGGCTTGCGCTTCCGCTTCGCCGGCGAGCACCAGCATCTTCTGCACATGGGCGCGATATTTCGTCAGAGTCTCCACTGACTTGTCGTCGGTATTGAGGTAGTAGTCGCGATTGGGCAAGCTAAGACCACCCTGATCGACCTGCGCTACAACCTTGGAAGCGTCGTCAAAGTCTTGCGCACCGGTGAATCCGAAAAATGGCGAGTTCGTTTGATTGTCGGATTGCTCCCAGGCGCCGGGAAACAGATGATGAAGATGCGCGATTTCAAGCGTAATTTCCTGCTTGGATTTGATCGCGGCAATGCGGTCGAGTTCCGGCTGCAGTGGCTTCAGGCCTGCCGCTTCAATCCCCCTCTCGTCCATGCAGGCGGCCCAATAGTCGCCGATTTTCTGCTGCACGGCGCTACGGTTTGAATCGTTCTTGCTTGCAGCTTCCAGAGTCTCGCGCAGCACGTTGTCGTTCCAGATTTCCAAACCGCCGCCCGTGCTCCAGTACACCTGGTCGGCGGGAATGGGATTAGCGGCAATCCATTTGTTGCAAGCGTATTTGTAGAAGTCGTCGCAAGGGTTCAGCGATTTGTCCACCAGATCCGGATCGAAGTGATCGAGTTTAGGGGTGCTTTCCTGGTTGGCCGCAGCGGTTGAAGCAGCGGGATTGAGAGTCGCTTTTTGTGCCAGCAGTGTCAGGGGCAAAATAAACAAGACAAAACCTACAATGATTCTGGAAATAGACATAGGGCCTCTTGTATGGAGCGGACGAATTTGGAGCGGGAATGGCAATGTCAACTTAGACGCAACCACAAGCTCGAGACATGCGCACGAAGAAAAGCAGGTTCCACGACGCGAAGGACGGAAGAATAGTGCGCGCGCGTCCTTCCGTAGAACAACATACTACAGACGGGCGGCAGACCGCATGGTTAGCGGCCACTGCCCGCCAAATCTATCCCGTGTTGTGCAGGCCGGCAGCGATGCCGTTGATGGTCGCACCCAGAGGGTATTCCAGCGTCGTCAAGTCCGCTCCCTGTTGTTTCCGCCGCAAAAGCTCAACCTGGATCAGGCTCATGGGATCCACATAAGGATTGCGCAGATGAATGGAGCGCGCCAGCACCCGGTTACGAGCCAGCAATTCGCGCTGGCTGGTGATGCTGAGAATCATGCTGCGCGACCGGAGAAATTCTTCCTCCAGCATCGAGAAGACGCGCGTGCGCAGCGCTGCGTTCTTCACCAGGCCGGAATAAAGCCGGGCAATGTGAAGATCGGCTTTGGCGATGCCGAGTTCGACGTTGCGCACCAAGTCCGAGAAGATGGCGAAGTGTTTCAGCATTTCGCGCAGCAGCTTCTCGTGGCTTTTTCCTTTCTTGGCGAAGCTCTGCAGTCCCTGGCCTACGCCGTACCACGCTGGCACGGCGTGACGGCTTTGCATCCAACCAAAAACCCACGGAATGGCGCGCAGATCCTCCAACCGTCGGCCCTTCGTCCGGCGCGATGGTCGTGAACCGATGCGCGCCGCATCCAGTTCATGCACTGGCGTGGCCTGCTCGAAATATTCCAGCACGTCGGCATTCTCCGCGATATCGCGGCGATAGACACGGTACGCCTCCTCCGACATTTCATCCGTGGCCTCTTCCCAGCGCGCCTGATCCTTGGCTGGCTGCGAACCCGGGCGGGTCAGCGCTTCCAGACTGGCCGCAATCATCAGTTCGAGGTTCCACTCGGCCAGTACCGCGTCGGCATACTTCCAGTTGAGAACTTCTCCTTGCTCGGTGATGCGGATGCGCCCGGAAAAACAGCCTTCCGGCTGTGCCAGAATTGCTGAATGCGTAGGTCCGCCGCCGCGTCCTACCGTGCCTCCGCGGCCATGGAAGAGCCGCAACTTCACCCCACATTCTTGCGCAGCATGATGCAGATCGCGATGCGCTTTGTACAATTCCCAAGTGCTGGTCAGCATCCCTCCATCTTTATTGGAGTCTGAGTAACCCAGCATAACCTCCTGCCACCGTCCCCAGGAATCGAGCAAGGGCTGATATTCCGGATCTCGCCACAGACGGCGCATCACGCCGCCCGCAGCGCGCAAAGAATCAATCGACTCAAATAAAGGCACCGGCATCAGTCCGGGATCGTCACCAGAACCAGCCAGATTGACACCGCAAGCTTTTGCGAGTCGGACCACGTTGAGCACATCGTCCTCGGACTCCGCCCCGCTGATGATGTATTGCCGGATTGACGGGGCAGGATAGGTTTGCTTGAGTTGCCGAATCATGTGGAAGGTATCGATTAACTCCCGGGTCTGCGGAGAACCACGCTCGCCGGTGTCTGGCAAATGGGCGCCTGCCCCCAATGCTGGCGCAGTCTCGCGTAATTCAGCCTTTCTCAATTTCGTCTTTCTCAGTTCGGGATTTCTGGGCTCGATCTTCCTCGCATCAATCCCTTGTGCAGCAATCTCCTCGAGAACCTCGGCGTGAACGCGGGCGTGCTGGCGGATATCCAGCACGTGCAAATGGAACCCAAACGTTCGGATTTGGCGCAGCAGGGGATCAACGAAAGTCTCCGCCAGCCGCTGCCCGCGATTCGACATCAGGCTCTTTCGCAAGAGAATCAGATCAGCTTCAAATTCCGCCGCATCATGATATGAATCCTGCGCCTTCGAGCGTTCCCGGCTGCGCTGCAAGCGATGGACCACGTAGGAAAGAAATCGGCGGTAATGCTCCACCGTGTTGCCCGGCCCCCAAAGGATGAAGACGGCGGGCATCGACTGTCTGTATTGCGTCAGACGCGCGAGAATCTCCGGCGAAGCGGCGGTGTGCCTCGACGACGAGCTCAGACAATCGCTCAGGAATTCCACCTGCCGAATATATTCCCGGAGAATCATGGTTCGCGCCAGTTCCAGCGCATCCTTCATGCATTCCGGCTTCACCAGCGGATTGCCATCGCGATCCCCGCCGATCCAGGACCCGAAACTCAGCAGGCTTGGCAACTCCGTCGCATCGAGAACGATTCCGTAAACCTCGCGAATCGATTCCGCAACCTCGGCATAAATGCGAGGCAGAGTTTCAAAGAGCGAAAGCCGGAAATAGCGCAAGCCCATGCGAATCTCGTCGTCCACAGTGGGCTTGGTCTGTCGAACCTCGTCGGTCTGCCATAACGCAGAAATTTCCGCGTGGATGATCTGTTCGCATCTCAGGGCTTCGCCCGAAGTGAGGGGAAGGCGATCCAGCCGCTCAAGTTGTTCGGCAATGCGGCGGCGCTTCAACAGCACGGTCTGACGCGCCACTTCCGTGGGGTGGGCGGTGAATACAGGAGTTACGATGACTTCCCGAAGAGCCGCGAGCGCCGCCTCAGCCGTCATTCCTGCTTCCTTCATCCGCAGCAGCGTTCCGTGAAATGATCCTGGCAGCGCATGTTGCCGGTGCAGTTGGCGGGCACGACGGCGGCGCTTGCGATGGTTGGTCTCGGCGAGATTGGTCAACTCAAAATAAATTGCGAAGGCCTTCGTCACTTGATAGGCGCGGCTCACGTCCATCTCTGCGATCATCGCCTGGGCGCTGGCCATCAGCTCACCGTGGGACTTAGCCGCGGGACTGTGCGCGACTCGCTCGCGATGCCGAATCATAAGCCGCCTCAGCGCTTCGACGGTATCGAACAGCTCCTGCCCAACCTGCTCCACCAGCACGCGCCCCAGCAATGCTCCCAGCGAGCGCACGTCCCGGCGCAGCGAGTGATCCTTGGAGGAGTCGTCTGACTGCGCCGTAAGTTCGAGCAAGCGGGCCTTTTGATCGTCCGCTTTCCACAGTGATTTGGATCGGGTCATGATGGAGCGAATCAAGATGCGTTAAGACGACAGGATAAATCAAAGAGGCCAGTTCTCAGTTCTTAGTTCTCGGTGAAACGGAGCCTTCATCCCAAGAGGTGAGAATTCAAGCAGCGAATCGCGAGTGGAAATCAGATTGGCTGGAGAACTGAGAACTGGGAACTGAGAACCGAGAACTGATCCCTACTTCGGATTTTCGAAGCGATAGCCGATGCCGCGCAGGGTTTTCAGATACCGCGGGTGGCGGGGATCGGTTTCTATTTTCTCGCGCAGCCGGCGCACGTAAACGTCGATCGATCGCGGCGTCACAAAGGGAGTTTCCTTCCACACCGCATCAAGCAATTGATCGCGCGTGAGCACGCGACCGACGTGCATGGCCAGATACTCGAGCAACCGAAACTCGCGCACGGTCGTAAGAATCGTCCTTCCCTGCACCTGCACCGTCATCGAAGAGGCGTCGATTTCGAGATCTCCGACGCGAAGCACTTCCGGCGCGACCGCCGGCTGACGAACGCCCCGCAGCACACTGCGCACCCGGGCCACCAACTCGCGCGGACTAAAGGGCTTGGTGATGTAATCGTCGCCGCCCAGTTCGAGGCCCCTGACGCGGTCGGCCTCGGCGGTCTTCGCCGTGAGAAAAATGATGGGTGTCGCCGAGAGGGTTCCCGTCTGGCGAATTTGACGGCAGAGGTCAAAGCCGTCGGCTCCGGGCAACATCACGTCCAGAAGAAAGAGCGAAGGCATTTCGCGCAAGGCTTCGGAGACCACCGACGCGCCGCTGACGAAGCTTTGCACGTCAAAACCGGCGGCCTGTAAGTTATGGGAGATCAGCCGGGCGATGTCTTCTTCATCTTCGACCACGAAAACCAGGCAGCGAGACACTCCGGTATTTCCCGCTTCGGCTCGCGGTTCGTAAGATCCCATGGGAAGCTGCATCGTCGGTTATTTCAGGTTTAGTCGGCTCCAGACCGTGCACATCCGGATTCCTAAAATGTATGGTGGAAATGTTGCGAGAATGTTTCCCGCGTGTTAACGAATGATGAATTTCGGGAAAGGACGATCGTTTCTGAATTACCAGAGGCCGAGTTGGCTTTTTTCTGGAAAACGTCGACCTGCGCTAGGATTGAGAAGCCGAGGTTGGAGGTGCACCGTGGCGAAGCTCCGCATTCTCTCTTTTTTCGTGCTCGGTGTGATCACTTTGGTCTCACCCCTTGCTTTCGCACAAGAAGGCAGCAGTTCCGTATTTCTTGCCAATCAAGAAGTCCGCGTCGCGAACCTGCCCTCCCGGACGGCGCCCTCGGCGCACCGATCCGCGGTGTTCGCAACGGCGCTGGAGACCGTGCTCCACGACAAAGCCGTGTGCTGCGGAAAGGATTCTGCCCTGGAAGACGTCGCGCTTTTCGCCACCCTATCAGCGCCACTGTCCTTGAAGGAGTTCAGCACCAAGTTGCAGGGTAGACATCTCTTGAGCGATGGCCGCCCGGTCATGGTCAATGCGGAATATATTCCGCACGACTCGATTAATCCCTCGCTTATCGTAAACACTCTGACGGAACAGCACGCCCCGCTGATCGAGTGGAAGTCTCATGTCTACGTGTTGCATGGAGCGCTTTTCGACGAAACCCGCGACTCGTCGAGTGGAGTACGAGCGTATGCGATCCACAAGCTCTTTCTGCTGGATCTGCGATTTGCTGACCAACGCAGAGAAGTTGTATTCGACCACGAAACCGACGATTGGGGGCAGATGCAAGGATTGCTGATAGTCGGATTCGTAATCCCACCGTCCCCGTGGAAGTAGCCGCTGAGCCAAGGGAAGGAGCGCCTTCGCTAAGTGGCTGCACGCTTCTTGGGAGCATGCCGCAGGCTGCGGCCTTCGATCAGGCTGTATAGATCCTCGGCAAGATTGGTGGTATGGTCCCCGGCGCGCTCCAGTGCTTGCGCCATGAGGAGCACTTCAAAGCTGGATGGATTGCTCTGCGCGCCATGATCGGTGAGGTGTTTCTGGAACAAAGCGTGACAGACGCGGTCGATGTCCTTATCCATTTGCAGGACCTTGCGGGCGCACTCCAGGTCGAGATCAACAAATCCGCGATACACCAGATCGAGCATCTCGCGCAGGATCGTCGACATCTCCACCAACTGGCGCACATCGGAAGCCGCCGTCTTCGCCGTGCGCGCCTGCACTCGCAGGGACATGCTCATGACCAGATCGCCAATGCGTTCGAGGTCGGTGGTGCATTTCAGGCTGGTCAACAACTGGCGCGCCCGAGTTTCATTCACGCGCGTGATGGCCGCGGGCGTCCGCTCATCGATGTAGCGCTCGATTACGTCAAGTTCCTGCTCGCACTCCTTGATGGCAAGAAATGCCATGCGCGAGGATTGCGTGAATAGATCGGGCACATTGGCGGCAGCGTCGCGAGCGATGAGAAATGCTTTCAGCGCTGTCCGCGCCAGATCGTCGAGCGATCCCGTGGCTTTTTTCGCGGCTTTCTTTTCCGCCTCCGGATTTTCACGGGGACTGCCAGACGCGTCCGTCTCTTCCAACGTCGTTCGGGATGGGGAAACTTTGCGGACCATATTCAGCGAACTTCAGATAGGCAACACTCAGCCGTCTATCACTCAGAATAATTCATTTGGTGACTCAGGGAGCAGTCTAACCGAGAAGTGTGAACGGACCGTTAAAAAGCCGGGTTGCAGTACGCGCCGCGCGCCGACTAAATTACTTAAGGCCTTACTCGTGGCCTTGCGTCAACGCTTCGAACTCTTCGATCAGGGAGTCTGCATCGTGGAATTGCTGGAACATCTGCAGCGTCAATTTCTCTACGATGCTTGGGCCAACCGTGAGGTCCTGACAGCGATCAGGGAAGGTGGATCCGGACCAGCGCCTGCGCGGCCTCTGCAGTTGTTGGCGCACATTCTTTCCGCCGAGCGCTTGTGGCTCGAGCGCATCCGGCGCCAACCGCAAAGTCTGCCCGTCTGGCCGGAGTTCAACCTCGAACAGTGCGAAGCGCAAACCAACGCACTCGCCCGGCTATGGGTCGAATATTTCGCCCAGCTTTCCTCTTCAGCCCTGTCGGAGAAAATCACCTACAAAAACAGCAAGGGCGAAGCTTGGTCCAGTACCGTGCAGGATGTGCTGAGCCATGTTGTGATGCATTCGGCGTACCATCGGGGGCAGATCGCCAGCCTGATGCGCCTAGGCGGACAGGTTCCCGCCTATACCGATTTTATTCATGCTGTACGGCAAGGGTTGATCGAATAGTCACGAACCGGAAAGCAATCGATGGAAAGTCGACAGTTCTATTTGTTTACCGTAGTCCAGATCGTCGTGATTTGCGTACTGCTGTGGTTCATCTTCACGATGCCGGGTCCGTGGGATTGGCAACGGAGCCTGGGAACAGCATTACTAATCGCGGGTGTGGTGGGAATTGTGGTTGCGCGCTATCAACTGGGCAAGTCGTTCGCTATCAAAGCGGAAGCTCATCAACTGGTGACGCACGGAATCTACTCGAAAATTCGCAACCCGATTTACCTCTTCGGAACGGTGCTGATCAGCGGTTTTGTGCTGCTCATCCACCGTCCCATGTTATGGCTCCTTGTGCCGGCCGTCATCATCCTGCAGACGCTGCGCGCCCACCGCGAAGCCCGCGTTCTAGAAGCCGCATTTGGCGACGCCTACCGCGAGTACCGCCGCAAAACCTGGTTCTAACGGCGACCGTTAGCCTCACAACCTAAGGCGCAAGGTGAGTTAATATCTCCGCAATGAAAAAAATCCCGTTCCTCACCCTGCTGGCGTTTTGCGCCGTGGTCTTTCTGGGCGCAGATGAACCCAAGTTCCCGCCGATGCCCGCCGCCGTTTCCAGCAACGCTGTGGCTACCCTCAAAGGCGGCTTCCAATTGTTTTCCATGATGGGGGTTGGCCCGAAGAAAACATGGGACGACGTTACCAACCAAGTGTATGTGATGACTTTCTCCCACGCGGGAAAATGGAGTCAAGGCCGTGCGGTTCCCGGGCCGGTAGGCCGTTTGAATGCCGCCGCCGGAGGAGTCAAGGGAGTGGTCGTTCTGATGGGCGGTTACGTAGTGGACAACCAGGGCGGTGAACTCACCGTGCCGGACGTCAATGTTTACGAGCCCGGTGCGCGCCGCTGGTCGCGCGGCAAAGATATCCCCGTCCCGGTCGATAGTGCGGTCACCGGCGTCACTCATGATCGTTTCGTTTATTTGATCGGCGGCCGCTCGCCCAATGGCCCGGTGAATAACGTGCAGGTTTATGACATTGATCGAGATGCGTGGAGTCAGGCTACGCCTTTCCCCGGCACTCCTGCCTTCGGCATGGCCGGGGGCTTGGCGGACGAAGAGATTGTTGTCGTGGGTGGCGCGAAACCTGGGCCATCCGGCGGCCCGCGCTACGTCCCTTCCGACGAATGCTGGCTGGGCAAGATCAATCGCAAAGATCCCAGCAAGATTGAATGGACCAAGCTGCCGCCGCATCCCGGAACCGCCCACTTCGGCATCTCTGCCGGGGGTGCTGAGAAGGAGCACAAGATTTATTTTTCCGGTGGCACCACCACTCCTCACGATTACAAGGGCACCTCGTATGATGGCCAGCCTGCAGACGTTTCCAGCGTCACTTTTGATTACGACCTGCATGCAAACCGATGGGATACGATTGACGAGAATACCTATGACCCCCGAGCCGACGGCCGTGGACTGCTGGAGACACCTCTCGGACCCGTGGTCTTGGGAGGGATGGTGAAAAATCTGGCGGTTACGTCGCGAGTGACGCTGTTTGCGAAAAAGTAATCTGCGATCAGCCGAACGAAATCCTTTGGCGGATGCCGCCGCTTCGCGATACAACCCCTCTAATTTAATCGTTCATTTGCATGTGGGCCTGCGTTCCGTTTTACGATCCGCATCAAGGAAATGACCATGTTTAACCCGCGGTAGTTCGCCATCCTTCTGAGTCCGCAAGCCGGACGTCTTGTTTTGTCTCTGTTAATTTTGCTCGCGCGGTCGCCAGATTTTTTCTGGCGAACAGCGCCCAAAGCTCGAAGGTACTTATGGATGCCGCAACCTCCTCTGCCGAGAAGCAGCACACATTATGGGCCTCACTGGTGGAAGCCGTTCGCGGCTCGCACCAGGACTACACCACCGGCAGCCTCAACCGCGCGATCTTGCTGCTGGCCGTCCCCATGGTTTTGGAGATGGTGCTGGAATCTCTGTTCGCCGTGGTCGATGTCTTCTGGGTTGGGCGGCTGGGCGCGAACGCGGTAGCTACCGTCGGCCTTACCGAATCGATGCTGACCTTGGTTTTCTCCGTAGCCATGGGCCTAAGCTTGTCCACCACAGCGATGGTGGCGCGCCGCATTGGTGAAAAAGATCCCGAAGGGGCCGCCGTCGCGGGCGTACAAGCCATCGCCCTGGGCCTGTTCATTTCCCTGGCGATCGGTGTGCCTTGCTTCCTGTTTGCACCGAACCTGCTGCGCATGATGGGCGCATCCCCGGAGATCATCGCCACCGGCAGCGGCTACACCAGAATTTGCCTGGGCGGAAGTTTTGCCGTCCTGCTCCTGTTTCTCAACAACGCGATCTTTCGCGGAGCCGGAGATGCGGCCATCGCCATGCGCCTGCTCTGGGTGTCGAACATCATCAATCTGATTCTCGACCCCTGCCTCATCTTTGGCTGGGGACCGTTTCCTCGCATGGGCGTGACCGGCGCGGCTTTGGCCACGCTGACCGGACGCAGCATCGGAGTCCTCTACCAGTTCTATCGCCTGATGCACGGCACTGAGCGGATTCCCATCCTCAGGAGCCAGGTACGCCTGAGTTTGGATGTGCTAACGCGACTGATCCGCGTTTCGCTAACCGGCATTCTGCAGTTCGCCATCGCCCATACCAGTTGGATCGGTTTGGTGCGCATCGTGAGCTTCTTCGGCTCTGCGGCGCTCGCCGGATATACGATTGCCATTCGAATTGTAATTTTCGTGATCCTGCCGTCGTGGGGACTGAGCAATGCGGCGGCGACGCTGGTCGGTCAGAACCTGGGCGCGGGCCATCCCGACCGTGCGGAAAAGGCGGTCTGGCGGACGGGCCTCTACAACGTAATTTTTCTCGGTGCGGTTGGCGTGATCTTCATATTTTTCTCTGAGCCGATCGTTCGCTTATTCACGCACGATCCGGCAGTCGTCCCGCTGGGCGCGGCCTGCCTGCGCATCGTGAGCTATGGAAATCTCGGCTACGCTTATTTCATGGTGATGATGCAGGCCTTCAATGGCGCGGGAGATACCATCACGCCAACCATCGTGAATTTCTTCGGCTTCTGGCTGTTCGAGATACCGCTGGCCTATTGGCTCGCTCTCCCGCTGCATATGCGCTCGAACGGCGTGTTTGCCTCCATCGCCATTGCCGAAAGCTCCATGGCCGTCGTCAGCGCAATTCTGTTCAAGCAAGGCCGCTGGAAGAAGAAGAAAATCTAGCTAACGCGCCCGCGCCAGCACCAGCGTGATGTCGTCCGGCTGCTCGTTGTCGCCGATCCAGTCATCGACTGCGGATGTCACTGCCTGGCTGATCTGCACCAGCGGCAGATGGCGATTTGTGCGCACCAACTCGATCAGACGCTCCTCACCAAATTCTCCGAACTCATTTTCCGGCTCGGTCACGCCGTCGCTATAGGCGATGAAGATTTC
>CAVZCG010000020.1:0-169326 GCA_963773675.1 uncultured Acidobacteriaceae bacterium
GAGGCACATGATCCCGAACTGGCAAAGCGCTGGCTGGACCGTGCGACTGGGAAGATGAACGAGAGCGCGCAGGTGAGCCGCGAACGCGAGCGTTACCTCACCCTCAAGGGCGATTATGCGGAGTCGGCGAAGCTGGGATACAAGGTCCTCGAAAAGCTTCCTCGCGATCGTGAGGGCGTGGTGTATCTAGCTTACGATCTCTACTACTTGAACCGTTACGATGAAGCGCTGGCGCTGATCACGAAGTACGAGCCAATCCTCCCTGACGATAAGGATCTGCCGCTGGTCGCCGGCAACATCCATGCTCACGACGGGCAATTGCGCGAGGCGCTAGACGACTACACGCGCGCGCTGCAGCATGATCCGAAAATGGCTACTGGATACGTGAATCGCGGATTCGTATTGAATGATCTTCACGAGGCGGGAAAGGCTGTCCCCGATTTTCAGACTGCGATCCAGTTACAGCGGGATTATGGTGAGGCGCATCTGGGATTGGCGTTCGCAGATTTGCAGTTGCACCGGCCCAAGCCCGCGCTGAACCAACTCGAGGTGGCTCAGAAGATATTGGGCAAGTCGCACGCGTGGCATTTGGCCCGGGCCGAAGCGTTTCGTCAGGAGCAGGATTTCACCTACGCGGAATCGGAATACAAAATCGCTCTGCAAGAAACGCCGAACGATCTGACCACGCAACTGGCGTACGCCGACACGCTGTACCGCCTGCGGCGATATGAGCAGGCTCTTGGCGCGCTGCAGGCCGCGCAAAATCTATCTGCCACGGACCCGCGAGTTTACGCATTGCGAGCTGAGATCCATGCCAGGGAGGGCGCGCGGGAAGATGCGATGCATGACATCCAACTGGCCGAGCAATATGGCAAAGACAATGTAGATATCCTGATGGCGACGGGCGGAGCTCTATTAAGGTTGGGAGACCGGGACGCGGCCTTGCAGCGGTTTTCCCGCGCCCTCGACGTCCCGAACGGAGATCGTTTGGGAGTGCGATTGTCGGTGGCGCAGGTGTTCTTGCAGCAAGGGCATTACGACGATGTGCATCGTCAGCTCGCTCTGGGTTTCGCCGAAGCGCGCATCGATGGCTCCGCGGTCTCACCGGAAGACATTTTGGAGGCGGCGAATATTTTCCTGGCGATGCACGATTTCGATCTTGCGGAAACCTACTTCGACAAAGCAAAACTTGCCGGAGCCAATCCCCGCACCGTGGAAATCGGGCTCGCCAATACTTATCTCGCGGAGGGAGAGAATCACAAAGCGGAAGACGCACTTGCCAGTCTAGGCCCGGCCAGCGACTTCAGCGATGACTACGATTACATGATGGCCTCCGCGAATTTGTACCGGCAGCGGCAGGACACGGTTCATGCTCTATCTTCTTTCGCACAAGCCAACACCGTTGCGGGGCAGGACAATCAGGCGACGGCGCAGGTCGCGCAGGATGAGCTTGCCATGGAGGAAGGGCGGCAGATTAATCAGACCGTGAGTTTTCTGCCGGAGGCCTCATTCGCGCCCGCGCTGGAAGATATCAACGTTTACACGCTGGACGCGAGGATTCTGCACGTCACCAATCCCGCGTTGCTGCCGCCGCCGCGGCATTCCTATCAGAACCTGGCCGATTCTCACTATCGACTCCATCTCGGCGGCTTGCCTGTGATCTCGGGTTTCGTCGGCGAAAGCCTCACCGCCGGGCGCTTTCTGTTTCCCAGCGAGAACGTGGTCGAGGATCGCAACACGTACGACACTTATTTTAACGGCGGGATTACTCCCGTTCTCCACCTCGGCTCGAACTCCATCACATTCAACGGCGGATTGCAGTTTACGATCCGGCGCGACACGATCTCGCCGCAATACATGAGCCAAAATCTTTTCCGCCAGTTCCTCTATGTCTCCACGAGTTCGTTTTATAACTGGCTTTCATTTACCGGCAGCGCGATTCGGGAGGCTGGTCCGTTTACCGATACGAACTTGAATTCTCGAGACGCTTCCGCCGGCATCGAACTTACTGTGGGGCGCCCCTGGGGACACACTTCGCTGATCACGGGATACACGGCGCGCGACCTTCTGTTTAATCCGCTGGTGCAAGAGTACTTCAACACGTCCAGCTACGTGGGGTTTCAAAGAAAGTTCGGAAGCAGGATTACAGCGGCCATCTTGGCAGAGGATTTGCGTTCGTGGCAAGTACAGGGTACGCAGTACGCGACGGCGCAAGCTTTCTTGCCCGGAGGACGGTTTGAGGTGCGCGCCAATCCGCGATGGGACGTGCAGGGATCCTTCTTGCTCTCGCGCGGAGAAGGCTATCACGAATACGACAACGCGCAGAGCGAGTTCACGGTCTCCTATACGCGTCCAGCCCGCAGCTCTTTCAAAGATGGCAGTGGCGGAGCGTCCACGGCGTATCCATTTCGAATTTCTCTGGGCGTGCAGCAACAGACTTTCTACAGCTTCGCGGGAGGATCCAAGAGCACGATCCTGCCGATCGTGCACTTCACTTTGTTCTAGATTTCGACAGTCTCCCGAATGGCGTCAACAACAAAAAGCGATGCGGTTGTCTCATCCGTCGATGAGAATGCCGCCAGGTCTCCGGCAGCAGCCAAGGGGTTGAAGTCACAACTTTTCGGGGGCGTGCTGACGCTGTTGGCCGGCTCCGGCTTGGTTGGAATTACGAACCTGGTGTACAACGTGGTGACCGCCAGGTTGCTGGGGCCTACGGGCTTCGCGAATGCCACCGCGGTCTACACCATCCTGATGCTGCTCTCGTGCATCACGCTGGCGTTCCAGGTGGTGTGCGCGAAATATGTGGCCAAGAGCACTTCGGCGCCCGACCGGTTTCAGGTTTTCGCCAACCTGCACCAGCGCTCCTGGATCGCCGGTATCGCAATCGGGCTGCTCTTGTGTCTGTTCGAGCGCCCGCTGACGGCATATCTGAATCTGCCCGATCCCGTTCTTATCTGGTTACTCGCACTGGGTACGGCGTTCTATATCCCGCTGGGAGTTCGTCGCGGATACATTCAGGGAATTCACGCCTTCAGACCACTGGCCATTAACTTCATGCTCGAGGGACTGGTTCGGCTCGGCGGAGTTTTTGTATTAATCGGAATCGGCTTGGGAGTTCGGGGCGCGGTGCTCGCCAGCGTACTGGCGGTAATAGTTGCGTATTTTTTCGCGCTCCCGAGTCCTGGCCTGGGTTCCTTCCGCTTTCGAGGACTATCGATCTCGTCCCGTGAAGGATTGCAAGCCATTGTTTTCTTTGCCGGGCAAACGGTCATCAACAATTTCGATATCGTTCTGGTAAAGCATTTCTTTCCTCCGGTTGAAGCTGGGCTCTATGCTGCGGTGGCATTGGTCGGCCGGCTGGTGAACATGTGCGCGTGGTCGGTGGTAAATACCATGTTTCCGGTCTCCGCCAGTGCCGGGGCTGATGAGCACGAGGCCAGCCCGGTCCTTTTCACTTCCCTTTCGATGGTCTTTCTCATCTTGTCCTTTTTGATTTTCGGGCTGTGGATGGTTCCCAGCTTTCTCTGGAAAACATTATTCGGCACGCAGTTTGCCGTGGGCAATTATGGAATGCTGGCTCCGTTGCTGATTCTGTATGCCATCACGGCGGGCATTTATTCTCTGAGCTCCGTCATCATCACCTACGAGATGTCTCGCAAGATCGCGAACACAAGCTGGCTTCAACTCGCATTCAGTGGCGCCCTGGCCTTGGGTGTTTACCTGCTTCACCAAACCCTTCGCCAGGTGATTCTCGTGCAATTGGTGCTGATGGTAATCCTGCTCTTTGTTCTGATGATTCCTTTGTTGCGGAATCAGCTGACGCCGCAGGCGCTCGGCAGCTATAGCAGCCTACGCCTTCGCCGCTTGCTGACGGAAGAAGAAGTCATGTCGGAATTTCTGAGGAGTGAGTTTCACCATCCTGAGTTCGACGACTATCGGCACGAATTCGAATCTCTGGTGAAGAGTCCGAACTTAGGTAGCTCTCGCGAGAACGCAGTGCGGCAAGCTCTGCTGTTCTTGCGCCGAGGCGCAATGTGGCGGGAGCTTCCGGCGGATACGAAGTGGTTCGAAGTCGAACTGAGTGCCAAGGATCTGGATCGTATCCGATTTTTTCCGAGGGCCCAGTGGCGGCGCGCTGCCGATGGAAGCTTCTACATGAAGGACGTGGTTGAGCGCTTGCGCCTAAAGCTGGCTGAGACCTCCGACGATGAATTCTTTCGTAAACTGCGGCTTTTGAGTTCGTCGGTGGAGGAGAACCTGGTCAATCCCACGGTCCTGCTGATCGGCATCAACAACCGGGGGCCGTTGACCATCCTGGATGGCAATCACCGCATGGCCGCGGCCTTGCTCAGCCAGCCTGTCCCTGTGCTGAATCGCTTTCGTTTTATCTGCGGATTCTCGCCTGAGATGGCCAAGTGCTGTTGGTATTACACCAACGTGAATACGCTGCTGCGCTATCTAAAGAATCTCGTCCGGTACTTCACCTACGATCCGGAGAGCGATATCGGACGCTTCCAGGAACGAGGTTTCTAGAAATATTTACTGCGGCGCCGGAGTACCGGCTGGAGGCACGGCCGGCTCCTGCACGACTGAGTCGTCGCGGCGCAACAGGAGAATCGGCTCCTGGTGCTGGCGGCGGGCATCGCGTTCCTGCCGCTCTTTGGCTTCTACTTTTGCGTCGCTGTCCGAGGCGACCCGAGACAACGGCAAACCCTCCGCCGAGCTGCGCGTGGCCAACCCTACAGGAGCATTGGCGCCGCCGAGAGCCTGTGCTTTGTCATAGAAAAATTGCGCCGTCTCACGGTCGCCTTCGATTTCAGACAGGTAGCCGATATTATTGGCGGCGAATGCATTGTTTGGATCGAGGGCGTAGGCACTGCGGAAATCCTGTTCCGCCACACTCAACTCATTGCGATTGATCGCCGAGACTCCGCGAGTGTTCAACTCCGCCAGCCGGGTCTCGAGGGTCATCTGACTTTCCAGGCGATTGCGCAGGTTGCGGGCGTTCTGTGCGGCCAACTCACTGACTCGCTTCCCTCTCCACGTGCGATTGAGAGTAACCACGGCAGCCGCGTCAGAATTTACCGCAGCAGCAGAGTCGTAGTATTTCAGCGCTGCTTGCGATTCCCCTTCCATCTCTTTTGCCACGCCCATGTTGTTGAGGGTGAATATATTGTTTGGATCGGTCTTTAACGCCTGCTGCAGAAGCAGATCCGCTTCCGGACCGCGACCTTGCCCCAACAGACGCACGGCCTCCACATTGTCATGATTCATTTGGAGCGGGAGATCCGGGATTGCGAGCGCCTCTTTCAGGGTGCGGCCTTCCACGCGAGGCGAGCTCGCTTTATCGATTGCCGCGTCGCTCGCTTCTTTTCCCGCGAGAGCATAGAAGCTCTGGGCGCGGTCGATTTGTCCCTTCAATTCGGAAATGTAGCCCAGATTGTTCAGCGTGAACGGATCGTCGGGATCGAGCAGATAGGCCTTGTAGAAAAACGTCTCAGCCTTTTCGTAGTTGTGCTTGCGGATCGCATCGACTCCGTCCTGGTTGAGACGCTGCACCGGGGTCATGTGACTGCGCTTGGGCAGAGTAATTTTCAGGTCACCCGCCTGGGCGTGCGATCCCCAGCCCAACGTAGTTCCAACCAATCCGGCGACAAGCCACTGTTTCCAGGACATTCCGGAGACCTCTCTTTCAGAATCGAACAGGAGCAGAAATCGAAGACGGAAAGCCTAATTGAGATGCCAATTACAGGGAATGGTTTGTCGTTGAGGCGCAGATTTTTCCTCGCGAAATGACTACCTTGAGCTCATTCTTAGCATCAAATTGCGGCGTCGAAATATAGGTACATGGGGAGATCATGAGCTTCGAGATCACATGGCGATTTTTTTCGAGCGCGCTTGCGAGTAGCGTGGTGGCTGCCTCTGTTCTCGGAGCTGCGTACGGACAGGATGTCGCTTCCAGTTCCGTAGTTTCGCCCGCTACAACGGCTGTGACTCCATCGTCAATCACGCCTGTTACTACGACAGACAATGCGGAGATTGAACTCGACCCAGCCAGCCTGCTTCCTGACTTACCCGCGCTGCCCAGAGCCAAAGCAAGCCTGATTGGCGGAACAATTCAGAAAGTAGACCGGATACGCGATCAGCTTACGGTTCAGGTTTTTGGGGGCGGAAAAATGAAGGTCGCGTTCGACCCCCGTACGCACATCTATCAGGGAAGCACACAGGCTTCGGCTCCCGATCTGCGCCCCGGCGATCGTGTTTACGTCGACACGATTCTGGATGGCAGCACTATCTTCGCCCGCAATATTCGGCTGGCAAAAGAGGCTGCAGGCGGCAAAAGCGAGGGAGTTGTGATGAGCTATCGCGCCGACAAGAACGAACTGATTGTGCGCGATCTGCTTTCTCCCGATCCGGTGAAATTGCGTTTCACCTCGAACACGCAAATCACGCAGGACGGGCGCGCCGCCTTTGCCAGCCAACTTGTTCCTGGAGCACTGGTTGATGTCAGTTTCGCCGCGCAGAAAAATGATCGCGATGCTCAGCAGGTTTCCATCCTGGCAGTTCCCGGCTCCGACTTCACCTTCGCCGGGCAGATCACAGGGCTGGATCTGCGGATCGGTCTTCTGGTTCTCACATCGGTAACCGACCACAAGACTTATGAAATTTATTTGGATCCATCGGTCATTACATTTGATGAGCGGCTACATCCCGGAGCGGAGGTAACGACGGTGGCGAAGTTTGATGGATCCCGTTACGTAGCCCGCACCCTTACGGTCGATTCCAAGTAGTTCGATCACATGCTTTGCGGAGTGCACGGCCCTGGAGGCGACGTAGAGGCTGGCGGCGTGGGCGGTGTCGACCAAGGTATATTCGCGAAGTCGAAGAAATCCAGCAAATCCGGCTGCGCGGCATCACGATTCGTCAGGTGCGCGCTTGCACCGATGAAGCGGTTCTCCACGAATTTGATGATGGCAGTGTGATCCATCGGGATATGGGAAACATAGTGTTTCCTCACAAACGGTGAGATCACGAGATTCGGCAACCGGAAGCCGAGTTGCGCGGCGAAGCCTTGTTGCGCAGGGGCGTCACCCGAATTTGCCCCGGGGTCCGACGGAGCGAGATCGCAGTGCAGTGTAGGAACTCCTCCGGGCGGAAGACAAGGCTCGTAGCCGTCCGCATTCACGGCAATCGATTTAATATCGGTGATCGATCCCAGTGAGCTGTCAGTATTGTCGTTGGAATGCCCAGGCACGGGCGGGACGTGATCGAACGGTCCGCCAGGCTCGTCGTAGCTCAGGAAAAACACCGAATTGGCCCACGATGGGCTTTGCATGAGGGCATTGATGAGACTTGCAACCTCCTGCTGACCCTGCAGAATTGATTGACCCGAGCCGGGATGCTCGTCGCTACTCCCGTAGGCCGCCTCGATGAATGCATAACTGGGCAGCGTGTTGTTCTTGACGTCGCTAAGATACTGATCGAGCGGTGCGATGTGATTCGTGTCGATACAGAAGGCATCCGTAGAATCACCCACCGCCTGTTGTGACCCGACGGTCGGTGCAGTGCATGCAGCATGTTGCGGATTTGCGTAGAGGTATTGGTTCGAGTAAGTGAAATCGGAGAATGTTGTTACCGGATAAGCGTTGGACTGGCCGCCTGGGCCGCAGTCTCCATCTTTGTCGGTACATCCACCTGCGGTAATCGAATAGTAGATTTTCCACGAGACGCCGCTCTGATCAAGCTCTTGAAAAATGGTTTCGATGTTGAGTTGGCTGGTAATGCCGTCGTCGACGAAAGGATCGTTCACCAGGCCCTGCGTGGTTCCTCCCGTCATGGTCGCAATGCGGTTGGGCGTGCTTTTGCTGGATACGGGCGAGAACCAGCGATCCGAAACTGCAAACTGCGAGGCCATGTAGTAGTAGTAGTTAAGCAAATCCTGATCGTAATAACCCATCGCGCGCTGGCCGACCAAATCGGTGAACTGGCCATCGCCCGCCCCGGACTTGGCATAGCCCTCCGCCGTGTGCACGAAGCCATTCATCAGGATGGAACGGCTCGGACTGAAGTCGTAACGATTCACGTCGCCGTAGCTTTCCAGCCAGGCGGAACTCATGTCATCTACGCAAGCGCTCTTGAACTTGAAAAGGTTGAACGACTGTCCTTCATCATCCGGATTGGCGAACTCAGACAACTTGTTATCGATCCCATCGACGGCGTAGGTGTTGCCATCCTCGCTGACGGTCCAGCCATTCGACTGGCGGTACGGATTGAGCATTCCGAAATAAGTATCGAAGCTGCGATTCTCCTGCAACATGAAAACCACGTGTTGAATGGACTGAAGGTTCGCGGACGTGGTGGTCGTGGTTGTAGGGCCGGTTGCCAGGCCGCGGCAACCGCACAATGTGAGGGATAGAGCCGTTAGACAAGCAACGAACAGCTTGCGGCCCGAATCGTCCATGGAGAATCCTCTGGAGAGCGGAGATTTATGACCTGTTTAGGATGAATTGAACGGGGAAAATGTTGGTCTGACCTCCGTGAAAAGATCCGACTTAAGTCCCTGATAAAGCAGCATTTCCGATCCACTTGAACAACTATCGACTGTCCCTGGGTGTGTTGAAAGCGCCGAAAGTCCGGTCGATGATTCTACCGATCGCCGACCTCTTCCCTTCCCAGGACCTTACTTTTCCGAACTCTCATTCGTTTGGGTGACATCCGTCACGATGTCTTCGGCCACATCCCACAGACATCCACAGGCCGAGCGGGCGATGCTGGCAGCAGCTTTGGGAGTGACCGAATTAGCGAACCGCTAGCTACAACTCGATCTGAGAGGCGTCACCGGGGACAGAACACTGACTGACCGATTCAACGGGTCAACCTGGTGAAATTGGGCAACCGAGCGCTTCGTCCACTAGGCCACCGACCGAGGTTATCTGTTGCTCGTTGCTCGGCTCTCGTAAGCTGCACCCAGTTCCCAGAAAGACCAATCGATAAGAGCCAGTCCCGTGGAAATCTACAGGCGGGCGTGCCTTCCATGGTCTGGTCCCAGATCCGAAGCAAGATCCTCGGCTCTACCCTCCGCCCCCCTGAGGACCAATGCGTCTCGCACAGTTTGCACTTGCAGTCACACTCATCGCTGCGTCAAACCTAAGTTCGGCCAGCAATTCTTATGTGGCGCCAACCACCACTCTCGCCGCTCAGACTGCAAATAACACCAGCGCCGCAAACAGTTTTGCTACGCAATCCAATGACAATCGAGGCGCGGGAAACATAAGCAAGGTTGACATTCACACCCTGCTTTATTCAGGCGCCACGACGAAGGTTTATGCTCATATGGTTCTTTGGTTCGGCCAGTCGAACCACATGAACATCGGCTACAGTGAGACCAACGCCGCGCAAGTGCAGAGTCAGATCGACGACATGGTCAGCCGCGGCATCGACGGCGCAATCATTGACTGGTACGGACCCGGCAATTCCATCGACCAGGCAACGCAACTGGTGATGGCGGCGACGGAGAGCCATCCCGGATTTACTTTCGCCATCATGATCGATCAGGGAGCGATCGAGTGGTACTCCTGCCAAGGCTGTTCGCCTCAGCAAGCCTTGGTCAACGATCTGCAATATATCGAAAAAACGTACTTTTCTTCGCCGGCTTACATGACCATCCAGGGGCAACCGGTGGTTACAAATTTCAACGTGAGTCTTTCGTATCCTTCCGTCGACTGGAACGCTGCTAACGCCTCACTCAGTTCGCGTCCTGTGTATATTTTTCAAAACAACAGCGGGTTTACCGCGCCTCTCACCGATGGCAGCTACTCATGGGTGATGCCTACGACCACCGACTACGGAATGAACTACCTCACAAGTTTCTACGATGCGGGGATCGCTTACCCGAACGAGCAAACCGTGGGAGCGACCTACAAAGGCTTCAATGACACCCTGGCGTCCTGGGGATCGAACCGCATCATGGGACAACAATGCGGGCAGACCTGGCTGCAGACGTTTTCCGAGCTCAACAGCATGTATAGCGCAGGGAAACAGCTTCCTTATCTTCAGCTGGTGACGTGGAACGATTACGAAGAAGCGACCGAGATTGAGTCGGGAATCGATAACTGCCTGACCCTGTCGGCTTCAGTCGCCGCGAATACCTTACAGTGGGATGTGAACGGAAACGAAAACACGGTGGATCATTACACGGTGTACATCAGCCTTGACGGGCAGAACCTGATGCCGCTAACAGATATTGCCAACGGAATTCACTCGCTGAATCTTTGCGGATTTCCAATCCCAAGCGCCAGCTACCAAATATTCGTGCAAGCCGTGGGCAAGCCAACTTTGGCGAACCAGATCAGCGGAGCTTCGGCGTATAGCCCGAGCTGCGCCAGCACGACCCCGCCTGCACCAATACCCACAACGGTGTCATTCAGCGCTTCCCCTGCGACCATCACCATTCCTTCCGGCATGTCAGGAACTTTCAATGTCGCCGCTACGACGCAATCCGGAAATTTCAGTAGCCCCATCTCGCTCACTTGCAGCGGGCTTCCCTCCAGCTTGAGTTGCTCCTTCTCCCCCGCAACCATTACTCCGGGAGCCAGCACCGCTACCTCCGTTCTTACCATTTCCACTGTGGCCGTCGCGGGGATGGATGGGCAGAAACATGGGAATGGTTTCCCCATTTATGCTGCCTGGCTGCTGCCCTTCGGGCTGGTCGGTTTCGGCTTGTCTGGCAAGGGATCCAGGAAACGCGGAGTGCAAGTGCTCGCTTTGTGCGCCGTCATCGGCCTCGGAATGGTTGGGGCTTCTTGTGGAGGGAAGATCGGAGACACCGAAACCGTCGCCGCTCCCACCAAACCCGCCGTCAATCCGACCACCTACTCCGTGACCATTAACGGGAGTTCGAACGCCACTATGCTTACCACGACGGTCAACGTTATCGTTCAATAGACGCTCATTTCCTGTGGGACACGGCGAAGTCCGGTGGAGAGCGGAGCGATGAACCCATCCCAGCGAATTTCTGGTCATCAGCCGCAGCAGAAGCGACTTTGACGGAACCCAGCTGGGCAGCTTGCGAAATCTTGTGATATGACGCAAGGCGAGCGTTCTCTGCTCCAATTCGAAATGCCGCAGATATTTGAGAACGATATTCGGCATCGTCATGCGAAGGGCTGCGGAAAAATTCTGCTCGGCCATCGCACGCTGCTTGGCTGGATCAGTGAGGAAGCGGACGAGACAAGCGGCCAGATCCGTGGCATCGCCGGGCTTGTAAAACTCAATCGCCATCCCTTCGCCGTCGGACATCTGGCGAAAATCCTCGAGATCGGCGCACACGATGGGAACGCCGTAAGCGCAAGCCAAGTGCGCAACTCCGCTGCAACCGGTCGACGAAGAGTAGGGCATCACGGCAACCGAAGAGCTCTGAAAAAGATCCGGCAATCGATCCTCATGAACATAGCCGGTGAATTCAATTCTCGAATTTCCCGAATATTGTTTCTTCATCGACTCCACGTAACCGGCAGCTTGCGGATGGTTTCCTCCGCCGATCACCAACCTGGCATTGGGCAGAGCCTCAGAGACATAACGAAAGGCTTCGATCATCAACTCCAGGCGCTTGTACGTTCCCCACTTCCCGAAGGCCAGGATGCGGTGCTCCAGATTGCCGCGCCGGCCCAGATCTGGATACTGAGGTTCTCTCGAAAGAATGCCATGCGAGCGCAGGTGAACATTGTCGCGACCATATTTTTCGTGAAGGATCTTGCGATATCCCGGCATGAGCACCGAAACGGAATTAGACAGAAGTAGCATCTTGGTGGCGAAAGCTCCTGCCAAACGGTAGGAGCGTGCGTAGCGAACCCCAGCATCTTTCAGATCCACGGTGTCCATTAAATGATGCAGGGTAACGTGGGTATAGCAACCGGTCAGACGGGAAAGAACTGGAGTGAGAAGCCCGGCAAAAGCGATCAGTGGATTGCGGCCGAAAGTGCTAAAGAGAAGATTGAACCAAACAACGTCTGGCCTGAGTTTGCGAATCGCGTTCAGAATGTGAATCGAGCTTGCCGGGTCGTCGAACGACCAGCATCGTTGAACCGAGTAACCTTCCAACTCGGGTTCCGGCACGGAAATCTTGTCAGCCAAAACGTTGAGGCGGATGAAGGGATTGCGATGCAGCTCCTGAGCAATGTGAAGGCCGTATTCACTTAGACCACCCTGACTGGGCGGAAACGTTGTAACCAGGCAAATCTTCATGAATCGCGGGCCTCACGCCGATCACCGCTCCTCGATCACGATTGCCGGTCGAGACGGTCGATCAAGGTTCGATGAGTTCACCGGGAGAGATGTTGGCTCGGTTTGGAGCAGAGGCGGACAAAGGTCGGGCTTCACCCGCAAACGCCTTAAGCGCAAGCGCTTGCAGCATCTCGTTCCGGATTTGCATTTTCATGGCTGCCACTGAATCAGGTCCGACGACGGTCATGGCACCGGAGAGACGAGCGAGAGCGATATAGGCATCGCGGTTACGGCGAACAAACTCAAGGGGATATTCGGGTTTCCGGGCTTGTGCAGCGATAGGGTCCGCATCGATCACGTAAGCGATGTCGGGCTTGGGCGCGAGCTTTAGGATGAGCCTCGTGAAAAGAATCGCTGGCCACCGATGGAGAGGTAGATTTGCGAGCTCATCGTAGATGTAACGATCAAAGATCACGACGTCGGCATCCCCTCTTCTCGCTTCGCGAACCTTCCAGCGCATGTGCAGAGCGTCTGCAAAGTAGAGGCCAAGACGGAACAGAGTCACGGGCCAGGCTGTGACATTCTTGTCTCGCCGGTGCAAGGGATTCTGCGGGCTACCGACGCCGCGATCCCCTCGGAATGCCTTGTGACTCGCGAACTCGCGGAATCTGGAGAGGACGACGATATCGTCCCAGAAGGTAAGCAGTTGAGTACGAAGTCCGGCTTGGCTAAGCCAAGCTTCGAGCTCGGCAATCTGCGTGCTTTTGCCAGCGCCGTCGATTCCTGAAAAGCTTACGATCATTACAGGATGTTTGCTCCGCTGACGCAAGGCTCGCGTGCCGTTCGCAATTTCTGTAGCCCTAATGAGCACCCGGCGGCTTGCTGGGAGTGGCGGCGGATAGGGCCACAATCGTTCCGACCGCGACACCCGCGCCAATAATTGCCCCAACCCGTATGACGATGGTTCGAACTCGGCGCTGCTTTGCCGGCGCGATTGCCACTCCCGCGGGTTGCGATGCCGCAATCCCCGCCGCATGCGTGGGCTCGGCCACAGCCGTGCCCACTGGATTCTGCGGGGCTTGCTGCGGAGGCTGAGCTTGTTGGCCTTGCGGCTGAGCGGCAACTGGCGTGCTCGGTTGTTGCGCCGAGTCACCGGGCGACGAGTTCTGAGGCTGCAGCCTGGCAAGCGTGACTCCCGGGCTGTCAGGAAGATTCGCGGGATCGGAGACATTCGCCGCCTCGTGAGGAGGCTCGGCCAAGCTAGCGCTTTGTTGCGCGGTCGCAAGCGACACGAACGACGGGATTGCGAAGAGCAATACTGCTGTCCCCGCCATCCGCACGACCATCCTTTTCCCTGCTGTCATAGTCACCCCCGGCGCCGCATGAATGACTTAACTGGCGGCCTTCAGATCGGCAAGACCCTGCGGCGCTGCATACCAAGGCTGGCCTTCCGCGGTTGTTTCCGGCGCGAAAACCTGGAAGCTGCGCACGGCCTGGTCGGCGGTTTCGAACACTTCGAAAAGACGATCGACCCGCATCAACTCCAGGATCACCGCCGAGGCTGGAGATACCGCAGCCAGTTTGAGGTCTCCGTCACGCTTCATGGCCTCTTCCAGACAATGCAGCAGCATCTCGACTCCCACGCTATCCATGTATTGGATCTGCGAGCAATCCAAAACAATATAGGGACGATCCTCCTCCAACAGCGGCTGCAGTTCGTTCAGAAAAGACTTTACTTCCGCGTGATTCAGTTTTTCTGGCAGCTCCATCACAATTACGGGACCCCGGGTTTGCATGTGATCTACTCCTGAATAAGGTTGTTGTTATCCAACTGCCAGTTACCCGGCAATTGGCGTGGTTCTTGTAAATCAGAAAGTCTTTCCGGAGCCTCACGCGGCTCGCTCGCCTTCGAGACGAACTTGCGGCTGGCGCCCGTAGCCCGCAAGACTCTTGGATCCAGGATTTCGATCAAGACCTCGCGCTCCAGGTTCAACAGCATGTTTTCGCGCGCGACTGCATGGCATAGATCAAGCCAGATCCCAACGCTGGTGTTCGCCAGTACGGAACTGTCTTCGACCACCGTTCCGCAATCGATACAACAGTCTCGCTCGATGTTGCTGAAGCGAGTGATCAAGGCGTCTGCCCGGACCTTCGAATCGCAGCCTATGTATGCTGGCGCTACGACGCGGGTCCGGCGATGAATTTCAGCGTTCTCGTCGAGCCAAACACCCGGCCTCACCTCGCGCCCATATGGGCCAGTCCGGCAGCGGCCGCGCAGCATGTCGGAAGCGAATTGCCGGAGATCTCGAGGATGATCGAGACGATTCACATACTCGCGGATGAAATATTCTGAAGGGCCGTTCACTCCTGCGGCGCGAAGCAGTTTTTCGATTGGCAGAGGTTGCGCCTTCGCACAATCGACTACCCAAAGAGCCAGCGGCCCATGCTGATCAAATGTTGGCGTCACCGCCTGCCGTGCCTCTCGATGGAAGGAAAAGAGGTCAAGCAGATCGGTTTCGGCATAAGTACTCGCCCAATTTACAAATGCGTGCTCGATGCCTTGCTGCAAATAATCGGAGAACTCTTCGCGGATTGCCATGTTCAGGTCGCTCGCCACCCGAAACTTAACGTTCTTGCAATCCGTGCGAAACGGTGGGATGAACGCCTCAGACTCCACCAGGACGGAAATCGCTTCAAGGTTCAAAGCAGCGAAGCGCTCCAGTGAGCGCTCGACGAGCGAACGGCCAGCCACTTCCACGCATTCCAGCGGTGCTGCCAGCAGGGATTCTTCAAGACTGCCTGACACCTCAGGAGATTGGACGCGGCTCTGAGTCAACCCATGATTTCTAGCGCCGATAACTACAAGAGCTCCTAGCCCCACAGACGTCATCCCCTTGCGGTTGTTGCTGTTCTTACAGCTGCCGGTGTTGATGGTGAAGGAACATCGCTGGCGCGAGTCAGGTTCACAACGAGCCCTTTACCAGAGACTTAACGGCTCTTGCTGGCCGTGCGTGCCCGCGTGGGAAAAGCAGATCGCGCATTTTCATTTTCGCTTTGTGCAGTTGTGACTTTGAGTTGCCGATCGAGCATTCCAGCTGCCGTGCGATTTCATGATGCTGAAGGCCTTGCACTTCGTGCAGATCAAAAATCTGCCGGCACCCTTCCGGAAGCTCCTCAATCGCGCGACGCAAGGCGATCCGGTCGATGGCTCCAGAGAGATTGAGGTCTGCCGTTCCAACATCTCGCTTGAGAGAAGGCGACTCGCTCGAGACCGGTTCATCCAGCGACAGAAGAGGAGGCGACTTGCGCCGACGCAACTTCATCAGCACGGTGTTAACGGCAATCCGGTAAAGCCAAGTGGAAAAGGCCGAGTCACCGCGGAACGAGTTGAGATTGCGAAACACCTGCAGAAATGCTTCCTGCGTCAAGTCTTCCGCATCGGCTACATCCTTTGTCATCTGCAGGCATACGGAGTAGACGCGCTTCTTATGTAACTGGAAGAGCGTGGCGAAAGCCTCCTGATCACCGTGCTGGGCGCGTCGAACCAGGCTGCGTTCAGAATTGTCTTTATCCTTGGGTTCGGTTCTCGCGGGGATGAGATCGGTTGCTGTTGCGGAAATCGCGCAAGTGGCCACTGTAGTCTCCTTACGATCGACTGCGCTGCGCTTCCAGAACTGCGGGAATACTCAGCGTCGAAAATGAGAGTAGCGGAGGGCGGCCACAGGTCCCATCAGGGTGCTCCTGTAATTGCAGGTCAGATTTGCTGTACCGAGAAATAGAATAGTTTGTGCAAGTTAGCGAAACTTTTTATCTGAACAAGGGTTGGGGCTTCCTGCTTGGGACAAAAATTATGCGGCAAGCTCTGGATTTCCGATGTGAGCTTGCCGCGGAATCACAACTCAAAACGATGAGCTTTCGACTAATAAAGCCGGAAACCAACTTCTACGCTAATCTGCACATTCACCGGCCTTCCATCTTTCATCGCGGGCTGGAAGCGCCACTGCCTGACGGCCTCTACGGCCTTGGCATCGAGCCCCATGCCGAGACCGCGCACTACTCGTATGTCGCGCGGATGTCCTTGATCATCGACGATAAGCCAGAGGATGCACGTTCCCTGCGTCTTGGCCAGACGAGCCTGCTCGGTATATTCGGGATCCGGTGTGTTCACAGGCTCTGGCGCGGATATTCCGCCGCCAACTTTGAACACTCCGCCGCCAATTCCGCCCCCACTGCCAGCGCCCACTCCTGCGCCGTGACCTACGCCAACTCCACCCCCCGAGCCTGAGCCAATGCCGGCGCCCGAACCTGTTCCGTTCGAAGGAGGAGCGGAGGGGAGTGGTGCAGCCGAAGGTACGCCCAAGTTCGGCATATTGTTTTCGGCGACTCGAACCTGCGGAGGAACCACAACCGTAGGCGCGACGGCTAGCTTAGGATGCTGGTTGCGCAACACAATACTGGGCGGAGTAATTTGCTGCATCGCAAACTTCGGCAAACGTCCCTTGTGTGCGGGCAACGCGTCGTGATCCCCGCCGCCTCCGCCGCCGCTTACCACTTTCTTCGCAACTGGAAGAGCGTAGGAATCCGGCGAGGGCGCAATCAAAGTCACGGTTTCATGTTGCTCAACCTTGGCCACGACTTTGTGACCGAGCAGGGAACTACCCAGGATCAACGCTAACAAGACACCGTGCACTACCGCGGATCCTGCAAGACCGTTTGACCGGTAGTTGTTGTAATGCCCCCAGATCGCATCCGGGCCAAGCGGTTGTTGCTGTCGCGTTCGAGGATTCATTTTTGCAACTGGGATGACACGTTCACGAGCGGCGTACGGCTCGCGGCCAGAGTAAGAAGTCGTAAGACTTTGAAATGGGGGCAGGGTCGTTAGAGCGTGCGCGGAGTTGTGTGGACCTTGCTGGTTCGACATTGACGCTCCTTCTAATTGTCGTGAAATCGAAGTGGCACATAGGATTTCCGACCACCGTATAGATGCCAGGAAGCAGGCAGCGGTTTACAGGAGGCGTCGCGCACCTGGTGCGGATCATGCGAATTCCCGTGCGTGTACGCAATAACAAAAACAGTTCTACTTGGATTACCTGATGGCGTGAAGTGTGTTCTACATGCCGCGAAGGAGAAACTGGGAAAACGCGAGTTTGATCATTCTGTTCTGGCGATACTTGTACTAGCAATGAATTGCGGACGAGGCTTGGATTCGCAGTGAATCGGGTGAGTTGCTTCTTAAGTA
This sequence comes from uncultured Acidobacteriaceae bacterium, assembly GCA_963773675.1. Taxonomy (GTDB): domain Bacteria; phylum Acidobacteriota; class Terriglobia; order Terriglobales; family Acidobacteriaceae; genus Sulfotelmatobacter. The sequence goes on from CAVZCG010000020.1 coordinate 17,462, forward strand.
GGAGGCAGATGCAGATAAGGTGTTGAGTTTTCCTCGAACGAAAAACAGCGAAGAGCCTACAACCGGTCTCATAAATACTTCTGAACGTTGGCAACCTGCCAATTCAAGGGTGCCGTCCGCAGCCCCCGATAACGGACTCGCGGGGCGCTATAATTCTGGTCAGGATTTTGATGCCATGACATTGGGTCGGACATTGGAGTATGCGGTCTTGCTTACGTTTTGGATCGTGCCGGCATCAGTTGCGTATGCTGCAACGTCGCCCCCACCTTCGCACTGTGTGTTTCATCGTGTAGACGATCACTTCGCGGGGTCTTGCGGAGCGCTATTCGATCAGACGCCGGCGATGACGCTTTCGCCTGCCAAGGGGATCACCACTGGAGTTTGGCGTGACGATGATCACCCTGCGTCGGTTTGGGCGGGCGATATGACCGACGAAGGCTATCCGAATGATCCGCTCGAGCTTGAGATCTATACGGGAGGCTGGGGTGTTCTCCGGACGGTATACGGCTGGTTCGCAGTCACCCAGTTCGCATCGTCCCCAACGTTGAGTTTCGATCTCGACGCCTCCCACGAAGTGAGGCCAAACGCACTCGACCAAAAGATCGTGCGAAAGGCGGCGGCCATTCTCTCGACCGAAGCGGCGTGGAACCGCGCTGACAACCGCGAATGCCCGACCAGTGCAACGACGTGGAGCATTTATTGCGCGTTGGAGAAAGCCACGTTCGATGTCACGGGTGGATTTCATCATCGACGCCCCGCTTTGGAAGTCGTCCGCGAGATCGTCGACGACCGCGCCGCGACGCGCAACTACCATCACCGCCTCATGGACTACAACAATGATCCTAAGACACACCTTGATGATGTCCAGAGCCTCTTCAAAGACGCGCTGAATCGAATCGAGAAGCCATAAATCCGTCTTCCGACAGTTACCAGGGGTGCAACAGGCGGAGTTCGTGATTGAGGGCGTTACAACCAGGTATAAATACCTGAGCATCATATGGATGCACGCGAGCCGTACAAAGCCGAGGAAGTTCTCGATGAGATATTCGGAGAGTCTCAGAGCATTCCAGAATGACACCCATTCGCGCCTCAGCTATTTATGAGACTGGTCCTAGACGATTTCCGACTGCCATCGATTTTTCTGCTCGCGGATGATTTCGTAACAGTCACAGGCGGCATGTTCCAGCTTGGATTTGTTCAGAATTGTCACGTTCCCGCGCGTGTAGGAAATCATTCCCGCCTTCTGCAGAATACCCGCGGCTACGCTGACGGTAGAACGCCGCGTTCCGAGCATCTGCGCCAGAAATTCTTGAGTCAAGGGAAGAGTCTTACTACCGATTCGATCATGACTCATCAGCAACCACCTCGCCAATCGTTCTTCGACGTCATGCAGACGGTTACAAGCGGCCAACTGCGTTGATTGAATACCCAGGATCATCGAGTACTGTTGCAACTCTTGCTCGAGGGCGGGGCAATGCGGCAGAAGATTGCGCAGAATCCCGACATCCACTCGGTAAGCAGTGCCATCGCCCTGGGTAATGATTCTCAAGGCGCTAGTCTTAAAACCAAGAATTACCGGTAAGCCTACAAAGCCCTCCTTGCCGATGAGGCCGACCTCGACACTTTCTCCGTCTGGCTGAACCGTCAGCACCGAACTCATTCCTTCGTTCAGAAAATATCCTGACTTGATGGCCTCGCCGACCTCGTGCAGAACCTGGTGAAGTCTCAGGCGGACAAACTCGAGGGAGGGCAAGAGTTGCGTCCATTCTGCAGGCGGGAGCCCGCGCAGGATGATATTGCCGATTTCGCTCCGGTCGTTATCGCGTTTACTAAATCGGGCGGGGGCACCTCGAACAGACTGGGCGGCCATGACCAGTTCCTTTCATCACACAGCGAAAAAAACGCCGTCTGATTTCGCAGGAACCGTTAAGCCAAAAAGCCCTCGGCGGCAGGTGCTAGAAGAGACAATTTGAGCCTATACCTTTCGGTGGTGTCTGTATGTGCCATAACGCACACATTTGTGAATCCCATCGGACAGACAGAACCTGTTGCATTCCCTAGTATCTCGGGTTCCTCACGGCTGCGCCATCAGCATGAAAAGACACGGTTTGAGAAGGTTCGACGACTACCTGCTGTGGGGAAACCAGTACTGGCGAAGCCGGCTGTACGTTGCCGTTCGCAGGAGAAGACCTTGATCAAGACCACACGCAACGCACGTCTCAGATCCGACGGCGTGGAAGTGGACGGAAACAGACTCGAGAATGAGCTTCTTCTCAACCTGCCCGAGAAAGAGTACCAGGCGATTTACTCCCAGTTAGTCTTCATCCCGCTCCGAACGCACGATGTTCTTAACGAAGCCGGGGCTCAGATTCGTCATGCCTATTTTATGAACAGCGGTTTGGCTTCCGTTCTGAACGTGATGGCGGACGGGAAAAGCGTGGAGGTCGGACTCACGGGCAAAGAAGGGTTTGTGGGATTGCCGTTGATCGTAGGTTTTGCCAGCAGTGCGTCGCGAGTGATTGTTCAGATTGAAGGCGCGGCGTTCCGCCTCAGCGCCGCCGCTCTCATTGAACTTTTGCGGAAGTGTCGTACTTTAGAGACGCGTTTGCATCGATATTCTCAGGATCTGGCCGCGCAGTCCTCCCAGGTGGCAGCGTGCAACCGGCTGCATGAAGTGGACGAACGGCTGGCGCGATGGCTACTGATGAGCCAGGATCGGATAGAGTCGGATGTAGTTCCGCTCACGCAGGAATTCCTGGCACACATGTTGGGCACACGGCGATCCAGCGTCACGGTAGCGGCTTCCATCCTGCACAAAGCCGGCCTCATCAAATACACGCGCGGTCAATTGAACATAGTGGACCGAAAAGGGCTGGAAGAAGCTGCGTGCGAATGTTACCGCGCGTTGGTTCAGCAGGCATCGCGATGGAAGCAGGAATCGAGCTGACTTGTGCGCAAATCAGGGGGATGCACGGAAACACCCGTGCTCCCCCGAAGACTCTTCCCGCAATAAAAAATATTCGACTGTTAAATTCCGCTGCCCCGCCGCGATAGGTGAGTGACAAGCGAGAGAACGAAGAGCACCAGAAAAACAAAAAACAAGAGTTTCGCCACGCCAGCAGCTGCAACCGCCACGCCGGTGAAGCCCAGGACTCCCGCAATGACGGCGATCACCAGGAATACCAATGTCCAGTAGATCATGTTACCTCCTCAAGATCTGATTACAAATTGGAAATATAGACGTGAGGCGCGCCGGCACGAATCCTGTGCGCCATGTATTTGGCGAATCCAGTTCCTGTAACTGGCAGGGTCCCGTTAGTCGTTCTGAAGTTCTTAGGAGGGAGCGGATGCCGGTTCTCCGGGTTAAGGAGAACCGGCATCCGCTCGATGGGGGCGTCTGTCGAGTAGAACTCGACAATAATTCGGAGGCGTTATCCTTGCCCATACTGTGAAGCTTGTATTTTTGGGGAGGAAAGACAAGACCGCGGGCACAAGCGTTTCTTCACGAAACAACCTGTCTCTACTACAGAAAACCGCGTATGGACGGAGACAATCTCACAAATTAAAAACATGGTGTCCGGGGCTCTGTGACGGTCGGAATGAATGGTAGGGCCGTAACCAATCAACACTGCTTGTTGCCGCTTCGTCTTTTGAGGGACTTATGAAACGAGCAACAAGGCTTTTGGTGAATTCGTGCTTTGCCGCAGCGATGAGTTCCACGATCCTGGCACAGGACGTCACTAACCCAAGTCCGGAACCTTCTACGTCCGACGTTCTTGGACCTCAACTAATCGCGTGGTCGGCAGTGCAGAAGCCGCGGCCGCTGGATCAATCAGAATCGGGGTCTGGTCGGAGCGAGAGATTGGGCCCTCAGTCGGATCGAGCGGTGAACCGCTACCAGCTGGGACGTCCGACCTCGCCCGCATGCCCTGATACAGAGAAGAAGGACGAACCTCAAGCGGGTAGAAATTAGAAATAATAAGTAAAAAAGGAGAACAGGTATTCCTGTCCTCCTTTTTCGTTCTCTCTGACACTATATCATATCCTCAGCGTTCGGAATTCACCAACGCCACCAACGCCGAGGGTTCTCCCGGCCTTCTCACAAACGGCCGGCCAGAAGCAGCACAAGTAGGACCACGACTACGAGTCCCAGGCCGCCGCTCGGATAGTAGCCCCAGCCCCGACTGTAAGGCCAGGCAGGCAGCGCACCGATCAAAAGCAGCACCAGCACAACCAAGAGAATCGTTGACATTTTTCACCCTCCGATCGAAATTATTCTGTCTTCACTGACTGGTTGAGCGTCCAGACCACGTCGCGCGTTCTTCCTACTCGCCATGATCCTCGGCCTGGCCTGCATATTTCCTTACCGTAGCTTCGAATGCCCCGCTCCCCGCTGGCGGACGCACTTTGCCGGTCAAGATCGCCTCGAACGGTACAAACTTTCCATAAAGCAAATGCGTCTCGTCTTTATCCTGCGTAACGGCGGAGCCGTTGAGGTCCACGCCGGCAAAAAGTCCCCGCGCCCGCGAGTAGGTCAACATTTCTGCTTTCATTTTCCAGTCCGTGTCGGCACCCGTATCACGTCCTACAGGACCCGCTGCCGCCGAGGCATCGGCGCCGATTTTGAACTTGCTTGAGAGCAGGTGCTCCATGCCCTGTTGGTTGGTGACAACCAGCACTAGATCGACCGCCTGTCCGCCTAACTGCAACCCCCAGCTTCCTCCGGTAATCGTGATCGGCGCAGGGGCGCTCCAGCGGCCGTTTTCCAGGCGGCAGACGGCGACGCCCTTCCCATGGTTTCCTCCGAAGCCAACTGCAATTTTCACCATCGAGGGAATCACGGCGATGCACTTCGCGTCGTGCATCACTTTGTCTGGAATTGCTTTGTCGGGAGTCGACATAATTTCGTTGAGAACGTTTGCAGCGTTATCGATTCGTTTCTGGATACTCGTCTCGTTCTTGTCGTCATCCTGAGCCCACGCCATTCCGGCGATCAATAGAAAGCTGGCGCCGAGCACCAAAAGACACCTGAGAAGTTTCGAACTCTTTCCTGTCATAAGCGGACCTCTTCCGTGCTCGAAGCGAGCAACTGTTTTTGAATTTCGTACGACCACAACCCTAACTTTGCTCCCGCGCTTCTTCCATCCGGTCGACCCTGTAATATGAACGCGCTTCTCCCCGGATAAGCCGAGGTGTTGATCCAGGCGGCATACAGCGGGGATAGAGCGCATCAGCGGGCGGTGTACGGATTAACCCTTATTGACCGGACCGGTCTCATGCAGCCCAAGTAAAGGAGGTCCCTCTTGGTGAAGGCCGGTGGCTACGAGATTAGTTTCTTTTCGCTATGCCGCCTTGTTAGCTTCTACGGACGTCTCGCGAGAGGTCGCGACGTCCTGCGCTCCGCTGTTAACAAGGACTTCCTTGGCTCGATCGGTCTGCTGCGGTGTTTCACAACGAACCGCGACTAAGATGCCGCCCTTCAGCAATTGACCCTCGTATCTCTTGGCCTCGTACTCGGGAATCCCTAAGCCCACCAAAGTTCCGGCGAAGCCGCCCAACGCTCCGCCGATTCCAATTCCGGCCAGAGCCGCCAGCAGGGGACCAGCGGCAATGACCGGACCAATACCGGGGATCGCAAGAGCGCCAACGCCAACCAACCAACCCAGTGCACCTCCCACTGCTGCTCCTGATCCCAGCCCTACCGCAGCGCCCTCCGGTGCCTTGGTACTCCGGTCCGTCGCCAGTTCCCCGGTCTGAAGGTTCTCCGGCAAAAGCACGGAGACATCGGAGTTTACAAATCCTGCGTCCTTGAGCGCATCTACAGCAGACTCCACACTGGTTCGCGTCGAATAGATGCCAAATACCGATCTTGTTATTGTTGCCATCGCGTCTCTCCCTTGTGACCGTAAATTCTCTTCGATCACAGATTGGCGCATGCGATTGCATTCGCCAATCAGGCGAAGTCTCTAGAGGATTGCCCTCAATGAAGATCCTACTGGCCCGGAACTCGAACTTCGACAACCTCGAAATCAAGCCGCATCCCTTCACTGAAGGCGATACGCTCAACAAATTGACCGACGCGGATCTCACCGCGATCATCAGCCACGGCGGGCCCGCGCTCAACAAGTCTGCGCTTATGCCAGCCTGGGGCAATACGCTGAGCAAAGCGGACATCCAGGCGCTGCTGTCCTACATTCGTGCCATATCCGATCCCCAGCCATAATGCGGGACGAGGTATGCAAGGGAATTAATCCGGGTGGAAGACTTGAGAACTCTTGGGAAGCTGATCGTGCACGCGCAACAATCCGCTTTCAGTCCGAGGCGCACACGCCCAGGACAGGACTTGAATCTCGCGAGATGGAACGGCAAGGAATACTGAGTTCCACCACGGTTCCAGGAGGAACATTTCGCAATCGCAATTCCCCGCCCAGTTCCCGGGCGCGCTGCTTCATGCCGCCGATGCCGACGCCCACGCTATCGGGGCGCATTTCGGCAATCTTCTTACCAATTCCCCGGCCATCGTCTTTCACTGAGACCTCTATCATTCCGTCGGTGTGGCTTAGAGTAATCCACACTTTGTGCGCTTCGGAATGGCGGAAGACGTTGGTCAAGGCTTCCTGAACGATTCGGAAGACGGCGGTCTCCACCTCAGTGGCCAGTCTTGGGAAATCCCGAGGCTGAACCTCCAGAGAGGTCTCGATGCCGCTACGCTTCGCAAGCCCGTCCACGTACCACGACAAAGCTGATAGCAAACCGACTTCATCGAGCAACGGCGGGTGCAGTAGGTGAGACATCGTGCGGACCTGCTGAATGGCGCGATCAATAATGCTGCTGGCTTGCGCCCACGATTCGTCGTCAGGCCGCGATGATTTTTGTAGAAGGATCTTGTCCAATACCATCTTAGCGACCGCCAGCTCTTGTCCCAGGCCGTCGTGCAAATCACGGGCAATTCGCCTCCGTTCTTGATCTTGCAGCGTCATGAGGCGAACCGAGAGGCGCTGTAATTCGTTCGTTCTGCTATCTACCATCTTTTCCAGTTCGGTGGCGTTATCTCGAATAGATTGCTCCAGCAATTTGCTGTCGTGAATATCGGAACAAGTTCCATACCATCTGGCGATTTTCCCCTGCGGGTTTCGAATGGGAACAGCTCGCGACCGAAACCAGCGATAGACGCCGTCTTTGGATCGCAACCGGTATTCCGCTTCATAGCTGCTCCCGGACTGAATCGATTGCGCCCAGCCCGCAGTAACTCGTTCCACATCGTCCGGATGCACGTACTCTAGCCAGTTGAGGCCGCGGCCGGGGACCGCAGGGCTGCCCGTGTAGTCATGAAACCGCTCGCTGACGTACTCGTAACAGCCATCTCCCTGGCTGCTGAAAATCACATCTGGGGCAGTGCTGACGATCGCGTCAAGTTCCTGGTTCTTGCCGACCAACTCCATGTTGAGATGCAGCAGCAGTTCAGCTTTGCCAGCCAACTCTTCCGTGCGCTCAAGCACGCGTTGCTCGAGCTCGCGATTCAAGGTTTCGAGCTGACGCGTCTTGCGGTGCAAGTCGGCGAACACTCTGACTTTTGCGCGCAGGAGTTCCGGAACCACTGGAACCGAAATGTAATCGACCGCACCGTGTTCGTATCCCTTGAGCTGGTCAAGATCCGTGAGATGAACGGCGGACACAAAGATGATCGCGGTTCGCTGAAAGCGCGGGTGCTGCCGGATCATGGCCGCCAGTTGAAAGCCGTCGAGCTCCGGCATGCTTACGTCCATCAGCACCACGGCGACTTCAGTCTTGAGAAGAATCTCGAGAGCTTCTTTCGCAGAGTTGGCTTTAATCAGGTTCTCCCCGAGACCACCGAGCATCACCTCATAGCTGAGCAGCTTGGCGGGCTGATCATCCACCATGAGAATATTTACTCTCTCGTCTTGGCCCATTCGTTCTCCCCGCGCCGATCAGGAGTGATTACCGCATTGCGATCTACCGGTGAAGCCACATGCGCAACGACGAGAGCAACTGCTCCGTGTTGACGGGCTTCGCCAAATACTCGGAAGCTCCGGCCTCGAGACACTTCTCGCGGTCTCCCTTCATCGCTTTTGCCGTCAGTGCGATGATGGGCAGGCGCCGGAACGATGCATTTTGCCGGATCACCTGCATGGTTTCGTATCCATCCATCTCCGGCATCATGATGTCCATCAAAACGATGGCGATATCCGGCGTCGACTCGAGCTTGGCGATCGCTTCCCTGCCGGTTCCGGCCGTAATCACGGTCATCCCACGACGTTCAATAACACTGCTAAGTGCAAAAATGTTGCGCACGTCATCATCGACGACCAATACTTTCTTGCCCACCAGCGCGTCGTCCGAGCGGTGCAAGCGGTCGAGCAACCTTTGTTTCTCGACTGGAAGATCAGAAACGACTCGATGAAGGAACAGCGCGGTCTCGTCCAGCAGTCGCTCCGGCGACTCGACACCTTTGACTACGACGCTGCGCGCTAGGGCATGCAAGCGGGCATCCTCTTCCGGCGAAAGTTCTTTCCCCGTGAAAACCACGACCGGAAGATCTGCCAGGGACGGAATTTCACCGAAGCGCTCCAAGACGGCGAAGCCCGATATGTCTGGAAGACGAAGATCAAGCACAACGCAATCGAAAGTTTGCTGCGTGACGGCCTCGATCGCATCGATACCCGTCGACACGACGGTTACGTCAATGTCGTCGTAATCCAGAAGCGCTTTGATACTCAACTGCTCGCCAGGATTGTCCTCTACGACCAGTAATCGCTTCCGTCGCGGAGTCGCATATTCCCTGATACGCGACAATGCCGATTCCAGACCTTCCGGCGTCGTTGGTTTCGTGACGAAGGCAAACGCTCCCCGAGCCAGGCCGTGATGGCGGTCCTCATCCAGAGTAAGCATCTGCACTGGAATATGCCGCGTTGCAGGATCCTGTTTGAGATGGTTGAGCACCGTCCAGCCCAACATGTCGGGTAGGAAAACATCCAGCGATACGGCAGTCGGATGGTACTCGTGCGCGAGCGCGAGGGCTTCCGTACCACGTGTCGCAACCAGAACCTTAAAGCCCTTGTCGCGTGAGAGGTCACACAATACCCGCGCGTAATGCGTGTCATCCTCAACGATAAGCAAGACAGCATCGTCGGGTTGAAGATTGTTCCGGTCATCCTCGATGGTTTCGACCACGTGCTCCGTGATCCCGGCGACCGCCAGTTGCGCAGGCGTGATCGCCGATGATACGCGCGCCTCCACTGAAGCCGCGTTTGACGTGGAAGGTCCGACGTAAGTTTGCGGCAGGTAGAGGGTGAATGTGCTGCCGCGGCCGGGAGCGCTGCGCAGCTGAATTTCTCCACCCAGCAAACTCGCGAGTTCACGGCTGATCGCCAAACCAAGACCGGTTCCACCGTACTTGCGGCTGGTGCCGGCATCTGCCTGCTGGAAGGCCTCAAAGATAATGCGCTGCTTTTCGAAGGGAATTCCGATGCCGGTGTCTGCCACTTCAAAAGCCACGACCGACGCGGCTTTTCCGAGGATCGGATGATCTTCGCTCCAGCCACTCCTTGCCGGAGATACGGTAAGCCGTACGCCTCCGACTTCAGTGAACTTGAAGGCGTTCGAGAGCAGGTTCTTCAACACCTGCTGCAGACGCTTGGAATCGGTGACGACGCTGCGCGCAAGATGCGGATCGGTCTGCACCTCGAAGGTGAGACGCCGGTTCTCGGCTTCGTGACGGAAGGGGCGACCCACCGCATCCAGCATGCTGGCAAAGAATACTTCCTCCGCCTCCACCGACACGGTTCCAGATTCGATCTTGGAGAGATCGAGGATGTCGGTGATCAGGTTCAGCAAGTCGGTACCCGCACCATGAATCGTGCGAGCGAATTCGACTTGCTTTGGAGTGAGGTTCGCATCCGGATTGTCGCTGAGTTGCTGTCCCAAAACCAGGATGCTGTTGAGGGGCGTCCGCAACTCGTGGGACATATTGGCCAGGAATTCTGACTTGTATTTCGAAGTCAAAGCCAGTTCTTTGGCTTTATCTTCAAGGGCGCGGCGAGCCTGCTCGATTTCCTGGTTCTTGCGTTCGACTTCAACGTTCTGTTCGGCAAGCTGTTGTGCTTTCTGCGCGAGCTGCTCGTTGGTCTGCTGCAGTTCTTTTTGCTGCATCTGGAGTTCGGTGGCCAACTGTTGCGACTGTTTGAGCAGTCCTTCGGTCTGCATGGTGGCTTCGATACTGTTCAGCACGATGCCAATGCTGGCCGTCAGTTGCTCAAGAAACGCCAGATGAGAAGTGGTGAAGGCGCTGAGCGAAGCCAGTTCAATCACCGCCTTGACGCGATCCTCAAACAGCACTGGAAGCACGATTACGTTTTGGGGAACCGCCTCGAATAAACCGGAGCGAATCGAAATAGTGTTGGGCGGAAGTTCGGAGATGAGCATTCGGCGTTTCTCCGCGGCGCACTGGCCTACCAGCCCTTCGCCAATTTTCAGCCGCCGCAGATGCCCATCGTCTCCGTCACCCGCGAAGGCAGAGAGCAGCACCATTTCCGCCGATTCTTCGCCACCCATTTGGTAAATGACACCTTGCTGAGCGCTGACCAGCGGAGCCAGTTCGGAGAGAAGCATTCGTCCCACCGTCGCCAGGTCGCGCTGGCCTTGCAACATGCCGGTGAAGCGAGCGAGATTTGTTTTGAGCCAGTCCTGCTCTGTGTTGCGATCGGTGGTGAGGCGAAGGTTGTCAATCATCGTGTTGATGTTGTCTTTCAACTCCGCCACTTCGCCGCTCGCTTCCACCTGAATGGAGCGCGTGAGATCGCCTTTGGTGACGGCCGTCGCCACCTCAGCGATAGCTCGCACCTGGTTGGTCAAATTGTCAGCCAACAGGTTGACGTTGCCGGTGAGATCTTTCCATGTACCGGCGGCGCCGGGCACGTTGGCCTGGCCACCAAGCCGGCCTTCGACGCCCACTTCGCGAGCAACGGTTGTGACCTGATCCGCGAACGTGGCCAGGGTGTCCGTCATGTTGTTGATGGTTTCCGCCAGGGCTGCGACTTCGCCCTTCGCATTAACCGTCAGCTTCTGAGTCAGTTCGCCGTTGGCAACGGCAGTTACTACTTTCACGATGCCGCGAACTTGCTCCGTGAGGTTAGCGGCCATCACGTTGACGTTGTCGGTGAGATCCTTCCAGGTTCCGGCGACACCTGGCACCTGCGCTTGCCCGCCCAGTTTGCCTTCCGTACCCACCTCGCGCGCTACGCGGGTCACTTCCGCAGCAAACGCGTTCAGCTGATCCACCATCGTGTTAATGGTGTTCTTGAGTTCGAGAATTTCGCCCTTCACATCGACCGTGATTTTGCGCGACAAATCGCCGCGTGCGACCGCGGTTGTGACTTCAGCAATGTTACGGACCTGACCGGTGAGGTTGCCGGCCATGGCGTTCACGGAATCTGTAAGATCCTTCCACGTTCCGGCCACGCCGGAGACGTTCGCCTGGCCTCCCAGACGGCCTTCGCTGCCGACTTCGCGCGCCACGCGGGTTACTTCGGCGGCGAACGAGCGCAGTTGCTCGACCATTGTGTTCAGAGTCTCTTTCAGCTGCAAGATTTCGCCGCGCACGTCGACGGTGATTTTCTTGGAGAGATCGCCATTCGCGATAGCGGTTGCGACTTCTGCAATATTTCGCACCTGGCCTGTAAGGTTGCTGGCCATGAAGTTGACGTTATCCGTGAGATCTTTCCACGTGCCGGCAACGCCCGGCACCTGCGCCTGCCCCCCGAGTTTTCCGTCGGTGCCGACTTCGCGGGCCACGCGCGTTACTTCGCCAGCGAATGCGTTCAGCTGGTCCACCATCGTGTTGATGGTGTTCTTGAGTTCGAGAATTTCGCCCTTCACGTCGACCGTGATCTTGCGCGACAAATCGCCGCGAGCCACAGCGGTCGTCACTTCGGCGATGTTGCGCACCTGGCCGGTAAGATTGCCGGCCATTGAGTTCACGGAGTCGGTCAGATCTTTCCACGTACCGGCAACGCCGGGGACGTTGGCTTGTCCGCCAAGCCGGCCTTCGGTGCCGACCTCACGCGCCACACGCGTTACTTCTCCGGCGAACGCGTTGAGCTGATCCACCGTCGTGTTGATGGTTTCCTTGAGCAGAAGAATCTCGCCGCTCACGTTTACCGTGATTTTCTTCGAAAGATCACCGCTGGCGATCGCAGTCGACACTTCGGCGATATTACGGACCTGTCCCGTCAAGTTGCTGGCCATCGAGTTGACGGAATCGGTAAGGTCCTTCCACGTGCCGCCCACGCCGGGCACCTGCGCCTGGCCGCCGAGTTTTCCGTCAGTGCCGACCTCACGCGCCACGCGGGTCACTTCCGAAGCAAACGAGCGCAACTGATCGACCATCGTGTTCAGCGTGTCTTTGAGCTCGAGAATTTCGCCCTTCACATCAACCGTGATCTTGCGAGACAAATCGCCACGGGCCACGGCTGTGGCCACTTCGGCGATATTTCTTACTTGGCCGGTGAGGTTGCTGGCCATGAAGTTGACGTTATCCGTGAGATCCTTCCACGTACCGGCGACGCCCGGCACTTGCGCCTGGCCGCCGAGTTTGCCTTCTGTACCCACTTCACGCGCCACGCGTGTCACTTCGCCGGCGAAGGCGTTGAGTTGATCCACCATCGTGTTGATCGTGTTTTTGAGTTCGAGAATTTCACCCTTGACGTCGACCGTAATTTTGCGCGATAAATCGCCGCGGGCTACGGCCGTGGTGACTTCAGCGATGTTGCGAACCTGACCAGTCAAGTTTCCGCCCATCGAGTTCACGGAGTCGGTGAGATCTTTCCACGTGCCGGCAACACCGGGCACATTCGCTTGTCCTCCGAGACGCCCTTCGGTGCCGACTTCACGCGCTACGCGGGTTACTTCGCCGGCGAAGCGATTGAGCTGGTCGACCATCGTGTTGAGGGTTTCTTTGAGCTGCAGAATTTCGCCGCGAACATCGACGGTGATTTTGCGCGATAAATCGCCGTTGGCAATCGCGGTCGCCACCTCGGCGATGTTGCGTACCTGACCGGTGAGATTACTGGCCATGAAGTTGACGTTGTCCGTGAGGTCTTTCCACGTGCCACCTACGCCGGGGACCTGCGCCTGCCCGCCGAGTTTGCCTTCCGTACCTACTTCGCGGGCGACGCGAGTAACTTCTCCGGCAAAGGCATTGAGCTGATCGACCATCGTGTTGATGGTGTCTTTGAGTTCGAGAATTTCGCCTTTCACATCGACCGTGATTTTGCGCGACAAATCACCGCGGGCAACGGCCGTAGTCACTTCTGCGATGTTTCGCACTTGAGCCGTCAAGTTACCGGCCATGGCATTCACAGAGTCCGTAAGATCTTTCCACGTACCAGCAACGCCCACCACAACGGCCTGGCCACCGAGTTTGCCGTCCGTTCCGACTTCGCGGGCCACGCGCGTGACTTCGGAGGCGAACGAGCGCAGCTGGTCGACCATGGTGTTGATGGCTTCTTTAAGCTGCAGGATTTCGCCGCGCACGTCGACCGTAATTTTGCGAGAGAGATCACCGCTGGCAACAGCCGTGGCAACTTCTGCGATGTTTCGAACCTGACCGGTAAGGTTGCTGGCCATCGAGTTCACGGAGTCCGTGAGATCTTTCCAAGTACCAGCGACACCGGGCACCTGCGCCTGACCGCCTAGTTTTCCATCGGTACCAACTTCGCGCGCCACTCGCGTTACCTCGGCGGTGAAAACGCCGAGCTGCTGGATCATGGTGTTGACGATGCTGGCGGAGCGCAGGAATTCGCCCTCCAAGGGCCGTCCGTCCACATCCAGGCGCACGGTTTGAGTTAAGTTGCCCTGAGCCACAGCGGCAATCGCGCGCGTGACTTCGGCCGTCGGACGAAGCAGATCCTCGACGAGCGTGTTGACCGAGACCTCCATGTCGCCCCAGGCTCCCCTGGATTCGTGGAAGCGGGTGCGTTCACGCGTTCTTCCTTCCTTGCCTACGACCTGTCCCACACGCTTCAATTCCTGCGCCATCTGTTGATTGGCGGCGACGATGGAATTGAAAGTATCCGCAATCTTTCCAGGAAGTCCGGTCCACGAGCCCGGAAGACGAACTGAAAAATCTCCGTCCCGCATGGTTTGGAGGCCGGCCAGAATTACGCTGAGATCGCCCAAGGCCGGTTGATTGACGGGGTTGGAATTCCCGTTTTGCTTATTGCTCTCGCCCTCTTCGAATGCGCCATTGACCACAGCAGTGGCGGCGTCTCGGCTGTTTCTCTTCATACGGCGTGCTCTCCATGACCGTCTTGCTGACCATCCACAGGCGAAGATGCCGGCAAGATCAATGCAGCCTGAAACATGTCTCTTGAAGTCAAATCAGGGGGATGTACCTATCCGATATTGATTCGTATCACGACAAGCTGTAGCGTGACTCTAGGGTTTTTACTGTAGGTCCAGCGGCAGTCGGGAAATGATGGCTTTCAAACGTGGGCGAATCACGTGATCCCAAGAACTAATGATTTCAGTGGCATTTGGGGTTTTCAATCCAGTCTTTTTTTCCTGGAACCTACGGCCATTTCTGTATATGGACAGAGCGCTTTGGTAATTACGATGAGTGGGAATGCGAACACAGCCCGCCGACGAGACTGGACCGGAAGCAAGCGCACGCAACCAGTCTCGGCGCCTTCCCGCTGACCACAGGGATTTCTTTTTTCGGGGTTCCACACGGAAAGTTTTCGGGTTCAGGGCAGGAGGCTGAATATGCGGCTGCTGAGTGTTCGACTGATTCTCTCCCTAATTGTCGGCATCACGATCGTTTCGCTGGCCTTCTCCTACTACGAGGTATTGCGCGAGAAGCGCGTGCTTCGGAATCAGCTAGAACGAAGTTCGGAAGAGCTTGGCGAGAGCTTTGCGTTGAATGTAGAAAAGTCCTGGGAATCCTCGCGTGCATTGCAGCGGACCGTGCAACATTTCGGCAGCCGCGAGCATATGCTCGGGGTCGCGATTTACGACCGCCAAGGAAAACTAGTGGCGATCACCTCCGAATTGCAGCCGATATTGGGAGCAGTTCCCGCAGACGTGACCCACGCCATAGCCGAAAATCATACTGAGAGCTCTTTCGGGCGGCTGGACAAATATCGAGTACACACTTTTGCACTGCCCTTGCACCGCGACGACGAGGTGATAGGCGGGCTGGCCCTGGTGCACGAGGTGGATTACATCCGCGCACAAAATCTCCGCACCTGGCGCGAAGCCTTCCTGAGAATACTCGTCCAGGTCTTCCTCATTGTATTCATCACGGTGTTGATCGTGCGTTGGAGCATCACCGGGCCGATCGCGCGAGCCGCGCAGTGGATGCGGGCTCTTCGCATGGGCAGAATTTCGTCGCGTCAACAGATGCCAGATCTAGATCTATTCAAGCCGCTGGCGTGGGAAGTGGTGACGCTGGCGGAAAGCCTCAGCCAAGCGCGCAGCGCCGCAGAAAATGAGGCTCGCTTGCGGGACGCAGGAGAATCCTTGTGGACGGCGGATCGGCTGGCAGTGCAGATCCAGACCCGCCTCAATGGAGGTCGCCTGTTTGTGGTATCGAATCGCGAACCTTACATCCATCAGAGAAATGGCAAAGAGATCGAAGCGGTCGTTCCACCCAGCGGATTGGTTACTGCGCTGGAGCCGGTACTCAACGCCTGCGACGGAACATGGATCGCTCATGGCAGCGGGGAAGCGGATAAAGAAGTAGTGGACGCGCATGACCGGATTCGCGTACCCCCGAGCGAGCCTCGGTACACGTTGCGTCGAGTTTGGTTGAGCAAGGATGAAGAAGAGGGATACTACTACGGATTTTCCAACGAAGGGCTGTGGCCTCTCTGCCATATCGCCCACACGCGGCCGATCTTTCGCGAGTCGGACTGGCGCCTCTATCAAGAGGTGAATCGAAAATTTGCGACCGCAGTTCTCGAGGAGATCGCCGATACACGCAATCCTGTCGTGCTGGTCCAGGATTATCACTTTGCATTGCTGCCGCGATTCATCAAGGAAAAACGGCCGGACGCACGCGTGGCCATCTTCTGGCATATCCCGTGGCCCAATCCGGAAGCCTTCGGCATCTGTCCCTGGCAGCGGCAATTGGTGGATGGATTGCTGGGAGCCGATTTAATCGGATTTCATATTCAATCGCACTGCAATAACTTTCTACAGACGGTGGACCGCGTCGTGGAATCGCGTGTCGACTGGGAACACTTCGCGGTCTCGCGTCAAAATCATCGAACCATCGTTCGCCCATTCCCGATCAGCGTCGACTTGACGGACGACGAATTCATGGAGAGCGACCAGTATGGAATTAATTATCTGGAACGCTCGACCTTGATGCACAGCTTGGGCGTGGAAGCGGCGTTCGTCGGAATCGGTGTCGACCGGGTGGACTACACCAAGGGAATTCACGAACGTTTCCGGGCGATTGAGAGATTTCTCGAGAAATATCCCAAGTATCAAGGTCAATTCACTTTCATACAAATTGGCGCGCCCAGCCGTACGCACATCAAGCGCTACCACGATTTGATGGCGGAGTTGGAAGCCGAGGCGGAACGAATCAACTGGAGATTTCAGTCGGGCAAGTGGAAACCCATTCTGTTTCTCAAGCGCCACCATAGCCACAAGGAAATCGAGGGCTACTATCGCGCTGCCGATCTCTGCCTGGTCACGTCACTTCACGATGGAATGAACCTGGTGGCAAAGGAGTTTCTCGCGGCGCGCCGCGACGAACGCGGTGTGCTGATCTTGAGTCAGTTTACCGGAGCCGCCCGCGAACTGAGGGACGCTTTGCTGGTGAATCCTTACGACATCGACCAGACCGCTGAGGCCATCCGCGCCGCGCTGGAGATGGAGCCTGAGGACCGGCAGATGCGAGTGCATCGCATGCGGAAAATCATACGAGAGCACAACATCTACCGCTGGGCCGGGAATCTGGTAACCGAACTGTGCGAACTCAGGCTGGACGGGAGTGATCGACCGCAAGGGAAGTTCCGTGGAGGCGTGGCGGCCGCGTGATGCATTCCAGCAACAGAACTGACACAGGGTTGGAGTCGAGGCCGAAGCCTCAGGTTGAATCTTTCCTGAAGCTGGTAACGCGGGCGCCGCGATCGCTGCTCATGCTGGACTTTGACGGAACCCTCGCACCGTTCCGGAGGGATCGCAAGAATGCTGTTCCCTATCCCGGGGTTGTCTCAATGTTGCAGGAGATCCTAGGCATTGGAAATACGCGAGTGGTAATCATTTCTGGCAGGGATGTAACGGAGACAGTTCCACTTCTTTCGATCAAGCCGCATCCGGAAGTCTGGGGGCTTCACGGATTGCAGCGTCTGAAGGCAGACGGCAGCGTCGAGCTTTCCGAATTGGATAAGTCGACGGTGGAAGCCTTGGCGGCGGCGGAAGATTGGCTGCGCTCGGAGAACCTGCTGGATACTGTCGAACTCAAGACCGGAAGCATTGCGGTGCACTGGCGTGGTCTGACTGAATCGGAAGCGCAAGCGGTGCGGGACCGCGTGCTGCTGGGCTGGACGGGGATCGCAGAGCGCTTCGGTTCGGATCTGATGGATTTCGATGGCGGAGTCGAGATTCGCAGCCCGAGAGTGAACAAAGGCACAGCCGTACGCACCATTCTCAAAGAGATGGGTCCGAAGGTGCCCGCCGCTTATTTGGGAGATGACAATACAGACGAAGATGCATTCCGGGCAATTAATGGTCGAGGGTTGAGCATATTGGCGCGCCCAGAGTGGCGGCCGACGGCGGCAAAGATTTGGCTTAGGCCGCCGGACGAACTCCTCGAGCTATTGAATGGGTGGCTTCGGGCATGCCGGGAGCAGAAGGAATCAAGCACCCAGTAAGTCTAAAGAGTCTTTCTCGCGGAAACTCACCGCTTTGTACTGTCTTCTTTCGGATCGCCTTTGGCGGTCTCTTCCGGGTCCGCGGCAATCGTGACTTCTACCTCGGCTCCGGGCTTAAGCCGTACCTTCTCGCCATTTTCATCAGTCAGAGTATTTTCGATGCGGAGCTCTCGATACAGATGATCGGCTCCGTGGACGGCGATTTGTGCTCTCTCAGGCTCGGTGGGAAATGGCGGCTTGATAATTTTCTCGACGGTTGCAGGCAAAGTGGTACTGGGCTTCTCGCTCATAATGCTTCCTAATCTCGGCTGTGTCCAACGGGAGTCAGTGTTAGCGGTCGCTGTGAACTCATTATAAATCCTTCGGCGGTCCGGCGGAAATGCCGGAACAAAGTTGTTTTCAAGAACCGGAACCGATGGTCTTACAGGTTGGCGTTACGCGGTCAGGTTCTGGGTCGTATCAGATTCCGTGACAACATGCGACTCCACGGCAGGATTGGCAAGTTGTCGAATTTGTCCGACAGCATCCGCGAGGGTGGTGGTAACCAGACCTGAACATGCGGATCCAAGTCGTTGGCGGGCCACGCTGCTTTCGAAGCTCCACAAGCCGATGACGACGGGTAAACCGGGGATGGTTCCACGCAACTTCTTACACAGCGCCCGAGGCTCGCCCACCGCGAAGGGGGAGATAGAGGATATGCAGGCGATGCTGCAGTCGAGTTGCGAAACTTCTACCAACAAATTCTCCGTCGCATTGGCGCTTAATTCGTGTGCGCGATACCCCGCTTGCTGAAGCAATTGGGCGAGCATGGTTGCTACCAGTTCGTCCGGACCACCACGGGCTGGAATGCAGGCGACCGATGCTTTCAAAACTTTGGCCTCGGCGGTTTGGTTGAAGGATTCATTCTGTGTAACCCCTCCGATCGGGTCTCCGGCGTACCCATCCCCCAGGTCCTCGATCAGTTCCTTCACGCTTTGCAGCACGAGTCTCCTCGCGCGGTCATCGAGTCCTTCACGGTGATAATCCTGTTCTGCCAATTTCAGAGCCGGAAGAATCACGATTTCATATAGGCTCTCCAGCGAATGTTCCTTGAGGTGAACTCCGGCGATGGTTCTGGCTTCTTCTTGATCCCCCGCAAGAAGCCGCTGGTAGAAACACTGCTCTGGAAGCAACACAGGCTCATCTCCGAGCACGACTTCGAGAAAGCTCAACTGCGGGACATGCCGCCCCAGCACGATCAGACACACAGTCAGGGGTGTAGACAAGATAAGTCCCACCGGACCCCACAGTATCGCCCAAAATACGGCGGCCACAAGGATCGCAAGAGACGAAATCCCGGTATGAGCACCATAGAGCATCGGCTCGATGAAGTTCGAAATGGTCAACTCCAATACCAGGAAAACCGCGAAGGTCAATCCGGCCTGCAGCCAGCCAGGAAAAACGGCAAGTGCCATCGCGACCGGCAGCGCCGCAGCGATGACCGAACCAACATATGGCACAAAGCGGAGGAGACCTGCGAAAACTCCCCAGAGCAGAGCGTGAGGAACACCGATGAAGTAGAGGACGACCCCGAACAATAGTCCATAGCCCGCGTTGACGAGGCACTGCAACAGCAGATAGCGGCTCAGTCGCTGACCGGCGTCATCCAGAGCTTGCGTCATGAGAGTGAGCTGACCTCGCCCTGCCAGACGGATTGCGCGATTGCGCAAGTCCTCCCGCTTGATCAACATGAAAAGCGTGAAGATGATTACGATTGCCGCCGTCTCAGCGGGTTCGGCGAGCGGCCCGAATAGCGAACGAAGATCCTGGACGAAATTCGATGGAGGGGCGGCAACCTGGACTGGAACCGGTCGGACCGTACGTGCCGTTCTCGTATCTTTCTCTTGAGCGTGACCCGACAGCTCCCCAGGAATCGCGGCTAGCTCCTTGTTTAGCTCCTGGATGGCATCCGTGGCTCTGCTGACCCTTCCGTTGTTCGAGGTGTGCAGGGAGCGAATCTTCGTATCGAGATTGCTCTTATAATCCGCAAGATTAACTGTCACCTCGACCAGTTGGTTGGCCACACGCCAGGCGACAGCCCCACCCAAGGCGAAAGAAAGCACCAGCACGGTAATTACGGCAGGAACTCGGGAGAAGTGGATTTTTTCCAGAAAAGTGACGAATGGAGTGAGCAGAAAAGTGAAGACTACAGCCAGGGCCAAGGGGATGAATAACTGACGGCCGAAGTACAAGGCCGTCATCGCCAGTACAAAGGCAATCAGGATCAGCGATTTGGAAGATGCTGAAGTTTCCCGGGAGCGCGCCAAAATGTCATTCCAGTTCGAACGTAGGAGTCCGGAAGCAGAGACCGACCCCACCTTCATGCGCCAATGCGTATCGCGATGCCAAGGTCCTCCTCTTCAAAGCCGCGGAAATTAGTATGCAATTTCAGTCCCAGGGTTGCCGTGATGTCGGCGAAGGAACGAGTGCGGTTTCTTGGCTCCCATGAAGTCCGGGAGAGTGTGTACCTTCGAGTGGGAAACTCACAATTTCCGCTTGGAGGGAATACAGTGTTTCTGGTACCTTCAGTGAAATTCTGGTTACGGCATTCCTGAAGCTACCCGTTCGCTGAATTTCAGGAATGGAGATAAATCGCCGAACCAGCCAGTTTACGCCACTTCTCTCGGTCCACCACGCGCCCGCTCGCGCGTAAGGGCAGTTACACCAGCAGTTCGGAAAGTCGCAAGCCAAATATAAACCTTACGTGGGAGATTCTCGCATGCCGAAGTATGCGTTTCCGATCGTCTGCCTCTTCATAATCTGTGTAATGTGTGTACCCGCCCTGTTCGCTGGGGTTTCCGTCAATACGCCGGCCAATCATTCGACAGTACAGGGACCGGTGCCTTATGTGGCGTCGGCTTCGACTTCGTGTGATAAAGGGGTCGGGTCGATGGGAATTTACACCGCTCCAGGCGTCCTGGCCTACGTAGTGAATGGCTCTTCGTTGAATACAAGTTTGAATCTTGGTCCCGGCACTTATAACACTGTCGTTGAAGAATGGGATAACTGCGGCGGAGCAGGGACTGCTCCCATCACCATCACAGTCAGCAATGAATCGGGCGTACACGTCTCAACACCTTCCAACAATGCTGCTGTCGGATCTCCGGTAAATTTCACGGCCACTGCCACCAGTTCCTGTCCCCAAGGAGTCGGGGCCATGGGAATCTATACCGCTCCCGGCCAATTGGCGTACACGGTAAACGGGGCGAGCATGAACTACAACCTGGCACTGAATCCTGGGACTTACCACGCAGTGGTCGAAGAGTGGGACAAGTGCGGGGGAGCGGCCACCACCCCGGTCACGATTACTGTGAATGGCGGGGGCAAGTCGTTCTCGAACCTTCAGCGCAGCGGCGGATGGGGCCAATACGGGCAGGGGCCTCCGAACTTTATTGACTGTTCTCCTTCGCCCTGCGATGGAATTTCCTTCTGGATGGCCCAGGGGATCAACTCTCCCTCAATGAGCGGAAATGCCGCGGAGTTCAACGTGGGAGGGTCTGCGAATTACTCCGATGCTCTCTTTAATAACCACTTGATTGGCCCCTTTTCCTCCCAGGGCATGAACGATCCAAATTACACGCTGGTCCGCACGCTCCATGACTTCACCTACGATGTGTATTTCTACGGAGACAACCTGGGTCTTTCGCAGGCAGAGGAATTCGACATCAACCAGTTCTTCGACAATATAGGACTCGTTTGGGGCCACGAGTGCCGTATTGCAGGCGGGAACGAGTGGGATGTCTGGAACCCAGCCGCCGCGCGCTGGACCCCAACTGGCATTCCCTGCTATCCCAACAGCAATTCATGGAACCATCTCACGCTCAAAGTGCAGCGGACTTCCAGCAACCAGTTGTTGTATGAATCCATCACGCTGAATGGAGTGACGAGCAACTTGAACTGGACCTTCAATCCCGCATCTTACCCGGGATGGTATGGCGTGACCGTCAACTATCAGCAGGACGGCAATTACAAACAACAGTCCTACAACATCTACCTGGACGAATTGACCTTTACCTACCAGTGAGGGCCAGTTAAGGTCGCGAGGGCGGATAGCCTGATTCTTCTTCCCTAAGTCCAAGTAAAACAAGCGCAAACCCTCGGGCCCGGCAATGCCGGGCCCGAAGCTCTTTTCCCACCCCTCCCCGCGAAAAACCTGTAACACGTCGGTAACTTGGCGCGATCGTGCACCCCAGTGGAGAATTAGGGACGGCTGCCTCCCCGCTCAGGACAGCCGTTACCGCGTCGTGTCCGCGGCAAGACCGTGGGAGAGATCAGAGCGCTTTCCGGTCTGACGAGTCACAACGATAGTCTGGAACCGAAAATGTCACCGAAGAGCGGCCGCAGAGGCGAACGTTTTGGGCGATACGAGATCCTCGCTGAACTGGGGCGGGGAGCCATGGGTATCGTCTACAAAGCCCGCGACCCCAAGATCAATCGCGTTGTTGCGGTGAAGACATTCTCATTGGCCGGCCAACCACCCGAGGAAGAGCTGGAATATCGCGAACGTTTCTTTCGCGAAGCGGAGGCCGCGGGCCGGCTGTCGCACCCCGGAATCGTAACCATCTTCGACGTGGGGGAGGAGCCCGAGACGCATGCTCCCTACATCGTCATGGAATTCGTGAGCGGTCAGTCGCTCGATAAGTTGCTATTGCAGGAGGACCACAAACTAACGCTGGACGCAGCGTTGCAATTGACGCAAGAACTTGCCGAGGCGCTCGATTGCGCGCATGGTCAAGGTGTCGTTCACCGTGATTTGAAGCCCTCAAACATTCTGATCACAGAAGACGGCCACGCCAAGATCGCCGACTTCGGGGTGGCCAAACTGAATCTTGCCAGCCACACTTTGGGAGGACGTACTTTGGGAACACCTGCCTATATGTCCCCCGAACAATTAAACGGCGAGCCGGTGGATGGGCGCTCGGATTTGTTTTCACTGGGCATAGTCCTCTATACGGTGTTGACCGGTTACAGGCCGTTTCAAGGCAACAGCGCGATGACTGTGTCCTTCAAGGTGGTTAACCGCGACCCTGTTCCCGCAACCGTCCTCGACACTGAATTGCCGCCCGGGATCGATTACATCATCGCCCGCGCAATGGCAAAGGACCCAGCCCAACGCTACCAGCGGGGCATGGAAATGGCGTTAGACGTTCAGGATCTGCGGGAAGGCAGGGAGCTGTGGAGCAAAGCGAAGCAGCCCGACTTGCAAGTTGGCAGCAACGCCCAGCCGTTGCGGGAGAAAGGCAAATCATCGCCCAAAGGTCAACGCGCGGCTACAAACATAAAACCCGATGGGAATAGAGCGGCCCACAACTTGCTGCACAAGATGAGGAACCCAGTTCTTGCCGCCGTTGTGCTCGCGGCTGGACTTGTTCTCTTCGCATTACGCATGGGCGTCGTCTGGCCAACGGCAATGCACACGCAGAATCGAGAGGACCGCCGAATCGCGGCTTCATCGTCCGCGGCGCGCGATTCCGCCATGATGAACACACTACCGCCGCCTGCGCCAGACTTGAACTCCCGTAACCCTGCCGCATCCATTTCGCCAGCAGCGACGATGCCGAAAATGGTGGACAAGAAGTCCGGGTCCGGGTCGGGAAAAACATCTTCTAGGATGAAATCCGTCAGTGTCGTAGGGTCCGCGACATCTTCGGCAGTTGACAAGGCGACTCTGGAGATCGAAGTAGAGCACAATTTCGCAGAAGCACATCTGTCGATCTGGGTCGATGGAACCCTCAGTTACACCCATCGGCTGGAAGGTGCAGACAAAAAACATATGGTTGTCTTTCACCATGTGCAAGGTCACGAGTTTCATGCCATGCAAATTCCACCGGGAAAACATAAACTGCGCGTGGAAGTCATCTCTGACCCCGATTCCGCTGATCACTCCGCCACCGTTGCCGGGGAGTTTGCCAGTGGAAAGGAACAAATGCTACAGATTCACTTCGACAAGCACGGCGAGATGAATGTAAGCCTCGAGTAGAGACATGTTTCCGCAAGACCCCCATTTTTGATCCCAAACTTCTAACCCTGACGTCCCGTAGGTGCAAGGAATCATCAGCAATAATTGCGGTCTCGAGGGTTTTGGAGGGGCTGCCATTTCGGCTCCGCAAGCATCTGAACATTCTCTTCCTTCTGGGATGTCAATATGGCAAATTCCAAGACACGACGCTGGGTGGCTAAAGTTAAAACGGACTCGACTCATCCGCCGCCTCGTCTCTTTACGCAAAAGGCTTCCACCATCGCGCGGAGCCTGGCGTCGAAGAAGGTTTCTCCGAAGGGACCGGCTTCGGGCATGCGTATGCTGACCTATTTCATCAATCGCGCAGGCCGGGGGTTGAGTGCGGCGCGCAAGGCAGAGCTGGAAAAGGCGAAGGCGTTGCTTTCAAAGCGCATTGAGCGAGAGAAGGCACCCGCGAAACGGAAGGCTGCTTAACAGCAGACAACAAAAATGGGGAGCTGATGATCGGCTCCCCGCTTCGGTCATCGGACCGGTTTACGCGGCTTTACGGGATTTACGCTTCGGCTGTTCCTCCGTGGCCTCTGAGTCTCCCCGTTGGGCTTCGGCATTGATCTCTTTCGCCAGTTGGGTAAGCTTCTCGTCAGTCTCTTTTTCTTCCTCCAGGGTTTCCCGCAAGAGGGACGCCTGTTCCGACTCGCCGAGCAGATCGGCGTAGGCAATCACCGAGCCATAGCCCGCGATTTCGTAGTGTTCCACACGCTGCGCGGCAGAGATGAGAGCAGCATCCATGGTCGCGTCCTCATAGTCATCGCCCATGACTTCCGCACCCTCTTTCACCAACCCTTCCATGCCCAAACACTTTTTTCCTGTTCCTTTTTCTCCCAGCATTTGGAATATCTGTTGCAGTCGATCGACATGGCCCTTGGTCTGCTCCAGATGCTCCTCGAAACCTTGCCTTAATTCGTCCGACGATGCAGCCTTCGCCATCTTTGGCAACGCTTTCGTAAGCTGGTTTTCAGCACTGAATAAATCCTTGAGTTCCTCGATATAGAGCTCTTGCAAAGAATTCTTGCTCATGGTTCCTCCTGTTTTGCCCTCGGGCGTGATGTATGTCCGTGGTTAGTTGCACGACATAGGCAACCGGATGGTTTAAAACGTCCAGCCAGGTTGAGGAATCGATTCCGCGACTTCAAATTCCAGACTGCCTGCCGAACATTCGACGATTGATCTTCAGTACGCAGTCAAAGTCACTTGGTCGAGCCAGACATTATACGGATCCGCGTTGGAGTCTAAGTCCATTTGAAATGCGGTATCGATCTCTTCCAAAGTCCAGCCCGGTTGATTGTTGTAGTAAGTATCGACGTTGTAAGTCTGACCGTTCACGGTTAATGACACGTAGTGCACCTGGTTTCCTACGCGCTCAAGGTTCCAGGTCAGATGGTTCCACGTTTTCGCCGGAAAAGTATTGCAGGGAAATCCGGTCGGCTTCCATATCCCGACCGAATCATTCCAGATATCCCATTGCGGCGGCGTCTCACCCTTAAAGTTGCATTCCGATCCCCACGTCCAACGCTGTGGGCTGCCGCCGTCTGCGGTGTCGTCGTATCCCTGGTTGACGTCGAACTCAAGGGCCTGCGGGGCGTCGGGATTGTCAATGTAGAAATACAGGTCGTAAGTAAAATTGCTGACGCCATTCCCGCCCGCTATTGGATTGAAATACAGTTCGTTGGAATAACCGTACGAGGGGTTAGGAGTGCCGTTCGGCGCACTCATGCTGAACTGCGCCGATTTGCCGTCCATCGAAGGCGACGACACGTTTTCAGTCATCATCGAAACGGGAGGAGTTTTATTGCCAGCGGCACAGAGCTGTCCGGCACGTTGCGATCCGGCGGGGAACAATGCGGAACACGATTGCCACCCTTTCATGGTTTGAATACCGCTGATAGTTGTCTGTGACTGGGATGTCACCGTGATTTTTATCGGCGTAGCGGAAACGTATCCACTGGAGTCTTCGGCCATCACCTCCAGGGTATGCGCGCCGGGCGAGGCGAAGATCTGCGTATTAATCGAATTCGAAGATGTGTAATAAACCGACACGTCGTCAACATAGACGCGCATGAAAAAAATCGGGTTCTTCGGCGTAGCAGAGGCCACCACATTGATTGGAGAAGTCACACTCGCGCTGGCAGTCGGACTCGAAACCGTCAGGGGAAAATCGTTCGACCCGCTTCCCCAGTCTGACGTCCCGGGATCTTGAGCCGTCGGCGCCGGCAACAGGCTGCTGCTCGGCGACCAGGTGATTGGCACCGGCGGTGTCGATGGATAGGAGGGCTGAGCCGGGGTCGTAGGGGTTGTGGGCGAGGTAGGTGTAGTCGTCATGCTCGAAGTGGCACTGCATCCCACGAACGTCAAAATTAGAAGAAAGATTCCACAAAGCTGGATCTCATAAAACGAAATGTCACGAAAGGCGAAAACTGCGCGCATTCACTGCACCTCCAAAACTGGGTCGCCCACGCAGGAATCCAGGATCGGAAGCGGCGAACTACCAGAATCGCAATACGTGCAGGCTCTCAAACTATGACGGTCTGAGATTTTGCCAGCAATAGGGCCTGCACCTTAAGAGGTTGCGGACTTTCACCCAATCACGGGCCACCAGAAAAACCTGATTCGACGCGAAGCGGGGATCTGCGCGATCTCCTCGCGCGGACTCAGGTGATTCTCTGATTTTGCATGCTGGTTCGATGCGCTATCAGTAAGTGTCCAAGCGTTTCTGGGGAGGGAAAAGTTTCATGCCTGAGCAACAAACAGTCGAGCGCGCTCGTGAAGATGCCCGAGAGGGCAAGTCCCCATCCACCCAGGCCGGAGAATTTGTGCGGGAAGAAATTCATCATGTGCGCGAAGGAAAACATGGGGCGCGGTCCCCACAACAGGCAATTGCCATTGGACTATCAAAAGCAAGGCGAGCCGGAATCAAGCTAAGTCCCCCGAAGGGTCCAAAGGCTCTCAGAAAAAAGGCAGCACAGGACGAGCATGCCGGCAAACAGCATCGCCAACCTTCTAAGACGGGCTCACGCGCCACCGAAGACGCCCTGCGACATGAGTCTCGCAAGTCGACGAACTCCAAGGCACTTTCTCTACAAGCAGAACGTGCGGCCGCCAGTCGGGGCAAGAAGGCCCGCCGGCATGCAGCCGAAAAAGCCGCCCGCACGAGGAGGGCAGCGTAGCCGCGGCGCGATTCGTCCGAATTGGTCATGCGAGATGATCGCGCGACGTCAGTGAGCAACCTTAACCCGCGCCCATGTCATCTTGTTCCTAGCTCCAACGAATAGCGACATTCCGTCAGCGTCACCAAGCCAATCTGGCCAATGAGTGCAGTGGCGATCTAGAACTTGTAGTGATGGCGTTTTGGGCCGCTCCCCGATGCTGTTCTTCTACAGAAGCTTCCATCTGGAAGTTCTAAGCACCGAGGGAGGTTGGGATGCGGGCCGCAGCTCGCTTAAGCAAGCTTCAGAAGCTCAGAGGGACGGCTGCGTCCATTCTCCTAATCGGAGTCGCGGTTTGGTTGGGCGTACTTTGGAGAGGATGCCAGGGTCTGCCACCGAATGTCGCTAATTGTCCCATCACACCTACTGCTCCCACAAATACAGGCGTAATACCACCCGCGATCGAGGCTCCTCCACCTGCTCTTTGCGGTTTCCCGCTGAACATCGCGGTTCCCGGAGAGGATGCCACCGTCAACTCTCCGGCAAATGTGGTAGCCCAGGCTTTGCCTCCCGATCAGATTTACTGGATGCGGATTTACGTTGACGGCCACGCCGTGTATTACTCTTTCACACCGAACATCAACCAGTTCATCTGGATGGCGTCGGGCCAACACACGATTGAAGTCGTCGCCGAGGATGTAGCTGGTTATATCGCGACCGCGACAACTCACGTTAATGTGGCGACGCAACTGCCCGGCGTCGGCAGCATCCAAAATCTTAAGGGCTGGCAATCATGTTCCGCCGCGTTGCTCAACGGATACACTTGCGCGGCGGGGCTAGGCACGGCCACTTCCCAGTTGATCCAGGGACAGTCTTCCCCATCGCTCGATGGCTCATCCGCGGAGTTCACCATGGGAGGTCCTCACGCGTATTCCAATGAGCTTTATTGGTATCCGGTGGGAGGCGGGAATAGCGTGAGCCATTTTACTTATGACTTGTGGTTCTATGTCGATAATGGAAACGCCCCGCAATCTCTGGAATTCGATGTCAACCAGGCATTCGGTGGAACGCGATGGACTTTCGGAACGCAGTGTGACTTTAACCAGAGTGGAAAGTGGAATATCTGGGACCCTCTGAACGAAGTTTGGAGGCTGACGTCAGTTCCGTGTATTCACTTCCCATCGCAAACGTGGATTCATCTGGTTTGGAACTTCGAGCGCGTGGGCAATCAGGTGCATTACATCGACTTGAGCGTCGCCGACAGCAATTACACGATTGACACCTACTACACGGCGCAGCCCCAGTGGTATCAGGAAGAAATCGACGTCGCGTTTCAATTGGATGGCAATTATGAGCAACAACCGTACAACGTCTGGCTGGATGAAGTGACGCTCAACGCTTACTAGCTGAGCTATCACCTTTTGCTCGAGGAAGGGACTAGAAGCCCAGAACGAGATAGACTTTACTCTCCACGGCCGCGCCACATTTGTTGGCGGATGGAATAGCAAACTTAGATGCGCCAGCAGCATCGAAGTGTCGGTCATTGAGCCGCTCTGCGCCGGGAAGTGGGGAGCCATTGCTGGTCACCGGCCAATTCAACGAGCGGCCAACGTGTTCTCAGCGGCTTGATGCGGGATACTCCCGGATCAAGAGTGGGGTTTCATCCGAATAGTGCTGCACGTTCGACGATTCTTATCCGCACATTTTAAGGAATAAACATCCATGCAACTTACGCTGGACACTGGCACATTCCGCACTTCACAATGGCCCTCACTTCATTCCCTCTGGAGGCAGACCTAGATGGCGAATCCTCTCCACCCCATCGTCTGGCCCGGTCATCCGTACCCGTTGGGTGCAACGTGGGACGGCGAGGGCGTAAACTTCGCGCTCTACTCGGAGCACGCGGAAAAAGTCGAGCTCTGCCTCTTTGACACATTGGGCAGAAGGGAAACTGTTCGCGTCGCCTTGCCCGAGCAAACAGACATGGTCTGGCATGGTTATCTGCCGGAAGTACGGCCCGGACAACTGTACGGATATCGCGCTTTCGGTCCCTACGCTCCGGAGCAAGGCCATCGATTTAATCCCCACAAGCTTCTTCTCGATCCCTACGGCAAGCAGATCCAGGGAACTATTCAATGGAACGACGCACACTTTGGATATCGGGTCGGGCACAAGCAGGAAGACTTGTCGTTTGACCGGCGCGACAACGCCGCGGGAATGCCAAAAAATCGAGTCATCGACTCCGCTTTTACATGGGGCGCCGACGCGCCTCCGAATATTCCCTGGCACAAAACCCTGATTTATGAAATGCATGTAAAAGGGTTCACCCAGTGTCATCCGGATGTCCCGGCGCATTTGCGTGGGACGTACGCGGGCCTCTCAACTGCGCCGGTGATCGAGTATTTAACTCGGCTGGGAGTAACGTCGATCGAACTCATGCCCGTCCACAGTTTTGTGGACGATCGCTCGCTTGTGGAGCGCGGTCTGCGCAACTATTGGGGCTATAACTCCATCGGCTTCTTTGCCCTCGAGCCTCGTTACCTAGCGACCAACTCGGTCCGCGAATTCAAAACGATGGTCAAGACTCTGCATTCGGCGGGGCTCGAAGTAATTCTGGATGTTGTCTACAACCACACGGCGGAAGGCAATCATATGGGGCCGACCCTCTCGCTCAAGGGCATCGACAACAGCGCTTACTACCGCCTGGTCGCCGAGACTCCGCGCTACTACAAGGATTACACCGGCACGGGAAATACTCTGAACATGCAGCATCCGCGCGTTCTGCAGTTGATTATGGACAGTCTGCGCTACTGGGTTCTCGAAATGCATGTGGACGGCTTCCGCTTCGATCTTGCCGCCACGCTTGCCCGCGAGCTGCACGAAGTCAATCGGCTGGGCGCATTTCTCGACATCATCCATCAGGACCCTGTGCTCTCCCAGGTGAAACTGATTGCTGAACCTTGGGACTTGGGAGAAGGCGGATACCAGGTGGGAAATTTTCCGGTGGGTTGGGCGGAGTGGAACGATCGTTATCGCGATACCGTGCGATCTTTTTGGAAAGGCGACGGAGGAGTCTTTGGCGATTTGGCGTACCGCATCACAGGTTCAAGCGATCTCTATGCTCACAGTGGTCGCCGTCCTTATGCCAGCGTGAACTTTGTAACCGCGCACGACGGCTTCACGCTGCAGGATCTGGTCAGCTACAACGAAAAACATAACGAAGCAAACGGCGAAAACAATCGCGACGGCAATAACGATAACCGGAGCTGGAACTGTGGAGTCGAGGGTGCTACCGACGATCCTGACATTCTGGCTTTGCGCGCCAAGCAAAAGCGAAATCTGTTGGCAACTTTGTTGCTGTCTCAGGGCGTGCCCATGATGTTGGCGGGAGATGAGATGGGGCACACGCAGCTGGGGAATAACAACGCGTACTGCCAAGACAACGAACTGAGTTGGCTGAACTGGAATTTGCTACCGCAGGACCGTGAATTTTTGGCGTTCGCGCAGCGCATGATCAACCTTCGCAAGAGGCATCCCGTGTTTCGTCGTCGTCATTTCTTCCAGGGACGGCCGATTAAAGGCGCGGATGTGAAAGATGTTTTATGGCTGAGTCCAGTCGGCAATGAAATGACCGAAGAAGAGTGGCGCAATTCTTCTGTCCATAGCCTTGGCATGTTTTTATCCGGCCAGGGACTCGACGAAACTGATGAACGCGGGCGGAAAGTCAGCGACACCGACTTCCTCGTCCTTCTCAACCCGCATCATGAGGATGTGGCATTTGCTTTGCCGGCGTTCCGTCCAACCTCTCGCTGGATGGCGTGGATGGACACTTCCCGCGAGGGCGGCTTGCGTCCCGCGGACACCTATGATTCCGGTGCAACCTATCCATTGCAGGCACGCTCCATGGTGGTGTTGATGGAGCGCCGTGGAAATGGCAAGAAGGAAGATCTGAAAGAAGATTTGAATGAAGCGTAGTCATAGCATGCCGTTTGGCGCCGAATGTCGGCCGGATGGAAGCGTGCGCTTTCGCTTGTGGGCTCCCGCCGCGCATCGGGTGGAAGTGCGCCTAGATGAAGGTGGGAAAACCAAACGTCTACTTCTTCAGCGCTTCGATCACGGCTGGTTTGAGGTCGTAACCGATGCGGCGAAACCCGGGACTCTTTATCGATTCCAAATTGACGATGGACAGGAGGTCCCGGACCCAGCGTCTCGTTTTCAACCTCGGGACGTGCACGGTCCAAGCGAAGTCGTCGATCCTCATGCTTTCGAGTGGCAGGATGATTCGTGGCTTGGCCGCAGATGGGAGGAGGCTGTCATTTACGAACTTCACGTCGGCGCATTTACTCAGGCTGGAACTTTCGCTTCAGTTTGCGAGCGCGTCGACTATCTATCAGACATCGGGGTCACGGCCGTGGAACTGATGCCGGTCGCCGACTTCCCGGGCCGTCGAAATTGGGGATACGACGGCGTCTATCCGTTCGCACCCGATAGCAGCTATGGCCACCCGGAAGATCTCAAGAAACTAGTTCAGGCAGCTCACGCCCGCGGTTTGATGGTTTTCCTGGACGTTGTCTACAACCACTTTGGTCCTGAAGGAAATTATCTCGGCCGTTACGCTCCACAATTTTTTACGGATCGTCATCACACGCCGTGGGGCAATGCCATCAACTTCGATGGGGCGGAAAGCCGGGCCGTCCGCGACTTCTTCATTCACAACGCATTGTATTGGTTGACCGAGTACCATTTCGATGGTCTGCGATTGGACGCGGTGAACGCAATCCTTGACGACTCCACTCCTGACATTCTTACAGAATTGGCCGCAACGGTTCGCAACGGGGTCGAATCGCGTCGGCATGTTCATCTCGTCTTAGAGAACGATCTCAACCAGTCGCATTATCTTCGTCGGACGAAGAAGTGCCAGGCTCGCGCATACAACGCACAGTGGAATGACGATATCCACCATGCTTTGCACGTGATCATCACTGACGAGAAGGACGGCTACTATGCCGACTATTCAGACCGCCCTCTCGATCGATTGGGCCGTTGCCTGATTGAAGGATTTGCATATCAGGGCGAAGCGTCACTCTATCGAAATGGTGAAAAGCGCGGTGAGCCCACGGAGGGGTTGCCTCCAACAGCGTTTGTTTCGTTCCTGCAAAATCACGATCAGATCGGAAATCGTGCGTTCGGCGAGAGAATTCTCACCCTTGCGGATCCCCGCGCCGTTCGTGCGGCGGTGTCGATCCTTCTGCTCGTCCCTTCGCCTCCCCTGCTCTTCATGGGCGAAGAGTTCGGAGCGCAAACGCCGTTTTTGTTTTTCTGCGATTTCGAGAAGGACCTGGCAGCGGCCGTTACCGCCGGTCGAAGAAATGAGTTCGCTCGGTTTGCCAGGTTCGGCGATCCGGCTACTCGCGAGGGTATCCCCGATCCGAACGCGGTCAGAACATTTGAGATCTCGCGGCTTGATTGGGACGTGGTTGCGGAAACAGTCCATCAAGAATGGCTAAACTTCTACCGGAAACTGCTAACCTTACGATCCCGGTACATTGTTCCTCTTCTCTCTGGCGCATGCGACATCAAGGCAAACTGTGAAGCGCGGAGCAGCAAACTCACAGCGGAGTGGAATTTCTCAAACGCAAAACTAACTCTTCTGGCAAATCTTGAAGGAGATTCTCTCTCTGGGGTCACTGTTCCAGATTCGCCCCTTATCTATGCCAGCGAAGAAGTCCACGGGAATGAATTGAAACAAGGGACACTGCCAGCTTGGTCGGTGTTCTGGTTCCTTCAGTCATGAAGCCACACTCCATCCCGCGCGCGACGTATCGTCTCCAATTGAATCGTGACTTCACGTTCGCCCAGGCTACGGCAATCGTTCCCTACCTCGCCCAACTGGGCATCAGTCATTGCTACATCTCTCCTTGCCTGAAGGCCCGGCCGGGCAGCATGCACGGGTACGACATCGTGGATCACAACTCGTTGAATCCAGAGATAGGCAGCCAGGAAGAGTTCGATCGCTTCGTCAATACGCTTCATGAACATGATATGGGCCTGATTCTCGACATCGTGCCGAACCACATGGCCGTGATGGGGAGCGACAATGAATGGTGGTTGGATGTTCTCGAGAATGGCCAATCCTCGACCTACGCTGACTTTTTCGACATTGACTGGCGTCCGCTGAAAGATGAGCTGTATGGAAAGGTTCTTGTTCCGGTTCTGCACGATCACTATGGAGCTGTCCTCGAGAGCGGAGAATTAAAGCTTGTTTTTCGCGAAGAGAGCGGTGAATTTTATGTTTCCTACCGGGACCACCGCTTCCCCATTGGTCCGCGAGAATACCCTCGAGTCCTGCAGCGCTGTACGGAATCGCTGGTTGCGCAGATGGGCGAGGCCAATCCAGACCTGCTGGAGTTTCAGAGCTTGATTACGGCCTTCAGCCACTTACCGGGGCGGCAGGAGGTACGGAGCGAACTGCTGGCTGAGCGGAAGCGCGACAAAGAGATCCATAAGCGCCGTCTGGCTGAATTGTGCGCGCGAGCTCCCGAGATCACCGCTTGCATCAGGGATGCCGTCGACGTCATCAATGGAACTCCAGCCGATCCCGCGAGCTTCGAGGCACTGCACGAACTCATCAAAGCGCAAACTTTTCGCTTGGCCAACTGGAGGGTTGCGTCCGATGACATCAACTACCGGCGCTTCTTCGACACAAACGATCTCGCAGGTATTTGCATGGAAAACGAGGCCGTATTTCAGGCTACTCACCGGCTCATCCTAAGGTTTGTTGGCGAAGGCAAAGTGGATGGCCTGCGCGTCGACCATCCCGACGGATTGTATGACCCGGCGCAATACTTTGAACGTTTGAGGCGCGGCATCGCGGAGGCAACGAAGAATTCCGGGAACACGGAGGGCGAGGCACGCTATGTCGTCATCGAGAAGATTCTGACCGGCTCGGAGCGTCTGCCCAGCGAATGGCCAGTCTCAGGCACAACCGGCTACGATTTTGCGAATCTGGTGAATGGACTGTTCGTCGACCCAGCAGCGGCCGCGCGCTTCGAGCGAATCTATCGTAACTTCACGAAAGAGCAAACCAGCTTTGACGATCTTGCCTATCGTTGCCGGAAGCTTATCGTTCGTGTCGCTCTGGTCAGCGAACTGAACGTGCTGGCCAATCAAATTGCCCGCATTGCGCTCTCCAAACGACACACCTGCGATTTCACTCTCAACAGTTTGCGCGACGCGCTCACTGAAGTAGTAGCGAATTTCCCCGTGTATCGAACCTACGTCAGCCCTACCGGAGTCTCAGAGTCCGATGCGCACTACATCGAACTGGCGGTCGAGGAGGCCAAGCGGAGAAGCCCGGCCGCGGATACAAGCGTATTCGATTTCATCCTAGAGGTCCTGCTGACGCGCATCGCCGACGGACACGATCCTGCGTATCGAAAAGCAGTCACCAGTTTCGCCATGAAATTCCAGCAGTTTACAAGTCCAGTGATGGCCAAGGGCCTGGAAGATACAGCCTTTTACCGATACAACCGGCTGGTTTCGCTGAACGATGTGGGCGGTGATCTTCACGGTTTCGGAACCACTAAAGACGCGTTTCACTCTGCGAACCAGGAGCGCCTGCGCAACTGGCCTCACACCATGTTGGCCACTAGCACCCACGACTCGAAGCGCTCGGAAGACGTCCGTGCCCGAATCAATGTGCTCTCGGAGATGTCGGGATTGTGGAGACTTCGGGTACGGGAGTGGAGACAGCTCAACAGCAGCCACCGGAGCGTAGTCAATGAAAAGCCGGCGCCTTCGCCCAATGATGAATATCTTATTTATCAGACGCTGATTGGCGCCTGGCCAACGGAGCCTTTCCAAAACGCGAACGTTTGGAAGACTTTCCGGCAGCGAATCGAAAACTACATGTTGAAAGCGATCCGTGAAGCCAAGCAGAACACCAGCTGGATCAATCGAAACGCCGACTATGAAGCTGCCGTTTCGTCGTTCGTCGCGGCACTGCTGGATCCCAATTCCAACCGTCGGTTTCTGAGTGGTTTTCTGCCGTTCCAGCGCCGAGTGGCTCGCCTGGGCCTGTGGAATAGCCTTTCACAGACGCTGCTCAAGCTGACTTGCCCGGGCGTTCCTGACATCTATCAAGGCAATGATCTGTGGGATTTCAGCCTTGTGGATCCGGATAACCGACGTCCCGTGGACTATCTTCGGCGTCAGCAGGCATTCGAAAGCGTCTGCAACATTGACGACGCCAACACTGCGGCCGTAGGTGAGCTGCTCGAAACCCCAGAAGACGGCCGCCTGAAGTTATATGCGACCTGGAGAACTCTCTGCTTGCGCAAGCAACACCCAGATCTTTTCCGACAGGGCGAATATCTTCCATTGACCGTTCATGGGACCAAAGCCAATCACGTGATTGCGTTCATTCGAAGGCTTGAAGCGACCAGCGCGCTGGTGGTTGTCCCGCGTCTTGTAGCTGGATTGCTGGGTGATGCGGAAAGCCCGCCAATTGGAAGCGAGATATGGAAAGATACCCATATCTTGCTGCCATCTTGCGGATGCTTCAAGAATTGCCGTAACGCTTTTACTGGAGACTTGCAGAACCTCACTAAAACCGGAACTCAATCCATGTTGGAAATCTCAAATGCGTTCGCAAAGTTTCCCGTGGCGCTTTATTTCCACGACGCATCGAGCACTGGAAATCCTTAGCTTTTCCCTACAGGATTTGCCGTATGGACTTCGCTTCTTAGCCCGAGCTAGATTAGGTTTTTCGATTTAAACCATTGCAGAATCTCCGCGCTGCTGTTGAGGTGTCTACCGTGAACGTGCCGTCGTCCTCCCATCCCAAAACATCAAGCTGGCGCGAGCTTTATACCGCTGCCCTGTTAGAGACCGACAAGAATCGCATGCCCGCCCGAATCGCCGACGCCGAACAAGCGATCGTAGCCCGAGCGCGAGAACTCTTTTCCGCAGGCAACGACACGATCGAAGAAGATCAGGCTCTGGACGATGCTTTGTATGCCTTAAGAGCCTTGCAGAGTTGCCTGCAACTACAAGCGGTCGCCGCCTAGTCCGATCGGCATTCGACCCCATGTTTTGATAGTCCATCGCCGCGACGATCTGTCCACTCAGAATTCATCGCACGTCTCCCGCTCACTCTTTTTGCATCCTAGGCTGGGCGCAATGCCGACATTGGCATTCCGCTGGGATCGGAGAACGGAAGCGGATGACCGACATCAAGGTGAACAGAAGAAACAGCCATCCGGATGACCCTACGCCGGAAACTCGAAGACTCACGGCGGCAGAAATTTTCCAAGCCGCGATCGAGAACGCGCGCGACGAACTGCGCCGGTCCAATCAGAAACTAGCCTTCTCCGGAGTCGCCGGCGGTCTCACTATGGGGCTGACAGCCCTCTCGGTGGCCTCGGTGCGCGCGATGGCGGCGAGCGGAACGAGCCAGGCGATCGCCCCCTATTTTATTTATCCAATTGGTTTCATCGCGGTCATCATCGGCCGTGCGCAACTGTTTACTGAAAACACTCTGTACCCCGTGGTCCTGGTGCTCGACGAGCGCCGCCATGTCGGCAGGACCCTGCGGCTGTGGGGAGTAGTGTTCGCATCCAACGTTTTCGGCGCCTTTTTGTTTGCGCTGCTTGCGGTAAAGTCTCCCGCGCTGCGGCCCGGAATCGCTTCGCAATTAGTGCAACTGGGGCGGGATGCAGCTTTCGGGTCAGGCGCACATTTTTTCTGGAGCGGAGTCATCGGCGGATGGCTGATTGCGCTGGTGGCGTGGACCGTTACCGCCAGTCATTGGACTATCGGCCAACTCGCCATCATCTACCTGCTCACATTCGTGGTTGGCATTGGGCATTTCGCACACTGCATCGCGGGCAGCGCTGAAATTCTTTCGGCGGTTGTCGCCGGTGCAGTACCCCTGGCGGACTATTTTCGCTGGCTCGGCCCAGCCGCCAGCGGGAACGTCTGCGGCGGGGTACTCATGGTTTCCCTGCTGAATTATGGCCAGGTGAAAACGATCTAGTCTTCCCACACTCGACCTAACCCGATCATGGGAATCCGCATCAAAGTTCAACCGTGTCGCTCGCTCTCCAATTTGGCTGGCTGCTCATCTTGTCGATCCCTGTGGCCTGCATCGCATGGACGATCACCCATGAAGAAGTCTTTCGCGAGCCTCGTGACTATTGCCAGGAGCAATCGAAGAGCGCTGGAACACTTCCCCGCCGCAAGTTTTTTTATTTATTCACTTGCGAATACTGCTTCAGCCACTACGTCGCCGCAGCCTTCCTGATCCTCACGCGATTCAGGCTGCTTTACTACGACTGGCGAGGATACTTGATCGCTCTTTTTGCCCTGGTCTGGGTGGCCAACCAGTACATGAGCATCTACAACCATCTCCGGCTGGATATTAAACACGAGCAAGTGCAGATCCACGCCCAGCAGAAAAAAGACCTGCCCCGAGAACGCAAGGCAGCTTGATGAACCTGGCTTGATGAACTTCGGGATCGCTGCAGTGACTCGTTGGCTTGCTGCCAGTATGGAAGGCTCCGCTCAAGCGAAGTAGCGAAGTTGCGATTCACTTCGGAGACGGCGTCACCGATTTGAGGTACGCAACCACCGATTCGGCATCCTCAGGGCTCATACGAAATTGAGGCATCGGCGCCCGCAAGTAGGTTCCTGTTTTCCAGATTCCGGTGGTCAGCAGCTTCACCATTTCCGCATCGGTTCCGGGCAGCGCTCCAGCAATCCGAGGTGCCTGGAGCGGCCAATTTTCTACTGGCTCCGCCGACGTTAGCCACAATGGAGCCCCTTCCAGCCATTTGGAGCGGTCTAGCGCACCCGCGCCATTCCGGGGTGTGTGGCACTGGCTGCAAACTGCCACGCTGTTCACGAGGTACTCTCCTCGTGTCACGGAACCCTCATTCGCGCGATTCCCATTAGCCGTGGCCTTGCTTTGCCCAAAACCTGCATGAGCAACGCCCACCAGCAGAAGAAACATCGCAAACACATTCTTGATTTTCAGCGACATCGAATTACTCCAATTCTGAGCGTGTATTGGTTGAAGGCGCTGACCCCGAGGTTGGCGGCCTGGAGATCGATCGCCGCTCCGGCGGCCCGACAAACCTTGCCCCCAGTTTCGGCATCTTGTGTGAGGCCGTTGCATTCGTAAGGGCTGGACTGTCATACTCCTAGCCAATCTTTTCGGGGCTTCGTCCGTCCGGTTATGGAATCAGTTGGAGACGGCAAAAACCACGCATGACGAAACCGCAAAATTTCTGGTCAGGATGGCAGGAACGCATCTCCGCGCTCCGCAACGTGCCAGCCGTACTGAAGATTGTATGGGATTCCGGTCCGGGTGTCGTGGTTTTTGGACTCGTTTCGCGCGTGTTCTCTTCCCTGATGCCGGTTGGGCTTCTGTGGATCACGAAGCTAATTATCGATGGTATCAATAACGCGGTCCACGCTCACCAACCGGTGAAGCCAGGGTTCTGGTGGCTGGTGGCGGCTGAATTTTCCCTGGCCGTCCTCAATAGCATTCTCCTCCGCACGATCGACTACTCGGATTCACTGCTGGGCGACAAGTACACCCGCTACGTGAGCATTCGAGTGATGAACCACGCGGCCAGCCTGGATCTGATCGCCTACGAAGATCCCGTGTTCTACGACCGTCTGGAGCGAGCCAGGGTGCAGGCTACGGATCGTCTGGTGATGATCCAACAGATCGGACGGTTGGTACAGCAGGCGATCACCACCATCACGCTCTCCGTCTCGATCATGTTGTTCTCTCCGTGGCTGATGCTTCTGCTGATCGCGGGTGTGGTTCCGGCGTTCCTCGGTGAAAGCCACTTTGCCTTCCTGGGATACGCGAAGAACTTCCGCCAGACACCGATGCGCCGGCAACTGGACTATCTGCGGATTCTAGGCGGAAGCAAAGAGGCGGCCAAGGAGCTGAAACTCTTCGGGCTGAAGGATTTCCTGCGCGAGCGATTTACCCGCATCTCCGATGATATTTATGAAGAGAACGTCACCCTGTCCCGGCGCAAGTTGATCGCGGGCGCATTGTTATCAATGATCGGCACGGCGGGATACTACTCGGCATACGTATTCGTGATCTGGCGTACGCTGGCTGGCGCACTCACGATAGGTACTCTGACCTTTCTGGCTGGAGCCATCCAGCAGGCCAGCAGCAATATCGAGCAAATTTTCTCAACTTTCGCCGGCATCGGCGACCAGGCACTGTTCCTTACAGACTTGTTGGCGTTTTTCGAAATGAAGCCGACGATCCAATCAAAGCCCAATGCCTTGCCGGCCCCCAAGCCAATCGTACGCGGAGTCGAGTTCAAAAATGTTTCTTTCTGTTACCCCGGAAACCCGCGCCGCGTACTCGATCGAATTAATTTTCAACTGCATACCAGCGAACGCCTCGCTCTGATCGGCGAAAATGGCCAAGGCAAAACGACCATCGTGAAATTGATTACCCGTCTGTATGATCCTACTGAGGGTCAAATCCTGCTGGATGGCATAGACCTGCGCGAGTATGACCTCGAGGATCTACATCGCGAAATCGGGGTCATCTTTCAAGACTTCATGCGTTATGAAATGACCGCCCGGGAAAACATTGCCATTGGCCGCATCGAGGAGATTGATAATTTAGCGCTTGTGAAAAGCGCCGCCGAAAAGAGTATGGCAGATCAGACGATCGGAAGGCTGGCGGGAGGTTACGACCAGATATTGGGCCGCCGATTCGAGCAGGGAGTCGATCTCTCCGGTGGCGAGTGGCAGAAGGTCGCGCTGGCACGAGCCTATTTGCGGGATGCGCAGCTCCTGATTCTTGACGAGCCCACAGCCGCGCTCGACGCGCGCAGCGAGTTCGAAGTATTTCACCGCTTTTCCGAACTCACCGCCGGCAAAATGGCGCTTTTTATTTCGCACCGCTTCTCCACCGTACGTTCGGCGGACCGCATCTTAGTTCTGGAAAATGGCAAGATCGCCGAGGAAGGAACCCATGACCAGTTGGCAAACATGGGTGGCCGGTACGCCGAGATGTTCGAGATGCAAGCTTCGAGCTATCGCTAGGAAATAGACTGTATGACACCACAGAGCGGTCACTTGGAACTCGACAGAGTGGAAACTCAAGGGGTACAGCCATCTCCGGATATGGGACCTGACGCCAATAAATTGTCTTCGAGTGCTGTGAAGCTTGCGCGAAATCTGGCCTGGATGCCGGCGCAGGAGGAGTCACGCCATCTCCGCGATCGTTGCGAAACACTCTACCGGTCATTGCAGCCATTGTTGATGTCTCTGGAGTCTCGCGCCACGATGATTGCTTCCGACGATTTTCGGCGCCTGCAGGAAAATGTCTTCCTGCTTAGAGGAGAACTTCGAGAGACGTGCGGAACCTTCCACGCGCCTCACAAACTTCCCCAGGTTCGTACTCCAGACAGCACGATCGTTCCAAGAATCGCCGCGTTGGCCGAAAACTATTTCGCCGCCAGCACTTCCCAGTTCAGCACAGCGAGCTTCACCTCCTATATTCAGGCTTTTCAGGAGATCACCGTTCTGAACATGGCGGAACTGTGGATGCTTGTACCGGTAATGAAGATTGTGCTGTTGGAGCACATTGCAGAGCGCAGCCGCCGATTGCTGGAAAGTCCGACAAAATCAAACGGCATCCCCGACCTGCTCCGCAGCCTTCAGGAGATTAGGCAGACTTCCTGGAAGATAGTCATCGAGCCCCTGATCCTGTTCGATCGCATCCTGCGGGAAGATCCGGCAAGAGCATATCCCCGGATGGACTATGAAACACGGGAGCTCTATCGCCAACAACTGGTGAAGATTGCCGAACGATGTGATTGTTCCGAGATGAAGGTTGCCGGCGAGGTGCTGCACCTGGCGCGCGAGGCGGAGAGCCGTCTGAGTGATCCCCGCGTAGGTGTGCGCGAGTCTCATGTGGGATTTTATCTGCTGGCCGAAGGGACCAGGTTACTTCGGGAGAGAGTTGGTTTCCATCCTACGGTTGCGCAGCGCCTTCGTATTTTTCTGCGGGAACATCCAGATGAGTTTTATCTGCCGGGCATCGCCGCGCTCACTCTGGCGATTGTGTGGGGCGTGGTTGTGCTGTTGACGCCGCCAACTACTTCCCTGTGGTTGGTTTTGCTTGCCATATTGGCTGTGTTGTTGCCGGGTTCGCAGAGTGCCGTCCAGATCATGAACTACCTGGCAACGCTGCTGTTGCCGGCGCAAACTCTGCCGAAGCTGGATTTCTCCGAGGGCATTCCGAGCGATTGCGTCACCTTGGTGGCGATTCCGACCGTGCTGTTGAACGAAAAACAGGTTCGTAAACTTGTCGATGACCTGGAGGTTCGCTGTCTGGGCAACCAGGATCCAAACATTCACTATGCGTTGCTCTCTGACCTGCCCGATTCTCCTTCGGAGCCACGGGAAGATAGCGTCCTGATTGACTTAGCTTCCGATCTGATCAGCCGGCTGAATCAGAAGTATGCCGGCCAGGGGATGGGTTGCTTCTTCTTATTTCATCGTCATCGTGTGTACAACCCGCGCGAAAGATTGTGGATGGGGTGGGAACGCAAACGCGGCAAATTGATGGACCTGAACAATCTGCTGCTCGGGAAATTTGATAGCTTTCCCGTCAAGGTTGGAAACCTGTCCGCAATCTCCACCGTTCGTTTTGTGATCACGCTCGATTCCGACACCGAGTTGCCGCGAGGCTCGGCCAGTCGCATGGTCGGCACTTTGGCGCATCCGTTGAATCAGGCCATCATCGACCCGGAGAAAGGCATTGTCGTCGCGGGCTACGGAATTCTGCAGCCCAGGGTGGGCGTCAGTGTTCAGAGTTCAGCGCGATCCAGGCTGGCAACCATTTATTCGGGGCAGACGGGATTCGATATCTACACTCACGCCACCTCTGACGTGTACCAGGATCTTTACGGCGAAGGAATTTTTGTAGGCAAAGGGATCTACGAAGTTCAAACGCTGCATCGCGTGCTCGATCGCCGCTTCCCGCGCAATGCGCTGCTGAGCCACGACCTTGTAGAGGGAGCGTATGCCCGGGCCGGTCTGGTCAGCGACATCGAAGTAATCGAGGACTACCCTTCGCATTACAGCGCTCACAATCGACGAAAGCATCGTTGGATGAGAGGCGACTGGCAGATTGCGGGGTGGCTACTTCCGCTGGTGCCTGAGGAGTCGGGTCATCGAGTGCCTAATCCACTTTCGGTGGTTTCCCGCTGGAAGATTCTCGATAACCTGCGGCGCAGTCTGGTTGAGCCTGCCATCTTCCTCCTGTTCGTGCTGGGATGGACGTGCCTGCCGGGAGGCGCGGCCTCCTGGACCTTCGCGACCGTTGCTATCCTTTTCCTGCCTGCACTGTGCCAACTCGTGTTCGATTTGGCACATGCCGCGATGTCCGGAACAAGGTCAGGCGTCCACGAAGCCTTTGACTCTCTTTTGAACGCCAGTATCGCGAACTGCCTAACCGTGACATTCCTCGCTCACCAAGCGTTGTTGTCGCTGGACGCCGTGGTACGGACCATGGTCCGCCGTTTGATCACGCGGCAGCGTCTTTTGCAATGGGAAACCGCGGCGGAAGCGGAACTCGCTGGAGACAAGCGCACCACGCTGGATATCTACCTCACTTGGACTCCAGCCGTAGCGCTCGGTGTATTTTTATTGCTCTGGCTGGTGCGCCCCATGTCTCTCCTCGCGGCGCTCCCGATTCTTCTTCTGTGGGCGTGCAGCAGACCGATTTCAGTGTGGATGAATCGACCTCCTCGAGCTCCGCGCAAGGAAGCGTCGGAACGCGACCGCTGGCTGCTGCGCGTCTCCGGTCTCCGCACCTGGCGGTATTTCGCCGAGTTCAGCACTGAAGAGCACCACTGGTTGATTCCCGATAATGTGCAGGAAAAGGACAACAAGGTTGCCCCTCGCGTTTCGCCGACGAATCTCGGCTTGCTTCTCAATGCGCGCCAGGTGGCCTGCAGATTCGGCTATCTCACGGTACCGGAATTTTCCCAACAGACGCTGCGAACTCTGGCTACGGTTTTGCAACTGCCGCGAGAGCGAGGGCATCTGCTCAACTGGTATGACACGCGCTCGTTGACTCCGCTCATGCCGGCGATCGTTTCGAGCGTGGACAGCGGTAACTTGCTGGCTTCGCTCTGGACTCTTCAGCAGGGATGCCTGGATCTTCTCGACCAGCCCCTTTTTCCGAAGGAATTGTCGGAGGGTCTCCTCGACCATCTTTCACTCTTGTCGGGCCTCGGCGCAATCCCGCGCCGCAAGTGCTCTTTGATCGAGAAGGCCCTTCGGAAACCAGATTGGTTGCAGTATGTTCTCGATATCCCGGATGCCGATCTGAAGGACATTCGTTCCACCGCCAGCTCACAGAACGCTGACATAGCCTGGTTCCACGACCAAGCGGAAGAACGCATCCGGCAAATTAGCCGGGCGGCGCAACTTTACGCGCCCTGGCTGCTGCCAGAGTATGCCGCGGTAATGCAGGATCCGGCTATGCAGTCAGAAGAACAGTCGCGCGAAACTCCCCTCCTCGAGCAGATGCCAGGATTTATTGATGGCCTTGCCACGCAGTTGCGGTTGGTGATTGACTCAGCCAAACTCGGGGACCGAAGCGAACTTTCTCGCGAACTGTTGGAACTGCTGCCCGAGGCGCGCTCCCGAGTCGTCCGGCTGATAGAGGATCTGAAGAAAATTGCTGATCAGTCCGGCACCCTGGCGGACGAAATGGATTTTGCCTTCTTGCTCAACCGGAATCGGGGGCTGCTATCGGTGGCCTTCGAGATGGAAAAGAAGCAAATCCATCCCGCGTGCTATGACCTTTTGGCGAGTGAAGCGCGTATCGCGTATTTCGTCGCCATCGCCAAAGACGATATCCCACAGGAAAGCTGGTTCGAGCTCGGCCGGCCTCCGCTGTTTGAAGATGGAGTCGCGGGTCTGCTTTCCTGGACCGGAACGATGTTCGAATATCTCATGCCGGCACTCTGGATGCGGCTCTATCCAAACACGCTCCTTGAGCGGGCGGCGGAGGCAGCGGTACGGGTGCAACGATCCTATGCCGCCAACAAAGACGTTCCTTGGGGTATCTCTGAATCGGCCTCCAGCAAAAGGGACGCCTCGGGGAATTATGATTATTTCGCCTTCGGTGTGCCCCATCTGGCTATATTCAAACCTGAGCATGACGGTCCCGTGATTTCCCCGTATTCAACTTTTCTTGCGCTCGATATTGCGTCCGCGGAAGGGCTGCGCAATTTACGCCATATGCAGCGCAAAGGATGGCTGGGAGCCTACGGTTTCTACGAGTCGCTGGACTTCAGTCCCAGCCGCCGCTCCCAGCCCAATGGATGTGAGGTGGTTCGCTGTTGGATGGCCCATCACCAAGGCATGAGCTTGCTCTCCATTGCAAATTTCCTTGACGATGAAATCCTGCAACGGTGGTTTCACAGCCATCCACGCGTACAGGCTACGGAGCTTCTGCTGCAGGAAAAACCAGCTAACCGCATGAACTCGCAGAAGTCGCGAGCCAAGGCGGCCTAACCGCAGTTGGAAAACAATCGCACTATGCAGCGTTCGCACATTCTCGCTGTCTCGGTTATCTTCACGTTGGCGTCGATTGCCTTACAGGCCGCAGCCCAGGTGCCGTCTGCCGCAGAGAAAAATGTTCTAGTGGT
This sequence comes from uncultured Acidobacteriaceae bacterium, assembly GCA_963773675.1. Lineage (GTDB taxonomy): Bacteria > Acidobacteriota > Terriglobia > Terriglobales > Acidobacteriaceae > Sulfotelmatobacter. The sequence continues at coordinate 62,283 of CAVZCG010000020.1, forward strand.
TGATGCCAAGGCGCCTTCGCATCCTTTCCCTCACTTCTGGGAGCAAATGTTCGGGTCGGGACGCGCCATCCTGAGCCTGCGCGATGGCTACCGCAGCGACCTGCGCGCGGTCAAACAAATCACCGATTTCACCTATATTCGTTTTCACGCCATTTTCGATGACGAGGTTGGCATCTATAGCGAAGACAATCAGGGACACCCGGTCTATAACTTTTCGTACATCGATCAAATCTACGACGGGCTGCTGGCCAACCGAGTGCGTCCCTTCGTTGAGATCAGCTTTATGCCCAATCAATTGGCAGGCAGCCACACGCTTCACCCATTTTGGTATCACCCGAATGTAGCTCCTCCGAAAGACTGGAGCCGATGGGATGACCTGGTTGCAGCGTTCGCTCGACACCTTGTGGAGCGCTACGGCATCGACGAAGTTTCCCAATGGTATTTCGAAGTGTGGAATGAACCCAATCTTGATTTTTGGGCAGGACAGCCCAAACAGGAAACCTATTGGGAGCTGTACGACCAGACCGCGACCACCCTTAAGAAAGTAAGTTCGCGACTCCGAGTGGGCGGACCGTCAACCGCACAGGCTGCATGGGTCGACGCCTTCATCCGCCACTGCGCCGAAAAGCAGATTCCGCTGGATTATGTTTCAACTCACGTCTACGCCAACGATACCGCGCAGGATGTCTTCGGCACGCAAGAAAATATTCCTCGCGACCGGATGGTCTGCCGAGCAGTGGACAAAGTGCATCACCAGATCGAATCATCGCCAATGCCGAAGCTGCCGCTGATCTGGAGCGAATTCAACGCCAGTTACAAGAATGAGCGCGACGTCACGGACGCGGCCTATATGGGACCGTGGCTGGCAGATACCATTCGTCAGTGCGACGGTTTGGTGGACTCGATGTCGTACTGGAGTTTCTCCGACGTTTTTGAGGAGCAAGGAGTGGTGAAAACGCCGTTCTATGGCGGCTATGGGTTGATTGCAGAAGACGACATTCCAAAGCCAGCTTTCAACGCCTTCAAACTCCTGCACGAATTGGGAGATGAACGAATCCAAGTCGATTCCGATTCCGCTCTACTCACGCGTAGAAGGGATGGCGCGTTGGTTCTGGCGCTGTGGAACTATTCTCCGCCGGGGCAAGCCGGTGCTGCGAAGACCGTTACATTAAGTCTTAAGGGCACCAACGCAAAGCATGTTCTAATCTCGCGAGTGGACAACACACACGGCGATGTCAACCCCGTCTACGAAAGAATGGGTAGCCCCCGTTATCCGACCCAGATGCAGATTAAAGAGCTTCAGCATGCCGCAGAGCTTCCTGCTCCGGAGACTGGTCACCTGGAGAACGGTGAACTCACCGTCACGCTACCTGGTCACGGTCTGGCTGTAATCGAAATCAAATAGGAAAGATCGCAACCGCTCCGCGCAATCGACACTCCCTCACGGTTGGTAATTCCTAAAGCCCGCGCGTTGCATCCCGCGTTGTGCTTCTTGGTTTTTCATGAAGGTATTCCACACAAACCCTGTCCGGACATTCTCCGCCATGAGCATCGTGATTCCCACGTCTATCCCGACCGTGTCGGTGTCATACCAATTCTTCAAAGGGTTGAAGGCATTTACAAATCCGTACCGGCTCCAAGCTCGTTCATAATGATCTTTTATATTCCTGAGCACGCGCAGCACGGGCTGCGTCATAAACGGCAACGAACCGGCCGACGCGCTCGGCACAACCGTTCCATCAATTGGGCCCATCATCGGCGGCCCACCCCAGATCACGTAACCTTTCTCCGAGTCCGAGGCCGAAATCCCCCACAGATCATCGCTGTAATCCGAAAATTGTTTGCCCAGTTCCAAACAGAAGCGTCGGTGAGCATCGGTGGCTAAAATTGAGTTTACAAAATAATCGGCATACTGGTCGCGCTTGTTCCGGAAATCGAACCAGGCCTGGGAGTATTGATGAACAAACAACGGGGCAAACGAGCCGATGTAGCGAACGCCGTCATATTCGAACTTGGTGCGCTTCCAGGCGTTCCAGGCTTGGGTCGGCAAGGGATGAGGAAGCGATCCCAAGCCAAGCAGGTAGATCATCATCATCTCGCTGTAGTAATCCCAGCGATAGGGCAGGAAGCCGAACTCCGGAGTCCATCCGTGGGGCAAGAGCGAGGTGTCCTCGGAGAGCCAACTCCAATCGACTCGATTGAATATCTGGTAGGCCAGAAGACTGATTTCCGAATGTTCTTCGAAATGGCGCCGGCAGGTGAGAAGTCCGCATAGAAGAATCGATGTATCGACCGAGGACACTTCGGAGTCCCACACGCGCTCACCGGTATTAATGTCGGCGAAGTGGTAGAAAAAACCGCGATGCGTAGGCATCTTTTTCCATAAGAAGCGCAGAGTGGCCAGGACTCGGTCTCGAGCATCCGCCGTCGGAATGAAATTGCGCTTGTCCGCGATGCAAAGCGCGGTCAGCCCGAATCCCGTTGCAGCAATGCTTGCAACCACGGGATTATCGTTCTTCAGAACATTGGAACGATCTCTGACCAGCCCCGTCAGGGGACTCGCCTGCTCCCAGAAGAATTGGAAGTTTAGCTTTTCCAGTTCATCCAGAAACGCATCGTCCTCTGGTGACAGAGCGCCGGCACCTTGCGTGGACGCGGCACTCGGCCGTTGCTCCGCCGCCACCAGCAAAGAGAGGGCATTCCTGCGGTCAATTACTCTCCACAGGCCCAGGCTACCCATTTGAAAAAGAAGATCTCTCCGCGAAAGCCGGCTTGTCGTTAAGCTCTTTTCTTTCATGCGCATTAAGAAAACTTAGATGCTTCCGCGTACACTCACGTAACGCCAAGGTTGGAGTGGCGGCGTCCTTTCCGCACCCATGCCCGGCAAACTTGCCATGCGGAAAATGCGTCCTAGAATGTTAAACATATGGTGTGGCAATGACTAGAGGCAAGACTATCGCAACTTGGACAATCGTGAGCATTGCCTTGTTGGCTGCGGTCTCGGCAATTGCCTACCTGAAGCGCCGGCAACCCGTGACGCTGAGAGGTGCAGTCTTGCGCCAGGACCGCGACCCGAACCGGCAGTTGCCACTCGCGGATGTCCAGATCACGGCTATCAACGAACTGGGAAGCGGTATGTCCAAGTCTGATTCTTCGGGCTTCTTTACTCTGACTCTTCCCAAAGGGCTTCGCAGGCGACAGGCTGTACTCCTCAAGTTCCGTCACGAAGATTATCAGCCCTTGGATGTGAATGATTTCATCGGAGATAAAATTTATATTGCGCGCATGATTCCACTCCACCACGAGACCATCGCCGAAACCACCTCTGGATCTGCCATTTCGAATACCCGAATCAGATATTCCGTAAAGGCTACCACCGAAGTAAATATTGGCAGCGCCGTAAAGACGTTTCAGATCGTCAACACGGGAAACATTCCGTGCAACAGCAACCCTCCGTGCGCCCCTGGAGGTAAGTGGAAAGCCACGCTCGGCTCGCTCTCTCTGGATGCCGGCGAGGGGAATGAATTTCGCAATGCCCGCGTTTCCTGTATCGCCGGGCCATGTCCTTTCACCAAAATCGAGCTGGAAAGTTTTTCGCAGGATCACCGGCACTTCAACATCTCGGTTCTTAATTGGTCCGACACCGTTACGTTCCTGCTCGAGGCTGAGGTGGTTCATCCTATGACCAGCGACATGGTGCGCGAGACTTACCCAGTAATTTTCGGCCGCGCTATGAACTTCAGCTTGCCCGCCTCGGCGGAGGGCCCCAGCATTGAAGCGGAGGTGTCCGGCGATGCGATCGTTTTTCCCCTTGGGCCCGATCTTTTCCTTCGCTGGGCGGACTGTCACATGGTCGTCGATCGCGACCAGTCCAAGAACTACCGCTGCGAACTGAAGCCCGGCTATCAGTTTCGGTAAGAAGAAAGGCGCGGGAGTACGGGAGTAATGTGGCGCATCGCTCTCACCCGACTTAATATCCTGTATCGGTAATTTCGATTGGACGCCGTGGGGGCGCACCTCTAAAGTAAAGTCAAGAGTAGAAGGGCGCGTAGGCGCTCAGCGATTTCATCCAGGCATGTGCTGTGACCATCTATGATGCAACTGGCAAAGAATGCCATCTGCGATAATGAAACTGCCAGAACATGGTTCACGCTGACCGGGATGACAATTAGCCAGACGCTTCATCGACTAGGACGCAACAAATTCAACCCGCAGGATCCGAATCTAAAATGGAACCAGAGAGCCTGGAATTGGAAGAAAATCGTAACGAAGTTCAGGAATTAGATCCGAACGGCCACACGCATGACGTTCCGGACGTCCTTACTCTGGAAGAGATCGCCAACCTTGCGGCGGAAGAGGGACAACCCGCCGAAACACTGATGAACGTAGTGGCTCTCATAGCCAAAAGGTTTGAGAGCGACGTGTGCTCCGCCTATTTGCTCGAGCCGGATCGCGCCAATCTGGTGCTGGCCGCCACCGTCGGACTGCGGCGAGAGTGCATCGGAAACTTGCGGATGGCGATCCATGAGGGCCTGGCCGGTTTGGTTGCGGAACAGGTGCGGCCCGTGGCCGTAGAGCAGGCGCAAACGCACCCGCGTTTTAAGTATTTCCGGGAGGCCGGCGAGGATGACTACCAGTCGTTCTTGGGAGTTCCACTCATCGATCGCGGAGTTTTGCAGGGGGTTCTCGTCGTTCAAACTCTCGAACCTCGCGTCTTCAGCGACGCTGAGATTCAGATGTTGACCGAGGCGGCGGCCCAGGTTGCCCCTGTAGTCAGCGAAGCGCGCACGCTGGATCGTTTTATCGCTCCTGCGCAAGAGCGCCTTTGGTCGTTGGCCCGCAATCTTTGGTGGAGTTGGGACCACGATACGGCGAGTATTTTTCGCGATATCGATCCGGTGCGCTGGAGGGAACTCAACCAGAACCCGGTTTCGCTGCTGTCAGAGTTTCCACTGGCGAAGCTGGAAAGTCGCGCTGCGGAACTCGTACTGCATAGCCGCATCAACTACGCCTACCGACGGTTGCAGGAATACTTGCGTGCTGACCGGACCTGGGGAACCAGGCACGCCGGGGTTCTGCGGCCTCGTCCCGTCGCTTATTTCTCCGCGGAATTCGGGATTCACGAATCCCTTCCGGTCTATTCCGGCGGCCTGGGCGTTCTTGCCGGAGACCATATCAAGAGCGCATCGGATCTCGCCATCCCTCTCGTTGGTATTGGCTTGTTCTACGGGCAAGGATATTTTCGCCAGCGTTTGGATCGCGATGGATGGCAGCAGGAGGAATATCTCGAGACTGACATTAATCAATTGCCTATGGAAGTCGCGATCGGCAAGAATGGCCGCCCGGTCATGGTACAAATCGAAACTCGCAACGGTTCCATTTACGCCAAAGTATGGCGAGTTGCGGTGGGACGCTGTGACCTGTTTCTTCTTGATTCAGATGTGGAAGGCAATACACCCGATGACCGAAAACTGACTTCGCGCCTCTATGGCGGAGACGCGCGCACTCGCATCCGGCAGGAGTTGCTGCTAGGCGTCGGAGGTTTTCGCGCTCTCAAAGCCATGGGCATCACGCCGGGCGTTCTTCATCTGAACGAAGGGCACAGCGGATTCGCCGTGCTGGAAGCGGTGCACTCGCGGATGCACGAGGAGGGAGTCGCATTCGATAGCGCCGTCCCCCGCGTGTCGCGGGAAGTGGTTTTCACTACGCATACCCCGGTGCCTGCCGGCCATGATCGCTTCGATGCGGACCTGATCGAAGAGCATCTCGGACCTCTGCGTGAAAGGCTCGGTCTTTCCAAAGAGAGCCTGATGGGCCTGGGTCGCGAGAAACCGGGCAACCAGTCCGAGACGTTTTGCATGACGGTGCTCGGCTTGAGACTTTCGCGCCGCGCCAACGCTGTTTCCGCACTGCATGGCGAAGTCTCCCGCGCGATGTGGACCGGACTTTGTCCGGGCAAGCCGGAAGACGAAGTGCCCATCGGACACATCACCAACGGAGTTCATGTTCCTTCCTGGCTCGCCCCGCAAATGTTCCGCCTCTACGATCGCCATCTGGGCACCAACTGGCACCAGCACAGCAGCGAAGCTCGCATCTGGGAAGGTATTGAGAGCGTGGATGATGGCGAACTGTGGGAGACACATCTCAGTTTGAAATCGGGGCTTCTTGAATTTGTCCGCCGCCGGGCAGTGGAGCAAGCGGAGCGCCGTGGCGAATCCCGCGAAGCTTTGCAACGACTCGGCAAGGTACTGAGCCCGGACGCGCTAACGATTGGCTTTGCCCGCCGCTTCGCCACCTACAAAAGAGCGAACCTGATTCTGCGGGACATTGAGAACCTGGCTTCCATGGTGAACGATCCCAAACGCCCGGTGCAGTTTGTTTTCGCCGGAAAGGCGCATCCGCACGACGAACCGGGTAAACGGCTTCTGCAACAGATCGCCGAATTGATGCGCAACTCGCGCTTCGCCGATAAATTCGTCTTTGTCGAAGACTATGACATCAACGTCGGGCGCTATTTCGTGCAGGGCGTCGACGTGTGGCTGAATAATCCGCGGCGTCCGCTAGAAGCATCAGGCACGAGCGGTCAAAAAGTGGTTTTAAACGGTGGACTGAACCTTTCCGTTCTCGACGGCTGGTGGGCGGAAGCCTATGACGGCATGAACGGATTCGCCATCGGCACGGGCAGAACTCACTCCGACCTGAACGTCCACGACACGCGCGACGGCGAGGATTTGCATCGAACTCTTCGCGAAGAAGTGATCCCGCTTTACTACCAGCGGGATCGCGACGGTCTGCCCCGCGGCTGGATCAAGCGTATGAAGCGAACCATCCGTACCTTGGGCTGGCGCTTCAACGCCGACCGCATGGTGATGGATTACACGCTGAAATGCTACGTTCCAGCAGCCGGCGGCACCTCCAGCGAAATGAGATCCGCGTGGTGATGCCAACCAGGCTGAATTCCAACCTTGCTTTAGGCTTCTATTTTCTCATGCTCGCGTTGGCAGCCTCAGCAGCCAGTTTGAGTTCTCGGTTTACTTCCACCAGGAGTTGTCTCGCTTTCTCCGCGTGTCCTTTCATATCGTAGCGGTTGTCTTTCTGCGCGACGATGATGTAGTTATTGGCTTGAACGACGTGGTTTTGCGCCTCGGCCAGGTTGGGGTGGATCCTCTTGTCGATGTCTTGAACCGGATCCTGCGCCAGCGTCACGCCGCTGCAGAACAACACTGCGGTGAGAATCGTGCTAATCAGTAGGTTCCTGTTTCTCATCCTCTTGCTCCTTGCCCAAATGGGAGAATCTGACCTTCTTAATCTAGCCCTGGATCTTCTCTCTGAATTCAAAATGCTATTCACTATACGCTCCTTTCGTCGGAAACCCTCCGACGAAAGGACAGGAATATTGGGCTTTGCTAAACTGGAATTTCCGAAAGGTTTGCTGATGAATTCCGCAGCCTCTCATCAGTCGCAAACGAAGTCGAGGGACGAAATGCGATGGAGCTCAATCCGATGAGCACTCTCCCGTCGGGCAGATTACCATCCACCGCGCAGTCCGTAGCCGCTCCGCTTACCCGCGCCGCCATCTTCCTGGCCGCAACGATTAAGCCGGGCTCTGAGAATCGCACCACCCTACGCTCGTTCTGTGGAGACCTCGCCGCGCTGGTGCGCGCGGTTGAGTTTCGCGACCTGGAAGGAGGACTTTCCTGCGTAGTAGGGTTTGGTTCCGATGCGTGGGACCATCTCTTTGGGCCGCCGCGGCCCGCAGAACTGCACCCCTTCCGTGAGATTCGTGCCGGAGCGCGCCGTGCGGTGTCCACGCCGGGCGACCTGCTATTCCACATCCGAGCTAAACGCATAGATTTATGCTTCGAGCTTGCCACTCAGTTCATGGCGCGCATCGGGAATGCCGTTTCGCCGGTGGACGAGGTGCAGGGCTTCCGTTACTTCGACGACCGCGATCTCCTCGGATTCGTCGACGGGACGGAGAATCCCAGGGGCGAGGAGGTGATCGATGCCGTGCTGATCGGCGACGAGGACGCTGCATTCGCCGGCGGCAGCTACGTCATCGTGCAGAAATATTTTCACGATCTTGATGCCTGGAATGCCATCTCCACGGAGGCACAGGAACGCATCATCGGCCGCACCAAACTGTCCGACATCGAGTTGGACGATTCCGTCAAGCCGACGTCGGCGCACAACGCGCTCACTACCATCGTTGGGAACGGGAAAGAGATTAAGATCCTGCGGGACAACATGCCCTTCGGCCAGCCCGGGCGTGGCGAATTTGGTACTTATTTCATCGGCTACAGCCGTTCGCCCCGCACGATTGAGCAGATGCTTGAGAACATGTTCGTCGGTCGGCCTCCCGGTAACTACGACCGTTTGCTCGACTTCAGTCGCGCCGTTACCGGAAGTCTATTCTTCGTGCCATCCGCTACGTTTCTGGAGAACGTGACCGAAGACCTCCCGGCAGAGGACCAGTCCACGGTTGTGGCCCCGCCCGCGGCGCCGGTGGCCGCCGAACCCGATCCATCCAATCCATCTACTGCATCGGTGCGCGAGGGTTCGCTCGGCATCGGTTCCCTCAAAGGAGACATCCGACATGAATAATCTGCATCGCGAACTTGCTCCCATTTCCGATTCCGCATGGGCTCAGATCGAAGAGGAAACCTCGCGTACGCTCAAACGCTACCTTGCCGGGCGACGCGTGGTAGATGTAAAAGGTCCGGGCGGCACCGGCCTTTCCGCCGTTGGCACCGGCCACCTGCGGACGATCACCGCGCCGGCGAAGGGCATAGTCGCGAGGCAGCGCGAGGTGAAGTCTCTGGTCGAGCTGCGCGTTCCGTTCGAACTGGATCGCCAGGCGATCGACGATGTCGACCGTGGCGCGAACGACTCGGACTGGCAACCGGCGAAAGACGCCGCGCGACAGATCGCATTTGCCGAGGATGGCGCGATCTTCGAGGGCTATGATGCCGCTGGCATTGGGGGAATCCGTCAGGGGACCAGCAATCCGATCATGACGCTCCCCGCCGATGTGCGCGCATACCCGGATGCAATTTCGCAAAGCTTGAGCCAGTTACGTCTCGTCGGCGTGAACGGCCCCTACTCGGTGCTTCTTGGCGCTGACGCCTACACTGCACTTGCTGAAATCAGCGACCACGGGTATCCAGTGCTGGAGCACGTCAAGCGGTTGGTCAATGATCAAATCATATGGGCGCCCGCCATTGCCGGCGCTTTCGTTCTCACCACGCGTGGTGGCGATTTCGAGCTTCACATCGGCCAGGACGTCTCCATCGGATATCTCAGCCACACCGATACCGCGGTCCGCATTTATCTACAGGAGTCGATCACTTTTCTCATGCTCACCAGCGAGGCCGCCGTGGCTCTGCTTCCTCCTGCGAAACCGAAGAAGTCCTGACGCGAGATTCGGATCAGGCTGCCAGGTGAAACGCTCCTGATGATGCTTCTTAGGTTGTTGGGGAATCTGCCTTTGTGCAGTTCAGCAAATGGTGTTAGCGACTCAACGCCGACCGTCTGAATTCGGAAGGAGAGCGGCCATAAGTTTCGCGGAATGCGGCGCTGAAATGGCTATGACTGGAAAAGCCCAGGTCCTGGCTCATATCCGTCAGGTCGTCATAGTGGGCGAGAAGGTCCAGCGCCCGTGCAAGCCGCAGGCGCAACTGATAGCGATATAAGGGGAGCCCTTCCACCTGTTGGAAAACTTGTGTGAGATAGACGGGAGAACCGCGCACCTCAGCGGCAATTTCGGCCAACGTCCAACGGCGCGCCAGGTCGCTCGCCAACACAAGCTTCACTCGGTCCACCAACCGCTGCCGTCCGAAAGTGGCTCCCGGAGCGTGAGCGGTGCGCGGACCCAGGGCCCTTTGTACGAGAGTCAACGATAAGCTCTCTGCTTCCAGGGGCTCCGCGATTTTCTGGCGCAGACTGTGCCGTAACAGCGCCACGAGCGCTTGCGTCCGTGCGTCAATGCGCAGGCGCGGCTGGTTAAACAAAAGGTTCGCGCCATCGCGCATTAGGTTAGTCGGCGCTAATTCACGCAGCATTGCTTCGCTGATAACCAACGTCAAACTGGCGTCACCACCAGGCACGGGATGACTGATGCGGTAGCCTTCAAAAGCATTGAAGAACAGGACCTGGTTGGCTTCGGCTACAGCTTGGTCAAGTCCAACGTGCCGCACGTATACGCCTCGGTACGGAAAAACCAATTGAGTGGTAGTCGTGCACTCTTCCGCGCTTTGGTGGCGGCAGGTACCCCTGCAGTATGTGTCCCGAATGGTAACAACCGGAGAGCTTAGCAATGAGTCAACAACAAACTCAGGGACGGGTGTAGTGTCGTTCCGTAACGCCATACTGTCTACCGAAGGGGATGAGCGTATTTCCTTGGATGATAGAAGCGAGAAGCCAGATCCAAGGGTATCACGACGTTTTGACCGTGGCTTATGTCCCGACAAACCACGGACCGCGTCACGGATCGAGCGGCGTCACTGAATCTCGACCGAGAGATGTGCAGGACAAAGCGCTTCCAAGAAATCCCTCGCGTCAAAGATTTCGCCGGCAGCGAAGACGCCAGCCTCCTTACCCCGCAGGTTGATGACTCGTTGCGCGGCTTCCACGACGATTGGCGCTGTGACGGCGTAAATGTCCTGGCCTCGCGCGATTGCGCGACGTTCTGCATTGCCTACCCGCGCGACTGCCTCGACGAGGAATGTCTGTGAAGATCTGCCGCTTTTGTCGACTGCTGCCGGAGCTGAGAGGTCGGGATCGGATAGGTCCTTGAGCGGGGCCAGGGTCATGTAGGTGCGTAGTTCGGCCGTCTTCAGGTGATGCGGAATTGTGACGCTATCCGCTGTCGTGAATTCTGCGACGACCGCTTGGGTGCCGACGGGGGCGGAGAATTTCCATTCCATGGTGGGAGCGTTGCTGGTGCGGAACTCCATTCGGTGATTGGAATAGACGAGCCGCTGCCCGGCTCTGCGTTGCTTTGAGGTTTGGATGGTGGCGCGAGTTCCGGCGGTTGGTTTCCAGCTGCTGAGTGCGTAGGCTAGCGAGATTTCATCGGCTTCCGGCCAGTCCGCCATTGCTGCGGTTCCCAGCAAATCTCCTAGTCCGCCATAAAACCCTACCGCGGGGAGGAGAGCGATTCCGGCACCGCGGGCGCGATTGCCGTATTGTTCGAACGAAGTCGCAGCGACCTCTACTTCGGCGGCAACGTCGAGGTAGGGAATGCGGGCGCGCAATGCGGCTTCGATTACGGGCGCGGCGGTGACGGCAAAGGGTCCGGCGCAATTGATGACCGCCGCAGAGCCAGCCAGCGCGTGATCGAGAGATGCTGGGTCCTCGACGGTCGCAGGTCGGATCAGTTCACCGGGGAAGGTTGCGATGGCGCTGAGCTTGGCTGGATCGCGACCTGAGAGGATGGGCGTCCACCCGCGCTTGCGCAACTCTGCAACCACGAAGCGCCCCGTGTGTCCATATGCGCCGAAGACGGTTACGGTTGGATTTACTGTCATCTTTTGTGTCCTTTGTGGATAGGCTTTGGAAGGTTGGCGAAGCGCTAGCGGCTACGGGTTTGCCAAGGCAATACCTCGCGCCAGAAGCGTGTGGCCCATTGCCACGAGGGCCCTGTGCAGAGATGTTCTTCGTTGCATTGCTTAATTCTTCGATCCCGACACGGCACCGCGGAATTCATCCGCGGCGCCGTGTGCCATTCGTTATCGATTGTTCCCCGGAAGCACTCAGCGCGCTGTCGCCAGCTCCCTTTGTGAGGCTTGTTCTTCCACTAGCAACCAGTGTTCGCGCAGTTCCTTGTCGAATTCCTGCCAACGCTCTTCGGGAAAAAAGATTCTGGCATTTTTGAATTCAACTCGGCGTCGGGTGCCCGGGATATTTTCCGCGAGCCAGTGAGACCACTTCACAGGAAAATAAACATCGTCCGTGCCCCAGACGATCAAGGTTGGCGCCTTCAACGTTTTTAGCTGCGGTTCAATGGCGAGAGTGTGCTTGTTGTCGAAAGCGGCGAGGAAGCGCTCCAGGTCGTGCGTGCGTTGCGGGCTCCGAACGAAAGGACGCAGGTAAGTCTCGATGTCATCGTCGCTAACCTGCTCGGGATGTTCATAAGCTGGTCCCAAGGCGCGCGACGATCGATAGCCACTCTTGTCTGCCAACATCGCATCGAGCGTTCCGGGTAAGCCTCCAGCGGCAGCCATCGCGAGAAATGGCCTGAAGGCTTCGGGCGGCCAGTTATTGTGGGTGTCGCAGTCGGTAAGTGTGAGGCTTCGCACGCGTTCCGGATACAGCGCTGCGAAAATCTGTGAAATGCCTCCACCGCTGTCATTGCCTACGAGATCTACCTGATCGATGTTCAAGGCGTCGAGAAATTCCTTGAGCATCCTCGCATTGGCAGTGACCGACACGTCCTGATTTGGCGCGACTTCGGTGTCGCCGTGCGCCAGCAAGTCTACCGCGATGGAACGCCTGATATCCGACAAATCCGCTAACTGGTGACGCCACAAATGGCTGTTCAGCAAAACTCCGTGCACGAATAACGCAACCGGTCCAGAGCCTTGCTCGACATAGCTGATGCGGCCTGACGCGGTTTGCACACTGCGCCGGACGGGCAACGAACTGCTTCCAGCTGCCGCCGTCGCACTCAATTCTTGTTTCGAAGTCATTGTGTTTTCCTTTCCGTACGCAGGTCCGAACACCGCTACGCATAGACAAACGCCCGCTGTTAGAGCGTTTGTGCTTGTTGCTGCGACAAGCTTCGCTGTCCACCGTCGCAAGCGATGACGGCTCGTAATTGGCAGATTCACATTCATAGCTCAACTCTCCCGTGACGAAGAGCTGGCTTCCTTCAGCTTCTGGGCGCACTCGTCGCAGCACACTTCGACCGTCTTGCCACCGATTTTGACCTTGATGGAATCCTGATCCAACTTGCAATCGCACGCTGCACAGGTTTTCTCGACCATGATTTTGTCTCCCACTCGAATTCCCGATGAACGGGTGAATGCAGTAGGCCACTGAGGACGATAGCGCTGCTATCAGAATCTTTAGCGATTTGGTGGAGACTCGCACTGCGGGAGTGACTTGTCTCAGGCGGACCGCGATACATGTCATTCCAAGTCACGCTCCCTCCGATCTCGCATTCAACATTCCGGCTCAAGTAACATTTTCAGTGAGCGGAACGGTGTCGAACTCCGACAACCCCCAGTTCCCAGCCGAGGTCCAAATCATGTTGATCAGCTCGAGCCAACCCCTGCTGGCGTATACATCGGACGCAGCAACGAGTGGCTCTTTTGTGTTTAATCAGGTGTTGCCCGGGGAGTAATGGGGCCGTTGTGACGGTCGTACCTAGTATCGAATCGAAGTGGTCGACGAGAAAATCACGAGTGGAAGTTCGGTGGGGACACCACTCACCTAATCTTTAGAGCTAATTGCGACTTAGCAACTTGGCGCCAGCGCGATATGGCGCGGGAACGAGAACCGCCGAAACCCCAGTTCAGGACGAGCGTGCGGTTGAGAATGTTACACTTCGGCTTCGTCTCAGGGCAGGCGCCGCCAAGAAACCGAACACAAAGTCCACCAGCACGCTAAGATATCTGACGGCGAAAGCCAGCGCGCAGCCACCGCTCACGCCTTATCATCAATGCAGACTAGTAGCGTTTCATTGCTTTCAGACGAATCATGGTAATGCCCAGCTCGAAGACTGCCCATGATGCCGCTCGCCGCCGATTCTGGTGGGCGATGTCTGGCTTTGTCATGGCGCTTGCGCTCCTGCCCTTTTCCTACAAAGTCGAACGTCGCCTGGAGACAGTTGTGCACATCAAGGGCGGAGAATCCGAAAAAGTTGACCTGGAAATGGCGCAGCGTTTCCAGTCTCCGTTCGCCCACCAACTGATTCTGGTGATCAGCGGTATTCCCGATCCGGATTCCGCCAAAGGCGCAGATGCGTTGGGCTTCTTAACCACTTCATTGCGTGGTGTGCCAGGAGTGTCGGGGGTGGTCTCAAGTGTGGATTGGCCAGATCCTTTATTCACTGGAAAAAATGGCGGGACCTTGATCATCGTTGGGCTGGAGCCGCCGCACGATGAAACTGTAGAGGGGCTGGTCCCCAAACTACGGGCAAGAGCAGACTGGATGGAAGGTCAGCTTAAATCGCAATATCCCAAGATCAAACTGGAGATTACGGGCGAAACGCCATTGAACTTCGATCTTCGCAAGGTCAGCGCCGACGACGTCACCCATGCCGAGGAACGAGCGATGCCGGTTACTCTCGTGCTGCTGGTGCTGGCTTTCGGCAGTCTTGTCGCCGCGCTATTGCCGCTGGGAGTTGGACTGCTCTCCATCTCCATGTCGCTGGGCGCGGCGGCACTCCTCGCACATTATCTGCAGCTGTCGATTTTGGTACAGAATCTGGCAACGATGCTCGGCCTCGGCTTGGGCATCGACTATGCATTGCTGATGGTGAGCCGGTTTCGCGAAGCATTGGCCGAAGGATATGATCCCGGCCCTGCTGCCGATATTGCTGCCAGGCAGGCGGGGCGGACGCTGATCATCTCGGCTACGACAGTTGCAATCGGATTTTCGGCGCTCCTGATTGTGCCCATCAGCGAACTGCGCTCCATCGGGATAGCTGGCCTGCTGGTAACCGTTTTGAGTGTCATGCTGTGTACATCCATTCTGCCTTGGGTGCTTGGTCTGCTAGGACATCGCATCGATGCAGCAAAAGTGAGTATTCTAGATGGACGATCAAAAACGCGGGACCGATGCGCGGCGAGCGCGAGGTGGGTGCGGTGGGGCGGCATCGTAACCCGCAGGCCCTGGACAGCCTTACTTGTCGCCGGGATTCCGCTATTCGCACTTGCATTCCACGGCCGGAAAATCTCTCCTGGGGTGCCCGACCATAACTCGCTCCCGGCCGCAGCCGAGTCGGTGCAAGCGCTGCACACGCTTCAAGGCATGGGTCGATCGGGTATTGTGCAGTCGCTCCGAGTAGTTCTGGAGTTGCCGCCGCAATTTCCGCTACTCTCACCGGCTGGCTGGCTTGCCGTCAGTCGCTTAACCAAGCACTTCCAAAGCGATCCTAGAGCGGAAGAAGTCTTATCTCTTCCGACGCTCACGGGCATGTCCGATAATGCTGATGGCATTGATGATTTGCCTGAGCCAATGCGCAAGAGTTTTCTTCGAAACGACGGTCGGGCTACCTTAATTGAGTTGCTGCCCACTGCCACTCTCACGCCCAATCAACAGATACGATGGGTACGAGATGTGCGTTCCTCCGATGTCGCTGCCATAACCGGCGTACCCGGCGCGGTGCTGCGCGTCGGGGGCGTTCCCGCACTCGAAGCTGATTACGACTCGGTGGTAAATAAGCTGATGCCGAGGGTGGTCCTTGGAGTCATATTGGGGAGCTTGCTGGCGCTCCTGATCGGGTTACGCTGTCTCTTTGCGGCCGTCAAAGCAATTCTCCTCAATCTGCTCTCCGTTGGCGCTTCCTTCGGTGCGTTAGTTGTCGTTTTTCAGGAAGGCCATGGTGGCAGACTCTTTGGGCTCGACGGCCCAACTGGTAGCGTATACCCAATCGTGCCAATTCTCGCGTTCGCCATCGTCTTCGGATTGAGCATGGACTATGAGGTCTTTCTGGTCACCCGAGTCCTCGAAGAGCGGCGGCGCGGTTTGTCCGAGAGAGCGGCTGTGATCGAGGGTTTGGCGCGAACAGCCGGGCTCATCACGAGCGCCGCGGCGATTATGATTGCCGTCTTCGTCGCATTCACCGTGGGAAGCTTTTTGGTCGTCCAAATGCTGGGCTTTACGCTTGCGGTGGCGGTGTTCATTGATGCTACAGTGGTCCGGATGATTGTCGGGCCGGCACTCCTGCAACTTGCCGGCGACTGGAATTGGTGGCCCTTTGGCTTGTATGGAACTCCCGCAACGTCTAATAAATAGCTTCTCTCATGACAGCGAGCACTGTGAGTATCCGCGACAGCACAGTTCCTCGGAACGGCCCAATTCAAGCGATGCCAGTTATTTCACTTTCTCTTCTTGAGCGCTGGACGGGCTGAGATCAAAGTCCTTGCGTCCAAGATTTGCCTTTCCCGAGCCCCCTTCGATTGCAAGGATCGATGAGCCCGGCTTGCCCTGGACCTTTGCCTCCACTTGCGATGCGGACCAAGCCCCGCCGACCTGCCGCAGGCCGTAGTAAATGAATTCCTTCTGCTGTCCGGTTCCGCGAAGCGTCTTGACCACATGCACTGGGAACAAAATACTGCGGTCAATCCACGATGTTACCGAAACATCGTGTGTCCGATCCGGAGAGCCGGGCATGCTCTTAAGGACAAAGCAATCCCGTGCGCCATATTTCTCCGGTGTCAGGAGTTCCTGATTCTTCCAGAAGAACTGGCTCTCTACCATGTCTTCATAGGTGAAGTCTGTTCCCACGAGTGGGTCGTTCCAACGTTCGAATGGCAACACGCTAGCGGCCTTCTCGCCAGGAAGTATTGCCTCGATAGTCATGTGCCCGCTAACGGTCATATGCAGAAGAAGGCTCGTCTTCTCTGAGCCAGCCCCAGAGATCTCAACCAGCAGACGCAGACCATCGGGAAACCAGTGAGCTTTGCCTACAAACTTGTAGCTCGTGCGCTTGCCATCGGCTTCCACCCGGGTAAGGTGCCCGGTCGCGCGGTAGTCCAATTTCTCAATACGCTGGCGCGAGCCACTCAGCACAGTCTCCAGGTCAGGATTCGCCGCGAAGACCCGCGCTGGATGCACCAGTGACAACAGCACTAGCAAAGCTAGGTACGCTTGAATCGCCTTGAAGGCGCCGAATTTTTTCATATGGGATCGTACCACCAGCTCGAATGAAATACGGAGCAGCGAGTTCGATGCGGAAATAGCTGCTCACGATTTTGGGGATGCCAATCGGACACGAAATCGGACAGCGGGTGCAATGCCCGAATCCGTAAACTGATTTTTTGGAAGAGGTTAGGATGGAGCCGACGAGCGGACTTGAACCGCTGACCTGCCGATTACGAATCGGCTGCTCTACCAACTGAGCTACGTCGGCCTCTGGGGGGACTGTGTTTCAGTTTACCAAATCGCCGCCGAAAGCCAACGCCTACTCGAGTCATTCTCCCCGCAGGCGAAGTCGCCGCAGGAACAATGCAAGATTTATGCGGCCCGGGAGGCGGCCAGCGCTTCGTATTCCTGTTGCGACTGAGCTGGCAGCAGCACCCAGAGCGTGTAGACACCCACAGACGTTCCGAATGGAACATTGAACAGCGAAATGAATCCCAGAACGATCGCGACGACTCGAGCCCACTGTTCGCGCTGCAACAGACCCCATCCGGCGATGAACCCGCACGCAGCTTTGGCCAGTATCAAGAGACCGATGGCACTTAGCAACGAACGCAAGAACTCGGTCGGCGTCTCCGGCGGCGCCCCCATCTCGTGCAAATGAGCAAACAACGTGTTGGCCAGGACCAGCAGGATCACTCCGCCGATAGTGTTGAAAGCCGAAATGGCCAGCCAGAAAATTCCCAGCAGATGGACATGTCCCAGCACGCGCCCGGGACGAAGTTGCATGGCGGCAATCGGACCCACGACTTGTTTGCCGCACTTGCTGCAAAACCCCTGGCCCGGCTGTACCACAGCACCGCATCCATCGCAGAACATGATTTCCTCCTGCGCTCGTTTTATCGTCGACGACTACAAACCACTCAACAGATTGATACGGAAATGCGGAGCAGGAGTTCCGTGGGAGTGAAATGAAGAGTGTGGAGTCTAAACCTTTGGATTACAGATCGGCTAACCAACCGATCAGGTTCAAGCGCAAAACGAAAAGGCCACCCGGCAACAGGGCGACCTTTTCTTTTTCAAGGGAGAATAGTTCCAACGGAGGCTTAGATTCCGTCAAAACTTTCTGTACGAAATCTTATGAGCCGAAAAAGGGAGGTGTCAAGCAATTTTTGGGAAATAAATGTCTTTCTTTTCAACGACTTGCATAACAAAGCAATACTTTGGGTTGTCGTTCCAATTTGAGACAAAATCCCGGAGAGAACCCTCTAAGCCGATATTACTGAGCTACTTAAGACCTATTCGAGCTCTCGGTAGGGGACGAATGCCCAGGTGAAGATCCAGGGCGGGCGGGCCCGGACAGGTCCAGCGAGATGAACTCGGTTTGGTCGGCACTCCCGAAGACTGGACCGGGAAAATAGCGACGCAATAGAACACGGGCACCGCCGAATGCGACTCCCGCCGCCAAAGAGATCGCGCCCACAATAATGCACAGAAGAATAATGTTGACCAGCAGGTTCGCAATGTTGTTCTTCTTGTCGAAATACGTGTTCTCGTTCCACGTAACGCTGGCCTCGTAGTTCACCGCACCCAAAAGCGTTTGTGCGTCGCTTTGCGAAAGAGCACCGGCCGCTATTGCGACGATCGGTCCCGTGCGCTTATCAAAAAACGGACCGATATTTTCCACGGCCTCCACTCCGGCTTGCGGTTGCGCTGCGTGATTTGCGGCGTCGATGCGCCGCAAATGTTCAGCGGCCAGGGCTGGAGTTGGATACTCGATCAGCATCAGCGTGGCTGGTCCGCTTGAAGTCGAATATTGCCCCAGCACCACTTCCGGGCTCGCTCCGAAATCTACTAACGCCGCTGGAAGTGGAGATGACATCGCTCCTAGACCAAGCGGTCCCTCCGCATACTTCTCTGTGTTCGTCTGATAGCCGTGATGCGGCATGAAAGCAAGAATCGGAGGCAGATTGCCTGCATTTCCACTGGGGCGCGGCAGCACTCCAGCCAGTTCTCGCAGGGCAGCTGCCGACATCACTGATACTTCGCTGAACACCGCGTCCACCAAGATGTGGCCGCGATAAAACACTACGCGCTGATTCAGCGACGCAGCCTGGTCCCCAACTTCTTCCCGCGCCATTTCTGGCTGCAAATACAAGCTATATGCGCCGAAGGCGCCTGTAGCATCGGTGAATCTTGCGGCGCGAATCTTCAGTGTGCGGCCGTCGTCACTCCTGTAAGTCGCAGCCTCGAAGTCGCTGAATCCGTATTCCTTGAGTAGGGCGGCGTTAGTAGGATCTGCTGCGCCAGCATCCTTGCTCGCTTGCGCCGCGCCCTGGATCTGCCACCCGGCAAATTGCTTTGGCAGAATCGGCGTCGTGGTCGAATTCGTGCTGGACGTAGCTGCGAACGTGACGCTAGCCAGTGAAACTACAATCGCCGATATCACTACGGACTTGGAAAAACGCATGGATACACCGCTCGGAGTAGAGCCCCTTTTGTAATTAGACCACAGAGGATGAGAAAAGGTTTCAGGAGCGAACTTCGAGATCAGGCAACCGCAATGGATGGCTGCCGCAAACCGTTTGGAATGTTAGAGGAACTACTGACCCGCGCCTTTGTCCATCTTGCTGGCGACCTTTACTCCGCTTAACCCGTTCACATACTTGGCGATGCCGCGATAGAGCGATTCGGCGATGCGCTCCCGGTATTCACTGGTGGCCAGCCGATGCTCGTCGGTAGGGTTGCTGACAAACGAAATCTCAGCAAGAATCGACGGCATATTCGCGCCGATCAGCACAATAAAAGGAGCCTTCTTCACGCCGCGGTCGCGAATGGCCGGGCTCTTCACGGCGAGGCCGCTGTGCAATGACTGCTGCACGTCTCCGGCGAACTCGCGCGATTCCTCAATCTTTTCCTTGAGCGCGATCTTCTTCACCAGATCCTGCAGCTCGTAGATGGATTTCTCCGAGACTGCATTCTCCCGCGCCGCCACTTCCAGGGCTTCGGGCGAAGAGGTGAAGTTCAAGTAGTAGGTCTCTACGCCCCGGGCGTCAGGATCGTGGCTCGAGTTGGCGTGGATAGAGACGAATAGATCGGCTCGCGCCTGGTTGGCGATGGCCGTGCGCGTTTCGAGCGGGATAAACGTGTCATCCTTGCGCGTGTAAACCACTTCGGCACCCAGCCGCGTTTCCAGCAGTTTACCCAAACGTCGCCCGACTTCGAGCACCAAATCTTTTTCTTCGAGGCCGTTGGGACCGATGGTGCCGGTATCGTGGCCTCCGTGGCCGGGGTCAATCACGATCTTGCCGATTTTCAATCCTAAAGCGCGAATCAGAGAACGATCGCCGCTCGCCGTCGGCCTCGCCTCGCGAATGTCAAGATCGGATGTACTGCCCGATTTCCCCGAAGCAATTGCACGCGAACTGGATTTGCGTCGCGACTCTGGCACGTGACCCCGGCCTGCTTCAGCGCCGCGGGAATCGGCAGTTTCTCCGTCGCCATCGCGATCACTGTTCGCCAAATCACTGTTCAGGAGCTTCTTGGCGGAGGTGGCTCGCGATGTCACTTCTTTCTTGGTTGCTACGCGTACATTCCGCTTCGGCGTAGCGGCTTCCGCGACGCTCACACTATCGTCGTCAGTATCGGCATCGACGACTTTCTTCACCACCGCGGTCTGCAACTTCTTAGCTCCCACAGAAACGTCTGGTTCGGACGTCACGGCAGGACTCTCGTCAGTGTCCATCGACGCGGCCTTCCTTGTTTCAGCCGGGGCGTGTGAAACGAGAAGCTTCCCTTCCGACGAAGCTGGATCAGGTTCAGGGTTCACTTCTCCCGCGACCGGGGAATCCGCCCGCGCCAAAGACGATGCGACCGCCTCTTTGCGTTCTTTCGTCCATCCCTTCTTGCCGTGAATATCGACGATCAGACGGTAGGGATCGGGCAGCAAGAAGGCGTCGTAATCGGAAAGATTATCGACTTCAAGCACCACTCGCGTACGACCTGGAGCGAACTGTGCGACCCGGACTTTCTTCAGGAACCCATCATCCACATCGAAAGTTTTGCCGACCAACGTGGAAGCCAGCTTGGTATCGCGCAGATCGAAAAAGATGCGCGCTGGACTGGCGATGCGCTGCGAAGAAAATTTCACATCGCTTTCCACGTCAATCGCCACCCGAGTGTAGTCAGGCGTAGACCAGTGCCGGATGCCGGTGACTCGCGGCAGGCGCCCGGCGCGCGGGGTTGGCGGCTCACTTTTCGCAGCAGTAGTGCGAACACCGTGATCGTTCTCCGTGTGATCGTTCTCCGCGACAGCCCCGTCCTGATTATTCTTGGCGTCCTTCGATAGCCGCGCCTTTTCTGCCGGTTCTGCCGGCTTTTGCGCATCCGCAGTTTTCGCGGCTTCCTGGTTCAGTTCGACGATCGCCTGACGGGCTCCATCGGCCAGGCGATTGTGAGGATAGTGCCGCAGAAAATCCTGGAAGGTAGCTCGCGCTGCATCCGGATCGTTCAGGTCGTCCTTATAGATCTCGCCGATCGTGAACAGGCCGTCAAAGCGATATTTGCTGCCGGGATATTCGCGTCGCAGAAACTTGTATTGCTCGATGGCCTCGTTCAGGATTTTGTTGTCGTCGAAGCGTCGGCCCATCTCCACCAGCGTTTCCGCGACCGCAACGACGCTCGGATCGGCCTTGCTGGAAGTGGGTGCTCCGAGATAAACCGAGCGGTAGGCATTCACCACGCGCTGGTAGTCATGGCGGGTTCGTTCCGTGGTAGGACGTCCGTTGAGAGCCTCGCGCATCCGCTCGGCCGTAGCAAAGTGCTCGCGCGCCCAAGCATCCGAATGGTGCACCCGCGCGTGTGCCGGCAGCGTAGCCAATAAGGCCAGCACCAGCAACCCTCCCCACAGACCACGCTCCCGCGATGAGCTCTTCAAGATAACAGCCCGTGCCTTCACTTCCCGCTGGTGGAACCGTTTGGTTAAGTCAACCTGGGTGCCTGAGAGATATAGAGACAAGTAAACAGATGCCGCAATTTTACTCGGTGTTGCTGATATAGAGCACGCCTCTCGCATCCCGTTGAATTCGAACGGGATCGTGAGTCACGCCTCCGGCTTCGACCGGTCCGCCGTAATAAAGATTAGTAATCCGGCGCACGTAGTTCTGGGTTTCCGCATAGCGGGGCACTCCGGAGCTACGGGCCACCGCGCCCGCTCCTGCGTTGTAGGCGGCCAGGGTCAGTTTGATATCGCCGCCATAACTTTCCAGAAGTTGTTTCAAATGCCGCACTCCGGCGTCCACATTTTGTTCCGGATCAAACGGATTCTTCACCTTCAGTTGGCGCGCTGTTGAGGGCATCAATTGCATCAGTCCCATGGCGCCCTTGCGCGACACGGCATTGGGATTAAAGTTTGATTCCACCTTCACCACCGCGCGCACCAGGTTAGGATCGACATTATGGCGCGCCGCAGCCTCCTCGATTGCGGTGTCAATATCCCCTGCCCCTGCTACGGTGCCGCGAAAATTGGCGGCCACAATCTTGGCGTTCGCCGATTGGTTCGATTCTCGGCCCATGTATTCGCTCACTTCAGCTGCCGCCGACCGCGCCGCCCGCATGGATGCGGCATTCGCCGGAGGCACCGGCTTCCAGCGACTTTCTTTTGAACTCCAGTACATCAGCCTGCGCCGCGGCGCTTCGGAAGCTTCGGCATGGTGGACCGGAGCCGCTGTTACAGAATCGTTTACGTAAATCGTGCGGCCATGCTCGTCGGTTGCCGTGATCTTTTCCGAGGAGCCGTCGCCATCAGCAGCACGTACTTGTGACGTGAGAGAAAGAGAGGTCGCGGCTATGGTGCTGGCCATCAGGACGAATTGCAGGCGCTTTCGCATTACCGGGTTTTTATCACCTCGTTAGCGAAGACAGACTTCACCCCTCGCGGCTTACTACCCGGAACCTGACGGAGAATTCTTCAACCAGAGTAAGTCAATTATAGGCGCGCAGGAATGAGCGCACAATTAATCCGAAGGGTGTAGAACCACCGAAGTAATCGCCGTAACTACATGAAAACAGATAAATTATAAATTCCTCATGCGGATCCCTCGAGGGCCAGCGCCAAACCATCCAGCGACAGTGACCGCAACAGGTTGCGGCGCATCCCGCGTTCCACATCCGCTAGCCGCTCCGACGCCATGGTGATCCATTCGAAATCCGCCGACTCCGCCAGCCTTGTAAGCTGGCTCTGAATGTCGGTGTTGTGAACCAGTTCTGGCGCACCCGAGCCTAAGAACATCAGATCGCGCAACAACGAATACAAAGTGCGCAGAAGTTGTTCAGTCTTCTCCCTGCCCTCGGCACCTGGACGATAAGACTCGGTAACTTTGAACAATGCACTATGTTCGCCACCCACCAGGGCTGAGTTGAGGATATTCAGCGCATCGGCCCGGGCGGCGATGTAACCGTCCAAATCGAAACTACGAGCCCGGCCCAATGCCCCCTCGGAAAGCCTGGAGACCAGGGCCCGCTGCGGCGGCTTCCATTCCGGACGATGCTTAGCCAGATATGCCTCCATATCCTCGACCGGTACGGCAGCGAGTGGAAAGACCATCGATCGCGACCGAATGGTCGGAAGCAGTTCACCCGGATTTTCCGAGAGCAGAAAAATCGTGGCGAACTCGGGGGGCTCCTCCAGAACTTTAAGTAGCGAATTGGCCGCTTCTTTCATGAAGGCCGAGTCGGTGAAGATATAAACTCGCTCCCGCGCCTCCGACGGAAGGTAATAAATAGTCTCGATAACGCGCCGCACCTGATCCACTTTGATCATCATCTGTGGAGGGTCCGGTGGGATGACCAGCACATCCGGATGAGTCTGCACGAACAAGCGCGTCTCTTTTTTGTCTGCCTCGCGCAAACCTTCGCGCGTTTCCACTGCTTCCGCAAATCGCGCTTCGAGATCGGAAGCCAGCGCGATGCGGCGGCAATTCGAACATTGCCCGCAGAATTCTGGCAGACCATCCGTTTCGGTCGGAGTCAGGCAATTCAACGCCTGCGCCAGCATGAGCGCCAGCGTGTACTTGCCCGACCCGCGAGCGCCGGAAAGAATTACGGCGTGCGGAAAGTGCTTCCGCGCCAGCATGTCGCGCAGGCGATGGACGGTTTCGGCGTTACCGTGAAAATCAGAGAATGACATTCGTGGGTAAATCAAAATCTACCACGGAGCGCGGGGAACGCGGTTCAACGGAACTCTTGAAAAACTTCCCTCTGCGTCTCCGTAGTGAATTCACGCGCTTCGGGCTCCCAACCTAAGCTTTCGCCCGACAGCTTCCATAATCCTGCGGTGTGTCTCCGCCGGCGTTCCGCGGGCGTCCACGGCGACTACTCGCTGCGGCTCGCGTGCGGCAATTGCCAAATAGCCTTCGTGCACCCGGCTGAAAAAGCTGCGGCTCTGCTGCTCGAAGCGATTCTCGTCGGCGTGCTTGCTTGCACTTTTGTGAGCCCGGTCGGCGGACTGACGGTTGCGCCTCCGCGCTCGCCCAATACTCATGGCCGGATCAGAATCGAGCAGGATGGTCAAATCGGGCTGCATGTCTCCGCAAAGGACGCGATGCAGCTCCAGCACAGGCTCACTCCCTAGCTTGCGCCCGCTGCCCTGGTAAGCTTCCGTGGAATCGGTAAAGCGATCGCAGAGCACAATCTGACCATGATCGAGCGCTGGCTGAATCACCTCTGCAATATGCTGTGCACGCGAGGCGAACATCAACGCCATTTCTGCCAGCGGCGAGAGACCTTCCGTCGCCGAGTCCAGCAAAACACGGCGTATCTTCTCCCCGGTCGGAGTTCCCCCCGGCTCGCGTGTCTCGATCACCTTGTATCCGGCCTCGCGCAGGGCCGTGGCCAACTTGCGCATCTGCGTGCTCTTGCCAACTCCGTCGAGCCCTTCGAAAGTGATGAACTTTCCCCGCCTTGACATCGTCGAAATGATAGCAGCGCTGGTGCATCCCTGTACCGTTCATCCAACGGCTGCTAGAATCTACAATTCTGCACAGCCAAGTACAATTTGATTCGTCTACCCAGGGGGCCCGGAAAAATGAAACTCTCAAGAATCTTGGGAGTAGTTTGTCTCGTCTTTTTCTTGTTCTTCTCGCTCTCCAGCTGGTCAGCCACACCGCCAACCGTAACCATCTTCGTCGATGCCTCTTCGGCTCCGCGCAAGATATTCCATGCCAAGCTGAAAATTCCCGCCAGCGCCGGAGACCTGACGCTCTATTATCCCAAGTGGATTCCCGGCGAGCACGCTCCGGACGGGCCGGTAGTCGATCTGGCTGGACTCAAATTCACGGCGAGCGGAAAAACCCTGAAGTGGCGACGTGATCTGCTCGACGGTTTCACCATCCACGTCGACGTCCCTGCCGGCGAGAACGAAGTGCAGGTCGAACTCGATTTCCTTTCTCCCGCAATGTTTGAAGGCGGCTTCTCCGCCGGCTCTTCAGCTACCGACAAAATGGCTGTCATCAGCTGGAACCAGGTTCTGCTCTATCCTAAAGGCTGGAGGATCGATGACCTCACTTACATCGCGACTCTCAAGCTTCCCGCCAACTGGAAGTTCGGAACGCCTCTGCCCATCTCCTCCACGAGCGGCGACAATACGGAGATCGCGTTTAAGCCCACTTCACTCGGCACTCTGGTCGATTCTCCAGTCATCACCGGCGAATTTCTGAAAGTCGTCAAGCTAGCCGACGACCCTCTCACCGAGATGGACATTGCGGCTGACAGCGCCGCAGCGCTCGAGCCTTCGCAAGAAGTTTGGGACCACTACAAGAATCTGGTCGAGCAAGCCAACAAGCTTTTCGGCGCGCATCACTACCGCGATTATCATTTCCTCCTGAGTTTGAGCGATCACGTGGCTCACTTCGGCCTGGAACACCATGAGTCCGACGACAGCCGCGTCGACGAGCGTGGCCTCATCGATGAAACCGCGCGCAAGGCCGAGGCGAGCCTGCTTCCTCACGAATACGTTCACTCGTGGAACGGAAAATACCGCCGCCCCGCAGATCTGACCACTCCCGACTATGAACAGCCTATGCAAGACGATCTGCTCTGGGTGTACGAGGGTCTGACGAATTACCTGGGCACCGTACTCACCGCTCGCAGTGGATTGCTCACCCCCGAGCAATCCCGTGATGACTTGGCAATGACCGCAGCTCAGCTCGATCACACACCGGGCCGTACCTGGCGCAACTTGCAAGATACTGCCGATGCCGCTCCTCAACTTTATTTCGCTCCGCAGGCATGGCACTCCTGGCGACGCAGTGTCGATTTCTACGACGAAGACACCTTGAACTGGCTCTGGGTCGATGTCATCATCCGCCAGCAGAGCAAAGGCAAGAAAACGTTAGACGATTTCTGCAAGCTGTTTCACGGCGCTCCCAGCACCGGTCCCATGGTGAAGACTTACACCTTCGATGATGTCGTCGAAACTTTGAATCAGGTTGTACCTTACGACTGGCGTGGCTTCTGGACCGAGCGTCTCACCAACCACGGCCCCGGTGCACCGCTCGGCGGAATCGAAGGTAGCGGCTGGAAGCTGGTCTATGACGAATCGCAATCTGAAATGTTGCGCGGCGTCGAAAGCAACTTCCACGTCGTTGGTGGAGCATTTTCTATCGGCCTCGAGCTCCGCGAAGACGGCACCATTACGGATACTACAGAGGGCATGCCCGCAGCCCTGGCCGGTATCGGTCCCGGCATGAGGTTGATTGCCGTCAATGGCCGCCGATACTCGCCCGAAGTTCTGCGCGAGGCTCTCAAGGCCGGCAAGAGCGGCACCGCTCCCTTAGAACTTCTGGTAGAGAACACCGACTACTACAAAACTTACAAGCTCGATTACCACGGAGGCGAGCGCTACCCGCACCTGGTGCGTGACGAGTCGAAACCGGATTTGCTGACCGAGATCTACAAAGCAAAGTAGCTGCTATCGGATTTGTCGTCCTGAGCAAGCGTCGTGTCACGAGGAGATACCGATCATGAGCTTCCGCCGGCTTATGCTTTGTTCCGCGAGCGCCATACTCTTTCCGCTGCTCGCGGCTTGCTCTTCGCTGTTGGCCCAGGCTCAGACCTCGATTCTCGGCTTCACTCCATCCTCCACGGCCCACGAGGCTGAGATCGAAACCAAGTTCAAAACCATCCCTTCCCCAGATGAAGAACGCCGCCAGCATCACATCTTTACTGCCGAACCCCACGTTGCCGGCTCCGCGCGCAACAATGAACTCGCTCGTTACATCGCCGACGAGTGGCGGCAGGAAGGCCTCGAAGACGTCGTCATTCGCCGCTATGATGTCTACGGTTCCAATCCGAAATTCACTTCGTTCGAGATGGTCGCCCCCGTGCATTATCGTGCGGTGCTGCGCGAGATGCCCGTCCCCGGCGACCCCGACCTGAAAAACAAAAGCATCAGTGCGGCGTGGAGCGGCATGTCCGCCTCCGGGGAAGTCACCGCCCCGCTTGTCTACGCCCACAGCGGCAATCCCGACGACTACGATCTGCTCCGCAGGCAAGGCATCGATGTCAAAGGCAAAGTCGTCCTCGTGCGCTATTCGAATCCCTACAGCTATCGCGGATTCAAAGCGCTCACCGCCGAGCGCGAAGGCGCGGCCGCCATTCTCATCTACAGCGATCCCGCCGAGGACGGATTTAAGAAGGGCAAGGTCGTTCCCAACGGCCCTTGGGGCCCCGAGTATCACATCCAGCGCGGCGCCATCACTTACGACTTCATGGTGCCCGGCGATCCGCTCACGCCCGGATGGGCCTCCGTTCCCGGCGCCAAGCGCATCCCCGTCGACGAAGCAGTGTCGATTCCGAAGATCATGGCGCTGCCGCTCTCGTGGCACGACGCTAAGCCATTGCTCGCGAATATGGATGGACCGCTTGCTCCGCAAGACTGGCAAGGCGGACTGCCCATCAAATATCACCTGGGCGGCAAGCGTGTTCGCGTCCATGTGAAGATCGAGATGGACAATTCCACGCAGCCTTATTACGTCGTCGAAGGCCGCATTCGTGGCGCGCAGTTACCCGACGAATGGATCGTCCTCGGCAACCACCGCGACGCCTGGGTCTTCGGCGGAGTCGATCCCTCGAGCGGCACCGCATCCATGATGGAACTGACGCGCGCGCTGGGAAAGTTGGCAAAGGCCGGCACGCGGCCGCGGCGTACCATCGTCGTCTGCAGTTGGGATGGAGAAGAAGTCGGCCTCACGGGTTCCACCGAGTGGGGAGAACAGTTCGCCGACGAGCTCCGCAAAAAAGCGGTTGCCTATATCAATGTCGACGAGGCCACATCAGGGCCGAATTTTTCATGGCCAGGCCGTTGCATCGCTCGCTCCCATGCTGCTCGAAACCACGCACACACTGCAGGACCCTTCCGGCAAAACTTTGTACGAGGCGTGGAAGGAATCCTCCACGCGCGAGCGCATCGAGGCCAAGCAAACTGAAGAAGTTACCGATTCGAATCTGGCCGATACCCGCATCGGCAGCGGCTCGGACCACACTGTTTTTCTCAACTTCGTCGGCATGCCCGTTCTCGGACTGGGCTTCGAAGGTCCGTACGGCGTCTACCATTCTGCCTACGACGATTTTTTCTGGATGAATCACTTCGGCGATCCCGGCTACCGCTATCACACGCTGATGACACAGCTGTGGGGCGTGCTCGCCCTGCGCCTCGCCAACGCTGACCTGCTCCCCTTCGATTTCGCCAGCTACGCCGCCAACATTCGCGAGTTCGTGAATGAATTATCAAAAGGCATGGCAACTAGAAACGACCGGAGTCAACTGGATCTCAAGCCGACTTCGAAGCCGTCGGCAAGCGCCTGGACGACTCCGCAGCCCGCGCCCTCGCCTCCGGCGCGATCGATCCCAAGCTTGCCGCGACCATCAACCACGGGACCATGCAAGTGGAACGCAACTGGCTCAACCCCGACGGCATCCCGGGCCGTCCCTGGTTCAAACACATTCTCTACGGCGCGCGTTACACCTACGCGCATCTGGAGTTACCCGGACTAACCGAAGCAGTCGAGAAACAAGATTGGGCCACCGCCAAACAGCAAGCCGAAATTCTTCGCCAGGCCCTCATCACCAACACGAAGCTGGTCAACGACCTCAACTCCACCTTGCAATGATTTCGGGCGGCGGTACGGTGCTAATGCCTGCTACCAACAGTCTCTTCCGGGAATTGTCCGACCAGGAGCAGGTCGCGATCACTTTGCATAGTCCGACTCGCGGGTTACTGATCCTTGGTATTATGGCTGGCGCCGAGTTGTCCAAGTTGAAACTCTGTACGAATCAAGGAGGAATCATGTTCAAAGTCAATGCGCTTGCTTTCGCAGCTCTCATCGCTGGCGTTTTATGCTGTGCACCTGCGGCGCCTGCCCAGGTTTCCGTGGGCGTAAACATCGGCCTGGCTCCCGTGTGCCCTTACGGGTACTTCGACTATGCCCCGTACGACTGTGCTCCTTACGGCTATTACGGACCCGATTGGTTTGTTCGCGGGGTGTTTCTTGGAGCCGGCCCCTGGTTTCACGGCCCTCACGGCTTTTACGGCCATGTCGACAACCGCTATGATCCGCATCACGGTTACGCTGGACCGTTGCCGGAGCGCGGGGCGGAGCGCTTCAATCACTTCCAGGGAAACGAGGCGCGGGATGGGCGAGGCAATGTGGGCGAGGCTGGTCATGATGCGAGGGGTGAACACGCGCTCCCCGGATATAGGGGTGGTCATGGGGGAGGGCGCCACTAGAGTGGCATCCGCTCAAGAACGAAGGGCGAGATAAGGCGCGCGTCGCGTCTTATCTCGCTTGGACTGCACTTCACGCGGCTGGTCGTAATACTCCTGACTGATACAAACTCACTCGAACTCGAAAACTTCCTGCTCCACCGGATTGCTCCACACTGGAGCAAATGACTGCCGGTGCAGCGGGGTTGGACCATGCTCCAGCAATGCCGCCAGATGCTGCAGCGTGCTGTAGCCCTTGTGCGAAGCCAGGCCGTACTCGGGGAAGACTGCATCCCACTCGCACATCATGCGGTCCCGCTCTACCTTGGCGAGAATGGAAGCCGCCGCGATCGAGACCGAAAGCGCGTCTCCGTGGATGATGGCTTTTTGCGGCAGATCGCAATCCAGCCGCACGGCATCGATGAGCAAATGATCGGCCGCAGGCTGCAGACGCATCACGGCATCGCGCATAGCGAGCCGCGACGCCTGATAGATGTTGATCTGGTCGATGCGCGCCGCGTCGACCGCCGCAACAGCCCATGCCACAGCGTGTTCGCGAATCCGGGGCGCCAGTAGTTCACGACGCTCGGGCAGCAGCAGCTTGGAATCACGCAGCCCGCGAAGGCGGTAGCCGCGGTCGAGAATCACGGCTGCCGCTACGACCGGCCCGAATAAAGATCCGCGCCCGACTTCATCTACGCCTGCCACCATTACCGCCCCCGCTTCCCAGGCTGTTTTTTCGTAGCGCAAAGTGCAGCGCAGTTTTTTCAACAAACGCAATTTTGCCGCGGAGGGAGAGAGAGAAAATTCAGGCGCAGTCTTCGCGATGTTCGACATGGAGAAAAAGTGTTGTCACCATCTTTACTTGCCAGCGCAGAATCCCGCAAGCCCAGAAGACGAGGAAAACTTCGATCATTATTCCGCGCTTTCGTTCCCTGCTTTCGGCATTGACTACACCCAGCTTCCCACCTCGCCGCATGGTAATGCCGCATAGTAACCATTACTTCGATTACGGCGGTACATTGTCCAGTCGTACATGTACTGCTATGTTCACAACAGATCGCAAGCACACGAGGACTGTTGTGAACCACGACGTAACCCAGCCGCGGCAAGATGTTGCGCCCGTCGAGAAGTTAGTCCACTTGGCGCTGCCGGTTCGGCTCACGCACATGCAGAACGGCGAGCGCGGCGAACTGGAGATGGCCTGCACCTATGACATCCATCCCCATGGCGCGCGCTTGCTCAGCTTTCGCGAAGTGAAGGTTGGAGATTTGATCACCGTCGAACGGGGACGCAATAAGTCTGTGTGCCAGGTCGTGTGGGCTGCCAATCCGAACTCTCCTCTGCGCGGCCAGTTCACGGTGGAATGCGTGGAAGGCAACAGAATTCCCTGGGAAGAAGAGCTGCGGCTCATGCAGGAGCAATATCTGCCAATCATTCCGGATGGACCGAAGAAGCGGCCGGTGATGAATACATTCAGGCGAGGGGATCAAAACAGGCGACGCAGTCCGCGATTCCAGGTTGAGGGAGAAGCCGATCTGCTGCGAATCGCCGGGCCATCTGGTGCAGGATCATCGAGCGTCGAAGGCCGCGTGGAGCAGATTTCGGAGTACGGCTGCCTGGTAAGCGCGAGCGATCTGCTGGTTCCGGGCACTGGGTTGAGGCTGGCTCTGAATATTTACGACGTGAGCGTTGCGTTGAAAGGCAACGTGAAATATACCGCCGAAAACCGGGCCATGGGTGTGGAGTTCCAGGAAATTCGCCAGGGAGACCGTCCGCTGCTCGATTACGTATTGAAGCAGGTGAAGAAAATTCGCCGGCAGGACTTCGCCGACCTGGAAGTTATCACCGAGCCTTTGGCAGCAGTTGCGGGATAGAAGCGTCAGACTCGCGACGTGTCCTTTGCAGATCGAACCAGCAAAGGACACGCGAATCTTATTCGACGTCGCGCAGGCGCGCCGCTTTGCCCTTGAGACCGCGCAGATAATACAACTTGGCGCGTCGAACCTTGGACGAGCGCAGCAGATCGACTTTGTCGATCACTTTGGAGTGGACGGGAAAAATGCGCTCCACGCCCTGGCCGAAGCTGATCTTGCGGACGGTGAAGCTGGCCTGCGGTCCGTTATCGCGCTTGATCACTACTCCTTCAAAGGCCTGCAAGCGCTCCTTATCGCCTTCTTTGATCTTCACATGAACGCGGACCGTGTCGCCCGGGTGAAACGCGGGAATGTCGGTGCGTTGTGTTTTCGCCAGTAGTTTTTCAATGATGAGGTTCGACATAATCGTTAGCCCTTCTGAACTCTGAAATCTTAGTGATGGGATTCCAGGTCTCTTGATCTCTTCCTTATCTTTTATCTTGCGATCTCGCCTCGTTTGATTCCGGCGAGATATTTCTGGTCGTCTTCGCTCAACGCCGCGCCTTCCAGCAGGTCGGGGCGATTGCGAAAAGTTTTTTCCAGGGCCCGTTGACGACGCCAGCGCCGAATTTCCTCGTGATTGCCGGACATCAACGCCTCGGGTACCGCAATCCCGCGAAACTCGGCGGGCCGCGTGTAGTGCGGGTAATCGAGCAACCCATTCGACCCGCAAGTCGAGTCCGCAGCGCCTGAGTTTTTCGCCTTCACGTCAACGGTAAACGACTCCTGCTGGGTTGACGCTTCGTTTCCCACCGCTCCGGGCAGCAACCGCGTGACGGCTTCCACGATCACAGCCGCGGCCATTTCGCCGCCACTCAGAACATAGTCGCCGATGGAAAGTTCCCGATCGGCGAGAAAGTCAGCTACCCGCTCATCGACGCCTTCATATCGTCCGCAAAGCAAAACGATACGATCCAGCAGCGCCAACTCGGCAGCAACTTTCTGGCTGAACTTTTGTCCCTGTGCCGAGAGCAGCACCACCGATTGCTTCACGTCTCCTGCAATGCGCTCTTCGCGCGGCGCAAGTTCCATCGACTCCAGACATTCAAAGAGCGGTTCCGGCTTCAGCACCATGCCTTCGCCGCCGCCGAAAGGGCGGTCGTCCACGGTGCGGTGACGATCGTGAGTAAACTCCCGCAGATCGTGGACTTGAATTTTCGCCAGGCCTATCTCTTGCGCCCGGCGGGTGATGCCGTAATCCAGCGGTCCGCGAAAGAAGTCCGGGAAAATTGTGACTATATCGGCCTTCATCGCAGATCAAAACCTTCACCACAGACGATACAGGGTTACAGAGATTCTCACCCGTGGTCTCTGGGTTAATGCTTTTTTCTCGTTCCCTGCGCTTGCTCTTGCTTCTCTTCTGCCGTAAGTGGAGCGTTCACTTCCAGCAGGCCTTCGGGCAAGCTCATGCGCACCCGCTTGCGCTCCACATCTACGCTGTCGAGATACGCCTCAGCGAAGGGAATTTCCAGAAGCCGGGTTGCGACGTCGCGCACAACTAACAATGGCGCTTCCCCGGCTCCAAACTGAACATCTTCAATGCGCCCGATATCGCGGCCGTGGTCTAGCACCGCACACCCTACCAAATCGCTGACGTAATTCCAACCAGCTTCCAATGGCGAGCGCTGGCTGCGCGGCACTTGCAATTCGCATCCGATCAGCGCTTCGGCCTCGGAGATCGAATTCACTCCGGCGAATTTCAGAACCAGCAAACCTTTGTGTTGCCAGAGCTCTTCCACTTCCAGTTCGCGCCGAGACTGCTTCGACTCCGGCGGCAACGCCAGCAACTTCATACCCGCAGCAAATCGATCCGGAACGTTGCTGTAAATCTCGCTCGCAACTTCACCGCGGCGGCCCTGCGTTTTCACGACGCGGGCCAGCGTAATGAACTCACTACTTGTTTCAGGATCGCGAATGGTCCGGTTCCCTGCCCCGGCGCTGGCTCTTCGCCGCTTCCTCGGCTTGCTGGTCGTGACCTGCTCGTCGAGACTTCCTAATCGATCACTTCCAGCGTGTACCGCTTTCGCGTGCGCACTCCGGCAGCGCTCAAGAGCGTGCGCAGGGCACGCACATTGCGGCCTTGCCGACCGATGATTTTGCCCACGTCACCTTCCGCCACTTCCAGTTCGATCACGTCGTCGTCCAGATGGTCCACATAAACTTCATCGGGAGCATCGACAATCCACTTCGCAATCCGTTCGACGAGAAGGCGAACATCTCCAGTGGGCTCAGTCATGATGGATGTTTAGGCCACGGAAACCGCGGGAGCAGCGGCGGGCTTGGAGTAGAGCTTGCCGACTCGCTCTGACATTTGCGCGCCTTTGGAAACCCAGTATTCCACGCGGTCGCGCTTGAAATCGATGCTGGTGGGGTTGGTGCGAGGATTGTACGTCCCTACCACTTCCACCGGCCGGCCGTTGCGCGCGCGCGCCTTCTCAATCACCACAATGCGGTAATACGGTTGTTTGCGCGCACCCATGCGCGACAGTCGAATCATTAACACAGATGTGTATCCTTGTTCCGGAAGAGTCCGGCGAGGTCCAGCCAAACCATTATTATGCCGGAGGTTAGAAGGAATGGCAATAGCCAGCCGCCTACTATCCGCAGTCGCCTTCCTGATTCGTTTTCCCTCCTGCTAGACTCAAACGTTTGGAGGCAACACTTTGCAGGCAGTCTATATTCTCTCCGCGGTGCGCACGCCGATTGGGAAATTCGGCGGATCGCTGGCTTCTCTGACGGCGGCGGACTTGGGCGTAGTTGCAGCCAAGGCTGCGATCGAGCGAGCCGGAATCGAACCCGGGCAAGTAGAAGAAGCCATCTTCGGCAACGCGCGGCAGGCGGGAGGAGGGCCAAATCCGGCGCGGCAGATTTCGATACGCAGCGGCGTGCCGCAGGAAGTCGCGGCATTCACGGTGAACAAAGCCTGCGCTTCGGGGATGAAGTCCATTGCCCTCGCGTACCAAGCAATTCTGCTCGGCGATGCGAGCTGCATTCTGGCAGGGGGCACAGAATCCATGTCGCGGCTTCCGTATTATCTGGAAGCGCGCTGGGGATTTCGGCTGGGTAATCAGGAACTGGTCGACGGCATGTATCGCGACGGATTCTTCTGTCCCATGGCGAAGATGGTGATGGGCGAGACTGCCGAGGTGCTCGCCGAGCACTACAAGATTTCGCGCGAGGAACAGGATGAGTACGCGCTGATGTCGCAAACCCGTGCTGGGCGGGCGATCGCCGCGGGACGATTCGACTCCGAGCTTGTTCCCGTAACGATCGAAAGCAAGAAAGGTGCAACTATCTTTAGCCGCGACGAACACCCGTTTCCAGACGTGAGCATGGAAAAGCTGGGCAAGCTGGCTCCGGTATTTTCGCAGACCGGGACGGTCACCGCAGGCAATTCTTCAGGAATCACCGATGGCGCTGCCGCCGTGGTGGTGGCGAGTGAACACTTCGTGAGGTCGAACAACCTGAAGCCGCTGGCGCGAATCTCGGCGGTGACCTCGGCTGGGGTTGATCCGCGCACGATGGGGATGGGCCCCGTCCCGGCTTTGCGCAAGCTCGAGGAAAAACACAACCTCAGGCTTCACGATTTTGGACTGATCGAACTCAATGAAGCCTTTGCGGGCCAGGTGCTCGCCTGCGACCGGGAATTGAATTTCAATCGTGACAAGCTCAACGTGAACGGCGGAGCGATTGCGATCGGGCATCCCATCGGCTGTACCGGGACACGCATCACGGTCACGTTACTGCACGAGATGCTGAAGCGGAACGCGCGGCGCGGCGTAGCCACTCTCTGCATCAGCGGTGGAATGGGTATGGCGCTGGCACTGGAGAACGTGGTGTAAAAGGATGAATTATTCTGGTCACTGCGCGAGCGTCGCTAGTATTAAATAGAGATCCTGCATGATGCTGCCCCACTAGGACGCAGTTTCTTCCGCCTGCCGCCGAAATCGAACGATTGAGGGCTGCCGCGTTGACTCCCGCAAAACGCGGTCGCTATACTTTTCATCAGAGTCGGCTCACCTCTCAGGAGACGGAATGACCCTTTCCGCATTAATCGTGGACGATGAGCAACTCGCCCGCGATGAACTTGCCTTCCTGCTGAAAAGCGCCGGCGATGTAAATGTTGTTGCCCAGGGGAAAAATGGCCTTGAGGCCATCAGCCTGATCAAGGAACATAATCCTGATCTTGTTTTCCTCGATGTCCAAATGCCGGGACTCGACGGCTTCGGCGTCATCAAGAAACTGCTCGACAAGAAAATACCCTTGCCCAAAATCATTTTCGCGACTGCCTTTGACCAGTACGCGGTAAAGGCGTTTGAGGTTAATGCCGTCGACTATCTGCTAAAGCCCTTCGACAAGAAGCGCGTGGCGCAGTCGCTACAGAAGGCCCGCACGCAACAAGAAGCGCAGGAGCTGCCCGGAGAAAAAATCGACACCCTGGTACGTATGCTGCAAGCGCCAAAAACTCAGAGTTCGAAAATACTACTCAAGGCCGTGGGGCGGATGTTTCTGGTGGACCAGAAGGAAATTTGCTACGCTTCGATTGAAGATGGCGTGATCACGGTGGTAACGGCGGGTGCATCTGGTATGGAGGGACACTCCAACTGCCGGACTCTAGAGGAACTGCTCGCCAGCCTGGACCAGGGCTTGTTCTGGCGCGCTCACCGCTCCTACCTGGTGAACATCAATCGAATTCGCGAAGTCGTTCCCTGGTTCAAGAGCTCGTATCAGTTGCGCATGGACGATAAGAAGCAAAGCGAAATTCCAGTCAGCCGCGCTCAAACCAAGCGGCTGCGGGAGCTTTTCGGTCTCTGAATTCCCCGCAGTCCTGCAGCCGCCCTTGCAGGCCGTTTCCGTCTTGACCGCCGATTTAACTTGGAGAGTCGACGGGCCACCTACCCTCAGCGTAGCAGCTTGTTCTGCTCTTTCGACCGAACGAAGAATATCCTTAATCAGCGTGCCGGTATACAAATCCAAATCATTTCTGCACGACCTCGAACGGGCCAGATCGGTCGGGCATGAAATTTGGAAGGCCGGCCGAGTTTCCAGCCGGCCTCCGGGGGAGGGTTAGACCACCAAAGCTTCTAACCCGGTCCGATCTCGAATGACGAGTGTTGCCCCTTCGAGCCGGATCAGCCTTTTTTTCTTTAAATGACTTAGCAATCTCGTGACCGTCTCTCGCGAAGAACCAATCCTTTGGGCCATCTCCTCATGAGTCATGGCGGACCGCAACCGTTGCCCGTCCGATTGCGGGGCTCCCACAGGAGCGCACGACAAAAGGAGTTTGGCGAGTTTTCCCGAAGACGAACGAGCCAGCACCAGATCGTGTATGTCGCGATAGGCGCCTTGGAATTCACGGCTCAGCGATTGGGCGGCGTGTACGGCTACTTCGCTTTCGTTCTGCATGAGCGTCATCAACTCCTGCCGGCTGATGAAGTTCAATTGGCACGGAGTATTGGTCTCCGCGGTCATTTCGTAGTTTGTACCGGAAATCGCGGCACTCAGCCCCAGCGCTTCTCCGGCCTCGGCCTGCTTCAGGATAAGGACTTTGCCTTCCTTCGAGGTCGTCGAAAGCTTCACCTTGCCCGAGCAGAGGACGTACATGCCTCGTGGCGTCTGTCCCTCGACGAACAACAGCGCCCCTGATGGCATCACGCTGTGATGGCTAATGCTATCCATTGCTCGCTGAACTGGAGGCGAAAAATGGCAGAAACAGTCTTCTTGGATAGCTTTGCAACCCATGCAACTCTCGATCATGTCGAAGCCGTAAGGAGTTCTCATGCCTGCCTCCTTTAAGAAACCAGAGTGGTCTTGGTACGTGCTCTCGCCATCTCCGGGAAAGTGGGGGTGTGGTTGCTGCAAACGCTCCAGCAGCGACCGGGAGTGAGCTCTTGTGTCCTGGTTGGAACTACGAGATCCAGAAATCACTTCCCAAGCCGCGCCCGGATCTCCCCTTCGTTCCCATTCCACCTGGCAAGCAAACAAGTAGAGAGGATCGATCTCGTCCGAAGCATTCTGGTTCGGAATGAGATCAGGGCCAGAGTCAGCAGCGAAGGCAGCTCCGGGGTTGGAGGGCAAGGACGCCCAATCTTCCTGGTGCTCTAACGGCTGTCCGCGCCACACCTCGTTACGGGAAATCAGCTCGCGCTTGGCCGCACGGCTGGCACACTTCGGCAAAGACCGAACCAAATTGTTCGGTCCAAAATTCCTTGCTACTAACACGGTTCACGCCCCAATGCGAGTCCGTTATCGACAAGGCCACGGCTCGTCCGTCCGCCTTCGGGAAAACTACTTAAGCTTTCCCGATTAGATCGATGTCATTGCATTTGTGATTCCAGAATGGCACCCAGTGAGAAGGTCCTAAGCCAAAGAAAAAACAAACCCGTGCCGAGGAGGATCTCGCTTTTCCTCTGTTCCACCTGCCGACCAGTCGGCAATCCACAATCAATCGGCACGTTGAACGGCGGTCCGTGAATCTCGATTTATTCCGATGACGAACCGGAATAATCACGTCGAGTAATTCTTAGCCGCTCAATCTTCGACTGCAGTGTGGTGCGTTTGAGCCCAAGGCGACGGGCCGCCCCTTTGGACCCCGAAATTACGCCTCCGGTCTCCCGCAGAATCTGGATAATGTGTTCTCTTTCGGCGTTTTCAAGCGAAGCATCGACGGAGCCGTGACCTTTTGCCTGCAGTTCGGACAACGGTACTCGTAAGGCGGTCCCTTCCGTTAGGATCACCGACCGCTCGATAAAATTTTCTAGCTCTCGTACATTGCCGGGCCAATCCCAGTCGATAAGAGCATCCATGGTCTCGTTGGGCACGGTCTCAATCGTATGTTCCATTCTGGCGGCAAATTTTCTCACGAAGTATCGGACCAATACGGGAATATCCTCGC
Organism: uncultured Acidobacteriaceae bacterium; assembly: GCA_963773675.1. Taxonomy (GTDB): domain Bacteria; phylum Acidobacteriota; class Terriglobia; order Terriglobales; family Acidobacteriaceae; genus Sulfotelmatobacter. Next base: position 100,663 of record CAVZCG010000020.1, read on the forward strand.
GCCTCTCGCGTAGAGGAGGCATATGAATTGGAAATACGTTCAGACGATAGAACAAGTCGCTGCGAAACCTCTGTTCCGCCACGCTTTTGGTCAAATCCCTGTTGGTAGCCGCGATCAGGCGAAGATTCACTTTGATCGTCGCCGTGCCTCCCAGCCTCTCGAACTCATGGTCCTGCAAAACACGAAGCAGCTTGGGCTGCAACTCCAGCGGGATATCGCCAATCTCATCCAGAAACAAAGTACCTTTGTGCGCCAATTCCAGCCGTCCCACCTTCTGTCGAACCGCTCCGGTAAATGCGCCCTTTTCGTGGCCGAACAATTCGCTCTCCAGCAGTCCGGTAGGAATGGCAGCACAATTCAAAGAGACGAACGCTTTGTCCTTGCGTTTGCTGGCATGATGGAGCGCGCGCGCAATCAGGCCCTTGCCGGTTCCCGTTTCTCCCAGCAGCAGTACCGTGGCATCACTAGTGGCAACAATCGCCACTTGCTCCAGTACCTTTTGCAAAGCCGGGCTGTCACCAATGATCCCTGCAAAATGAACGGCTGTTTGGGTCTCCCCTTCCAGGTGCTTCTTTTCCTGCCCCAACCGAATTTTGAGTCGTTCGACTTCGCGCGCCGTTGCGGCGTTTTCCAAAGCGATTGCCAACTGGGCCGCAACCTGGTTCAGAAGGGCTAGGTCGTCGACTTTGAAGGCTTCGACACGAGTGCTGCCAAGAACTAAAACTCCCACAGGGCCTTTTGGCCGGATCAGGGGGACGCAACATAGTGACTGGAGGCCTTCGGTCAGCAGGTGTTCCGTGAGCTCCGATTTGAAATCTTGCATATCTTTCCTGCTGAAAATCAAAGGGGCGCGCTCCCGGCAGGCTATTCCACCGGGGTCTTTCGTCGCAATCACTTCCGCGCCGTGGCTTCGGCTTTTCCGCAAAGGGAAGTCGATTGATTGCCGGACCAACTGTCCACTGTCTTCGTCGCGCAAACAGAGCGCCGCGTATTCCTGCAGCAAAACGCGGCGCAAGCGGGCAGAAACTTGGGGAAAGACCTGCCGCACGTCCCATTTCGACTCCAGGAGTCGCCCGACCTCCGTCATCACCTGCCCACGTTTTTTCTGATCCTTCAAATTCTCCGAGACACTTCGGAACGACTCCTCGAGTTTTTTTTGCTCGGTAATCTCCACCACGATGACGCCGATTCTGATGACTCGGCCGTCAGAGTCCTTGATAGGAGCATAGTGACCGATCCAATGACCTGGCGTGGACCTCGTTGGCAGGATCGAACTGATTTCCCGATTGAGTACCGCTTGCCCGGTTGCTTTGACGCGTTCGTAATAAGGTTCCAGTAACTCCGCGAAATCTCCCAGAATTTCGCGAATCGTCTTTCCTAGATGTGCTTCCGCGGGTATGCCGTGCATCTCCGCGAGATTCTTGTTGATCGCGAGACAGCGAAACTCAGTATCCAAAATAGAAAGGCCCGCTGCGAAGGGAAAGGATTGATCTTTTAGGAGCTGCTCCCATTCGGCGAGAGATTCAGGGATGGCGAGTGCGCCTTCGTGGGTTATTTTGGCATTCGCTCCGCGGGTCATCATCCCGCAGCTCCATTGTCCCGATATTTGGGACCTTCGCTCGGCAGATGAAGCTTGAAAAGGTCGAACGGAATAATTCTATTTCTTTGTTGCGGCGCAACGATTTTCCAGAATGATCTGTCTGGCGGGTGAGGAACGGACACGACCTCTGCGGGCAAAAACGGCAGCACCTGCCGTCGCAGCTCGAACCGAATCTTCGGAGTGTCAAAGGGGCGCATTAACGAAAACAAACTCTCCGCGACTCTGCCCCCTCGTGTAGAGTCGCCCACCCTCCACAAAATTTCTGGTCGAATTATAGACAGAAGTTATTCATGAGTACTCAATAAACTAGCGGATTTCGCATTTCGTAACATAATTACAGAAATGGGATTTGTCCGGGCCGTCCCTCGTGCTTGCTTCGAAGCCTTGTCCGAAATGCAGACACCGGCGACGGCTATAATTGGGAGCATGGCTCGCGGCTGGGAGAGTAAGTCGATCGAGGCACAACAGGAGGAAGCCGCCTCCGCGGTAACGCCCGGAAAGCCGCGCCTAACGCGCGAAGAAGCGGCACGTCTACGCGAAACAGAGAACCTGCGCCTCTCGCTCCGGAGGGTCTCCGAACAACTTGAAAGCTGCCGCGACCCGCGCAGACGCAGCATGCTGGAGCATGCCAAGACCGACTTGGAGCAAAAGATCGGACAACTCAATCAATAAGGTTGAGCCATTAGACCAGTCCGTCCGCTAGACCATTGGGCCGGACGGCAAAGGTTTTTCGACTTCGTGATCAATTCCCGCTCCGGAACATATAGCCTTCGCCTCACCTCCCGCTAACTCATACCTCTCTGGAGCCCTGACGTATAATTACAGCTCCAATGAAAGCCTACGTTTACGTCTCGCTTAAGAAAAGTGTTCTCGATCCTCAAGGCAAAACCATCCAGGGCGCGCTCAAGAAGATGGGCTATAAAGGCCTGGAAGAAGTCCGCCAGGGCAAGTATTTCGAACTTACGCTGGATGGGGGCCTGAACCGCCAAGAGGCACAGGCCGAGGTCGAACGCATCGCGAGAGAGGTTCTTACCAACCCGGTCATTGAAGAGTTTCACTGCTCCCTCGCAGACTGAATTCCTGGAGCTTCCGCATGTGTGGCATTGTTGGTTATGTCGGCAAGAAGCAGGTGGTCCCGATCATCATCGAAGGTCTGCGGCGCCTCGAGTACCGCGGCTATGACTCGGCCGGCATCGCGGTTGCCGGCAACGGCGACAAGCTGCAGATTCGCCGCGCCGAAGGCAAGCTGCGCAACCTGGAAGAAGCCATCCGGCTCAAGCCGCTCGAGGGCAGCTACGGCATCGGCCACACTCGCTGGGCTACCCACGGACGTCCCACCGAAGAGAATGCTCATCCCCATCGCGATTGCACCGGCAAAATCGTTGTCGTGCACAATGGCATCGTCGAGAACTATCTCAGCCTGAAAAAAAAGCTGATCGAAGAGGGCCACACATTCTCGACCGAGACGGATACTGAAGTCATCGCCCACCTGATCGAAAAGCATCTTTTCAAGACCGGCAACGGTCACCGTCCCACTCTCGAAGATGCAGTTCGCCGCACGGTGAAAGAACTCAGGGGTGTCTTCGCTCTCGCCGTTATCTCGGTCGACGATCCCAATAAAATTGTGGCCGCACGCAATGGGCCTCCTCTGGTAGTGGGCCTAGGCAATGATGAATATTTTGTCGCCTCCGACGTTCCCGCAATTCTCTATCACACGCGCGACATTTTTTTTCTTGCCGATGGTGACCTCGCCGTGGTCACGCCTGCGGGGGTGGAGCTGACGGATTTTGAGGGAAGGCCCATCCAGCGCCAGGTGCAGCACGTGACCTGGGATCCGATCATGGCGGAAAAGGGCGGCTTCAAGCACTTCATGCTCAAGGAGATTTACGAGCAGCCGCGCGCCGTCCGCGACACTACATTAGGCCGCGTTTCCCTCGACACCGGCCACATCTTCCTCGACGAAATGCAAATCGGCGAGTCTGAATTCCGCGCCGCGAAGAAAATCAACATTGTGGCCTGCGGCACCAGTTGGCATGCCGGGCAAGCGGGCAAGTTCATGATCGAAAGTTTTGCCCGCGTCCCGGTCGAAGTCGATTACGCCAGCGAATGGCGCTATCGCGATCCCATCGTCGATCCCGACACGATTACCCTGGTGATTTCACAATCCGGCGAGACTGCCGATACCATCGCCGCCCAGCGCGAGGCCAAAGCGAAAGGTTCGCATACTCTCGCCATCTGCAATGTCGTCGGTTCCATGATCACTCGCGAGGCCGCCGGAACTATCTATACTCACGCCGGCCCCGAGATTGGCGTGGCTTCCACGAAGGCCTTCACCTGCCAACTCACCGCGCTTTATCTCTTCGCTCTTTATCTTGCGCAGGTACGTGGTGCCAAGACCGCGGACCAAATCCGTACCGCCGCCGAGGGACTTACCCTCATTCCGGGCAAGCTCGAAAACATTCTCACTCACGATGAAGCCTGTGAAGACCTCGCCAAGCGTTTCCAGCGCGCGCAGGATTTTCTCTTCCTCGGCCGCGGCATCCATTACCCCATAGCCCTCGAGGGTGCGTTGAAGCTGAAAGAAATCTCCTACATTCACGCGGAGGGATACCCGGCTGGTGAGATGAAACACGGACCCAACGCACTGATCGACGAGAATCTTCCCGTCGTTATCGTCGCGACTCGAGACACGGGTGATGCCGACTCGATGGTACGTTACGAAAAAACGATGTCAAACTTGAAAGAAGTGAAAGCGCGCTCTGGGGTCGTCATTGCGCTGGCGACCGACGGCGATGAAGAGATCAAGGAAGCCGCCGATCACGTTCTCTACGTTCCCGCCGCGCCGGAAGAGCTCTCGCCGATTCTGGAAATCGTTCCCCTGCAGTTGCTGGCCTATCACATCGCCGTGCGGCGCGGCTGCGATGTGGATCAGCCCAGGAATTTGGCCAAGTCGGTCACCGTGGAGTAGTCGCGCCGCGCGAGCGTCGTCTCCTCGGTTTACTTCACCGGATCGCAACTAAAACTTACCCTCCCGAATGGTCCTACGCAGCAGAAGCAAAACCCAACTCAAGGCTGCAATTCCCGCGCCCCAAACCGCGAATGCCACATCCACCACCCACCTCGGCGCCGCTCCAACCCTGCGCAGCAGGAACGGGAGGAAGTTCCACGTCGTGATGTGAACGTAGTCCCACGCGTCCCAGTGCATGGCCTCCGTGTCTAGCCCCCAGGCATCCATCTTGCCTAACGCGAAGGCCACGACGTTCTTGACACGCAGCGCGATTACGAACGTTGGATGCCCCAGCGTCTCCATCTGGTAAATCTCCAGCGGCAACCAGAAGGCAAGCGAAGCAAGCTGAATGATCAGGCTGGCGCCGATCAGAACCATTCCACCGCGCCAGATCCACACGCTCAGGTTGGCTCGATAACGCACCAACAACGGTACGGCGAGCAACGCCACCATCTCCGCCGCGGTGGAAACATAACGATCGCCCCAGGCGAAGTCTCCCGCCCAGTAGGTGTATCGCGCATAGAAGCTGATGTAGACGAGCAGAAGTAACAACGAACCAAGGCCATACGCGCGAACACCGGGCGACAAACGCTTCCACAACAAAATCAGCAGCAGAATGGCCAACACCAGCAGAGGGTCGAAAAGAAAAATCGACTTCTCCGGCTTGAATAGGGCGCCGAAAAAGCCTTCATGAAACGGCGAGGTCCAAGGATAGTTTGCCGGAAGGGTCGGATCCTGCAATCGGTGCTCCTTGGCAAACAGCGACACGTACGTGTTGGTAAACGATCCGAACCGGTAAAACTGGTACAACCGGTCGATCAGCAAGAAAAACCCATACACCGGAGCGGCGACCTTGCAGTACGCAACGAACCGCTGCCAGAGTTCGCGCCCGCGCTCTCCTTCAAACCAAAGCACGAGCAATAGAAAAACGCCGGTCAACATCAGATCGAGGCCGGTGGTGAGCCGCGTGAGCAAGTTCAGCCCTAGTGCGCCACTGCCCACTAAAAGCGCACGCCGGCTTCCTGTCCGCAGCCACTCATATTGAAACGAAAATCCAGCCAGCGTCAGCAACATGATGTAGTTGTTTTCCGCCATGTTCTGCGTGTAATGCAGGTGGGTCGTGCAGAACATCAGCGCCAGCACGCCCAGCACGGACTCCCTCACGGTGAATCGCAACTGGCGAAGCAGACGAAATCCCACCAGGGCCGTGAGTACGTTCACCAGAATGCTGGTGAGATAGCTGACCACGATGGCGCGCACCTGGGGATCGTCTTCGTAGCCAGAAAAAATGCTCCAATGCGAGACCCACGTCGCCACAAGATCGGCGGGCAGCATCAGCAACGACTGGCCAATTCCGTACCAGGCGTAGAGTTGGCCGCCGCGGCCATGCAGGCCAAACTCGGGATAGTCGTTGGGAAAAACCTGCGGCTCCGAAGTCCAGAGCCAGTGCGCAGCCTGTAACCGATGCATGGTGTCGGCGGTGCCCAGTTCGCCGGACTGCACCACAAACGCAAGCAGGCCCGCTACCAGACACAACCAGACCAACGGATCACCCATCCAACGGCGGAGGCGCGAGTTCATCGTTAGGATGGTAATACAGAGCGGCTTCCGGTTTTCCGCACTATCGTGTGAGTTGCGCGTCTAATTTCGTTCTGGCGCGGTAGACTGTATCGGGAAAAGCCATGCCCGCCTGTTCATCCTGCGGTACCGATGTTCCATCCACTGGACGATTCTGCTCAGCTTGCGGCGCTCCCGCCGGAAACTCGGACCATCTCGCCACACTTGACTTCCCAACGGCAACCTCGCCTTTGCCGCCTCGGCCCGCACCGTCATCCTCGTCGCGGCCCTCCAGTTCCGCCGAGTACCAGAGCGAGGGTCGCTTCCTTCCCGGCCGACTACTGGCTGGGCGTTACCGAATCATTGCACTGCTAGGAAGAGGTGGTATGGGCGAGGTATATCGCGCCGACGATCTCACGCTAGGCCAGCCCGTTGCTCTGAAGTTCTTGCCTGACGAGGCCGCGCGTGAACCAGGTCTACTCGAGCGTTTCAAGAACGAAGTGCGGATCGCAAGGCGGGTTTCTCATCCCAACGTTTGCCGTGTCTACGACGTGGGCGAAGTTGAGGGTCACACGTTCTTTACGATGGAATATGTCGACGGAGAAGACCTTGCTTCCCTGCTTCGACGCATCGGACGCCTGCCCGAAGACAAGGCTCTCGACATTGCGCGCCAGCTCTGCGCTGGACTGGCTGCCGCTCACAGCAAGGGAGTTCTTCATCGCGATCTCAAACCGGCGAATATCATGCTGGACGGCCGCGGGCAAGTAGTCATCACAGACTTCGGATTGGCCGGCGTGGCTGATCAAATTCAGGGAGCCGAGGTGCGCAGTGGCACTCCGGCCTATATGGCGCCCGAGCAGTTGGCGGGAAAAGAAGTCAGCACTCGCAGTGACATTTTTTCTCTGGGGCTGGTGTTGTACGAAGTCTTCACTGGCAAGCGAGCCTTTTCCCCGAAATCCGGCGAGAAGGTGCGCGTGGGGGACGACAGAACTGTGAGCCGGCCTTCGTCCGTGGTCAAAGATCTAAATCCCGTCATCGAGCGCGTCATCCTCCGCTGCCTCGAGACCGAGCCATCGGCGCGACCGGCGACAGTTCTCAGCGTGGCAGCGGCCCTGCCGGGGGGTGATCCACTGGCGGCAGCGTTGGCGGCGGGAGAGACACCTTCACCGCAGATGGTGGCCGCATCCGGCGAGACGGCCGGGCTGCACCCAAGGATCGCGGTGGCGTGTTTCGCCTCGGTGCTGCTGGCTCTGGGCGTGGTCACGTTTCTCGGCATTCACTACAGCGGGCTCGGGAAGATGCGACTGGAGTTGACGCCGGAAGTGCTCACGCAGAAGGCGAGAGAGATTGTTGCGCGGCTGGGATATCCGGAACGGCCGCTCGATCGCGCGTCTGATCTCTACCAGGACAGTGACTTCCAGGACTATGTGGAGAAGAACGATAAGCCGCATCCGGACTGGGATGCGGTGCTCGCGGCACGGCCTTCGCTGCTGCAGTTCTGGTACCGGCAAAGTCCCGATGACATGATGGCGCAGGGCTTCCGGGATCAGCTGCTGAATCCTGGGATTGTGATGCGCGACGATCCTCCAACAACGCTTTCGGGGATGATCAACCTGGAACTCGATCCACAAGGGCGGCTGACCTACTTCCAGGCAATCCCGCCACAGAAGGACGGTTCGGCCGCGCAATCTGTCCCGTTCGACTGGAATATTCTCTTTGCGGCTGCGGGGCTGGATGCGGCGCAGTTTCAGAAGGCGGAGCCGACGTGGAACTCACTGGCTTCCTCCGATGCGCGCGTGGCCTGGACGGGAACGTGGCCGGGAACGACGCGGCCGCTGCGGGTGGAAGCGGCTTCCTGGCATGGCAAGCCGGTTTTCTTTTCCCTGATCGGCGACTGGACCAAACCGGATCGCATGAAGAGTCCGGAAGATTCGACGGGAAAGAAAGTGCAGCAGGTGCTGGAAATCGTGTTGTTCCTGTCGCTCTTGCTGGGAGCCGTTCTTTTGGCGCGGCGAAATTACCGGCAAGGGCGCGGCGATCGCGATGGTGCGTTTCGCCTGGCGTTGGTAATGTTTGCGCTCGAGATATTGTTGTGGCTGTGCCGCGGGCATCTGGTTCCCAGGATCGAAACCCTGGGCGTGTTCATCCTTGCCATGAGCACTGCACTGTTCGTCTCCGGAATAACCTGGATGTTGTATCTGGCGCTGGAGCCGTGGGTGAGACGGCGTTGGCCGCAGACCATCATCTCGTGGAGCCGGCTCATGTCGGGGCAATTCCGCGATCCGCTGGTAGGGCGCGACATCCTGTTTGGCGTGATGCTGGGCGTGGTCTGGATTCTCATTTTTCAGATTCGTTCTATCCCGATGATGCACATGGGAGCGGCGCCTGGAATTGCGCAGACCGAATATCTGGCTGGTGGGCGCGAAGCGCTGGGTGCGTGGCTGATGCAGATTCCGGCTTCGATTCTGGGGACTTTGCAGTTCTTCTTTCTACTACTGGGATTGAAAGTCTTGCTGCGCAAAGATTGGCTGGCGGTCACCGCGTTCGTCGCCCTGTTCGCGTTGCTCCAGGGACTCACCTCCTCTTACGCAGCCGTGGAGTTGCCCGCCTGGATTCTGATCTACGCCATCGCGGCGCTGATCGTCTATCGTTTCGGACTGATCCCCCTGGCCTGCGCCATCTTCACCATCAACATGCTTTTGAATGTCCCGTTCACTTCCGACTTCTCGGCGTGGTGCATGACGACTTCCGCGCTCGCGCTGCTCAGCGTGGTGGCGCTCGCAGGCTGGGGTTTCTATCACTCGCTCGGGGGAGAGCCGCTGTGGCGAGCCGAGATCGAGTAGGGTCGACGCCACAGGATCGGCGTCGGGCATCGCGTGGGGAGTTACCGCGGAACCCTCCCACCCCGAGGCAGGCGGTGCTACAATGGCGCGTCCAACCGACAGCCCAACACGCGGGCGAGAAATGATCGGGGCCGAACCTTCCTGCTGGGCTGCCAAAAAATCTCACTGAAGAGGTGTCTTATGAAAAGACTGCTGTTAGCTGCGGTGCTATTGGCGTCTGCGACCCTCTGTGCCCAAAGCCCATTCGACGGAACCTGGATGACCAAACTGGACACAGCGAAGTTTCCCACCAAGCCCGACAAGTATTCGTTGAGCAATAACATGTATGAGTGCCTGACCTGCGTTCCGAAGATCGCGGTGAAGGCCGACGGCAACGATCAGAAAGTTACCGGACATCCTTACTACGACACCATCGCGGTTAAAGTCGTAAATGCCAGCGCGGTTGAGATCATCGAAAAGAAGGATGGGAAGGTGATGTATACCGACACGGCAACCGTCTCGGACGACGGGAAAACTCTGCACGACAAATTCACCGACAGTACCGAAGCCAAACCGGTGACGGGAGAGGTTACATCCACGCGAGTAAGCCCGGGCGCCGCGGGTTCGCACGCGTTATCGGGAGCATGGCGAACCTCGAAGGTGGATAGCGTCTCCAACAATGGGCTGACTGTCACCTATCAAAGCACGGCGGATGGGTTGAAAATGGCGGATCCGAATGGCGAAAGCTACGATGCGAAGTTCGATGGGAAAGACTACCCGATCGAGGGAGATCCGGGGCGCACCCTGGTTTCGCTGAAGCGGATTTCTGGTAACACGATTGAGGAGACCGACAAACGCGACGGGAAAGTGGTTGGGATCAACCGTATGACGGTATCGAAGGACGGCAAGTCGATCCACGTGGATTACACCGATAAACTGCACGGGACCACGACCTCTTTCGAAATGGAGAAGCAGTCGTAAGGACCGTGACGTTCTCGATAATGGCACGTTGTAGCCATTTACCGATGCGCGGCTTCCGATTAGTCTCCTGATTGAGCAGCACTTGGGGGAGGGCTGATCGACATACGCTCCCGACTCGAAAGAGTCAGGGGCGTTTTGTTTTGCGCGCCCAGCGCTGCGCCGCCCAAAAGACCTTTTCGCGGAGTCTCGGCTCCAGTTTGAAGGGCGCGAAACATGGGGCAGCCCGCGGGCATGGACAGGAAATCAAAGGCCCCACCCTAGCGCAGAGAACGCGCTAGGATGGGGCACCCTCAAGTTTTGAAACGGAAACTAGGACTGGAAATCTATGCTGGGCCACCCGCCGGGGAGTTGGTTCACGCGTCTGTAGCGAGCCGAAGGTCGCCTCGGATAAACTACGACCATGAACCCCGTCATCGCTGTATTGGAGGCCCGGGGCCTGATTTCGACGGACTCAGTCGAGAGACTCTTCAACGACTGGTCGTTCAAAGATGTCAGGCAGCTTCAGACGGAGCTTTACGATGCGCTAGAACACGGTTCCCCGGAAAACGACCGAGGATCCCCTATCGCAGACCCATTCAACTTTGTCGCCAGCTCCTCTATGAGAGGAGACTTCGGCTGCGACAATTGGGGCTGCAGGCTAAAAAAAATCTCCCTTCTGTCGAGATATCCGCTCTATACGCGGATAAAACCGTCGTGCCGTTGCCGCTCGGGATTTTGCTCGCGGACGAGTCGGAGTATTCAATTCGGCGGCTCTTGGGTGGGACGATACTGTGCATTCAGCAGATGCGGCCGATGGTCGAGGCGGGAATTATGACACTTGCTCCCCAGGAGCTTCCTTATTGCGACCGTCACCTGCGCGAGGCTCTGCCGGACTACTCGAATCTAGAGAAGGCGGCGCGCGACCTATATAGGGAAAACGAGGATCGTTTCGCTGTTTACAGCGAAGCGCCTGAGAGCCAAGATGACGACTCTCCTGCCTTCACGATCAAGGGACCGTCGGACTTTTTGGAGCATGGCCAGATGGGGAGGGATTTTTATGAGGTTCCCCGATGGCTGAAGGGCTGGCGTGGCCGTAAGCGACAGAAGAAGCTGTCAAAGGCGATGGTTCGCCGCTCGGACCTTGTGTCTGAGCTTTTTGACGACATGGCCTTCGATGTGGCCATCCAGCAGGTTCTTGGGCTTAAGTACGATGCAAAATACCTGACCAATTTGCCGGGCGAGGCGATGATACTCTCGCGGCTTAATCCTGCCGACGACTACTTTGCCCGGTGTCGCGAGACGCTGTGCGCCGAACTCACGCATGAGGTACCGCTCCTTGCTGACATCCCGATGCGGACCGTCTTGAGGGTTCGCTCCGAGGAGCCCGAGGCTTTTCTGCAATACCGAGCCGCCATGGACAGCATCGTGAGTGGATACATCAAGCGACGGAGGGTGGTTGGTAGGAAAGAGGCCCGAGAGATCTACTCGGATATACTCAGGCCGGAGATCCTGAGGCTAGATTCCCAAGCAAAAGCGATAAGGCGAGCGACCATCAGGAAGGCGACCGCGAAAGCAGTAGTTGCTGCCGGCGTCGTTGGCCTTGGAATTTTCGGAGGATTCCTGCCGACCCAAATGGCCGAGATAATTAAGGCGGTAGGCGGAGTTAGCCTTCTTCGGGAACTTGGTGAGGCCTTTGCCGCTGTCGAGAAAAACCCCGCCGAAATCAAGAACAGCAACTTTTATTTCCTTTTGAGGTTGGCGCAGGAGGCCCACCCTTAGACGGGATTTATCGCGCAACTTCCTTCCTTCCAATAGCATCTAAACCTTGACAACATTTCACTCAGGTCTTAGCATGGACCTGTTGGCAATCATAATCGCATTGATTACAAAGCACTTATTTGCATCAGGAAAGATAACAGGAGAACAATATGGCCAAGATTATTGGAATTGACCTTGGGACGACCAATTCTTGCGTGGCGGTGATGGAGGGCGGCGAGCCTAAAGTTATCCCCAATGAAGAAGGAGGGCGAACCACGCCTTCCGTGGTTGGCTTTACCAAGACTGGGGAAAGGTTGGTGGGGCAGGTTGCGAAGCGGCAGGCGATCACCAATCCGGAGAACACGGTTTATTCGATCAAGCGCTTCATGGGGCGGCGCTACAACGAAGTGACGGAAGAGATCAAGATGGTGCCCTATAAGGTGGTGCAGTCGGGCGACCACGTAGCGGTGCTGGCGCAAGGCAAGGAGTACACGCCTCCGCAGATTTCGGCGCTGATTCTACAGAAGCTGAAGAAGGCGGCAGAAGACTACCTCGGCGAGAAAGTGAACGAGGCGGTCATTACTGTGCCCGCGTATTTTAACGATGCGCAGCGGCAGGCCACCAAAGATGCCGGGCAGATTGCCGGGCTGGAAGTGAAGCGCATCATCAATGAGCCGACGGCAGCGGCGCTGGCTTACGGGCTCGACAAGACGAAGGACGAGATGATCGCTGTGTACGACTTCGGCGGCGGAACGTTTGATATCTCGGTGCTGGAAGTGGGCGAGGGCGTGATTGAAGTGAAGGCCACCAATGGTGACACGCACCTGGGCGGCGACAACCTGGATCAGCGGATCGTTGACTGGCTGATTGACGAGTTCAAGAAAGATGAAGGTCTCGACTTGCGTGGCAAAGGGAACGAGATGGCACTGCAGAGGCTGCGCGACGCGGCTGAGCGGGCCAAGATCGAGCTTTCGACCACGATGGAGACGGAGATCAATCTGCCGTTCATCACGGCGGACGCCGGCGGGCCGAAGCATCTGGTGAAGAAACTGACGCGAGCCAAGCTCGAAGGGATGGTGGAAGACATCATTCAGCGGTCGGTGGGGCCATGCAAGCAGTGTTTGAAGGATGCGGGTGTGGACGCCAGCAAGATCAACGAAGTGGTACTGGTCGGCGGGCAGACGCGCATGCCGCGCATTCAGGCGCTGGTGAAAGAGCTGTTTGGCAAGGAAGGCCACAAGGGAGTGAATCCCGATGAAGTGGTCGCGATTGGAGCGGCGATTCAGGGTGGCGTGCTCGGCGGCGAAGTGAAAGATTTGTTGCTGCTGGACGTGACTCCGCTGTCTTTGTCGATTGAGACGCTGGGTGGCGTGGCGACTCCGATGATTCCGCGGAATACGACCATTCCTACTAAAAAGACGGAGACGTTCTCGACCGCGGCGGACAATCAGACCTCGGTTGAGGTGCACGTGTTGCAGGGCGAGCGTCCCATGGCGGCGCAGAACCGGACTCTGGGCAAGTTCCACTTGACCGGCATTCCGACGGCTCCGCGCGGCGTGCCGCAGATTGAGGTGACGTTTGACATTGACGCCAACGGCATCTTGAACGTAACCGCGAAAGATACGGCCACGGGCAAGGACCAGAAGATTACGATTACGTCGTCTTCGGGATTGTCGAAGGAAGAGGTCGAACGCATGGCCAAGGAAGCCGACGCGCACGCAGCGGAAGACAAGGCGGCGCGGGAGTCGATCGAGGCCAAGAACCAGCTTGACAGCATGGTTTACAGCGTCGAAAAAATGCTGCGAGAGTCGGGAGAAAAGATCTCGGGCTCGGACCGTGGCGACGTGGAGAATGCGCTGGCTGATGCCAAGAAGGCGCTGGAGTCGAATGACAAGGCGCAGATGGATAAGGCTCGCGAGACGCTGACCAAGGCTTCGCACAAGCTGGCCGAGGAGATGTACAAGGCAGCGCAGGCTAAGGGTCCGGCAGCGGGTGGGCCGACTCCGGCCGGAGCTGCGGGCGGCGATCCCAGCGGCAATGGTCAGGCCAAGAAAGATGAAGGCGTGATCGATGCTGAGTACGTGGACGTCGAGGACAAGAAATAAGCTGTCAGCTCTCAGCGGCCAGCTTTCAGTTTGAACCGTGTGGCGCGGGTAGGTTTGCTCGCGCCATACATTTTGACGGGTGGGGGGAAGGATCCCAGGGGAGAGTGAGATGGATTTTCAGGTGAACGACCAGACTTATTTTTTGAGTCTGGCTGAGGATGAGAGACGATGGCGAGTATTCGTTTCCACGCCAACCGGAGCGTGGCGGATTCCTGTGTACGAGGATGCGGCGGAATCCGAGCCACTGGTCGTGTTACAAGAGGAGAAGCACAGGCTACCGAACTAGTAGGGATCCTTCGACTACGTTTCCGTCCGCTTCGCGAACGGAAACTTCGCTCAGGATGACAGAACGCTCTAATGGCTACTACCACAAAAAAAGACTATTACGAGATCTTAGGCGTAAAGAAGTCCGCGTCGGCGGAGGAGATTCGCAAGGCATTTCGTAAGCTGGCGCGGAAATACCATCCTGACGTGAATCCTGGGGACAAGTCTGCCGAGGAGAAGTTTAAGGCGCTCTCCGAGGCGAACGACGTGCTCAGCGATCCCAAGAAGCGCAAAATCTACGACCAGGTCGGATTCTATTCGGACAACATCGATCCGGCGACGGCCGAGGCCTATGCCCGAGGCGGAGGGACGAGCGGATTCTCCGGAGGCGCGCCGGGAGGATTTTCCGGCGGCGGAGCTGGCGGCTCCGGCCAGGGCGTGCCATTTGATTTCGGAGGATTCGACTTTTCCGATCTGGCGGACAGCGCGGGGCGAGGCAGGCGAAGCGGTGGAGGTGGAGGATTCCGAGACATTTTCTCGGGAATCTTTGGCGGCGGGCATGGGGCGTCGCCTGTTGAGACTGGTCCAGAGCCGGGCTCGGACCTTGAGTATCAGGTCAATGTGCCGTTCTGGACGGCGATCCGCGGTGGCGTGATGCGACTCAACATCACGCGCCAGGACGTTTGTGCGAATTGCCACGGGCAGGGCTACATCGAAGCGCCGGGAAAATGCCCGGAGTGCAACGGGACTGGCCAGATCACACAGACCGGCGGGCGGATGAAGTTCAACGTGCAGTGCCCGCGCTGCCAGGGGACGGGGAAGAATATCTCTACGTGCCCGAACTGCCACGGGGAAGGCACGGTGAGCCGGACGGAGCCGCTGGAGGTAAGGATCAAGGCGGGAACGCGCGATGGGCAGCGCATACGGCTGGCGGGAAAAGGCAATGCCGGGGCGCATGGCGGCGCGGCTGGCGACCTTTATGTGATCATCCGCACCGAGGAGCACCCGGTTTTTCGGCGTGACGGAGACGACATTTATCTGACCGTCCCGGTAAGCGCGACTGAGGCGGCGCTAGGGGCGAAGATTGAGGTTCCGACCATCGACGGGCGGGCGCTGCTGAAGATTCCACCGGGGACGCAGTCGGGGCAGAAGTTGCGGCTGCGCGAAAAAGGCGTTCCTTCTGCCACGAAGGACGGCATGCGCGGGGATGAGATTGTCGAGGTCACGGTGACTGTGCCCATGCCGCGGGACGAGCGCACCAAAGAACTGCTGCGGGAACTGGCGAAGCTGAATCCGGAAGATCCGCGGGAAGAGCTTTGGAAGAAAGTGTGACAGCAGCACCGAGTTGCGAGTACCTAGTACCGAGCGCGACGATTCTCTCCAGCCTCACTACACGGTACTCAGTACTCGCATTACCTCCGTACCTGACTTCCTGACAAATTTTTTTAAAAAAATCACATTTTTCTTGCATCGTAGAGAAAATGCCGTAATCTCTAACACTGCGAACTAACTCCAGCGTGATTTCTGGAATCTAACCAAACCAGAAAGCTCGAGCCAGACCAGCCGCTGCGGAGTAGCTGAGAGTGAGTCGCTTGAGGAGGAAGACATAGAAATTGGTAACAGCTAGCGCCCCGCGTCAACAACCCGAGAACCCCCAACCTCTCGCCGTCATCCCCAACCGGAAAAAATTCGTTCGCCTCACCCTGTGGCCACTGGTCGCCGCCACCTTCTTTATGGTGTCGGGCGGAACTTATGGCACGGAAGACATTGTGCACGGCGCCGGGTATGGACGAGCGATCCTGATTCTACTGCTCACGCCGCTTCTCTGGAGCCTGCCCACGGCTTTCATGATCGGCGAGCTTTCGAGCGCCCTGCCTTACGAAGGCGGCTACTACGCCTGGGTGCGGCGGGCGATGGGAAATTTCTGGGGATTTCAGGAAGCGTGGCTCTCGCTGGTGGCGTCGATTTTCGATATGGCGATCTATCCCACGCTGTTCGTGGCTTACCTGACGCGCATGTTTCCGTGGTTCCAGGAGGGAAATCGCGGATGGTGGGTTGCGCTGGCGGTGGTGATCGCGTGCGCGGTGCTGAATATTGCGGGCGTGAAGGTGGTTTCGCTCACGTCCCTGTGGCTGTTTTTTGCGTTGTCGGCGCCGTTTGTGGCGATCGTGCTCTTGGCTCCGTTCAAGCTGGGTGCGCTGGCGAACGCTGTGACCAAGCCGACCACCTCGACTGTCGATATCTTAGGTGGGCTGCTCATCTGCATGTGGAACTACATGGGTTGGGACAATGCCTCGACCATCGCGACAGAAGTGGAGAAGCCGCAGCGGACTTACCCGCGAGCCATGCTGGTGGCGGTGGCGATTGTGGTCTTGAGCTACGTACTTCCCTTCGCCGCCATGTGGATGACCGGACTGAAAGCGACGGCCTGGGAAACTGGATCGTGGGCCGACATTGCCGGACTGCTGGGCGGACCGCTGCTGAGGATTGGAGTAGTGGTCGGCGGAGTGATCAGCGCCTTTGGAATGTTTAACGCGCTGGTGATGAGCTACTCGCGCCTGCCGCTGGCAATGGCGCAGGATGGGATGCTTCCGGGCATTTTTGCCAAGCTGCATCCGAAATCGCGTGCTCCCTGGGTTGCGATTGTCGCGCTGGCGATGGGATGGGCGATGTGCCTCGGCTTGGGCTTTGCCCGGCTGGTGACGCTCGACATCCTTCTTTATGGCGCGAGCTTGCTGCTGGAATTCGCGGCATTGGCCGTCTTGCGCTTCCGCGAGCCGGAACTGGCACGTCCGTTCCGCGTCCCCGGCGGATTATTCGGGGCAATCGCGATCGGGATTCCGCCCATGCTGCTGCTGGGCTTCTCCATTATTCGTAGCGAACATGAGCAGGTCTGGAACATGAGTTCATTCGAGTTCGGCATGATTTTGATTGCGGCGGGCTTTGTGGCGTACGCTGTCAATCATTTGCTGAAGCCTCAGGGATGGACACCGGTTAGGACGCGCCGAGAAACCGCGGCCGGCGCTTAATATAGTCGAAGCTGAAGAAACAAAAGAGGACCGGCGCTGCCGGTCCTCTTCGTTTTGCTATGTGTAAGGAGCTATGCCGCGGCTTTTGCCGCGTCGCGCAAGCTCTTCACCTGGTCGTGAGCTTTCTGCACGCTGGCGGCCTGGCGCCGAACGATCTGAGCGATATTTTCGGGCAAGTCGGCAGTCAGCGCCTTTTGGTAGCTGTCCTTGGCATTGTCCTCACCCGCCTCTACTGACTCCAGAATTGCCTTATCCCCGGCACCCAGGCTGACCTTGGTGTCAATCCAGGCGCGATGCATGGACGCTGAGACCGACCCGGAAACTTTCTTGTCAGGTTTGCCCAGCCGGATCAGTTCCGCTTCGAGTTCGCCGGCAAAGCGCGAACGTTCCAGGCTCTGCTCATTGAAAAATGTTTTCAAGTCAGACCGTTTCGCGTGGGAAGCTGCGTCCTGATAGCCCTTCTGCCCATCCTTGCAGGTTTCAATCAAGTCTTCGATTACGCTAATCGCATTATTTTCGTTCATGATTACCTCCGACTCTTGGATGCAGGTAAAGGAGTCGGGTTTGGCGGCAATCTCCATTCGAAACCAGTTCGGAACTAGAAAGAAAACCTGAGCTACTCTAGAATGCGGCGAGGAGACCTATGACCAAACGGAAATCGAAAGGTGCCTACATGATTTCCGCCGTGGCCGAAATGTATGGCATTCATCCGCAGACTTTGCGGCTCTATGAGCGGGAGGGACTGCTCAAGCCGTCGAGGACCGAGGGCAATACTCGCCTTTACACCGACGAGGATCTGCAGCGGCTGGAATTCATTCTCTCGCTGGCGCGCGACCTGGGAGTGAACATCAGCGGAATGGCGATCATCCTGCAAATGCGGGAGCGCATGGAAGAGATGCAGCGGCAGATCCAGGAATTTGTGCAGTATATCCAGCAGGAAGTGCTGACTCGGGCTAACGCCGCGGCTGATCCAGCCAAGGGCGCGATTGTGCCGGTGGGCAGGTCAATGCTGGCCACGACAATTCATCCTCCGAAGAAGCGGTAGCAAAACAAGCGATTAGCAGTTGGCAATTAGCAGCCTCACATTCCCGACTAAGTATCTGCCAACTGCTAAATGCTAATTGCTTGCTACCCGCGTATTATATGAAGTCCTTCAGCAGCCGCCTGGCCGGCGCTGAATCTGAGCACGGAATGCTTCCCTTCAAGCTGATCTACAGCGACGGCTATTACCTTCCCATCGGCGAACATGTTTTTCCAGCCGAGAAATACCGCCGCATCCGCGCCCGGCTACTGGCGAGCGGAGTAGCGGAAGCAAGCGACTTTCTGGAACCGCAACCGGCCAGCGACGAGGACATCCTGCTGGTGCACACACCCGAGTATGTGGACAAGCTGGAAACGGGCACGCTCAGTTCGCGAGAGGAATTGGAGCTTGAGGTTCCTTACTCGCGGGAACTGGTGGAGGCGTTCTGGCTGGCGGCGGGAGGGTCGATGCTGGCGGCGCGGCAGGCCTTGGCCGACCGGGTTGCGGTCAGCATTGGTGGCGGATTTCATCATGCCTTTCCGGACCATGGCGAGGGATTTTGCATGATTCATGACGTGGCGGTCGCCATCCGGCGATTGCAGCGTGATCGGGCGATTCGCACGGCGATGACGGTCGACTGCGACGTGCACCAGGGAAATGGCACGGCTGTGATTTTTGCCGGGAAGCGCGCGCCGGGCGAAGCTCTGCCCTCGGCCTCGGGATCGCCGGTGGCAACCCAGGGAATCCGGCGGCGGAATCCGAATGCCGGAGATGTCTTCACCATCTCGCTTCACCAGCACAACAACTATCCCATGTGGAAGCCGCCATCCTCGATCGACGTGGACCTGCCTGATGGCATTGGGGACGACGATTATCTTGCATGGCTCGACAACGCATTGAGTTCGGGGCTCCGGCAGTGCGAGCCGGATTTGCTGTGCTATCTCGCGGGGGCCGATCCATATAAAGAGGATCAACTGGGCGGGCTTTCACTCACGATTGAGGGATTGAAGAAGCGCGACGAACTCGTCTTTCGCGTAGCCCATGCGCGGAACATCCCGGTGATGGTAACCTACGCTGGCGGCTACGCGCAGAATGTGGAAGATACGGTGACGATTCATTGCAATACAGTGATCGCGGCGAAAGAAGTGTTCGCCGTAACGAAGTGAGCGCGTGAAAAGTTATACTCGATGGAATGATCGTCAGCCCATCAGACATTTCCCACAGTGAGCTTTATAACCTTCTGCTCAATTCCGTGGCGCCGCGCCCGATTGCGTGGGTCTCGACCATAAACACTTCGGGGCAGCCCAACCTGGCACCGTTTTCCTTTTTCAACGCGGTCTGTGTCGATCCTCCATTGCTGGCTTTTGCGCCGGGACTTCGGACACCTAAGTTGCCGGGGGTTGGGCATGGCGAAGCAAAAGATACGTTGCGGAACGTGCGTGAGACGCGGGAATTTGTGGTCAACATCGTTACCTATGAACTTCGTGAGGCGATGAATTTGACCAGCGCCGAATACGACGCGTCGGTAAACGAATTTGAATTGGCGAAAATCATGCCAGCCGCGTCCAAGGTCGTCCGAGCGCCCAGAGTCGCCGAGTCTCCGGTCAGCTTTGAGTGCAAGCTGCATCAGATTCTCGATTTTTCTTCCGCGCCTACCGGCAGCAGTTTGGTGATCGGGGAGATTGTTTCCATTCACATTGACGACGCGCATTTGAAGGACGGAAAACTGGACCGGAATTCGCTCGACCTCATCGGACGCATGGGTGGGATCCAATACACGAGGACTACGGAGAGGTTTGAGATGGTGAGACCGAAAGTTTAGCCAAGTGGATTACTCGAGCGGCAACTCCGCGAACAAATGTCTCAAGTAGTTTTTCGGGTTTTGTAAAAACCCATGAACGATACCGTACGGCGAAGATTCTTCATAGGCGATTTGGGTAACCTGATCACCGTCAAATGACAAGATTTGGCTGTCGGGATAAGCCAATATGATCGGGGAGTGAGTTGCGATTATGAACTGAACGTCTGCGTTCCCCTTTAGAAAGTTGTGCAACAGCAGTAAGAAGCTCAGCTGGCGTTGGGGGGAAAGGGCCGCTTCAGGCTCATCCAGCAGATAGAAACCCTGTCTTGAAAATCGATTTTCTAGAAGCGCCAGGAAAGACTGACCGTGCGATTGTTCATGGAGGGATTTTCCGCCATACGAGGCCAGGGTCTGCGGGTCCTCTTTTTGTAGTTCATCCAAATACGTCGCCATATTGAAGAAACTCTCTGCGCGCAGGAAAAAACCTTGCGTAAGTTTCTTCGACCAGGAAAGCCGCAGCGCCCGTGAAAGAGGGGATGTAGAGCGGACACTTTCGGTCGTTTCACGGAGAAAATTCCTTCCGCCACCTTCGCGATTGAATCCGACATGTTCGGCAATGGCTTCCAGGAGCGTCGACTTGCCCGAGCCATTTTCTCCCACAAAGAAACACACGCGGCTCCAGAATGAAATCTCGGTGAGGTTTCGCACGACGGGTACTGAAAACGGATAGCCTCCCCAATCGGCGACTCGATCCTTAAGAAGCGTAATCTGTCTCAGTCGTGGCTGATTCTTCTCGGAGGGCATGACGAGTAGTCGACGCATTGTAAAGCATGGCCCTTCTGAATCCTTAGCGATTGTGGCTGCTAAAATGGAGGCTTACACATATGTTCGAGAATCTTCAGGAAAAACTGCAGCGCGCGTTTAAGTCCCTACGCGGCCAAGCCCGGCTGAGCGAAGAGAATATTGCGGAGGCACTGCGCGAAATCCGGCTGGCGCTGCTCGAAGCCGATGTCAACTTTAAAGTGGTCAAAGAGCTGATTGACCGCATACAGGCCAAGGCCGTGGGGCAGGAAGTGCTGACCGCGCTTTCTCCGGGCGAGCAGGTCATCAAGATCGTGCGCGATGAGCTGGTTGAGACGCTTGGCAAGGACACGGCGCGCATGAAGTTTGCATCGCAGCCGCCTACTGTGGTCTTAATGGCCGGACTGCAGGGATCCGGCAAGACGACCACGTCGGGCAAGCTGGCGAACTGGTTCAAGATGGGCGGGCATCGTCCACTGCTGGTTTCGGTGGACGTCTACCGCCCGGCGGCGCGCGAGCAGTTGAAAGTTGTGGCGCAGGCCGTCAAGGCGCAGATTTACGAAGGCGAAGTAGGTGAGGCGAACACGGCGACTGTCGAACGACTGGTCAAGGAAGCCCGCCGCGAGGCCATTGTTTCCGGATGCGACGTGCTGATCGTCGATACCGCCGGCCGTCTGCACATCGACGACGATCTCATGAACGAGATGCAGTCGCTGAAGAAGCTGCTGAATCCGTCGGAGATTCTGTTCGTCGCCGACGCCATGACTGGACAGGACGCGGTGCGGTCAGCCGACGAGTTTCACAAAAAGCTTTCGTTGACCGGCGTTGTGCTCACGAAAATGGATGGCGATGCGCGCGGTGGCGCCGCGCTTTCTATCCGTCAGGTGACGGGACAACCCATCAAGTTTATTGGCGTGGGCGAGAAATACGATGCGCTGGAGCCGTTTCATCCGGATCGTATTGTGTCGCGGATTCTGGGCATGGGCGACATTCTGTCGCTGATCGAGCGTGCCGAGCAGCAGATCGACAAGAAGAAGGCCGCGGAGATGGCCAGCAAAGCGCTCAGCGGCGACGGTTTCTCGCTCGAGGACTTTCGCGATCAGTTGCGGCAGGTGAAGAAGATGGGCTCGATCAAGAACCTGATTGGCATGATGCCATCGATCGGCCCGTTCTCCGGATTGCAGAAAGCCGCCGACAACGTCGATGAAAAACAGATCAACCGCGTGGAGGCCATCATCAACTCGATGACCGCGCATGAGCGCAATCATCACGAAGTGATCAATGGCAGCCGGCGTAAGCGCATCGCCCGCGGCTCCGGCACCAGCGTGCAGGAGGTAAATAATCTGCTTCGCCAGTACGCGCAGATGAAGAAAATGTTCAAGCAGATGGGCAAGCCGAGCTTCGCGCGAAGAATGGCGGGGATGAAGTTGCCGGGAATGTAGGCAGTGGTCAGTGGCTGGTGACCAGTGGCCAGCACTGGCTTTTTACCCTTCTGATCACTGATCACCGAACACTGACCACTGCTCTTATGAAATGGCGCTCCCTCGAAGAATCGAGTCCGGACCTTGATATTCGTCCTCTGCACGAAATTTTTGCCGAGCGCAAGGAACTGATTGCGAAGTATGTTCCGGCGGAGACGCAGGCGGTTCATGCTCGGGCCATCGCCGAACTCAAGCAACAACGGTTAGCGGCGAACGTCTTGCCCGTCGGCGCGAAGATTCCGGGATTCCAGCTTCAAGATCACGACGGGAAGAACGTCTCTTCCACCGACCTGCTGGCCAAGGGACGGCTCGTACTTTGCTTTATCCGCGGGCGCTGGTGCCCGTTCTGCGTCGGTCAGATGGAAGCAATGAATCTGATTCTGCCGGAGATTGAGCAGGCGGGCGCAACGTTGGCGGCCTTTTCTCCACAAACCGTCAAACAATCTTTTTTCATGCGCGACCAGCACAAGCTGCGCTTCCCCTTACTCTCCGATGCAAGGAACCACGTGGCGCGGCAGTTCGGCCTAACCTATCGCGTTCCCGAAGACCAGCAAGCGATCCACCAGCGTGCCTTCGTCAACCTGCCGTTCGTAAACGGCGATGACACTTGGGAATTGCCGATTCCTGCAACCTACATTGTTGATCGCGATGGGACGGTGCTTTATGCTTCGGCGAACGAGGATTACACGGAGCGGCCGGAGCCTCAGGAGATCGTGCGCTTCCTCAGTGCGGCCCTCAGGGGCTAAAGCCCCGTTTTTTGCGTCCCGTGCGGCAGGCCTGAAGGCGCGCCCTTTCAAAGCGCTCCTTTCGGTACACTGAATATTCATGAACTATATCTACGGCATCAATGCTGTCACCGAGGCGCTGAAGGCTCGGGGACGGGCTTTCCAGTGGGTGGGCATGGCAAAGGAGCGGCATGACATCCGTCTGCAGCGGATGATTGAAGATTGCCGCAAGCTCGGTGTTCCGGTGCGTTTTCTCACTCGCGTGGAACTCGACCACATGGCCGGCAACGCCGCGCACCAGGGAGTGGTAGCCGTAACGTCGGCCAAACAATACAGCGATCTGGATGATGTGGTGGGCGCAAAACGGGGGAGCTACTCGCTGATCGTCGTGCTTGACGGCGTGGAGGATCCGCACAATCTGGGCGCGGTGTTGCGCACGGCCGATGCGGCGGGAGCGGATGGAGTGATTATTCCGGAGCGTCGCGCGGCGCCGGTCACTGGGACGGTGACGAAAGCTTCCGCCGGAGCCAGCGAATACCTGCCAATTGCGAAGGTGACCAACATCGCCCGCACCATAGAAGAATTGAAAGAGCGGAATATATGGACGGTCGGCCTCGACGAGCGCGGCAAGCAGACTTATGACGCCCTCGATTACAACATGGATTGCGCGCTGGTTCTGGGCGCGGAGGGCAAGGGATTGCACGATCTGGTCAAAAAGAAATGCGATTTTCTAGTGTCGATTCCGATGCTGGGCAAGGTTCCTTCACTGAACGTGTCGGTGGCGGGAGCGGTCGTGATGTACGAAATTGTCCGGCAGAGGCGGGCGAAAAATAACGAGGCGTCCGCGGGTGCGAAATGAGGTTGTGCAGTCTGCGGCTTTGCTTGCTCTGTGTCTTCTGTGCCTCTGTAGCGAACGCATTCTCTCTTGACCGCGAAGCTTTTGCCTTCACCAGCTACGATCTGAATGTACGCGTGGAACCCGAGCAGCAGCGATTGGGAGTTCGAGGCAAGATCACTTTGCGGAACGATTCACAAATACCACAGAAGATCGCGGTGCTGCAGATTTCTTCTTCTCTAAACTGGCGTTCCATCAGCGGCGGCGGCAAACCACTGCAGTTTGTCGCGCAGCCCTACACTTCCGATATCGATCATACTGGCGAGCTTTCTGAAGCTGTTGTGACTTTGCCCCAGGCTGTCGCGCCCAAAGCGACGATTGAGTTGGAGATCGGCTACGAAGGAGTGATCGTGCTGGACGCGACGCGGCTCACGCGGATCGGGGCGCCCGAAGCTGACGCACGCAGCGCCGACTGGGACCAGATCAGCACAAAATTCAGCGCTGTCCGAGGGGCGGGCAACGTGGCCTGGTATCCGATTGCGACCGAGGCAGGGAATCTTTCCGAAGGCAACAGCGAATTCGAGGCAGTTGGACGGTGGAAGACCCGGGAGGCAGCCTCAACTATGCATGTGCAGATTGCAGTGCCGAGCGATGATGAAAGCGAAAAGCCGGAGCTTCTGGTGAATGCAACGACATGTCCGTCGGCGCTGGAGGTAAAGCGTGAGTTCGTTGCAGATTGCTCGTACCGAGCTCTTGGATTGGTTGCACCGACGTTTGTGATGGCTGATTACCAGGTAGCGGACCGGGCAGATATCGCGGTGCATTACCTGCATGGGCACGACGTGGCGGCGGCAGCATACGCTGATGCGGCAGAAAAAGTGACTCCGCTCATTTCCGACTGGTTTGGATCGCCGCGAAATAAAGCGCAAACGGCTGATCTCGACGACCCGAACGCCTCTCCCTTTGAGAGTGGCTCTCTTTTGCTGATGCCATTGGCGAATGCGGATTCCAAAGCAGCAGGATTGACGGCGGCGCACCAACTCACTCACGCAGCGATTTCCTCGCCGCGACCGTGGATCAACGAGGGGCTCGCCCACTTTGCGCAGGCGCTGTACGTAGAGCATCAGAGCGGGCGCCAGGCTGCGCTGGATTACATGACAATACATCGGGTTGCATTTAGCGCGGCGGAGAACGAGAAAGGGAAAACGACAGCCGCTCCGCGATCCGAAGATGAGGTGAGCCGGTCGCTGGTGAATACCGCTGACGAGGAACTTTACCGGAGCAAAGCGATGTGTGTGTGGTGGATGCTGCGCGACATGGTCGGCGATCAGGCATTGAAGAAAGCTCTGGCATCGTACCGTCCAGAGGAGGACAAAGAACCCTCCTACATGCAGAAACTGATTCAGGCGCAGACACAGAAAGATCTGGAATGGTTTTTCGATGATTGGGTCTACCGCGACCGTGGGCTGCCGGACTTTAAAGTGGAGTCGGCATTCTCGCGCAAGTCCATGAATGATGTTTACCTGCTGACGATTACCGTAGACAACCTGGGGCAAGCGGGAGCCGAGGTTCCGATCACGGTGAAATTTGCCGGGGGTGAAGTTATGAAGCGGGTTGAGGTGCGTGGCAACAGCAAGGGAGTAATTCGAGTGGAAACCACGAAGGCGCCGGAGGAAATCGTGGTGAACGACGGCAGCGTGCCGGAGAGCGATACGACGAACAATGTGTTCAAGATTCAAGCTGGGCAGACAGGCGACACGGACAAATAGTTAGTTAAGGATCGAAATCCTCGCAACCGCAGTCGTCTTTAGTGTTCGGTAGCGATTTGATCTGTCGCTCCGGAGAGCGCCGGATACCGCGAAACGATCAGACCGATGCGCAACTCGCCCAGGAGCGACAGGAGTTGATGAGGAAAGGCATCGCGCTGGAAGACCAAGTCACGATCTTCCACGGGAAATTCAAGATCCATGCGTTCGAGGCCGGGAAAATCACGCAGGCGCCTCAGTTCGCGGTCATTCTCTTGCAGAAATCCAACCGCATCGTCTACCAGACCGTTTAGATCGGAAAACTCTCTGGTGCTGACGCTTACATTCATTCCAGAATAATCAGTTCTGCGGGTCACGCTCGAGGTAGGAAATTGCACAGCCCCGGGACGAAATGCAGTCAGGGCATCCAGCGAAGAAATCTTCAAGAATTCATCGACATCAAAGTTGGCACCGCTGGCTCTTAGCACGCAAGACATGGTGGTCTACTTCCCTTCTCCTCTGGTGAAGCTTACCAAGGCTGCAAGTTTGGACGCCGCCGCGCCGCTGTCGATGGATTTGGACGCCAGGGGGAGTGCCTCCGCCAGGTGATCGGCACGGCGCGCGGCCACCAGCGCGGCTGCTGAGTTCAGCAGGACAACATCGCGGCGGGGAGATTTTTTTCCGCTTAACACTTCGCGAACGATGACCGCGTTTTCGGCGGCGTCGCCGCCGGAGATGTCTTCGAGCGTGGAACGCTTTAGGCCGAATTCTTCAGGACGGACTTCGTAGGTCCGAACAATTCCATCGCGGGCCTCGGCAATGCGGGTTGGACCGGTGATGGTGATTTCGTCGAGACCATCGAGGCCGTGCACCACGAGAGCGCGATGCAGTCCGAGCATACTCAGCGCTTCGGCAAGCTTCTCGACCATATCCAGCGCGTAGACACCCACGACCTGTCCTGAAGCATGCGCCGGATTGGTGAGCGGGCCCAGAAGATTGAACATGGTCCGCAGGCGCAGCTCCCGCCGAACCTTTTGCACTTGCTTCATGGAGGAGTGCAGGTCGGGCGCGTACAGGAAACAGATTCCGACTTCGCGCAGGCATTGAGCGGCACGCTCGGGAGACAACTGGATATTGACTCCGAGGGCTTCCATCACGTCGGCCGAGCCGCACTTCGAGGTGAGGCTGCGATTGCCGTGCTTGGCGACATGCACACCCGCACCAGCAGTTACAAATGCGGCGGCAGTTGAAATATTGAAAGTTCCGCTCGCGTCGCCTCCCGTGCCGCAGGTATCGACCAGCGCATCTCGGCCGGTGCCGCTCACGTAGAGGGAAGCATCGGCGCTTTCTTCGGACCCAGCGAATGAGAATGGCAATGGAGTGGCGGCGGCGCGAATTGCTTCGGCGAAGCCGACGATCTCTTCCACGGTTTCACCTTTCATATGCAAAGCCAGGAGCAGCGCCGCGATCTGAGAGTCAGCGCAATTTCCCGCCAGGACTTCCGCCATCACTTCGCGCGATTCCGCCCGGTCCAGGGATTGGCCGTGATTGGCGATGCGATGGAGAGCGTCAAGGATCATCTCACTCGGAATTGTAAGGGATAACTGGCGACCCGCGATGGGATTGATCTAACGGGAAGGCTGAACACCGGACCCGCTCAGTCTGGGCAAGAGGTACTCGCGCCAGTCTTCGGGTAGAGCAGCAGTGGCAATCGCCTTTTCCAGCAGATTGCGATTGTATTTCTCACGAAAGAAAAGGCGATTCATTTCGGCGATGGTAATCCCTTCGCGATCCTGCGAGATCAATTCGAACGAATCTCCATTTTCAACTTCGCCTTCCTGCTCCACGGAAAAATAGAGTCCACTGCGTCCACTACGCAAGAATCGCTCAATCATGTCGTCGCGTTGAAACTTGGCCGCAAGCTTGTAACAAGGCATGCGTGGCTGGCGGACCATCACAATAGATGAGCCGATGCGAAGCCGGTCGCCAACGTGAAGCTCGTCTTCCGTGAGACCCTCGGTCGTAAAATTCTCGCCGAACATGCCCCACGGCAAATCCATATCTGGCAATTCCCGCCGCCAGAAGTCATAGTGCTCCGAGGGATAAGCGTATACCGCCTTGTACGGACCCCCATGAACGCTGAGATCCGCCTGCTGGTCGCCATCGAGGTTCAAGGTGCGCAGCGCTACGCGGCCATTCACAGGCTTCTTGTAGATCCCTGTGTTGATGGTTGCGCCGTTATAGACGGTCAAGCGCGGCCTCGCAACATTCAGTGAAACCAGTTTCATGGCTTGCTCCTCGCGCCTCCTGAGCATTTCCTGCGCGGTCCAGTGTCCGCTCCCGATTTAGGCTTAGATGAACGGCACGCTAAAAAGAAGCGGATGAGCGTTTGCCCTAATCGGTTCCTCTCTATAAAATTGAGAGTTTGCTGCCCTCAGTTGAAAGCCGCAAGCAGGTTCCTTCCGATTCTTAATTGACGAGCGTCATTATGAAAATCCATGAGTACCAAGCAAAAGGGATTCTTAAGAAGTATGGTGTAACCGTGCCACGCGGGACGATGGCGACCTCGCGCGAAGAGGCTGACTCCGCCGCCAAGGAATTATTCAGCGCCGGCGCAGCCGGAGTGGTGGTCAAGGCTCAGATTCACGCCGGCGGGCGCGGCAAAGGCGGAGGTGTGAAGATCGCCAAGTCTGCCGATGAGGCGGGAGAGTTGGCCGGGAAAATGCTGGGCATGAAATTGGTCACGCATCAGACCGGGCCAGAAGGGCGCATCGTGCGGCGATTGCTAATCGAAGAAACCCTTCCGATCGAAAAGGAATTGTATTTGGGAATTCTGGTCGATCGCGCGGAAGGCAAGCCGGTCTTCATGGCGTCGGCCGCCGGAGGAATGGAAATCGAGCAAGTCGCGGCGGAAAATCCTGACGCAATTCTGAAGCAGCATATCGATCCGGGCATGGGGCTGGAAGGCTTTCAGGCGCGCAAGATGGCTTTCAAGCTCGGACTCAATGCTAAGCAGATCAATCCTGCGGTGCAGTTTCTTTCCAACCTCTATAAAGCGTTCCTTGACACGGACGCTTCGCTGGTCGAGATCAATCCATTTATCACCACGACCGATGGACGGCTGTTCGCACTCGATGCGAAGCTCACGTTTGACGATAATGCGCTCTTCCGCCATCCCGACATTCGCGAATTGCGTGATATCACGGAGGAAGATCCGCTCGAGGTGGAAGCTTCGAAATATAGCTTGAACTACATCAAGCTCGACGGCAACGTAGGGTGCATGGTGAACGGCGCGGGCTTGGCCATGGCCACGATGGACATCATCAAATACGCGGGCGGGATGCCGGCGAACTTTCTCGATGTCGGCGGTGGTGCCAGCGCGGACCAGGTAGCACATGCTTTTGAGATCCTGCTGAGCGACAAGAACGTGAAGGCAGTGCTGATCAACATTTTTGGCGGCATTCTGCGCGTGGATACGCTGGCCACGGGCGTAGTGGAAGCGGCCAAGAAAACCAATATCAAGCTTCCAGTGGTGCTGCGGCTGGAAGGTACGAATGTGGATGAAGGCAAGAAGATTCTGATGAATTCGGGTTTGAATTTTGTGGTAAGCGACACCATGAAAGATGCAGCCGACAAAGTGGTGGCGGCGGCGCGGGGAGTTTAAGAAGGAAGCACGCGCTTCGGCATAAAAACGGTCGTGGTAGAGGCAACGAGGAGTCATACTTATGGCAATCCTGGTTAATAAGAATACGCGCTTGATCGTGCAGGGCCTGACGGGACGCGAGGGTACATTTCACGCCAAGGCTTGTGCTGCTTACGGAACGCAGGTGGTGGGCGGAGTGACGCCAGGCAAGGGCGGCACGACGCACGAAGGCTGGCCGATTTTCAATACCGTGCTTGAGGCCGCTGAGAAGACGGGTGCCGACACAACTGTGATTTTTGTTCCTCCTCCGTTCGCGGCGGACGCGATCATGGAAGCGGCGGACGCAGAATTAGAACTCATCGTCTGCATCACCGAAGGCATTCCTACGCTCGACATGGTGAAGGCATGGGAGTTTCTGCAGAATCGGCGCTCGCGGCTGATCGGGCCGAATTGCCCCGGAATTATTTCGCCGGGCAAGTGCAAGATCGGCATTATGCCGGGATCGATTCACAAAGAGGGGCCGGTCGGCATCGTGTCGCGCTCGGGGACGCTGACTTATGAGGCGGTGCATCAACTGACGCACCGTGGTATTGGGCAGTCGACCGCGATTGGGATTGGCGGCGATCCGATTATTGGCACCAACTTTCTGGATGCGCTCGATCTGTTCAATCGCGATCCGGAAACGGAAGCGGTGGTCATGATTGGCGAAATCGGGGGCGATGCCGAAGAACGAGCCGCGGAATTTGTGAAGAGCCATATGAAGAAGCCGGTAGTTGGCTTCATCGCCGGGCAGACTGCGCCACCGGGTCGCCGTATGGGTCACGCTGGCGCGATCATCTCCGGCGGTAAAGGAACGGCGGCGGAGAAGATCAAGGCCATGGAAGCGGCCGGGATCCGCGTCGCGAAGTCTCCGGCGGATATTGGGGAGACCCTGGTGGCGGCGCTGGGAGTAAAAGTTTAGCAGCTAGTACCTAGTACCGAGCAAGGACAGGAATTCCACTACGAAGGACTGACGACGAACAATCACTTATGAAGACTCTGCAGCGAACTCTTACCATCGTAAAACCGGACGCCGTCGCCAAGAATGCGGTCGGCGACATCATCGAACAATTCGAGAAAAATGGATTCCGCATTCTCGCTATGAAGATGCTGGAAATTTCCAAGCATCAGGCGGAGCAGTTCTACGCCGTGCACGCGAGCCGGCCCTTCTATGGGTCGCTCACTGATTTCATGTCGAGCGGCCCGATCGTTGCCCTGGCTCTGGAAAAAGAAAACGCTATCGCCGATCTGCGCAAGCTGATGGGAGCCACCAACCCGGCCAACGCCGAGGAAGGCACGATCCGCAAAAAGTGGGCGTCGAGCATTGAGCACAATGCGATTCACGGCTCGGATGCCGAGGATACGGCGCGTTTTGAATTGAGTTTCTTCTTCGCGGGCTACGAACTGGCGAAATGACGTTCTCAGTTCCCAGTTCTCAGTGAAAGATCACAGAGCCTGGAGCTGAGCGCAGTTACTGAGAACTGAGAACTGCTTTATGCCTTTAGTTCAAATTACGATGCTGCAGGGGCGCACGGCGGAACAGAAGCGGAAAATTGCGAAGCGCATCACCGATGCCTTGGTCGAAGAAGCGGGAGCGCGGCGCGAAGGGGTCATCGTGGCCTTTCATGAAGTGTCGAAGGAAAGCTACGCTTCGGGCGGGGAGCTGATGGCGGACAAAGTAAAGTGATCGCGCCCGCGGGCGAAGCGCCCGCGCCACAAGTCTACCCGAGCGGCTCGAACAGATGGCCTTCCACGCGGTCGGCAATTCGAGGCAGGTCTTTGCGGGCGTACTGCAAGAAATGTGGGGCGTTCCGGTGGGCCTCGAGTGAGGCATCATCCTTATACTGCTCGTAGATGAAGAATCGTCGCGCTTCCGTCTTGTGCCGGTGGACTTGATACATCGCGCAGCCGGGCTCCTTGCGCGATTCTTCAGTAAGCTTTGCAAAAACTGCAGTGACCTCGCCTTCACGGCCCACCTTCGCCATCCACGTTACGGCCAAAACCACCATCGTGCGCTCCTTGCTCAGTCTTGGTGTCTTACAAAATGGGTAGCTAATTCTAGACTTTTCGGGAGGAGGTTGTCTGCAACTGATTCGCGAATTCGTCCATGAAGATGGTGTGATCGCGGTCGGGGCCGGTTGAAACCAGGCCAACCTTAGTACCCGTCGCCTTCTCCACGAAGGCAAGGTAGTTGCGTGCCGCCTGTGGCAACTGGTCGAATTTTGTAATCCCTTGCGTGGACGTCCGCCAGCCTGGCAGCTTCTGATAAACGCACTCCAGCTTGTCGTAGCCGCTGGCTTGCGCAGGGATTTCCATGGTCTTCTTTCCATCGACGATGTAGCCGACGCAGACTGGGATTTCTGCAAGCTCATCCAATACGTCAAGCTTCGTCACCACCAGCCAGCAGATGCCGTTGATCATGCCGGCATAGCGCAACAGCGGCAAGTCGAGCCAACCGGTGCGGCGCGGACGTCCTGTAACCGCGCCGAACTCGTTGCCGCGCTTGCGCAACTGCTCGCCGGCAGCGCCTTTTTCCTCGCTGGGAAACGGACCTTCGCCGACTCGTGTGCAATAGGCTTTAGTGAGTCCGATGACTGATTCGATTGCATTCGGCGCGACACCCGTGCCAGTCGCAGCGCCACCGGAAGTCGCGCTGGAAGAAGTGACGAACGGATAGGTGCCATGGTCGATATCGAGCATGGTACCCTGCGCGCCTTCGAACAAGATAGACTCACCCGCATCCAAAGCCTGGTTCAGCAGGACTGCGGTATCACATACGAACGGCGCGATTTTCTCGGCAGCCGCGGCGTATTCCGTGTACATTTTGTCGGCATCCAGCGGTTCGGAATTGAACAGCGCGTGCGCGATCATATTCTTCTCACGCACCGCATTCTCGATGTGTTTCTGCAGAAGTTGCAGATCGAGCAGATCGGCCACACGCAGGCCGCGGCGGCCCATCTTGTCTTCATACGCCGGACCGATTCCCCGTGAGGTGGTGCCGATTTTCACGCGGCCGGGAGCATTTTCCGCGGCCAACTCGATCATCCGATGGTAGGGCATGATCACTTGCGCGCGGTTGGAGACAAATAGATTTCCGTCGACCCGGACGCCTGCGTCCCGCAGCGCGCCCACTTCTTTCAGAAAGGCCATGGGGTCCAGAACCACGCCGTTCCCGATGACGCTACGGCACGCTGTGCGCAGTACTCCGCACGGCACCAGTTGCAGAATAAACTTCTTGCCGTTAATGATGACGGTGTGGCCGGCGTTGTGGCCGCCGGCATAGCGCGCGACGACGGAGAAGTTCTCCGATAAGACGTCGACGATTTTTCCTTTGCCCTCGTCGCCCCACTGGGCGCCGACAATTACCGCGGTCTTGCCTCGTTTCACTGCCCACTCCGTCACAGGGATTCGCAAACGCATCGCTGCGCCGCGCGCACGAATGAATACCCGGGGTCGCACACGCCTTGCCGCGGCAAGAATTCTGAAAGCTCGCTGGGATAAAAGCGGAGAAGATGTGTACGGAGTATCTTATCGCGCCCGTGAGGCGGATAGCAACGCGAACGGGGAGTGGGGAAGTTGAATTCGAGTCGTTCGAGTTAAGATAAATTTTATGCCCAAGTTTGAAAAACACATTTTCGTCTGTGGCAATCAGCGGCCCGCGGGAAATCCGCGGGGGTGCTGCGATCCGACTGGCCAGGCAAGGCTGCAGAAATTGTTCAAGCAGAAACTGGCGGAGCACGGGCTCAAAGGCAGAGTGAGAGCCAACCAATCGGGCTGTCTGGATCAGTGTGAGCACGGCCCCAATGTTGTCGTCTATCCCGAGGCAATATGGTATGGACACGTCACCGAGACAGATGTCGATGAGATCGTTGAATCGCACATCATCGGAGGCAAGCCGGTGCAGCGCCTGATGCTGGCCGACTCCTGTCTGAATACTGCGGAATGCGAACACCGGAAAGGAAGTGGTCAGTGAGCAGTGGCCGGTGGCCAACAATCAAAGCATAGTGGCGTGCAGTACGTGGCCGACAACTGAACACTGGCCACTGCTCACTGCTTTATGGTAGGCGCGGCAGGAATCGAACCTGCAACCACCGGATTAGAAATCCGGTGCTCTATCCGATTGAGCTACGCGCCCCTGGAAAAAATCTATCATAATCCGCTGGATTATCCAGTCTTCCCAGCCTCGGCGCACGGCTCTCTAGATCTTCTTGCGTCGTGGACGGGAACGACGTAGCCAAATGCAACCGACATGCATCTAAGAGACAATGCAGTCTGTTGAGCCCCGTCCAAGTCTTACTCCCCGCGATCTTGCCCGTGCAGGATGGCGAGTTTTGAGCGGCAGCGTTCCGCTGCTCTCTATTGAGATCACGCGCGAATGTCCCTTGAGCTGTCCGGGATGTTACGCCTATGGCGAAAGCCACCTGGGCAGCGGAGTCACGCTGCGTGAGCTTCGCGATTTTCGCGGAGACGCGCTCGTCGACGGAATTCTTGATCTAGTGCGCCGGCACCGGCCCCTGCACGTTTCTCTGGTGGGCGGGGAACCCATGATGCGCCATCGTGAATTGGATCGCATTCTTCCCGCGCTCAGCGAGATGGGAATCTTCGGCATGGTCGTGACCAGCGGAGTGATTCCGATTCCGGCGCAGTGGATGGAGATTCCTCGCGTCCGCGTCGCGGTTTCGGTGGACGGACTGCAGGAGCATCATGACATCCGGCGCCAGCCGGCAACTTACGAACGCATCTTGAAGAATATTGCAGGGCGGAAGATTAACGTCCACTGGGTGATTACACGGCCGATGCTCGCGCGCTCCGGCTATCTTGAAGAATACGTCGCGTTCTGGAACGCGAGGCCCGAGGTCGATCACATCTGGATCAGCCTATACAGCCCGCAGATGGACGAAGAAAGTCCGGAGCGATTGTCTCCGGAGGACCGTGAACGCGTGGCGCGCGAATTGCCGCCATTAGGGGCAAAGTATCCAAAGTTGCTGATCCCCGAGGGCATGGCTCGCGCCTTTGTGAGCCCGCCGTCAAATCCGCAGAGTTGCGTGTTTTCCAGAATGTCGGTGAATTATTCCGCCGATCTGGAAAGCCGCGTGGAGCCATGTGTTTTCGGCGGCAATCCGGATTGCAGTCAATGCGGATGCAGCATCAGCAGCGCTCTTCATTGGATTCAGGGCGAGAGAATTGCGGGGCCTCTCCGGGTTGGGCATTTGGTGAACGCTTCATTGAGTATCGGGTCGGCGGTGAACCGGCTGCGCAGTCGCGAACGGCCTCCGGATCGCTGGCAGCCGGGAGCACGCTCCTCTGGTCCAAGCACTTCCCTTGTGCAGATTGAATCTGCAGAGTGAGCCGGATGTTTGAACTGGAGCGCATACCTCGCGGTTGATGCGCTGATGGCCCGCAGTCTCTTTGATTCTATTCGCAGTGCCGTATACTGCCACGTTGAGCTTGGCACGTACCATGGTGGCGGCGAATTCATCCCGGCTAGGTTATATCGACTGGATGCGCGGGTTGGCGTGCGTTCTGATGTTCCAGACCCATTGCTACGACTCCTGGCTGAGCGCGAGCGCGCGGCAGAACAAGTTTTTCATGTACTCGCAACTGGGAGGGACGTTTCCGGCTCCGCTGTTTCTGTTTCTGGCGGGAATTTCGTTCGCGTTAGTGACCGAGAAGCTGTGGAAGAAGAATCTGCGGCCCGCGCAGATTGCCCGCATAACGATTCGCAGTGGAGCGGAGATTTTGGCGTTTGGCTTGCTCTTTCGATTGCAGGAATATCTGATTGCCTGGGGCTGGGCGCCGCTCAGCGATTTGCTGCGCGTAGATATCCTCAACACCATCGGAGTCTCGATGATGCTGATGGGACTATTCTGCTGGCTGGTGCTCTCCATTTCCCGCGGAGAGCGGGTAAGGCTTGCGCTGGTTTTCGCGTCGGCAGCAACGGCGCTGCTAATCTCGTTGCTCACTCCCCTGATGTGGACGACGTGGCGTCCGCACTGGCTGCCGTGGCCGCTGGAGTCTTATATTAACGGCGTCCATAATCTGGGCACGCCGCAGGCCTGGCTCTTCCCAATTTTTCCCTGGAGTGCATTCGCCTTTGCCGGACTGGCTGCCGGATTTGTCTTGCAAGGTCAGTGGGCGCGCAAGCGCGAGGCAATGATTTTTTCTTTGGCCGCGGTCGCGGGTGTCGTACTGGTGGAGGGCGCTCACTGGCTCGATGCACAGCCTCGTCATATATACGCGGCCTACGATTTTTGGCACACGAGCCCAAATTTCTTCCTGATTCGTGTGGGACTGCTGCTAGTAATTCTGGCAGCGAGTTATGGCTGGTGCCGTTGGGGTGCAGGAGGGTGGGGATTCAGTCCTCTGATTCAGCTAGGCCAGGCTTCCCTGCTGGTCTACTGGGTGCACATCGAATTCGTATATGGACGATTATCGATTTTGCCCAAACATACCCAGACCATCAAGACGGCGTCTCTCGGCCTCCTAGTTATTTTCCTCGCGATGCTTCTCCTCGCATTCCTGCGGACGCGGCTGAAGGGGCGAGGGGCGGAAGTTCTGGCTTGGTTCCGGCACCCGGCGACCGCGCAGTGAAGCGGTCCGAGCAGTCCGGCACGCAGGCTGAAACTGGCTACTGAAACCGCATAGCGAACTCCACGACTTCACGCTCCGCCCAGCGGCCATCGTAGGTTGAATCGCCGTCGCGCTCACCGAGGAAGGCGCAGTGACCACCATCCTCAGTTTCGACGTAGGTGATATTGCGATTGGCAAGGAGCGCCAGGCGAGTTTCCGGCAGAATTCTGACGAAGGGATCGTTGGCCGCGTGGATCACCAGCGTGGGACGCGCGATGTGGTTGATGACGTTGGCGGCGGCGGCCCGTGCGTAGTAGTCGTCGGCTCCTGTGAAGCCACAGTAGAAGGCGGTTACACGATCGTCGAACTCTCTCAAGGTCTTCACACCGCGCAGACGCGAGGCATCAAACGTCGTAGGAAACAGTCGAACCTTACGGCGAAAGCGCCGGAACAGTTGCAGCAGAAAATAATATTCGTAAATCCGGTTGGCGGGCTCATGCAGCGCATCGGCCCCAGCGGCCAAATTTATCGCCGGACACACGGCTGCCACTCCACGAAATTCCGCAGGGCCGTCGCTGCCCCACTCCCCGGCCAGTTTCAAGACCAGGTTGCCGCCCATAGAAAACCCGATCAACACGAAGCCAGGAATTCGATCGCGTTCGATCAGGTTCTGGGCTACGGCGGCCACATCCGCGGAACGGCTGGAGTTGTAAAGCGTTGGCGCGCAATGGTCCATTCCGCCGCAGTTGCGCTGGTTCATCCGCACCACATTCATGCCCGAAGCGAACCCGCTGCGGGCGATTCCCAACATATATTGCGATTCGCTCGATCCCTCCAAACCATGCACTACGATCAGGGTAAGAGCCTTTCGATCCGTCTGCCAGTGACAGTGACAGAGCACAGGAACGCCAGGTTCCACTTCAATCAGACGTTTTTCGGCGGGGGGAAGATTGATGTGGCGCGAGAGGAAAAATGCGGCGAGAGTCTGGATATGTCCGCCGCCCAACCACCGCTGCGGACGAAAAGTGCGCCGGGCAACAACTGGCAGCTTCGCGATCAAGCAATCCTCACACTTTCGCAGATGGAAAGGGCAAGCGTCATTGTTCCAGTTTGCCAAGTTCGCACGAATTGATTCTAATAGGAGAAGTCCGCTGCAACGGAGTGATCGAGATGCCGATTTTTGAATATGTCTGCCAGCAATGTCAGCACGAGTTTGAGACCCTGATATTTGGCCGCGATAAAGCGAAGTGTCCCAAATGCCAAAGCGCAAAGCTGACTCCACAACTGAGCGTCTTCGCGGTATCCGCGAAGGGTTCATCTGGCGCGCCTGCTCCCTCGGGTGGTTGCGGATCCTGCGGCGACCCTCGCGGACCGGGCGCCTGCTCGCTTGGGGACCTGGACTGAGCGTCGCCAGGATCACGCGGCACCGGTGGTAATCAAACTTTTGGCATACCCTCATCTGTGACTGCGGTTACCTTTGTTTGCTCGCCAACCCCGCCTACCATCCCTTGAACTCGGTTTGAGCCAAGGAGATTGCGATGGACAGGCGCCAGCAGTCGCGTGTGTTCGTGGACCTTCCCGTACAAATATGGGGCATGGACAGCAACTCCCGCCCGTTCATGCAGCCTGCGAGCCTGCGAACGATCAGCGGACGAGGAGCGACTCTTCAATGCGTGGACGCTCGGCTGAAGCCGGGAGACGTGGTCGACGTGCTGTATGAGGGAACCAAAGCGCAATTTCGAATCGTGTGGTGCGGCAAGCCGGGAACCGAGATGGCTGGCGAAGTAGGGGTCGAAAATTTATCGACCGATGTCACGCTTTGGGATTTCGATCCGAAGCGCTGTGCAGCCGCCATCGGGCAAGGGTAGGAGCCATGAGTTCTCTGTTCTCAAGACTGATGGACGGGAACGTCGAATGTCATTTCAGGAGGGATCAGAGCGGACGCCTTGTTTTTATTCCTTTTACTCTCAAGAGGAAGTGCTATTTCGTTGATTCGAGATCCGATGAAGAAAAGATAAGAGCCTTCGTCAAGATGTATCGCAGCGCCTCGACGCTGCTTTCCTGGATGACATTTCCGAGCAGTTTTATTCCAGCTGTGGTCCTGGACGACTACGCTGGAATGACTCCCCAACACCATCGACTAGCGATCGTGATCGGGATCTCTGCGTTTTTCTGGCTGATCCTGGTCGCGTTGC
The DNA here is from genome assembly GCA_963773675.1 of uncultured Acidobacteriaceae bacterium. GTDB lineage: Bacteria > Acidobacteriota > Terriglobia > Terriglobales > Acidobacteriaceae > Sulfotelmatobacter. Next base: position 138,621 of record CAVZCG010000020.1, read on the forward strand.
AATTGATGCTGTGGGCTGTGTACAAAAAGACGGTTCCGAGTGTAACTTCGTCACTGAGCGAAGTGGGACCTGACTTTAAGATCCAACTGACAGTCTCTCCTGAACAACGACGGCTACGTCGTGTAGCGATGGGGATTGGTCTAGGCTGTGTTGGCCTCATGATCTTGATTCTTTTTGCGGTTTCGGCCCGGCCTCATTCTCGCGTGACCCGCCGCGATCCCGCTGCCGTGTGCTCTCAAAGCGAAGGCACAGACTATCTCCACTCGGAACGCCAGCCTGTCGTGGTTTATGACGACACAATGCATTAGAGCAAAAGTGGGGAGGGTGGAGGAGGGCGGAACCCGCATCGCGCGGGTCTTGTGCAGTATCCGTCTGGACCGGTGCGAACGCAAGTATAAAGGCGGGCGTGGGGTCAAAACCCAGAGTTACAGAGAATTTCATACCTGCAAGCAGACCGTGAAGGATTGCAAGCCCTGTCATCCGAGTTCCGTCGGGTAGAGTCGGCTTGGCAACGAACGGAAGAATCTGCCGCGGGTTCTCGGGCAATTACTTCCCGCACTGCCCCCAGGCTGTAAACTCGCAGAGATGGAAGTAAAGATTCTCGGTTCAGCGGCCGGTGGAGCGTTTCCGCAATGGAATTGCGCATGCTCAAACTGCCGCGCGGTTCGGGCTGGCACCTTCCACGGGAAACCACGCAGCCATACGCAGGTTGCGATTACACAAGACGGTCGCTCATGGTTTCTTCTCGGTGCATCTCCGGATTTGCGAGCGCAAATTGAAGCTACGCCCGAGTTGCAGCCACGCGAGGGTTTGCGCCAGTCGCCGATCGCGGGCGTAGTGCTGGCGAACGCGGACCTGGACCACGTGCTCGGTCTCCTCTTGCTGCGCGAACTTCAATCGCTGCGCGTCCATACCACGGCTTCCATTCGCCGCATTCTGCGCGAGGATAACTCGATGTTCGGCATGCTGCAGCGCATCCCGAACCAAGTGGCGTGGACGGACCTTGAAACTGGAAAAGAATTTCATCTGCGCGATGCTCGAGGCGAAGACTCCGGTCTGCGTTGCCGAGCCTGGTCGTTGGGCACACATTATCCAGCCTATGTCACGGCTGAGCGACGGGAAAAACTCGCGAACGGCGAAGCTTCATTAGGTTTTATTCTTGACTCGGACGACAACGATACCGGGTCACGCTTGGCGTATATGCCAGCCGTTCCTCAAATCGATGATGCGCTGCTCGAGCAGCTTGATCGATGCGACGTCCTGCTTTTCGATGGAACGTTCTGGAGCGATGACGAATTGATTCGCGTGCAGGGCAGCGGACAGACCGCGCTGCAGATGGGACATGTTCCCGTTGAAAGCACTCTGGTAAAGTTGGCGGGAGTGCGCCGCCCGCGTAAAATATTTCTACACATTAACAATACGAATCCCATGCTGGATGAGGCGAGTCCTCAAAATCGCGAGGTGCGACGCGCGGGGTGGGAGATCGCGGAGGATGGATGGCAGTTCAACCTGTAGAAAATGAAGCCGTATCGCAATCCGCCTCCCTACTTTCGCTTGAGGAGTTACGAGCGCAATTACAGGCCACGGGCGAGGAGCGCTACCATCACAAGCACCCTTTTCATTTGTTGATGCACGAAGGCAAGCTGAGCCGCGGCCAATTGCAGGCCTGGGCACTGAACCGCTATTACTATCAGAGCATCATCCCGATTAAGGATTCGATTATCCTGTCGCGCGGTCCGGACCCGGTCTTCCGCCGAGCGTGGCGCAAGCGCGTAGTCGATCACGATGGCGACGCTACCAGCGAAGGCGGTATCAAGCGTTGGATAAAGTTGGCGGAGGCCACTGGTCTCGATTCTGCGCAGGTTCGCGCTGGTAAAGGGATTCTTCCAGCTACACGCTTTGCGGTGAATGAATATCTGAATATCGTTCGCAGCCGCTCTTTGTTGGAAGCAGTCGCTTCTTCGCTGACCGAATTGTTTTCGCCCAAGCTGATCACCTTGCGTGTAGACAAATTGCGGCAGCATTATCCGTGGCTGGCGGGAGGTCTGGATTACTTCGAGGCTAGGCTGTATCAAGCACCGGAAGATTCGCAGTTCGCCGTAAACTACGTTTACGACAACGCGAAGACACGAGCCGAGCAAGAGTTGGCGCTCCAGGCTTTGCGCGACAAGTGCGACATTCTATGGGCGCAGCTCGATGCGCTCTACTTTGCTTACGTGCAGCCGGGTTGGCCGCCGCCCGGCGCGTTCCGCATCGAGGGAAGCTAGCGTGGCGCCTCCGGAGGACTCGAGCCAACCGCGCCTGGCGACCGGCTGCCGCTGGAGCGCGGAGAATAAGACCGGAGCCGAACGGGAGCGCGTGATTCTGTATCCCGAGGGCGCGCTTCGCCTGCGGGACACGGGCCTGCAAATACTGGAGCGTTGCGACGGCCAGCGCACATTCGCCGAGATCATCGCAGAATTGCAAGTTCAGTTCAGCGTCGCCGATCCAGTAAAGATTCGGAGCGATATCAGCCAGTTTCTCGAGCAGCTGCGGCACAAGCGGATTGTCGACTATTGAATGATTCAGCATCCCACATGATTCCCAATCCGCTTGCACTCATCGCCGAAGTTACGCATCGTTGTCCGCTGCATTGCGTGTACTGCTCGAATCCGTTGGAGCTAGCTGCGGTTAGCTCTGAGCTTTCAACTTCGGAGTGGATCGATGTTCTGCAGCAGGCTGGCAAACTGGGAATGTTGCATGCTCACTTCACCGGCGGCGAACCTCTTGCGCGTGCAGATCTGAAGGAACTCATCGCGGGGGCACGCGCCGCGGGCCTCTACACCAACCTCATCACTTCCGGTGTTGGGCTTGCCGAAACACGGTTGCAGGCGCTGGTTGAGGCCGGACTCGATCACATCCAGATCAGCTTTCAGGACTCGCGCGAAGAGGCGGCGAATTGGATTGCAGGGGCCAAGGCGCACGCGCACAAGATTGAATTGGCGCGCATGATCCGGCAGCACAAAATTGCATTCACGGTGAATCTTGTCATCCACCGGCAGAACATCGATCATCTCGACGAGATGATCTCTTTCATCGAGCAGCTCGCGCCGGAGCGTATGGAGATCGCGCACACGCAGTATTACGGTTGGGCGTTGAAAAACCGTGCCGCGCTGATTCCTACTCGCGTACAGCTTGAGAAAGCGGTGGAAATCGTGACGGCTGCGGAGAAGCGACTTGCCGGACGAATCCGTATCGATTCGGTGGTGCCCGATTACTATGCGCGCTTCCCCAAGGCCTGCATGGGCGGGTGGGGACGAAGATTGATGCTCATCCAACCTTCCGGGAAGGTGCTTCCCTGTCACGCAGCGGAGGTGATTCCTGGTCTTGAGTTTGAAAATGTGCGGGAGAAGAGCCTGGAATCGATCTGGCAGGAGTCGTCATCATTTCAGCGCTTTCGCGGAGAAGAATGGATGCCGGAGCCGTGCCGGAGTTGCAAGCGGCGAGCGGAGGATTTTGGCGGATGCCGCTGCCAGGCGCTGTTGCTCACCGGTGACGCGACCGCGACCGATCCTGTCTGCTCCCTGGCGCCTTCGCATCCCATTATTGAAGCAGCGCTGCTGGACGCAAACTCCACTGCCGCCATCTCGCAGCCAGTAACGGCGGGCTCCTTCGTCCAGTTGCAGAAGCGTGCAGGCGATCTTTGGAGTTACCGAACGAATCCTGAGTAGACCCGCGGCAAGAAAATAAAATCATTAACACAGAGGGCACGGAAGTTCACAGGGTGAACCAGGCGTCCTACCAGCGCACCCCGATCGTGATGGGACGTACGTCAGTCGTGGTGCCGTTCCCTGATCCGTGCGTGAGGCGGTACTCTGCATAGATTTCTACGCCACTGGGCATCTTGCGCGTAATTCCGCCGCCAATGTTGTATCCAAAGTGATTCTGGCTGGAATTGACGAAGTTGCCACTGAGCGGAAGGCTGACATTGGGGCAGGTGCCGACCCACCATTCGTAGAACGCGTTGCATGCCGAACCGGGAACAGCCGTGTCAGAACTCAAGCTGCCAAAGCGATGATAGTAGCCGGGCCCGAAGAGGATATATCCGCCATAGAGCTTGGTCACCGGGATGTTGATGACGGGATCCAGGGTAAGGGCGAAAAGGTAGCTGTAGGCGCTTCCCGCCTGCGCCAGTCGCAGAGTGGAATCGCGCAGCGGCAGGTCTGCAAAGATAAAGTCGGCGCGCAGGCCTAGGTACTTGTTCGCATTGCGAGCCACGCCAGCCGTGGCGACCCCGCCTCCCTCCCTGACGAATGTGCGAGTCGTGCCGCCATCCAAATTGGCGCCGAGGCCGACATTGTAGCTCCAGTTCTGGAAGTCGCGGGGCTTGGCTTTTCGTCGTGAACTGGATTCTCCCTCAGCGGGTTCCTGATCGCTAGAGGGTTGCTGGGCGGCGGGTTGCTGGGCAGCGGGTTCTTGCGGAGCAGGGGCTGCGGGTGAGGGAGACTGTCCGGATGGCGTCGCCTGGGCGAATCCTTGTCCTCCCAGCAGAATTGTAAGAATCAGCAGCGACAGCACACTCGCGAACTTTCCAATCATCCATTCTCCTCCCCTAACCGGGCGTGGTGGCGGACCGTAGCGCTCGGCATGGAAAGGCGCCATTAGTAAAGGTTCCGCTTGTGATTCCTCGCAGGAAGGCATTGCCTTATTTGCGGCGGGATCGCATTATATTACCAACTTTGATGCTGACTGTGCCTGGCAAGCCGCCTGAGGCGGTGGATCAGTTTCCGGTTGGCCCGTCTTCGCCTACGACCAGCAACAGGTTCCAAAATTTACGCTTCAGCGGCTCTTCTCAACTTCCGAAAGGAGTTTCTTGGTCCTCTCGTCTGGGGCGAAATTATCCTCATTACGGACGAATACCGCAATCGCTTCAGTTTTCTTGGAGTTGAAAATTTTGGAAGTCGTATAATCGCTCTCGTCACAAATGATCGGAGGGTCTACATCAAAGGAATTCGTAAAAATCGAAATTTCAATAGAATTGAAAGAAACCTTTTTGACGTTTGCTTGCAGAGATGAGCAATGTTTTTGTTTTTCGAGAGACCTGAAGGGAAATGTCCAAGTCTGAACGAGCACTGATTCTGCTTTCACTTTTCCGTTGGCGTCAAAACCTATTACACTAACAGCGCCCGCTCCGTAATCCTCATAGTTGCAGATGAGTAAATCTCGCTTGTCGCCCTGACCCGGAATCCTCTGGCAGATCCCCAGTGGGCCATCCCGATGGAAAAAAGATAGCCTTCGCCACGAGCCTTGTTCCTTACGGAGAAGGAACGCACTAGCAAAGCCATCCGCATGAGCAAAGCAGCCACCGGAACCACCGGAACTCAAGAAAGCCTCCGCGTTGCCAACTGAGGTAAAGCTTCCGAATAAAATGCTATCAATTCCTAAACCACCATTCAAAGGCAGTTCGGCGCCCTCTGCCATAAATTTGGGGCAAACTTTGCAACCCGTTTCCGTAAAATCTGTCGCTTTATCACAAAGAGCTGCTCTCATGGCAGTAAATTCTTCCGGGAGCCGGGAATCGGATTGGCTGAACGCGCCAACAGCTGCAAACAACATTCCACACAGAGTGAGCAAGGCCCTGTGCCATACCCATCGGCTGTATCGCACGGTCTCCTCCTGAGCACGCGCCCTAGGCCGCCACGTTACCACTACAGACAGATTTTCTTCTGTCCTTCGAAGATCGCGCGGCTTGGTTCGCTTTCCACTTCGTGGAGCCGCAACTCCCACGTATGATAAAAAAGTAGTTTCGATTTCAAGAGCAGCCATTGCACAAGACTCCGCCAGAGCAAGGATTCGACTCTAGTCCCGCCCCCATTTTACGGGATCGCACCCCCGCGCCCCGCGTCGCACTAGTAGGCTTTGGAACCGTTGGCAGCGCTGTCGCCAAAATTCTGCGTGAGCGCGGCGATGGCTCGCTCCGCTTGACTCACATCTGCAATCGAAATGTTGAAAGGAAGAAGCAGTCCTGGGTGCCGAGTGATGTGGTCTGGACCGAAGATATCCGCACGATTCTCGACTCCGACGCTGACATTGTTGTTGAGTTGATCGGTGGCCTCCATCCCGCCGAGGATCTGGTACGAAGCGCTTTGAAAGCGGGCAAGTCGGTGGTGACGGCGAACAAGCAGCTGATCGCCCGGCATGGTCCGGACTTGCTCCAACTGGCGAGCGCGAACGGCTGCCAGCTTGAGTTTGGGGCATCCGTGGCCGGGGGTGTCCCGGTGCTTCCCGCCCTGCGAACTGGTCTGAGCGGCGATCGACTGCATGGCGTCGCGGGCATTCTGAACGGGACTTGCAACTACATCCTCAGCCGGATTGAGACGGATCGCATTCCCTTCAGCGAGGCGCTTGAAGAGGCGCAGGCGCGCGGGTATGCGGAGGCAGACGCGAGCGAAGACCTTGATGGCGGCGACGCTCGCGCCAAACTTTCAATCCTGGCGTTGGCTGGGCTGCAAGTCCGGGTCACTCCGCAGGATATTCGCGCTCGCACGATTCGTGGCATCGACGCGATCGATTTTGATTATGCAGCCGAGTTAGGCTGCACTATCCGGCAAATTTCGCGCGCCGACCTGAAAGAAGAAACGCTATTTGCCGAGGTTGGTCCGAGCCTGGTTCCCGCATCTTCGCCCTTCGGACGCGTGCAAAGGAATCTGAATCTGGTTCTGACTTCGGGAGAATACGGGGGCGATGTAGCTTTTCTGGGCGCAGGGGCGGGGGGAAATCCTACAGCCGTTGCGGTAGTTTCGGACTTGATGTTTGTGGCGGAAAATCTTTCGGCGGGGCCGCGTGCACAGCGTCCGCTGCAATTGGCCTCGCCGAAGGTGAGTTGCGATTTTGAGACGCCCTGGTACCTGCGCTTTGTGGTGAAAGACCAACCAGGGATTATTGCGGGACTGGCAGCGATCCTCTCAGCACATCAACTGAACATTGATGCGGTGCTGCAGAAGCCGGGCTTCGACAAGGCCGCGCTGCCGTTCGTAATCACGCTGGAACCCTGCCGTGACGCTCAACTGCATCCAGCGCTGCAGGAAATGTCTAAGCTGGCGTTCGCTCTCCGTCCATGCCTCTGCCTGCCGATCTTGCGTTAGCGGGCAGGCTCCTACTTCCAGAATGGATTCTTCAATCCGGCCGGAGCGAATGCGCTGTCGAGCTTCGCCTCGGCGCCGGAATCGTCAGAGATTTTCTCATCGAGCAAGCGAGATGAAGGAGCCCTCAATTCCTCCGGGGAGTGGGGCGACATCGGTGGAGTAGGACATTCTGAATTCACGGGGAACCTCCTTAAGTCTTTCTCATCTGATTCCATTGAAACACCGGAAGGGCGATCGCAGGGCCGCAAAATCACGATACTTTGCATCGAAAATTCAGCATCGGGAAGTTTCCTCTTCCTGCTGGGACCGCCAGCCGTAACGCTGCTCGGATTAGTCGTTGGCACAACCGCCCGGCTTCCCAACGATCTCTGGTAGTACCTCGCGCCCCGGGCTAATCTCGGGTCTGTCCCGGAAAGATGAAGACAGAGCCGCGGCCGAGCGCATTCGCGCTAACTCTATTTGTCGTATTGCTTACAGCCAGCCTCCATGCCCAGAACCCGCGCGGATCGTTGCGCGGCACGGTGCAGGATGCCGGTGGCGCCCGGGTTGTGTCCGCCAGGATCGTCGCGCAATTATCGGGATCGTCCCTGCAACGCGACGCCATCAGCGAAGATCGAGGCGAGTTTCGCCTGGAAGACCTGCTCCCCGGCAGCTATCACGTCACCGTGAGTGCCGCTGGCTTCGCTCCGGCAGACGCAGAGGTCGTGGTTGCCGTCGCCACGGTGCGGGATATTACCGTCACGTTGAAACCTGCGGCGGCCACGGAAAGCGTTAACGTGCGAGGAGATTCTTCCTCGATCACGACCGAAGTGATTGACACTTCCAGCGCGGTACGCGGAGGAGTAGTTGGCAGCCGGGACTTGGAAACTCTTCCGCTTCCGGCGCGGAGTTTCGCCAATATTGCTTATCTCGTGCCAGGGACGGAGCCCGTCGAGCCCTCCGATCCCACGAAAGCGCGCATTACCGCGGTCTCCACCGGTGGAAGTTCCGGATTGAACAACGAGCTATCGGTCGATGGGGCGGAGAACTCCGACGACTGGATTGGCGGCTTCCTGCAAAACTTCTCGCCCGATGGCATTCAGGAATTTGCCATGCGCACATCGAACGAAGACGCCGACACGGGTTGGACCACGGCGGGTTCGGTCGTGATTACCACCAAGCGTGGGAGCAACAAATGGCATGGGAGCGGGGCGTTCTACGACCGGCAGGCCGCCTTGAATGCGCGCTTTCCGATCGAGAACCCGGCACCAAATCCGAAGCAGCCGTTCTCCCGCCAGAACTATGTGGGAACGTTTGGTGGTCCCCTCGCAAAGAATAAGGTCTGGTTCTTCACATCCTTCGAGGGTGTGCATGAAGACGCCAGCATCGCCTACAGCCCGGCCAGCGTTGCGCAATTTGATGCGCTGGCGCAATTGGCATCCGAAGGATTGATCACCGGCGTTCCTTCGATCGCCGTTCCCGCAACTGTGCCGATTCCCTTTCGCGACTACCTCGGTTCGCTGCGCTTTGACTGGGCGCAATCGTCGCAATCGAATTGGTTCCTGCGCATATCGGAAGACAGCTACCTCACACACAATGCGCTGGTCGAGCAGGGCACGTTACCATCGACGGGGCTGACCACGCATAACAATTACTGGAACGTGGCGCTCAGCAACACCAACACCTTCAGCCCAACATGGCTCGGCAATCTAGTGCTCGACGCCAGCTTGTTGCATCTCACGCAGACCCGAAACTCAGATCTGGGCTTCGCGCTTGCCTTCCCCTTCAGTTCCACAGCACTGACGATTTCCGGTTTCGAAACTTTCGGCGACAACCAATTCGCTACTCCGATAACTCTGTTTCCCGACCTGCGCAATCAGGAAAAATACCAATTCCGCTACGACCTGAGCCACGTTGTGCATGACCATGCGCTCAAGTTCGGGATCGACTTCATTCACGAACCGGTGCTGAGCGGGGCGTTTGCCGCCACCGCGGAAACTCTTGCCGCGTACGTCAATAACCCCACCTTTTACGTACAAAATCCGGGAGTGTTCGGAAGCTTCAGCCCATTGTGTTTGGGCATCGCCCCCTCGGACGGCTCAACCTGCACGTACACTCCTGCCAGCAACGGCGCGTTTTCGCAGAATGTACAGCGTCTTGGACTGTACGCTGAGGACTCCTGGCGTGTTTCGCGCGAGCTTACTGTTAACTACGGCTTGCGCTATCAGACGACCTGGGGACTATTCCAGGGTTCCGGCCGAAGCGAAGCGGATAACGCCGCGTATGTGACGCTGCAGGCGCTGCAGATTCCGATTGTGCCCGGCTTGCCGAGCGACTATCGCAAGCAGATTGCGCCTCGCCTTGGGGTCGCTTACTCTCCCGGCGAAAGCGGGAAGACGGTAATTCGCGCCGGCTTCGGCATCTATTACGACGATCTCGCACAGAACGGATGGGCGACCGCATTTCAGGGCGTCAACAACTCGAACTACACCACCGGAACCTGCAGCCTTGCTGGTGGCCCAGGCACTTATGCTCTCACCGGGTCAGGCTGCCTGAGTGGCGGCAGCGGCGCCACGGGAAATCTGGTCGGTTCGCCATACAAAACGCCCTACGCGATTCATACCACCGGCGGCGTGCAGCATGCTTTCAACCAACATTGGCTGATGAGCGCCGATTATGTACACGAGCAGGGTAATCACGGATACCGCGCCTTCCCTTTCAGCAGCGGCACCAATCTATTCACTCCGCTCATCTCCACCGCGGACCCGAGCTATGCCGCCGACCAAACCGATGTAGTACCGAACGTCAATGTGTTTGAGTCGGACAACCGTTCCAGTTACAACGGGCTGATGCTGCATCTGCAGGGCAATATGCGCCGTTTCAATCTGGTCGCAAACTATCAACTTTCCAAGGCGCAGACCTGGGGATGCCTGTTGGGCGAATTGTTTGACTATGTAGATGGCGTCTGCCCGCAACAACCTGGCCAGCCGAATGCCGGATTCCTGAATGCTTTCGGGCCTGGCGATTACGGTCCGTCTGGCGAAGACGTACGTCACCGCTTCGTCCTGGCCGGCACGGTCCACATCCCCGGAGGATTCGAGTTGAGCACGGTCAACCAGGTCGAGAGCGCCCGCCCTATTACGATCACGAACGCAGATAACAGCGACCGCATTTATGTAAATGGAGCGTACACCAGCCTCGACGAATTCCGCGGGACGCCGTACATCCAGTCGGACCTGCGCGTGACGCGCCCTTTCAAAGTCAAGGAGCGCTGGCAGATCGACCCGTTCATCGAATTCTTCAATCTTTTCAACCGCGATAATCCGGGAGCGAACTTCGCCGTCAATGTCGTCCAGCTTCCCGTTCCCGCGGCCCAGATGGTGCCGAATGCACAAGGCATCAATAACGTCACAAGTATCTGCGCCAATGCAGCTTGCTCCCAGACCACGCCTATCACCAGCCTGAAGCAACTTGAGATTCCCGAGGGCGCGTTAGGGGATTTCTTCGGACCGGGCACCACGGTGGGGATTCCGTTCGCCGCGCAATTGGGCGTAAGGGTGACGTTCTAGGAGTCGCTCGCGGGTGCACACTCAAAACCCCGCCACACTGGGTCGATGAGTGAAATCGGGGACGTTGCGTCAATTGATCAGTCACTGACTTGCTATCACGTTTTAGTTCGCTAGAATCAAGACAGATGCCCGTCAGAGGATGGAAAAAGGTGAATACGTGGCCCATCAAGGGGCCTCTTTTGGTTGCCGCCGTCCTGTTTGGCTTATTCGACCATGCTCTTCACTGGGGCCGCGTCTTATTTGCTGCGGCAATTGCAATGGTGCTCGCGATCATCGGGTTTCGTGATTTCTGGAACGGCTGGAGATTTTGGGTGACAGTAGCGCTCCTAACCTCATTGCAGATTCCACTGGTGATTGCTCTGCGGCCCCACATGGAAAACGCGGGGCTTCCATGGCTGTACGCATTCACAATATTCGATTGCTTCGTAGTGGTGGGTGCGATCTATTTCGTTTGCTCCGGCAACGATGATGACAAACGTCGAGGCTCGTGAGCGTTTTACGTGACGCTATCAGGTGTTTTACACTCATTGACTTTCAACGGTCTAATCGGAACTTCGATCACCTGCAGATCCCTACCGCACCAGCCACTCGGTGGCCGCGTGTACCTGCACGAGAAGTTGGCTGTAAGTTAGAGCCATAGCAGCCAGGATCACTATGGTTGCGCACAGCGCGTAGGCGAGCGAATATTTATTCGTCTCATTGTGGCGGCGTTGCGTCCAGGAAATTAAGCGCTCAACGCGCGCGTTCACGGACTCTGCCGGGCTGTGAACCAAGGCCGTTGTCAGTTTGGCAGGCAGTTCCAACCGAGCCAGCCGCGAGAGCTTGATTACAGCCGCAGCCAGGTCCAAAGCCTCGGAGACGTTTGAGACTGCGGCATCGTCGGCGGCCATTTCAGTCGCTTCGCGCCAGGCCTTTTCAAGCTGCGCGATTCCGGGGACGGGCAACAGGCACAGCAGCAGCTTTCTCAGGTTGTCGCGCCGACGGATGTGTGCAACTTCATGGCGCAGTGCGCCGTCCAGTTCCCGCTCGGTCAATACAAACTCCGCAGCACCGGATAACCAAACCGTAGGCCGCAGAATGCCAGCCACGGTCAGCGGAGGCGCAGGCGCCGGAGTGCGCAACACCGAAAGTGACTTGCCCGAATCGGCGGGGCTGTAACCAATCACACGCGCCTCGCTGGACCAGCGCGCCACGGTTCTTGACGCCCGGATCAATGCTGTTACGGCGTTCCATACTCCCGCGAGCATGAGAATAATTCCGCAAAGGCCCAAGCTGAGAGGCACGATGCCAATGGGCTCCTCAACCGCGCGAGGTTCGAGCAATAGGAACGAGGGCACCGCCAGGACCAGCGTCACTCCAACGGCCACGACAAATGGGACGATCCGAAGAGCGAACAGCAGATCGGCGCAGCGTCTGGCAGAACACTGCTGGCCGTAAGTCCATACTCGCCTCCATACGAGGCAAGCTGCGAGAGAGAGAACGCTATACAGCATGAAGAAGACGGAAAAACAAACAGCCAGGCCCCGCAGCGCGAACATTACTCTCTCTCCTTACGGCTCGCTTGCCGTTGCGCCAGTTCGCGGCGCTTGCGTTCCACCAGCTTTCCCAAATCGTCGAGTAATTGCGTATCCCGTTCGCTCAGAATCTCCACCAGAAACGACAATGGCAACGACGAGGCCGGACTCACATCCAGTAATTGCTGGAAGGCGTGGCCCGCAGCTTCGCGATGCAACTCCTCGCGGCTAAATCGCGCGGCGTAGCGGAAGGCCCGTCCCTCCTCGGTCCGCTTCAGGAGACCCTTCTTGAAAAGCCGATCCAGCGTGGTCATCACAGTGGTATACGCGAGGTCCTGGCAAGGGTCTTCGATCAACTCACGGACGGTGGCGTTGCCTCGCGCCCACAATGCCTCGAGCATGCGTTGCTCGAGCGGGCCCAGTTGTCCCGAAGCTCTTCGAAATGGATGGAAAATTCGTTTCATCCGCGTGCGCTTGCCGTTGAATTCCGCATTCTATCGCGAGTTGGTGCTAGTGGAGGGAATTTCTGGGGTGGGAAACGGGAATCGAACCCGCAACCGTCGGAGCCACAGTCCGGTGCTCTGCCAGTTGAGCTATTCCCACCACCTTGCTGATTATAGCAACTGGGGTTGGCGGATGTCAGAAAGGTTCCGCTGAGGAGGCATCGGTCTCCCTCCTTTGGATGCTATTCGTCTTCAATTACGAGACGATACCAAATGGCGTGGAGCACATGGGTGAGAGACGAGAAGGACAGATAGAAGAGGGCAAAAGAAAAACTGTCGAGAATTCCAGAGAGGAGAAGAGAAAAACGAGAGTACGACGCTTGGCTCTCGAACTGCGTGCCGGAAGAGCTCATCCCCTGCCCACGCCGACGTATTCAAACCCCATGGCGCGCAGGCGGGTAGAATCCAGCAGGTTCTTCGTGTCCACGATGATGGGATTCTTGAGCAGTTGCTTAATGCGGTCAAAATCGAGGGCACGGAATTCCGGCCAGCCGGTGCCGACGACGAGCGCATCCATGCCTTCCGCGGCCGCGTAGGCTGAATCGCAGTAGCGCACCGATCCATTCAACCGGGTCTTGGCATCGGAAAGAGCCACCGGATCGTAAGCTCGCACGCGTGCGCCCTTCGCGACCAGGGTTTCGGCCAATCGTATGGCCGAGGATCCCGCCACGGAATTCGTATTCGGCTTGAAGGCCAGACCGAGAATTCCCACGTCTTTGTTTTCAACTGAATTCAAAGTCGCGGCGATCTTTTCGACCAGGCGATCGGCCAGCGTATGGTTGACGTCGCGGGCCGCGCTCAACACTTTCAGCGGAACGCCATTGGCCAGTGCCAACTGCGCCAGTGAATCCATGTCAGACTCGGCAAAGACGCCGCCCATGCCGGCGCCAGGCTGCAGGCAGCGGGGAGCAATTTTCTTGTCGAGACCCAGGGCCAGCGCCAGGTTTACAGCGTCCGCGCCCACTCGCTCGCACAGCGCTGCTACTTCATTGATGAAAGAAATCTTGGTGGCTACGAACGCGGTCGCCGATTCCCGCACCAGTTCGGCCGTGGCCTGATTGGTGACGATTACGGGAACGCCACGCATCACCAGCGGATGGAAAATCTGTTTGAGGATATGCACCGCTTCGTTGGAAGTCGATCCCAGAATCAGACGGTCCGGCCAGTTGAAATCCTCCACGGCGCAACCGTCCGTGAAGAACATGGGCTGGGAAACAATCGTTCCTTGCAGCCCTGCATCTTTCAAGCTCTTCTCTAATGCCGATGCCGTGCCTACCGCAACCGGGGTCACAATCGTCAGAACTGGAGGCTTCGGGGCCAGGCGCGCGATGCGCATCACCACATCGGTCAGACCGTCTGCGCCGTCTTCCGCCAGAAAAATGACTTGCGCCTTGCGCGCAAAAGATTCGATATCGGTGGAGTAAGCCAGCCGCCCGGCGCGCACATTTCTGCGGATGATTTCCTTCAGATTCTTTTCAAAAAATGGGATGTTGCCCTGGGCCATCTCGACCATGCGGGACCGGTCGGGATGACAGCAGGAAACCGGAGTGCCAAAATCTGCCAGACAGGCCGAAATCACTGTTCCCAGAAAACCCGAACCGTAGACCCCAATCTGCATTCATTGCCCCCGGGGCGTTCCTGAAACACGCGCCTGAAGCGGCAGGCGGCGCGGATGTCGCACTTCCCTGTCTTCATTGTTTACAGTGCACTTCCGCACCGCGCAACGCACGGGAGGGAAATGTACCTGGGGCCATGCTGGCCAGACGGGGGTAACGTAATACCCGGTAACCAGGGCTGGTTACGACTGAAATTAATGGGTGAAATTAAGGATGGATCATAGCGCTTCGTGGGGCGGGCCCGTCAACGGACGGGTACATCTGAAGATTTCCTCATGGATCTTGTCAAGCCTCGCCAAAAGCTACCGCGGCCTCTTCGACGGTTGGTGTCCAGGTAACAAGTTTGTCGATACTGGTGAGCTTCAATACCTGTTCGACGTGTTTATTGGGGCCTGCCAGCCGGAGTTCTCCTCCCGCTTCCTTCATCTGGCCGGCGGACATCACGATGATCCCCACGCCGGTGCTATCGATGTGGGTCACGCCGGTCAGGTCGAAGATAACCTTTTTCCCCAGTTTCTCGCGGACCAGGTTCTCGGTGGCCCATTCCAATTGCTTGCACTCCCTGCCGATCGTGATTCTTCCCGTGATTTCGAGGACAACAATGCCCGGCTGCAGGTGCTTGGTCTGAATCTCCAGCATAAGCAAGTCCTTTCCGATCGGTAAGGCCGCCCGAGCCAATGGGTTGCTCTACCTGAGTTAGGGCGAAACCAGGGTACCCCCGAGAGGGACCGGGGCCAGATCGACCCAGCAGTTCTGCGCTTCCTCGCGCACAAAAGTCAGCCGGTCGAGCAGGATGCGGTGGGTGCCCGAATACTGTCGCCAACGTTCACGAGCAATCTCCAAAGCCTGTTCTGCCTCCCGTTCGGTGGGCATTTTCACGATCGTCAAATGCGGCGTATAAGGCCACTCTTCGGCAAAGGCTAGAATCTGGGTATTCAACTGATCGTGCAACTCTCGCAGGCGCGACGCGTCGTGAGCCACGCGAACATAAACCGTGGGCGTAGTGGGAACAAAGCTTTCCATGCCGTCCAGAGTCACTTCAAAGGGCTCAGTCTCGCCGCAAATCCGGGCGAGCATCTGCAGCGCCGCATTCTCGGTTCCTTGTATAGGCCGCGGCGGAAGAATCGTAAGGTGGGCCGCCAGATGGGGCAATGCGGGATGCAGCTCCCGCCGGAGGTTCTCCACGAACTCTCCTACGGGACTTTTCACGTACGCGACTAACGCATACCGCGGACTCGCCATATACAGTGGGAAATTATAGCGCGTTCCGTCGTCTATGGATGTTAGGGTCGTCGATTCGGGAGGGGGTGGAGTCGACAAGATGGGGTGTTCGCGCGGATCAATCGCGCAGAGGTCCCGCTGGACGACGCGGGGACTCCGGAAACTTAGAGTGAGAGTAGTAATAAAGTTGGAGGGTGCTTTAGAATCAATTCTGCTAGTCATGTCGGGGCGTAGCGCAGCCTGGTAGCGCACCTGCCTTGGGCGCAGGGGGTCCGCGGTTCAAATCCGCGCGCCCCGACCAACAACTTCTTCTGCACCAATACGTTCCGCAAGCGACAGTTTTTCGCCGGCTGAAAGATGGCTTGGTGCTGTCACGATTCGAGAATATTCTTCGGCCACTACCTTGGTCAGCAAACAGCAGGGGTTATCAGTTAGATAGAAGATTCACGACTGATCGAATGGCAGTCTCGCGGGTTCCTTTTCATCTTCTTCAATAGTTCTTGTCGGAGGCTCAGATTCATGATTTGTTTGGTATCTTGACGGAGATGAATAGCCGGTATAGCCTGCGCAACGGATTCTGGGCGTCAGCGCCAGGCAGTCTGTGTTTCGAACGCTTTTGCCGGGCCTTCTTCAAGTGGTATTGTCCCCTGACGGTAGAGGAGAGACATCATCTTCCGGAGGCACCATTTCTGCTTTGCAGCAATCACACGAGTCACGCCGACAGTGCTGTCTTGATGACCGCGAGCGGGCGCGGCTTTCGCAGCTTTGCTCTGATCGGCGCCAGCGACTATTTCTTTCGCTCGCGCCCCCTGCGCTGGGCCGTCTCGCTGCTGATAAATGTCATACCAATCGATCGTGAACCAGGAGCTAAGTCGCTTTCAGCCTGCTTGGCGACTTGTCGGCAATTCATGCAGCAAACCGGAGGGAGCATCATCCTTTACCCCGAAGGCACTCGGTCGCGAGACGGTAAGGTGCAGGCATTCAAGAGCGGCGCAGCCTTCTTTGCCATCGAACTTGGCGTGCCTGTGGTCCCCGCATACATAGAAGGAACGCACCACATTCTCCCGAAGGGACACTATGCGCCCAGGGCTGGTCCGGTGACGGTGAGTTTCGGAGAACCCGTTGAATTGGCACGTGCGCGATCGGGAGAACTTCCGCGCGAACGACGGCGCCGCGTGGTTGAGCAACTCACGCAAAGTATTCGAATGCTTAGCTTACGCCGCGCGCAGCAGGAGTTCGCAGCGGACTTGCAGGAAAAGGGCACAATATCGCAGTTTCACTAGTGACACATGGCCCACGAACCCAGGCACATGAAGTGGTGGGGTTGGGGATATGAGGACGCGGAATTTCGCGCTAGCCACCATCCTGACTTTTGGCCTTACGCCAAGTCAGTCCTTGATATTGAAAGCGATGACTGCACAACACGGGAGTGGAGTGTGGAGTCGATTGAACTGCCGGAAGCCCTTGCGGATGAGCAGTTCTTGGCCAAACTCCGCTCTTGTCTTGCACCCTGCCAGGTCACGGATGACGCGAAGGAGCGGGTCATCCACTCTTATGGAAAGGGATTCCGCGATCTGTTTCGCCTGCGCCACGGCATTGCGGCAGGTGCCCCCGATCTAATTGTTTATCCCGAGAGCGAGCGCGACGTATGCCTTACGCTTCGCGCGGCGGCCGAGCGCGACGTCGTGCTGATTCCCTTCGGGGGAGGGTCAAACATAGCGGGGTGCCTCGAACGAATGGATGCCAGACGCATGTGCGTGTCGCTTGATATGAGGCGGATGCGTCGAGTGTTGGCGGTGGACAGACGTTCGTTCACCGGACAGATCGAAGCCGGAGTGTTTGGCCCAGACCTCGAAGAACAGCTGGCCGCACAGGGAATGACGCTGGGCCATTTCCCCGACTCTTTCCTGCACTCCACTCTCGGCGGTTGGATCGCCACGCGCTCGGCGGGAATGCAAAGTGACAAGTACGGCAAGATCGAAGATATGGTGATCGCGGTACGCATGGTGACTCCAGAAGGAGTGCTGCAGACGCGTGTGGTCCCTAAGTCCTCGAACGGTATCGATGTCAATCACCTCTGCATCGGCAGTGAGGGGACGCTGGGCGTCATCACCGAGGCCACCATGCGCGTCCACGCCCTTCCTGAATCGCGGCAAGTGCGAGGCTATCTGTTTCCTGAATTCGAGGGCGGCATCGAAGCCACGTTTGAGTGTGTACGCCAGGAGTGCATGCCGGCTATGGTACGCCTCAACGATCCCGATAAGACGGCACTTTCGCTGGCCTTTCGGCCGCCGGCATCAGGCTTCAGCAAAATTGCTGGTAGCCTTTTCAAAACCTACCTGCGGGCGAAAGGGTTTGCCCAGCCCAGAGCGTGCCTGATGCTGACTGCTTTTGAGGGCAGTTCGCGTGGCGTTTCTCGGCGGTTGCAGCAAGCAGAAGCAATTTACCGAAAATGTGGCGCGGTTGGCCTGGGCGCCGGCGTCGGGAAGTCATTTGAGGCAACCAAGTATGATTTTCCCCACATCCGCGATTTCTTGCTAGACCGCAATATCACAACCGACGTGAGCGAGACCGCGACCGTGTGGAGTAATATCGCCCAGTTGTATCAGGACACTAGCGCTGTTCTGCGCGCCGAAATCAGCAAGAGCGGAGTGCGTCCTTTTGCTGGATGTCACATCAGCCATACTTATCCGTGTGGGGCCAGTCTGTATTTCACGTTCGGCTTCCGGCAACAACCAGGACGCGAAATGGAGCAATATCTTCACGTCAAGCATGCCGTGCAGCAGTCGTTCATCGACCACGGGGCAACACTTTCTCATCACCACGCAGTCGGGACCGAGCACCTGCCGTGGCTGACTGCTGATATTTCCCCGGTTGGCGTGCAGGCCGTCGCCGCCATCAAACAGGGACTTGACCCTGCCAATATTATGAATCCAGGCCGGCTGCTGCCGTCCTCAACTCCGCTAGAAGATTAGCGGGTGCGACGGCGGATGAATGATTTGTGCATATGATTCTGTCTCATCCCAACTGCCGCCGTCTCCCCGCGTGGGAGCGGGAAGCGTGGCAATCTGAATACGCCCGATTGGAAAAGTAGTCTCCGTTCCTCGCCACTGCGCCGTGTGTCCCCGGCGCTGCTATTTGTTGCAGATGGATGCCAAAGCCGCACTGTTGGCGCAAACGCCACGACCACTGCCGACGACTTGGATATCCCCGCATAGGGCTGTTAGAGAGCTTAGATTCTGCGCACTTAACGCCGTGGACTGGGAGTCACCATCGGTGACAACGAAACCGCTCTCCCCGGTCTGAATATGTGTAGCCCACCCCTTCAAAGCCGGCGTCGGCGTCATCTTGGTCGGAATCGGGCACGCTCCCCCTATAGCCGCGGCTGGGACGATCGCAATCACTCCCGTAGAAAGCACAGTGCCATTGGCCGGGTTGCCCGCCACATCGGTATTGACTGACAGTGTTAGCAGACCATCGGGCGTGGTGAGACAACTGCAACACTCCGACAGTTCTTCGTTGGCATCAAAGACGAAAATGTCGGAGCAGAGATTGCCCCCCGACACCCCCGGATTGTCGATGCGTAGGGTTCCGTCTGGCGCTCCGGGCGTGTTGGCATTGGAGAAGTAGTCGACCAGAGCCGGCGCGAGAACCGTCACAGCAGCCGAGGCCTTGTTCCCAGTACCACCGTCCGTGGAAGTGACGGCACCGGTCGTATTGACCTGCTTCCCAGCAGCTGTGCCGGTGACGTTCACCGAGAAGGTGCAGGACGCGCTGTCGCCCAAGGTTCCACCTGACAAGCTGACGCTCTTTGATCCCGGAGCGGCTGTAATGGTCCCACCGCCGCAGCTTCCGGTGAGACCATTCGGCGTCGATACTACCGAGCCCGAGGGCAAAGTGTCTGTAAAGCCGACGCCGGTCAGAGAAACCGTAGCATTCGGATTGATGATGGTGAAGCTCAAGGCCGTGGAACCGCCGATCAGGATGGTGGACGCGGCGAATGCCTTGCTGATCACGGGCGGCGCAACCACCGTAATGGTGGCGGAAGCCGTCCCGCCATTTCCACCTTGAGTGGAGGTCACCACACTGGTTGTGTTGTTCTGAATTCCGGCAACTGTACCGGTAACGTTGACCGCGAAAGCACAACTCCCACCGGCGCCCAGTGTGGCGCCGGACAAGCTGACGCTGCTTGATCCCGCGGCAGCCGTAATGGTGCCACCTCCGCAGGTTCCGCTGAGACCATTCGGCGTCGCAACGATCAAGCCGGAAGGCAGTGTGTCAGTGAATCCGATGCCGCTCAGAGAAACCGTCGCATTCGGATTGGTGAGGGCAAAGGTCAAGGACGTAGTTTGGTTCAGAGGGACGGTGGGCCCAGCAAATGACTTGGCGATCGTGGGCGGCGCAATGACGGTGATGGTGGCAGAAGCAGAGGTTCCGAAGGCACCTCCGGCCGAAGCGATTAGGGAGGTGACGTTCGCCTTCACGCCGCCGCTGGTCCCAGTAACGTTTACGGCGAAGCTGCAGAACGCGCTCGCAGCCAAGGTCGCGCCCGTCAGGCTGATGCTGGTTGATCCGGCTGTCGCCGTAATGATCCCACCGCCGCAACCTCCGGCGAGACCGCTAGGCGTCGACACGACCAAGCCTGCTGGCAAGACGTCGGTAAAGCCGATGCCGCCCACAGAGAACGAGGTATTGGGATTGGCGATGGTAAACGTAAGGCTGGTACTCGAGTTCAACCGGATGGCGCTGGCCCCGAACGCCTTGTTGATCAGCGGCGAAAGGCCGGCCATGACGATGCCAGTACCGACCGTCCTGGGAAGGAAGTTCGAAACCGGCAGCGACGTCGAATACAGGATGCTCTTGACTTGCGTCGGCGTGAGCGCCGGATTGTTTGACATGATAAGAGCCGCAATCGACGCGGCGTGCGGGGCCGCGGCGGAAGTGCCACAGAAGCCACCGGTGAAATCCGGCGCACCCGAGGGCACGCAGTCTGCAGCGGTGAAGTCCACTTTGGGTAAAGTAGTTCCGCCATTGGTGCCAAACAAGAAATTGCCCGCTGTAATGGGATTGCCGCTGGGGTCGTAGAAAATCTTGCGGGGCCCATCTGAACTATATTTCTCCGGCGGATTCGTGGTTCCGCCAACGAATAGACCCCCGCCGGCGGTCGCAGCGGGGGTCGCAGCGACGGTGAGCGCGCTGGCGGCGGCGTTGTGGCCGAAAGTAGCTCCCGACGTTCCGATATTCAGCCGGCCGCGCTCCGTATCCACGTGGAAGGCGCGAGTGGCTGCATTGTTGACATTCACGATAACGAGGCGGCTATTGACCGCAAAAAGCCCCTTGGGGTCCGAGATGAACTCGATCGGATCCTGAGTGCAGGTCTGAGGGTTTGTAGAGGCCCCTTCGACGAAGGTGCCAGTCGGATCCAGGATGAAAAGGTCGTAGTCGTTGCAGGATCCGCCAAAGGGATCGGACCATTGCAGCAGATACTCACCAAAGCCGCTTAGGGATGTTATTACGTCATAGTCGGTGGCGCCGAAACTGTGAACGGTCCCGGTCTCGGTAATTGGAGGAGCGGATCCGTCGGCGTTGAAGTCACCCTCCCACGTCCCCGATGTGCCACTATCAAGATTGCCCGAGTTCGCGGCTGAGGAAAAATAGAGCACGCCCAAAGCGGTCACCGAGTTTACAGCCGCGGACACAGTACCGTCCTGAAATACTGATTCGGCAGGGTAAGTAACGTCGTCCACAATGATGTCGCAGCCGGCGGCTTGTAGCGCCAGAATATTGGCGGCAAACTGCGCCTCGCTGGGATTGGCCGTCGCAAAATAAAGGGTTGCGCCAGGAGCCATCGAGTAAACGATCTCCAGCATCGCTGTCCCCTCATCTGGGCAAGTATTGGTACCGGGAGCGGAGGGGCACGGTCCGGGACCATCCCCGCTCTGTCCCGAAAGCACGTTCACCACCGATGGCAGCCGCCCTGCGGCCTGTTCGGCAGCGAGAGCGGTTACGCCGTCCGACAAAACACCTATCTTCAAGCCAGTGCCGGTTATACCGGCGGCCTGCACGATGTTCGCCCCATGCGCAATGACACCAGTGGTGTCGGAGCCAACGCTGGTGTGAGCATGCTCTGCCGGCTTGATAAAGTGCACGTCGGGGCGTCCCGCCAGAGTCTCGGCGGCAGACAGGGGAATCCACGCACGGATGGTTTTGAATGGCGGGAACGACAACTCGACGCGCCCGCCGAGCGCACTGATGGCGCCCAGCAAAGAGGCGGTCACATTCGCCGAGATATCCACATGAATCAGCGCGTCGCTCGACCTCTCCAGAGCAGCCGGGGTAAACGAGGACGCGATCCCAGGGACCGCTGGTTGCCCCAAGGCAATCCTGGAGTTGTAGATTATCTGGGAATCCAGCTTCAGTTGTGCCGGAGTTCTGTTCGCCTTGTCCAGCAGGAATGCGCGAATCTGGGCAGTGCCGGCGGCCGGAATTTGTTCCTGGGCGAAGGCTGGCGCAATACCTGCGACCATGAGCGCTAGAAGGACATAGCCGAATCTGTTTGGCATCTGTCTGAGAACTGTCCAGATTTTCCGCATTTGAGTTCTCCTTTGCTTCAAAAGAGACCGGTTCTGTTGGTTGAGGAGAGACAGGGAGCTTTCGTTGGCGTGGGAGGTTGGGGGGACAGGTCCTTTCCGCGCGTCCACGAACTATACTGGCGCCTCTGGTTTCTACAACTCCTCAGATGTAGTAACCCGTATGATCTACGCCGCAGGGGTCATGGCCTGTCATTTACATTACGACTGGCAATCAGAAACAACATATGGCCCCGGCAAGGACCTTTGATCTTCGTGCTTACAGATGCGATTGGATTCTGTCCGGTCCTGCAGCGGCAGATCCAGCCGACTCAGACGCAGAGTCGATGAATCCGCAAGGACCGCTGGCGACGTTCACGGTGCATCAATGGGTTGATTGTTGTTCCGGGAGGCCGCTTTCAAGGGGTAGCGATTTCGTCGCGCAAATGGCCTTCGGCGTCCACCAACTGAATGCGCAGCGCTACCTCCCCGAGAGCATGCGTGGAGCAGCTCAAGCAGGGATCGTACGCCCGCACGACGGCCGAGACCCGGTTGAGCATCCCTTCCTGCAGCTTGTTGCCATCGATGTAACGCTCGCTAACCTGCTGCACACTGCGGCCGATGGCAAGATTGTTATGGCCCGTCGCGACGATCAGGTTGGCCCACGTGATGCCACCTTGTTCATTCACTTTGTAGTGGTGAATGAGCGTGCCTCGTGGCGCCTCGATCATTCCGACGCCTTCGAGGGAATTTACGCCACCAGTGGCGCGAACGTGCTTTTCCAGAATCTGCGGATCTGCCAACAACTGTTCGATTTTTTCCAGCGCATAAACAATCTCAATCAACCGCGCATAGTGGTATAGAAAGGCGCTGTGCGCGGGTGCGCCAAAACGCTGATGGAATTCCTCGAATTCAGCGTCTGCTAGCGGAGTGCCGCACTGATCGGCGGCATTCAATCTTGCCAATGGACCAACCCGGTAAGTGCCCTCGGGAAAGCCTTGCGGTTTGAAATACGGGGCTTTCAAATAAGAGTCGCGCAGGCTGGCTTCGGCGATCCAATCGGCGTACTCCTCGGCCACGATTTCATCCTCTACGATTTCTCCGCTCTTGCCGCGGAAGCGCAGCACGCCGTCGTAAAGCTGCAAATTTCCTTTTCGATCGACGAGCCCGGCATGCATGGTGGGCGCGGACCCGAAACTTTCGATCTCACTCTTGTAGTTATCGAGCGCATTCTTGAAGAACTGCAGGGTGCGGTCTGCAATCGCCTTAGCCGATGGCAGGTCGGAAAGGATGCGTTCCCGAACTCCGGCCGACATTGGAGCGGCTACGCCTCCGGGGACGATCCAGGCAGGATGAACTCTTTCCTGGGCCAGGCTCTCAATGATCTGGAGTCCGAATTTGCGCAACTCGATGCCATGGCGCGCCATCTCGGGATGAGCGGCGATCACGCCGAGCACGTTCCGGCTGGCGGCGTCGGAATCCATGCCAAGGAGCAGATCGGGCGATGATAGATAGAAAAAGCTCAGGGCGTGCGATTGGACAATCTGCGCGAA
Source organism: uncultured Acidobacteriaceae bacterium (assembly GCA_963773675.1). GTDB lineage: Bacteria > Acidobacteriota > Terriglobia > Terriglobales > Acidobacteriaceae > Sulfotelmatobacter. The sequence goes on from CAVZCG010000020.1 coordinate 162,269, forward strand.
GTGCACCAACTCGCGCAGCTTCTTTGCTGCCGGCGGGATGCGGACCCCCATGATCGCGTCGCACGCTTTCGCCGAAGCCAGCAGATGGCTGATCGGGCAGATCCCGCAGATGCGCGAAGTGATCCCCGGCATCTCATAGAATGGCCGCCCCTCGGTGAACTTCTCGAATCCTCTCACCTGCGTAACGTGGAACTCGGTGCCCGCGACTTTGCCGCTGTCATCCAGCTGGATGACGATCTTCGCGTGTCCTTCGATGCGGGTCACCGGATCGATTGTGATGCGTTTCATCCAACGCTCCTCATCCAAATTTCACCGCGAGGCCGGCCTCGCGCTTTTTGCCGTCCACCAGATCGGAAATGACGGCGGCGATTGTTTTGGCCGGAGGCGGACAACCCGGCAGGCACGCATCCACCTTTACGAACTCCCGCAGTGGCCGCGCCTGCTTCAGCAGCGCAGGCACTCCGTCCGTTGGGACCACTTTGCCTTCCTGCGCCCCCTCCACATAAATCCGCTGCAATAATTTATTTACCGGGATGGAATTTCGCATGGCGGGCACGTTTCCCGTGACCGCGCAATCTCCAAGCGAGATCAGCAAGTGGGTTCGCTGGCGAATCTTCTGCAGCTTGTTGACGTCGTCCTGTGAACTGACTGCGCCTTCGACGAGCGTCACGTCGACATCCTCGGGGAACTCCTGCGCGTCGACCAGCGGCCCGTAAACCAGATCGATCTTTTGTGCGAGCGAGATGATTCCGGCGTCCATATCGAGAAGCGACATGTGGCAACCGGAGCAGCCGTCCAGCCAAACCGTCGCCACCTTCACCTTCTTCATGCCTGTACCTCTCTGCGCTGGATGAGCGAACTGATGTTGTCGGTGCGCTTGACCATCTCTTCGACGGCACAGCCTTTTTCGGCGAGCGCTCCCGTGGGGCAAGCCTGTACGCACTTTCCGCAATTCGTGCAACTGCGGGAGTCGCCCCACTTCTGGTTCAGGTCGCTAACAATTCTGGCGTGGATGCCTCGAGACGTCATCTCCCACACATGCGCCCCTTCCAGGTCTGCGCACACGCGCACGCAACGGGTGCAGAGGATGCAGCGGTTGTGGTCGAGGACGAAACGCGGATGGGAGAGATCAACTCCCAGCTTGGGATAGTTATATGCAAAGCGCACTGTGCTGATGCCCATCGCGGTAGCCAGCGACTGCAACTCGCAATGGCCGTTCGACACGCACACAGCACACACGTGGTTGCGTTCGACAAACAGTAGTTCAAGAGAAATGCGGCGGTTATGTGTGAGCCGCGCGGAAGTAGTGGTCACCGACATGCCATCTTGAATGGGAGTGGTGCAAGCGGGGATCAGGCGGTCAATGCCTGAGACCTCTACGATGCAAAGGCGGCATGCTCCGACCGGTGTCAGCCCTTCCAGATCACACAGCGTGGGAATGTATTTGCCATTCGCCTTCGCCGCCTGAAGAATCGTCTGGCCCTCCACGGCGGTGATCAGTTCGCCATCGATTCGGATTGACAGTTTTCTCGGCAAGGGCTCGCTCCTTCCTTAGCTCACGTTCGCGACCTTCACATCGCAGCGCAGACAGCGGCAAGATTCATCCAACGTTTCTTCGTGGGTGAATCCCGTGACCACCTCGGCGTTCGATCGTACCCGCGTGTTCACAGCCAGAATGTGCCCGTGATGGCGGTGGTTCGGGCTGGATTCTTCGGGTACTTCTTTCCCGTAGTCGATCTCGGGAAGGATCTTGGTCCAGCGGTTCGTTTCCATCAGTTGCAGATCGATGTTGCGGGCCGCCTGTTTGCCATAGGCCATCGCGTTCGACACGTTGGATGCGCCGGTGACCACGTCGCCTCCGCAGTAGAACCGCGGGCGGCTGGTCTCCAGCGTGAAGCGGTTCACTTCGATGGTCCCGCTCTCCTTTAGGCTGAGTCCTGAAGCCCGAGCGAAATCGAGGTCCACGCTCTCGCCTACCGCGAAGATCACGGAATCGCATTCATACCGTCGGATCTCGTCGGTCGAGATGGGCCTTCTTCGCCCCGATGCGTCATATTCGCCCAGCCGCGTCTTGACGATCTCAATCGACTTCACCTTGCCCGCCGCGTCACCAATCACGCGGTGAGGCGCCGCCAAGAATACAAATTTCGCGCCTTCGTCCTGGGCCGCTTTTGTTTCCTCCTCGATCGCCGGCATATCTTTGCGCTCGCGGCGATAAAACACAGTGACGTCCGCGCCTTTGCGCAGCGCCGTACGCGCGGAGTCAATGGCGGCATTTCCACCGCCGATCACTGCGACCTTGGGGCCGATCGCCACCTCTTCGCCGCGCGCCGAGGCTTCCAGGAATATCAGAGCCGGATACACACCCTTCAGTTCGGTGCCGGGTTGATAGACCCAGGACTCTTTCCAGGTTCCGATGGAGATAAACACTGCATCGAAGCGGTCATCAAGTTCGTTCAACGGGATATCGAAACCGATGCGCGTGTTGAAGACGAACTTCACTCCGAGCTTCTCGATCAGGTCAATCTCGCGTTCGAGCGCGCTCTTAGGCAGGCGATATTCCGGCAATGCAAACCGCAGCATGCCCCCGGCTGCGGGCTTAGCGTCGTACACGGTAACGTCGTGGCCGAGCAGGGCCAAATAGAACGCCGCTGTTAATCCTGCCGGACCTGCGCCCGCGATGGCAATCTTCCGTCCAGTGGGTTCAAGTCTGCGGACCAGAATCCGCTTGACCATGTGTTCATAGCGATTGGAGAGCAGGATCGAATCCGCGATGAAGCGATGCACTTCCCGCATGTTCACCGCTTCGTCCACCGTCTGGCGCCGACAGCGGCTGTCACATGGATGCTGGCACACTCGCCCGGTCGAGGACGGGAGCGGGTTGTCCATAATCACCGCTTCAAACGCGTCCTCTAACCGGTCCTCTTTGTATAACTGGAGAAAGCGCGGAATGTTCATGTGCAGCGGACAACTGTTTTCACAGGGAGAGAGAGCGAGTTCTTCGCATACCCCGGCCTGGCATCGCCGCGAAACGATGTGGTCTTCGAATTCGGCGCGGAAGTGGCGCAGCGTCGTCAACACTGGATTCGGCGCGGTCTGCCCCAAGCCGCAAAGCGAGCATTCGCGGATGTAACGGCTCAGCTCATCGAGCAGCTCCAGATGGTGCATCGTGCCGGCGCCTTCGGTCACACGATTCAGAATCCGCAGAGACTTATTCAATCCCACACGGCAAGGAATGCACTTGCCGCACGATTCCGAATGGGTGAACTCGACGAAGTATCGCGCCACGTCAACCATGCAGTTGTCTTCGTCCATCACCACCATGCCGCCGGATCCCATGATCGAGCCCAGTTGCGCCAGGCTTTCGTAGTCCACCGGCGTATCAAACATTTCTGGCGGGATACAACCACCCGAAGGACCTCCAGTTTGCACCGCCTTGATCTGACGCCCGCCGATGCCACCTTCGCCGATGTCATAGATAAAGGTCTTGAGTGGCGTGCCCAGCGGCATCTCGACCAGGCCCGTGCTGGTGACTTTGCCCACCAGCGAAAATACTTTCGTCCCCGAACTCTTCGGACTCCCGGTTTCGCTGAACCATGCCGGACCCTTGGTCACGATCGGCGCCACGTTATACCAGGTTTCAACATTGTTGATGTTGGTGGGAAATCCCCACAGGCCTTTTTGCGCGGGGAAGGGAGGCCGCGGGCGCGGACGTCCCGCCTGACCTTCGAGCGAAGCAATCAGCGCAGTTTCCTCGCCGCAAACGAACGCTCCCGCGCCTTCTACGACCTCAATATCAAACTTGAATCCCCGGCCGAGGATATTTTCCCCCAGCAATCCATATTCACGCGCCTGCTCAATCGCGCGATGCAGGCGATGCACCGCCAGCGGATATTCAGCGCGTATATAAATGATTCCTTCGCTCGCGCCCATCACATATCCGCCGATGATCATCCCTTCCAACAACGAATGCGGATCGCTCTCAATCTCGTTGCGGTTCATGTATGCGCCGGGGTCGCCTTCATCCGCGTTGCAGATGATAAATTTGCGATCCGCTTTGGCTTTGGTCATGAACTCCCATTTGTTGCCGGTCAGGTAACCAGCGCCGCCGCGCCCGCGCAGCTTCGAGGCTTTGATCTGCTCGATCACGTTCTCCGGTCTGCCGTCAATCAGCACCTTATACAGCGCCTGGTATCCCCCGATCGCGATGTATTCTTCAATGTCGTCAGGATTCAGGAAGCCGCAATTCCGGAGCACGATCTTCTTCTGGCCTTTGAAGAAGGGAACCTCATTCCAGAGCGGAATCTCCGGATAACCGCGTCCATACTTGATGGACGCCGTAATGTGATCCCACTCTTCCACTTTGCAATAAATGAGATCGGGAGGAAGATTTCCGCTGGCTACATCATTCAGAATGCGTCCCGCATCGTTGGCCTGCACTCGATGCAAGATGACCAGGGGAAAGCCGGGCAGACGTATGTTTGCCAGCGGCTCCTGAAAACAGGCGCCAAAACATCCCACGCTGGCCAGCACCACATTCGTTCCGCTGCGCTCGATAGCCTCCGCGAAAGCGTGATACAGGCCTTCCGCGCCGTTGCCTCGACCGCACGTGCCCATACCGATCCCGATTCGCGGCACTGCAGGAACCAGTTTCGCCAGGCCCGCTTCCCGCGCGGCACTGAAAGCGCCAATGTCTTGTATTCGAGGCATCAGTAACTCTCCCGCTCCAGCGTGCTGATTTCCCGTTGGAGAGTGCGTTCATTCACATGGCCGCAAATGCGGTGATTCACTTCCACCACCGGCGCCAACGCGCATTGCCCAAAGCAGGCTACGGTACGAACCGTAAATTTGTGGTCGGCAGTAGTCAGCAAAGCCTTATCCTCTTCGCTGGCTTCGCTTGCATCCTCAAGACCGAGGCCGAGCGTTAGGCGAACGCTCTGCAGCAAGTTGCGCGAACCTCTGGTGTGGCAGGCTGTTCCACGGCAGATGCAGATGCTGTTGTCACCCTGCGGCTGCAGATTAAACAATGCATAAAAGGTAACCACACTGTAGATACGCGAGAGCGCGATCTTCGTCTGCGCCGCAATGTATTCCAGCGTTTCCGCGGGAAGATATTTGTTGGGCTGGTGCTCCTGCACCGCTTCCAGAATGCCGAGCAGCGCGCCCGGATGGCCGGTTCGGTGGATGATGATCTGATCGATGAAAGCCCGCTCGCCCGCGCTGAGGCGTTCCTGAGACGGTATGTGCATGGCGCTCCTTTCGCAGAACCAGCACTCTTCGCTATGGCCCGAAAGCCGGGGCCAGGTGTGACGCAGAGACACACGCTTTCAACTTAAGTATCCGGTAAGGAGAGCGACCTTGCCGTGACTCGGATCACGAAAGTGCGTGACCGACGATGAGTTTTCAGCCCACTTCCCCTTTTGACTTGAATTGCCTGGCGTGCTCGACCAGCCGAGTCCACAAAGCAGCCTGTTCAACGAATCCTGCGGATTACCCTTCTTCCCGGCTGCCGTCGATCAAAATCGGCGACGGCGAGGATTGTAGAAATCCGATTTTCGCTTGCTCCCGTACTCATCGTGTTGGTGGGTTCGCTGCAAGAGGAGCGGCGGTGGCCGCCGCGTCGGAACCACAGCGTTAGCTATTCAATCTTTGGTATTTGCAACCTTGTGAGGCTGGAATGGCCAAGTGGCTCCTTGTGCTTCAGATCTTTTGTGCCGCATCGGCATGGTCCCAGACTCCAGCTCTTGGTTCAGTCGAGGAGAAACGCCTCGGCGCTATTTCGGAGACGGACCAGCAGATTCGGACATTGCAAGATCATGTGAAGCAAGCTCCGGGCGATTTTGCGGAATATGACAGCCTGGGGTTCGCCTTCTTTCAGAAAGCCAGGGAGACCGGAGACATTGCTTATTACGACCTAGCGGAGCAGACGCTCGACAAGGCGCTCGCTTTGACGCCGCAGGACTTTCGAGCCGCAGATCCTCTGCTTCACATGGCATTGGTGTGTATGGGCGAACATCGCTTCTCGGATGCGCTCAGGTATGCCCAAAAGGCGATCGGCACCGGCTCCGGAAATCTATCGGCATTTGCCATCGAAGGAGATGCCTACACCGATATGGGCGACTACCAGGAGGCAGCCGCGGCCTATAACACTGCGCAGTCTCTTGGCCGGGCGACTTCGTCCCCCTTGGCGGTGGCATACACAATTGACAGCCGCATGGCATATCTGCGTTTTTTGCACGGAGATTCGGCCGAAGCGATCCGGCTGATGAACAGCGCGATTGCGGCAGCGCTGCAAGCTAACATTCCGCGAGAAAATCTGGCCTGGCTGTATTTCGAATTGGGCGAGCGCTATTTTCAAACCGGAGACTTGAGCAATGCCGATTTGTCGTATCAGTCAGGCATCGTAGCCGTCCCCAATCACTATCGTTCCATCGCCGGTCTGGCGAAAGTGCGGGCTGCGCAAGGGAAACTTGACGAATCGATTCAGCTGTATCAACGGTCGATTGCCATCATTCCGTTTCCCGCGTACGTCGCTGAGTTGGGCGACGTTTATACAAGAGCCGGACGAGCCCAGGAAGGTCAGCGGCAGTATGACCTGGTCGAATACATCGGACACCTCGGCAAATTAAATCAAGTGCTGGCCAATCGGGAACTGGCCCTGTTCTACGCGGATCGAGGAATCAAGTTGCCTGAAGCTCTGGAGCTTGCGCGAAATGAATTAGAAGTGCGGCACGACATTTACACCTGGGACACACTGGCATGGGTCCTCTACAGAAATGGCAAGTGCCAGGAAGCGGCTGAGGCAATCGAGAAGGCGCTTGCTCTGCATACCAATGATTCGCTGCTGCTCTTTCATGCCGGCATGATCTACCACAGACTGGGCAAGGATTCCGATGCGAGAGATTTTCTGAGTCGTGCTTTGAAAACAAATTTCTATTCCTACGTTCTTCAAACTCAAGTCGCGAGCCGCACGCTAGAAGACATCGCCCAACCGCATAACCAGGATTTGAGGTCAGACAATGCACAATCACAAAGATAGAGGTCATTATCGACGGGTG
>CAVZCG010000021.1:0-19226 GCA_963773675.1 uncultured Acidobacteriaceae bacterium
CAGAGGACACGTCGCGGCACCGCAGCAGAGAGGTCCAGAAAAACTCAAAGGCGGCGATGCAGACAAGGTAGATCGGAAAAGCTAATGCGTGAGCGACGGGAAATTCCCAACGAAGCGAGGGTTTCACCACGCCGAGCAACGGGGCCAGCAGCCAGGGATACAGGGCGCTCCAGTGCCCGGTGGTGACCATCGGCCAGTCGTGCCGGAGGATGGCACGCGCCAGTTCCATATAAGATCTGGGATCTGGACCGATCGTATTGCGAGCTGCCACGATCCGCGCCAACGCCAGGCAAACGGCCAGAATGCGAAAGAACCACCGTATCGACCTGCATTGCGATTGAGCTTCGCTGCTCTTGTCGATCGGCCGCGAATTATTTGTGGGGAAACCCAAGCTCCCTTTGCCTTCCGCCATGTCTATCTGGAACACGAATGTGACGGCCTTCGGCACAGAATCTGATACTGAGCTCCAAAAGGAAAGCGTGCCAATCCGGCCTCAAGAAAACGCAACGCGCCCAGGAAGCGTGGAAAGAAAAAGCAGTAGTCCGTCCGCACAATCTCGAAGCCCTCGTGCCGCAGCAGAGCCTTCGCCTGCGGCGGCGGAATCGTGATGGCATCGTGATCGAATACGCACTGCGCCATCACGTATCGGGTGCCAGGATTCCACGGATTATTCTCCCAGAACGAAAACATCCCCCCGCGACGCAGGCGCGTGTAGATGTACTCAACGGCGGAGCTTCGCATCCCGACTGGAATATGGTGAAAAACCCCGTTGCAGTACGCTAAGTCGATAGACTCGAGGCAGGTGTACTCCGAAAAACTCTTGAACTGGCAGGCCGTTGTTCCGTTCCGTTTTGCAGCCAACTCGATCGAGCGTGGCGAAACATCGACTCCTATGACGCTCTCGGCGGCGAAAGCGGTTTGCAATAAACCAGACGTATCGCCGATGCCGCAGCCATAGTCCAAAATATGGGACGGACTTTCCCCCAGCTTTGCAGCGCATTGCGCCAGCCACTGCACTCGACGGCTAGCGAAATAATGCTTGTCTTCTCCGCTGACCGAAAGCGCTTCGTTCAGCTCCGCATCGTAGTTATCGGCGTGAAGATCGAACCCCGGGCTGCTCATCGATGCCGAAGTCCCAGGATGCTGAGGAAGAAACTCGAGAAGATGGTTTGCACGCCCAATATCAGACACAGTACGGCTGGAATCACAAGACGCAGCGTGTGCGAGATATCGAGCGGCCCGAAATGTCTGACACCCCAGGTGCGCAAGGCGTACGTCGAGATGGCCAAGCCAAGAATTGAAAGCGCGCCGCCCACTACCAGCCCGAGTTCGAGGGTGATGTAGCGAAACATCTTATCCAAATGCGGGTCGGGTGGAAGCAGTCCCTCGGAGATCGCAAAAATCTTGGTGAAACAAGCGAAGGCGATGGCCTGAAATCCCAGCAGCACGAAGGCCGCAGCATACAACAAAGTGTGCACGTCAAACGTGACATTCCCGACAACCCTGGGAGCCGGCAACAGCCACAGCCCGAGCACCGTCCCGATGAACATCAGAGCGATTCCCGGATACAGAAACAGCCAACGCGGGCTAAAGAGCAGCAGGAATCGCAGATGCCTCCATCCATCCCGCCATGTCCGCAAATGCGGACGCCGGCTCCGCCCATCCGGAGAAAGCGTGGTCGGCACTTCCGCGATCGAGAACCCAAGCAGACTGGACTTGACCACAATCTCGCTGGCAAATTCCATTCCCGTAGTTTGCAACCCCATGCGTTCGAACGCAGCTTTGCTGAAACCGCGCAGACCACAATGAAAATCTCCCACGGGACTCTTGAACAGAAGTTTCCCTACCCGGGACAAAACCGGATTCCCCAGGTACTTGTGCAAGAACGGCATCGCACCCGGTTCAATCCCGCCGTGGAAACGGTTGCCCATTACCAGATCGGCGCCCGCTCGCAGTCGTTCAACAAACCGTGGAATGTGTCCAAAATCGTAGCTGTCGTCGGCGTCTCCCATCACCACGTACTTGCCCCGCGCGGCTGTGATTCCTGCCATCAATGCGTTGCCATATCCCTTCGCGCGCACGTTTACAATCCTCGCGCCCAGCCGTTCTGCAATTTCAACCGAGCCGTCGCTGCTCCCGTTGTCCGCGATCACCACCTCGCCCGCAATGTTCGCTTCCTGTAACGCGCGCCGAGCCTTGACAATACATGTCTCCAGCGTCTCAGCCTCGTTCAGGCACGGCATTACGACCGAGACTTCAACCGTTTCCCGCTCTTTCAGCGGCATGGGAACCGGCTGATAATTTGCTTCCGCTCTGGGGGCTACTGCCAAGATGAACTCCTGCCGAATGTGAGTTCCCGAATCATAACTGGAAAGTCGAGACTTGGCGCACTATTTCGCCAGAAAATACGCGTAGTAATTCGTTGTCCCAATTTGCTGCCAGCCCGGATCGACGCCGTTTGGCGGAGCCCAAACTACGACGGCCTTCGCTCCCGAGCGTCTCAAGCATTCGTAAGCCTGTCTCCTGCGTTCCCACGATTCGCTCCAGAACCGCAAACGCCCAGCCTCCGGAGAAAAAACTTCCGCCACAACCTTGAAGCGTCCCAGGCGTGCCCAGTAGTCGACCGTTCCATCACCGATCGATGCCACTGGGTCACCGGCGCGCAATCCCATGCGTTGTAGACCCTCCGCCGCTCCTAGCTCGTCCTTCGGCATGGCGTCAGCATAGACGGTATTGGCCATGTAGGCCGTTTCCGCCAAACGCGCTACAACCGAAAACAAGATAGTTGCCATCACTCCCGCCGCCACATATTTTGTCAGGGGCGCATTCTGCGTATTCCTTGGTAGCCGAATAGCGGCCAGAATCGCAACGAACAACAACACGAAGAAGCCGCCAATATATCGCGACCTCACCAGAACCACCGAGTATGCGCCAAGGCCGAGGCCTGCGGCGGCGATCAGCGGCCAGCTGGCAAGGATCGCTTTTCGAGTCGGCGCGCCACCCCAGAAGATAAAGATAAGGACTCCCTGCAAGCAGTCCCATCTGACGAACCAGCATTTTTGTATAGTTCCGCGCACTCTGCACCAGAACCCGAATCTGCGCCCGCAGCCGGAACGTCCCGTGCGCTCCTTCATTCCAATACGACGGATCGTACCAGGGAGGGTAGGTTCCGCCGACCGGCTCGGCAAATTCAAAAACCGGAGGACGATCGAGAAGCTGCCGGGTCGTGTGTTTCGGAATCCCGCCCTCGGGTGGATCGCCTTGCCAATGCTTCTGCGGGACGTTGGGATTTACCATGCTGGCATAGGCCAGTCTCCCACTGTCTCCAAAGGTAAGTCGTCCCTTCTGTTTTGATAAAGCGGCAACATAAGGCAAGCTCACAACCGCGAACATCACACCTGCCAACAACACTCCCAATACGCGACGCCGCGATATTCTGCCTGAGAACAGCAAGATCGCGAGCATGCCGCATCCGATCGGGAACATCGCCGCTTTGCTCAAATATGCTGCTCCGCACAAGCCTCCGAACATCGCGAACTTTCCGTAAGACTCGTGATAGCGCAGATCGACCAGATACCCTGCGATCAGGAACAAGAAGGCCGCCACCAGCAGATCCGGCGTAATGTCGCCGGCATCGATCAGCACCAGCGAAGCCCAGAGAAAAATACCGTACCCCAGCCCGCAGAGAAGGGATTCGGGCAAGGGCCGAGAGTCGACCGCGCTCTCTGTCTCATTGTCCCTGAGCGCGCGCAACACTGAATGAAGGAAAAAACGAAAGGAGAACAGCGCGCCAACGTAAATGATCAAATTTACGAAGTGGACGGTGATGCACTCCCACCACATCGAAGGCTTCATCACATATAGTGCGAGCCCCAGGAACCACGTGTACATTGGGCTCCAATAGCCGCTAATCGCATTGGCCCAATCGCGACGGAAGTACGCGTCCCCAACATCCAGATAGGACATCCCGTCCTGATTCATTGCGTATCGCACAATCCAGACCTGGATTGCGCCCAGTACAACACAGAGTACGAGGAGCGAGCGCTCGCTCAACAACCGGTCAGCCAATCCCCTTTCAGTCCGCACCAGTTCATGACGGGGATCTGCGATCGACACACCTTGATCTGCGGGCATGAAATCCTTTTTTTCTGAGCGCTCAGTTTCTCACAAAGCCCGGACGGAACGAAAGCGTATGACCGCCTGAGTTTCTCAGATCGTTGCAGCTATTTCGTCACTGACGACTATAGTCCGGCTTCGATGCGAGAGCGCGGGTCGAGATAGTCGCGTAGCGCATCGCCGATGAAGTTGAATGACAGCACAGCCAGCATCACGGCAAGCGCCGGGAAGAGAACGAGGTGCGGAGCATCAAACAAATGAGCGCGGCCGTCGTTGAGCATCGCACCCCAGCTAGCGGTGGGCGGGGGCACGCCGAGTCCCAGAAAACTCATGGTGGCCTCGGCGAGAATTGCTCCCGCCATGCCGATGGCGGCTTGCACAATGACCGGCTGAATAATATTTGGCAGAATGTGGCGCACGATAATTCGCAGATCGCTTGCGCCCAGGGCGCGGGCGGCTTCAACGAATTCGCGCTCGCGCGCAGCGAGGACTTGTCCGCGCACCAGACGAGCGTAGCCAACCCATCCGCCGAGTGAAAGCGCCAAAACGAGATTGAAGATGCCGGGACCGCGGAACGCGACGAAGGCAATGGCCAACAGAATTCCGGGGAACGACAGGAACGCATTCATGAGGACAACGTTGACGAAGCGATCGATGCCTCCCCCGTAATAACCCGCGATGGAACCGATGATGAGACCGAGGGCAAGCGAGGTAAGCACGACGCAGCTTCCGACGAGCATGGAAATGCGCGCACCGAAGATGATGCGGGAGAAAATGTCACGGCCGAGTTCGTCGGTGCCGAACCAGTGCGTGTGAGATGGAGGGTCGAGTCGTGTGGGGAGATTGATGGCGGCGGGATCTTGCGGCGCGATCCAGGGAGCGAAGACCGCAAAGATCACGAAGATGATAACCAACACGACTCCGGTTGCGGCCAGCGGATTATGGCGCGCATTTCCGGCGACCCGACTACGGAGCGAGATGGCAGCTGTGGACATGGAGAAATCTTAACCCGGCTGACGGGTCTTGAGTCGTTTCCCAAATTGTGCTCTCATACAAGCAGTGCCGGGACGCGCAGCTTCTCCGCACGCGCGCCGCAAACCACCAACCTCTAGCCTATTCTGAGGAGAAAAATCATGAGCAAAGTCTCGTATATTCCCAAGGATTACAATTCCGTCACCCCGTACCTGGTCATCAAGGGGGCTGCCCAGGCCATTGAGTATTACAAGAAAGTTTTCGGAGCGACGGAAACCGTTCGCATGAATGGCCCAGACGGCAAGATCGGCCATGCCGAGCTGAAAATTGGTAATTCACACATCATGCTGGCCGAGGAGAATCCCGGCATGGGGGAGGGGCATGCCAGCGCAGCCACCGTTGGCGGGAGCCCTGTAAGCCTGTACGTGTACCTTCCCGATGTCGACAGCGTAGTCAAGCGCGCAACGGATGAGGGCGCGAAACTTCTGAAGCCGGTGCAGGATCAGTTCTATGGGGACCGTAATGGCTTCATTCGAGATCCGTTCGGACATCTGTGGGGGATCGCCACTCACGTGGAAGATGTCTCGCCCGAGGACATGAAAGAACGGATGAAGAAGATGATGCAGGCGGCGTAGTTTGGTTTGTATGGGAGGCGGGGCAGCCATGCCCCGCCTCTAAATTTCTTAGTCGCTCTCTCCCATGCGCTTTGCGGCTGGTATTGATGACGTTCGTACCAGTCGTCGCTCAAATCCCTCCAAGACGGATTTATCGACGCGATCAGCGCGATTTTCTTGATTCGCAGCCAGCCCTTGATACGCTTCTCGCGCTCAATTGCGTTGTGTACATCTTCGAAGCGCTCAAAATAGACGAGGCGGTCGAGCTTGTATTTCGCGGTGAATCCCGAACCGATTCCTGCTTTGTGTTTTCGCACCCGCCGCATGAGATTGTTGGTGACGCCTGTGTACAGGGTCATTGAGCGGTTCGTCATGATGTAGACAAAATACATGGGTCCTTCGCGTGGTGGCTTCCAACCGCGCTGGAGCACGCGGGGCTCAGGATGACAAGCCTAGGGACGCATGTCAGTAACGGGTGAACTTTGCGGCGGTGGAAAACCGGCCCGTTTGAGCGCGTTCTTTGCGCGAAGGACCTATGCAGTTGGGGGGACCTACTGCCTGATCCTCGGGTTCGCCACGGAGTACAGCACATCGGTCAGGAAATTCACCGCGACATAAGTCAATCCGATGGCCAGGATGCAGCCTTGCACCAGATAGTAGTCGCGATTCGAGATGGCTTGGATGGTGAGGCGGCCGATGCCGGGCCAGGAGAAAATTGTTTCGGTAACGATGGCGCCGGCTAAGAGCGCGCCGAATTGCAGGCCGAGGACGGTGATGATGGGGATCATGGCGTTGCGCAGGGCGTGGCGATAGACGACGGTGCGCTCGGGCAGGCCTTTGGCCCGGGCAGTGCGGATGTAGTCCTGGTTAAGCTCTTCGAGCATGGAGGTGCGGACCATGCGGGTGAGGATGGCGGCGAGCGCTCCTCCCATGGTGATGGCGGGAAGGACGAGGTTGGCAAATGAGCCTGCGCCGGAGACGGGGAGCCATCCCAGCTTGATGGCGAAGAGAAGAATCAGGATGGGTCCAAGGGCAAAGTTCGGAAACGACAGGCCGAAGAGGCTGACGATGGATAGCAAGCGATCGTCCCAACGGTTGCGGCGCTGGGCGGAGCGCACGCCGGCGGGGATTGAAAGAATGATGGCGACGAACAGCGAAGCCAGCGTTAGCTGCAGAGTGTAGGGATAGCGCTGGGTGAGCAGGCGGGTCACGCTTTGGTTGTAGCGGAAGGAAGGGCCGAGGTCGCCGTGGAGAACTCCCTTCCAGTAGTGGATGTATTGTTCGCCGAGCGGGGCATCAAGACCGTAGGCGTGGCGAGTGGCCTGGATATCGGCGGGCGGTGCGCCTTCGCCGAGCATCTGCTGGATGGGATCTCCGGGGACCAGATGGATGAGCAGGAAGACGAGGCTCACGACCAGCCAGATGACTGGGAGGGTGTAGAGGACACGTTGGAGGAGGGCCTTGGACATGGATCAGTGGCTAGTGGTCAGTGGTTCGTGGCCAGTTTTCGTGCACGTGGACGGTGATGGAAATCCTCTGCACAGCCGACGGCATGGCGGGAGTGCGAAGATCGAGCTTCGCTTCGAATGGACAGCCGAGGCGGCTGTCGCTCCACATCTAACATTCGGGTTCTTAATCTCCCGCCTGCTTCGCGGGTTCGGGTTTATTTTCAACATTTTCTATTTTTTCAATTTTCACTTTTGCGATGCGGTGACCTTCCATGGCTTCCACGGTGTAACGGTGGCCTTCGTACTCGAAAGACTCGCCGAGATAGGGGATGCGCTGGAGGCGGGCAAGGACGAATCCGGCGAGGGTTTCAAATCCGGCGTCGCGGGGCAGCAGCAGGCCGTGCTGGGTTTCGAGGTCGAGAATATTCACCGAACCTTCGAGGACCAGAACCGACTCGTCGGCCAATGCGGGCTCGGGCGGGGAGACGTCGAATTCGTCTTCGATGTCGCCAACCAGTTGCTCGAGGATGTCCTCTACCGTGATTACGCCGGCGGTTGAACCAAACTCGTCGACGACGACGGCGAGGTGACGCCGGCGCTCTTTGAATTCGTCCAGGAGTTCGGACAAGACCTTGGTTTCGGGAACGACGAGCACGTCATGCATGATGTGGCCGATCTGCATGCGGGCGATGCGCGAGGCTACGGGTTGTCCAAGATTCACCAGCCGGAGGCGCACCCAGCGAACCAGTTCTTTGTAATAAAGGACACCGACGATGTGCTCGGGACCGCGTTGTGGGTCGTAAACCGGGATGCGCGAGTGCTGGCCCTCGACCACGCGGTTGAGAGCTTCGTCGAGGAGGAGATCCGAGGGAAGGGAAAAAATATCAGGGCGCGCGACCATGACTTCGCGGACGGTGATGCTGTCGAGTTCGATGGCGTTGTGGATCATTTCCTCTTGCGAGGCAGGAATCTGGCCGAACTGTCGGCTGGCGGTGACGATGAGCTTGAGTTCGTCGGGAGAGTGAACGGCGCCTCCACGGCGGGTTTCGCGTGCGCCGAAGAGGCGCAAGACAAGGCCGCCGGAGCGGCGCATGAAAAACAGCAGAGGGCGAGTGATGGTGAGGAAGGCTTCCATGGGGGCGGCCACGGCAAGCGCAATCTGCTCGGCACGCTGCAGGGCAAGAGTTTTAGGAACGAGTTCGCCAAGGAGAACGTGCAGGTAGGTGATCAGGCTGAAGGCGATGACGATGGCGACACCGTGCGCATAGACAGCGGCGTGCGGGATCTGTTGGACGAAGCGAAGCGAGCCCACGAGTTGGGCGACCATGGGCTCGCCGATCCAGCCCAGGGTGAGGCTGACCATGGTGATGCCGAGTTGGACGCCGTTGACGACTTCGTCGAGATGCTGATGCAGGCGCTGCACGATGCGGGCGCCGATGCGGCCGGAGGAGATGAGCTGTTGAATTCTAGTGTCGCGAACGCTGACCAGGGAGAATTCCGCCGCCGCGAAAAACGCATTTGCAGCCACCAGAAGAAGGATCAGCAGCACGCGAAGCAGCACGAAGGCGATCATTTAGGCGCAATTCTGATGGGCAATTCTAGCATTCCAAAGGGGTTTGCGGAATTTTGAGGGGCTGCGCCGAGATTGGAAAGCCCCGACTTCACAAAGCACCATCTGAGTTACAAGCTTGGGAAAAATTGGGCGCGGCAGGCTACCGTTTTTGCAATCCCAGGGTCTAACTTGAGGTAAGCACATCGTTTCGGTCTCAGTAGCATTTTGGCCCAATCGTCTGTCTCGATTGGAAATCCCGGGAACAAAATAACAGTCAGGCGCGTACCAACAGGTGAAAGCAGCACTGATGTATCTTCCAGGTTGATTCAGGAGGCGGTTGTGAACGGAAACGGAAATAATAAGAAGAAACGTCGCAGACTGTTTATTTATGGCGGCATCGGGCTGGCGATTGTGCTGCTGATCGCGATTGGCGTCTTCGCGGCCACGCGAGGAGGCACCAAGATTGACCCCACAAAGCTGGCGAAGGTGGAAAAGGGTGACCTCGCCAAGAGCGTGGTGGCGACCGGGAAGGTCACGCCCATCACCAAGGTCGAGGTGAAGTCAAAGGCCAGCGGAATCGTGAAGAAGTTGCTGGTCGACTACGGCGATCGAGTGAAGAAGGGACAGTTGCTGGCTCAGCTCGACAAGGTGGAAATCGAGGCGCAGGTGGCGCAGTCGCGGGCGGCTTTGGATGCGGCCCAAGCCAACCTGACCAGTTCGCAGGCCGACTACGAGCGCGCCAAAGTCGATGCCGAAGGGCCGGATGTTCCGCTGCTGAAACGCGCCTACGACCGCGCCGAAGGCATGGCGAAGGATGGCGTGGTTTCTGCTTCGGCGCTCGACGATGCCGAAAAGAATTATGAGATGTCGCTGAACAAGCAGAATGTCGCCAAGGCGCAGGTGACCGTGCTGAAGGCGAAGATCGCGCAGTCCAAGGCGCAGGTGGCGCAGGATCAGGCGAATCTGACGCAACTGGAGGAGCAGCTCAGCTATACCGACATTGTTTCGCCGATCGATGGCATCGTGCTCTCGCGCGATGTGGAGATGGGCGATGCGGTGAGCTCAATTCTAGTGTTGGGCTCTTCGGCCACGCTGGTGATGACGCTGGGCGATACCAGCGAAGTCTATGTGAAGGGCAAGGTGGACGAAAGCGACATCGGGAAGGTGTATCTGGGGCAGCCGGCGCGGATCAAAGTGGAATCGTTCAAGGACAAGACTTTTACCGGCAAGGTAACGAAGATTTCTCCAATGGGCGTGGAGAAGGATAACGTCACCACGTTCGAAGTGCGGGTTTCGATTCAGAATCCTGGCGGCGAGTTGAAGGCTGAGATGACCGCGAACGCCGAAATCATCCTGGAAGAACACAAGAACGTGCTGCAGATTCCGGAAGGCGCGATTCTTTACGATAAAGATAAGAAAGCATCGGTAGAGATTCCTGATCCGAAGGGGAAAGACGGCAAAGATAAAGTCGCGGTGAACATCGGAATCTCGAATGGCGCGAAGACGGAAGTGCTCAGCGGGTTGAAAGAGGGCGATCAGGTCGTGCTGCAGTAGGGCAGACATCTTCATGGGGGAAGGCCTATGGAAATGGATCTCAAGCCGGCGCTGGGGGTGCTGGCTGGCATAGTGATCGGCGTTGCGGGCGCCATGGCAGTTCATGCAGAGCAAGCAAAGACCGCACCTGGCTACGTGATCGCTGAAATCGAAGTGACGGATCCCACTGCCTTGAAAGAATATGGCGCGAAGGCGCCACAAATCATGGCGTCTTTTGATGGCCGCTATATGGTTCGCGGCGGCAAGGTCCAGGCTCTCGAGGGCGAACCGCCCAAGGGGTACTTCGTGGTCATTGCTTTTGACAGCGTGGAGAAAGCGCGTGAATGGTACGATTCGCCGGCCTATACCGCGATCAGAGGGATCCGGCAAGGCGCAACCCACAGCCGCCTATTGCTCGCAGAAGGTGTCACCCCGCAGTGACGGCTCGAAATCTGAAACCTGGAGCCTCGAATGTAAGTGCTCCACGGAAACCACACAAGCTGGAGTGGCTACGACATGAAGAATCAAGTCATCTGCCGTATTTCGTCTTCGATTCCGGCGCGATCTTCATTTCTGGCGACCGTGCTGGTTGTACTGCTGGCTTCGACCTTTGTAATGGCCTCTACACCGCAGGGGACATTCGATAAGACGTTTTCGGTGAGCGGGCCGGTCGATCTGGAAGTCGAAACCCACTCCGGCGATATCACGGTGCGCAGCGGGCCAGCGGGGTCGGTCTCGATCCACGGGAAGATCTTCGTGGGAGATCATTGGCTGTTCGGAGACCGGCACACCGATGTCAGCGACATCGAACAGCATCCTCCATTGCGGCAGGAGGGAAACAGTATCCGCATCGATTATGTAAACGCCCACGACATTTCGGTGGATTACGAAATCACCGTGCCGGCGGATACAACCATCCGCACGCGAAGCGGCTCGGGAGACCAGACGATTGAGGGGATTCGTGGCAACGTCGACCTGCAGAGTGGATCGGGAGATGTGAAACTTTCGCGGGTTACGGGTGAAATTCAGTTGCACACGGGATCGGGAGACGTGCGGGCGCGCGAGATTGCAGGGGCGATACGAGGCGGCGCGGGCAGCGGCGACATCGAAGTGGAAGAAACTGGATCGGGAGACGTTGATCTGCATACTGGCTCCGGCAACATTACGGCTCGCGGCATTCAGGGCGCATTTCACGCGGAGGCAGGAAGCGGCGATATCACGGGCGAGGGTACGCAGACAGGTACGTGGGAAATTAGAACGGGATCGGGGAATGTGCACGTCCGGCTGCCTGCGAATGCGGCCTTTGACGCCAACCTTTCCACCAGCTCCGGCAGCATGGAAGTCACTCCAGCGATCACCATGACCGTACAAGGACGGGTGCAGGAAATGCGCAAGCAGATCGTTGGAAAAGTGGGCGGCGGGGGCCCGCTGCTGACGGTGCGCACAGGTTCCGGCGACATTCATATCGAGTAACACTGACCACTTCTTCTTATTACCTCCGTGTCTTGACGACGCTCCACAGAGCGGTTACTTTCGATTCTCTGGGGAGATTCTGTCTCCCGTTGGCGAGGTAAGCTTGGCGTATCGTCCCATCATCACTCTCACCACCGACTTCGGCACCAACGATCACTTTGTAGGCGTCATGAAGGGCGTCATTCTGGATATTGTGCCGGAGGCGGAGATCGTCGATATCTGCCATTCCGTGCAGGCCTTTGACGTGCTGGATGGAGCGCTCACCATTTCGCAGGCTTATTCCTACTTCCCCAGCCGAACCGTGCACGTGGTGGTGGTAGATCCGGGTGTCGGAACCGCGCGGCGGCCAATTCTGGCGTCGAGCGACAAACATCATTTCGTGGCGCCGGACAATGGCGTACTTTCGCTGGTGTACGCGCGTGAGGAGCGGATGCATGTGCGGCACATCACCTCGGAACATTATTTTCTGCAGCCGGTAAGCAATACGTTTCATGCGCGAGATATTTTTGCTCCCGTGGCGGCGTACTTAGCCAAAGAAGTCGATACTCTGAAGTTTGGCGAAGAGGTTGAGGAGTACGTACGCTTTGCGGCCCCCAAGCCGAAAGCCGTCGATGCCAACCGGTTGCGCGGAGTCATTTTGAAAGTTGACAAGTTTGGAAACCTTATCACCAACATCACGCCGCAGGATGCTCCCATGCTTTTCGGAGCCGAGGCCACGGGATTCAAGATCGTAGTGGGAAGCCGCGAGATTACTGAAATCCACAATGCCTATGCTGAGGGCGCGCCGGGCGAGGTTTTCGGCGTTCTCGGCAGTATGGGGTTCCTGGAGATCGCTGCCAATCGCGCGGCCGCCGCTCAGTTGACGGGAGCAAGCAAAGGAACCGATGTGAGCATCGTCCTGGGCGAGGCTGCCGCGGCCGGCAAGGGCGCGTAGCTCGATTCCAAAAAATCCCTCGGTGGTTGTATAGTGTTGGGCTGTTGGGAACGAAAACGGAAATTCCCAATCATCAGTCCAGGTCGAGTATGCACCGACGCGAATTCCTGAAGCTCGGAGCGATTGCAGGCGGGACGGTCTTGCTGGGCGGTACAGGCCGGTTTGGGAGCCTATTGGCTGCTCCCAGAGAAGTTCCTACCGTAGACCAGCTAATCGTGACCAACCTGGTAGACAACATTTATGACATCTTCGCCAAGGGTGGGAAGATCGGCAACGTCACCGTCACACGAAATACCTTGCCCTTCCCCTACGGCTCGGACGTGATGCTGCTATCAGAGCATGGACTAGCCTTTCATCTGCAATCGTTCCGAGGGGCGGAGCAAAAACAGATACTGCTGGACTTTGCGCTCACGCCACGCACACTTACAAACAACTACCAAGGGTTGAAAGTCGATCCCGCACAGGCCGATGCACTGATCATCAGCCATGGTCACGTGGACCATTACGGAGGGTTGCTCAACGTGGCGTCGAGCCTCCAAGGACACGCCAAACCAGGGCTCACCCTCTATGCTGGGGGGCATGATACGTTCTGCCATCGCTGGGTCCTCACACCGGAGGGGAAGAAGCTCGATTATGGTGAGCTCAAGCGTGATGAGCTGGAAGCGCGAGGGTTGAAGGTCATGCTCGCGGAGGAGCCGACCACGGTGATGGGCCATGCGATCACCTCAGGTCATATTCCGCGGATCACCGATTTCGAGACCTCTCCGCCGGCAGCTCGACTCGAAGCGGGTGCAACCGGCTCCGGCTGCGAGGCTACCATGCACTTCCCTACCGGTGCGGTTCAGATTGAAGCCAAGCCGGGGGACTTGGTGAAGGACATGTTTTGGGGAGAACACGCGACCGCTTACAACGTGAAGGACCGAGGCCTGGTCGTCATCTCATCGTGTGGGCATGCGGGTATTATCAACTCTGTCCGCCAGCTTCAGAAGGCGACCGGCATCGAGAAGGTGCACGCCGTAGTTGGCGGGTGGCACCTGGCCCCATATCCCGATGAGATCATCAGCAAGACCGTGGAAGCCCTGAAAGAAATCAATCCCGACTATCTGATTCCCATGCACTGTACCGGCTTTCGCACCATGATGGCGATCCAACGTGAGATGCCGCAAAAGCTCATCATGCCTTCCACGGGGACGCGCGTGGTTTTTGGTGGGTAGGCCGGCAAAGCGGGATTACGCACTAGAGGCTCTTCGGCTTGGGGTGAGCGTAGCGCTCCATCTCGCCCGTCCACTTTAAAAATCGCCAAAGACTGGTGCGCTCCCGCCACATAAATTCCCAAAACTCCAGGAAGCCAATCTGCGTCATCTTGACGCCGCAGTAGGTCTCGATGCGCCATAAGAGATAGGGACTTCGCCAGGGAGCGAGACGGTGGCCTTTGGTGGCGTTCCAGAGAAAGCGGAGCGAATGGCGCATGGAAGCATCATAACCACAAAGGCTCGCCTCGACTATGCGCAGAGCGGGTTCGCCTCACCATAAGTCTGGAGACTCGACCATGTTAGAATCTCGTCTCTGCTAGAGAATTCCTGCAAATGTCCGACGCAAACGCCCGCCAACAGGCCGAAGACCACTACTATGCCGCGCTCGATTTGATGGCGGATGGGAAGTTGGAAGAGGCGGTTGCCGCTTATCGCGAATCCATCGCCGCCGATCCCGCCTTCACCGAGGCCATGCACGGACTGGCCCGCGCGCTGCAAGACCTGCAGCGCTACGATGAAGCGATCGAAGTGGCGCACAAGATCACGGAACTGGATCCGGATGACGTGCTCGCCCATACCAGCTTGTCGGTGCTCTATCAGAAAAAAGGGATGATTCCTGAAGCCGAGGCTGAAGGAGCGAAGGCGAGAGTGCTGGGATGGAAGCAGCAGTTGAAGAAGGGCGGCTCCTAGCTTCTCGCAGCTCGCTTTTTATGGTCTGGTGCGCAAGAAGCCAGGAGCCAGCAGCTAGAAGCGTTCTTACAGCTCGTACTTCTTCATCAAATGCCGGAAGGAGCGGTAAGAGATGCCGAGCAAGTCGGCCGCTTTTGTCTGCACTCCGTTCGAGTGGTCCAAAGCACTTTGCAGCAGGTTACGCTCGATGCCGGCCACGTAAACCTCCATGCCCACGCCTTGCGGCAGCACTGAGCCGGGGGCTATATCGGACATACTTCCAGAAACTCCTGCCGCTGCGGCGCGAGCTTTCGGCCGTTCCGCGGGCAACTCGATGTGCAATTCGTCGGTCATTTCAAGGGCAACCGCGCGTTCGATGGTGTTTTCGAGTTGGCGGACATTGCCGGGCCATTCGTAATCGCAAAGAGCGTCCAGCGAATCTTTGTGCAGGCGCAGGATACTTCGGTTCGCGGCGGCAGCGTATTTCTTCAGAAAATGATTCGCCAGCAGCGGAATGTCTTCGCGGCGCTCACGCAGATCGGGCACGCGGATGGGAATCACGCTGAGGCGGTAGTAAAGATCCTCGCGGAAAAGATTTTCCGCGACTGCCTTGTCGAGATCACGGTTGGTGGCCGCGATGACGCGCACATCGATAGGAATCTCGCTGGTGCCGCCGACCGGCCGCACGCTCCGCTCCTGCAACACGCGCAGCAGTTTCACCTGCATGGCCAGCGTCATTTCACTGATTTCGTCGAGGAAGATCGTGCCGCCACCGGCAACTTCGAACAGGCCGCGCTTGTTCTGCGTCGCCCCGGTGAAAGCTCCTTTCAAATAGCCGAAGAGTTCACTCTCCAACAAAGTCTCAGGAAAAGCGCCGCAGTTCACCGAGACAAAGGGTTCGGTGGCGCGAGGCGAGCAGATATGCACCGCGCGAGCTACCAACTCTTTACCGGTACCGCTCTCGCCGTGAATCAGAACGGTGCTGGCCGTGGACGCGACTGTGCGCACCGTGTGCTTGAGCTTCTCCATGGCTGGACTGGAGCCGATGATGTTATCGAGAGAATTGTGCGAAGCGGCGTCGCGCCGCAGGGCGAAGTTCTGCTTGCTGAGAGTGAGTTTTTCCAGGACGCGGCTGATGGCCAGCCGGATTTCATCGACCAGGCCGGGACTCTTGCGAATGTAATCGGACGCTCCCCCGGCTTTTACCGCTTGCACTGCGGCTTCGTAGTCATCCACCGCGGTGATAAGAATCACCGGGGAGTCGGGCGAAACGCGATGCGCGTGGCGCAGAACTTCGATGCCATCGATATTCGGCATCTTGATATCGGTGATGATCAAATCGTAAAGATTGCCGTCGATCTTGTTCTTGGCGGCCTGGCCAGACTGCACGGTTTCGACGCGGTGTCCGTCGCGCCGCAGGGCAATATCGAGCATTTCGCAGATAGAGCGCTCATCGTCGCAGACCAGGATGTTAGCCACGCGGCCTCCCTTCTCCAGCAGCGGCCGCCAAAGGCGCGGGTGCTGGCATTTGCAAGGCGGAGGCAGAAAAACTTTCCGATGCAGGGGATTCCGTGGAAGAACGTTCCGCGTCGAGGCGCCGCAGCCGCAGGACGAAGGTGGTGCCCTGATTAGGCTTTGAACGAGCCCAGACTTTGCCTTCGTGCGCCTGCACGATCTGATAAACGACAGCCAGGCCAAGCCCCGTGCCGCCTTCGAAGTTGGATTGGAAAGGCTCGAAAATTTTCTCAGTCTGCTGCGGAGTCATTCCGGTGCCGGTGTCCGCGAAACTCACCTGCCAGTCGTCTCCCAGACGTTCGAGGGCGACGCGCAGGGTGCCGCCGTCGCGCATGGCGCGTACCGCGTTCTCTCCAAAATTCCAGAAAACCTGTTTGATCTTGTCGCCGTCTGCGAGCGTCCAGGCTTCGCGGACGGCGAATCGGCTCTCTATCTCGATGCCGGTATTTTCCGCTGTCATCCGGTGCCGCATTAAAGTGAGCGTGTCTTCCAGCAGGGGAACGAGGTCGGCTTTTTCGAAGCGATATTGTTTGCCGCGGGAGTAAGCCAGAAAATCCGTGATGATCCCGTTGAGGCGCTGTGATTCGCGGGTAACGATGTCGAGGAGCTGACGATGCTCCTGATTCATGTCCGGTATGGCCGAGAGCATGCTGACCGAGCCGGCGATGGAAGTAAGTGGATTACGGATCTCGTGGGCAATGGCCGCGGCGAGCCTGCCCACGGCCGCCAGCCGGTCCTGCATGCGGACTTCGCGTTCCAGACGGCGAATCTCGGTAAGGTCGTCCAACGCGTACACGTAACCAAGTGTGCCGCCCTCCGGAAGGTTCAGCGTGGCCACTCTTACGCGCAAGGTTTTACGGAATCCGTTTCCCGCGTCGAATCGAACTTCGGCGTGCGCCTGCTGCGACTCAGCGTTGGGCAGAGGGTCCAGGAAAAGTTTGGCGACCGGAGTCGCCACCAATTGGCCCGGCGCACACTCCAGAAGCTTCTGTGCGGCGTTGTTCACCAGGGTGATGTGGCCATCAAGACCGGTAGTGATCAATCCACTGCTGATCGACTGAATGATGTTCTCATGGAGAATCTGGAGATTTTCCAGAGCACCGCTGGCATGCTTCAATTGCACCCGCGCCTGGCGCAGTTTTGTGCTCAGAAGCCCGGCGAGGTAGGCGACGGCAAGGTAGGCGAACAGGTTCACGAAAATGATCGCCTGTAGCGCCTTCAATCCCGGATGCGTGGTGCAGTACGACTTCACGACCCCGTAGTAGTTGAGTTCCAGCACCGTTCCGTAAAGGATGAAAGCGAGTGCGGCAACCAGCTGCGCCCATATTCGCGGAAGCAGAATGCTGGCCACAATAATGACCAGCGGGTAGAGGAAATTCAGCGAACTGTCCCAGCCTCCCGTCTGATGCACCACCAGGCTGACCATGACCAGGTCGGTCAAAACCTGCAACGTGGCCTGCAAGCGGTGTTCATCCCAAAGCGAGAGCAGCAGCGCGTAGAAGATGGAGAGCGCAAACCACAAAACCATGGTGCCGATGAACAGACGCAGGGGAAACGGTGTCGGGGTGAGATGCGCTACGGCTAACTGGATGGCAAGCAGGAAGGTAAGGATCAGGATCCGTACTTTGACCAGCCAAGCCAGCCAATTCCGCTCGTCAAACGTCGATTGCATTGCGAATCCCAGTAATTCGAAACAACCACTACCGCGTGTTGTGAACCGCGGTAGGTCTTAGGTCTTAGGGTTCTAGGCAAAAACCTGAGACCTAAGACCCAACTCAGTTCTGGACGAGAGGCCGTCGCCGATGCGAAGCGAGCCCGACCTCCCTCCCGATTATTTTCTAGCCCGCCAACTTGGCGATCATGGCGAACAGCGGCATGTAGAGCGAGATCACGATGCCACCGATAGTGAAGCCGAGAACGCCGATGATGGCCGGCTCCAACATCGCCAGCATATCTTTCGTTGCGGCGTCGACTTCCTCTTCGTAGAAGTCAGCGATCTTCTGCAACATGTTGTCCATGGCGCCGGTAGCTTCGCCCACTCCGATCATCTGCGTAACCATGTTGGGAAATACACCGCACTCCCGGAGCGGATCCACGATGGTTCGACCTTCTTCGATGGCTTTCCGCACTTTCATCAACGCCTCTTCCAGAACCGCATTGCCAGAAGTCTTGGCGGTAATGGCCAAGCCTTCCAGAATGGGCACGCCCGAGGTGATCAGGGTTCCGAGCGTTCGGGTGAAGCGGCCTACCGCGATCTTGCGAAGAAGGGTTCCGACAATCGGCATCTTAAGCAGCGCCTTGTCGAAGTAGTAGCGGCCACGCGGGTGCTTGCGGATCTGCTTCATGCCGAAGACAATTCCAACCGCACCAGCGATAAAGACCCACCAGAAGCCCTGCACGAATGCGCTCAATCCCATGACAATACGCGTGGGGAGAGGAAGCGTAACGCCCAGGCCGGCGAACAGATTGGAGAAGATAGGCACCACCCACTTGAGCAGCGCACCGACGATCAGGGTTGCAATGCTGACGACGGCGACGGGATAAATCAACGCCGATTTCACAGCAGCTTTCAGACGCACGGCCTTCTCCACGTAGGTGGCCAAGCGCTGAAGAATGACGTCCAAAATACCGCCAGTTTCACCGGCTTCAATCATGTTGGTGGTGAGGTCGTCGAAGACGACGGGATACTGCCGCATCGCATTGGCCAGCGTGGCGCCACCTTCCACGGTAGTGCGCACCCCGGTCAGCGTCTTCTGGAAAGATTGGCTCTCCTGATTGGCCGCCAGAATTTCCAGACACTGCACCAGGGGCAAGCCAGCATCGATCATGACCGAGAACTGGCGGAAGAAGATCGCGATGTCCTTGACCTTGACCTTACCGGAGCCGAAGGTGGGCATCGAAAATTCTTTACCCTTTTCGCGAATTGCGCCCGGAGTAATGTGCTCGCGTCGCAATTGTTGTCCCAGCGCCTGTTTGTTGGGCGCGGTCCGTTCCCCGGAAATTTTTTGTCCGGAAGCATCCTTGCCGGAAAATGTGAAAACTGGCATGTTAACCTCTCCTCAAACTGGTCGTCGCTGACTGCCGAAAGTTCACTGCTTGAACTCGCTGCGGCCGTGCAGGCCGTACATCACTCTTCGTTCAACGTGC
>CAVZCG010000022.1:0-115583 GCA_963773675.1 uncultured Acidobacteriaceae bacterium
CCCAGCGTGGTCGCAGCCTGAAACCAGGCATAGGGATCGGTACGCATTACACAGTATCAGGGCGATGGCGACCCAGCGGTCTACAACCTTAAGCCCAGTCCTGCGCTTCGCAAGCCTGATCAGGCTCTCGTCGGCAATCCCGTGGAACTGCGAGAGCGACGACAGATCCCTCATCGACCTCGGCTGATCTGCAGCGGAACCTGATTCGGGAACTCCGTCTTAACCTAGCATGTGTGCCCTGGCGTTCCTGTGCTACCAATGTCGGGCTATTCTTCGTCTTCGACCAGGCCCGCCAGCCGGTTGCCGGTTCCAATTCTGTGACGGTCGGTGTCGTATGTCGCCCGAGTCGCCGAATCATAGTCAGCGACTGCTTTTCCAGTCGGTGTGTACAGCCGCTCGCGCCCGCCCGCGAGCTCGCGGATCACTCCTGTAGCTTCCCGTGCTTGTTACGAATGAGTTCCATTTCGTTCCTCCTTAGGATTATCTCGAAGCGTTGGTGTCAGTCACCCTCATGCTTTGAGCTTTCGAACTCGTCGTTCGAGTCCCTTCTGCGCGACCTTCCGCAAGAGCGAGGACGTTCGATGAGATGAACGGCACAATTGGCTCGGGGGTCGAGTAAGGCGCCCGGCGAAATGGTGCTTTGTTGAAAGCCGGCGTGGATCAGGACGATTCGCGCCTGGGCGGCGTCTGGAACCAGAAACACCGTCCCTGAAACCTGATGGGGTATTGCAGCCTCATAGAAGACGGCCTGAACACGCTTTACGCAGCGGACATGTCCTGTGATTTTGCCCACCCTGGGCGAGCTGCGGTGTGGAATATCGAGGTCATCGAATCGGTCAAACAGCCGGCGCTCTGCCATCTCGGAGGCCTTTGGTAGGTCCTCAGCTTGCAAGAATTCGCTGCGCTCGGTAAGGGTTCTCGTCAACTGCTCCAGTGTCAAAGGCTGCCAGAAATCCTGTTCTCTTATCTCCAGCTCGAACGCGCTGGTCAGCGAGAACATTCCGAGTTGAGGATCCGTCATGAGAATCTGAAAATCGTCCGAGGCAGGAACGCTCCGGATCTGCACAGATTGCACAGGAATGCCGTTCACTTTAAGCTCCCACGGCAACTCGTCAATCCTTATGGGCTCTGGGATCACGTTTCACTCCTCCTCATAACACCTGAATCCGTCGGTCGCAGACGCTAATTGAGCCACGGGACGAGCTTGGGGGCCCTCTATGATACCCGCGCGAAGGCAAGAATCTCTAGAAATTTGGAGAAAAACTCTGGCTTCGTAACACCGGGCCGGTTACTAAAGCGCCCCGAACAACCCCGACTGGCGCCCGCCGTTCCCATCATCAACATAAGGCAGACCTCCCAGGTAGAGGGATCCAGCGAACGACTACTACCTACCGAACAAAATCGGCGCCGACGGCCGATTACTCAGCATTGTTGTGGCATCGATTACGCTTCCTCTACTACTCTTAAAGCCACAACTTTGCCCTCGGCTGCGGCAGCTTTGCAAGCGGAGTAGGTTTGATTGATGATGTCGAGGACTTCCGCACCTTCGAGGCGGCGTTTCTTTTGGATGATCGTGGCGAGGATGTTGACCATATTCCAGATCGCCTTGTCGTCAAAGCACTCAGTTACTATGGGGACAAGCCGACATACCTGCTCCTTGGCTTCTTCCTGTGTCATGCCCGCAATGTGGATTAGTTTCGAGCCCGCCTGGTACAGATGATCGTCGGTCTCGGCTCTGCGAAGGGGATTCTCGCTTGCCGCATCGGTACTTCCAAACACGCCCGCTAGAGTCACGAAGGCTTGTTGCAGTGCGACGACTGTACGCTCCCCGATTGGCAGAGCCATAATGTCTGGGACCCGCCCGCCGCCAACTGTCACAGCCGCCAGTTTATCGGCGTGGACGTTTTTATCAGTGCGGTCGTCGTTGAATTGCACGAAGTCGATGGGGAGTCCCATGATCCAATAACCGATGGTATGAGCAGCCTCATGCATGGCGAGATTCCGCTCCTTGTCGAAATCGTTCATGTCCGCCTTCGAGCAAAGGACATTCCGTCCGTTTATCTCGACAACCCATTGCTCATTCGCCTCTCGGCGGCTGGTTTCATCCGACCGCTCGTGGCACTTTTTGTACTTCTTGCCAGAGCCGCAATGGCAGCGATCGTTGCGTCCGATTTTCACTGCTCGTCTCTCCTTCTTGGTAAATAATTTCTCAGGTTGATGGAGCCAAGGCGGAGGACACTTGTATTGATGGCACCGCCGACACCCCAATCATGGCTGCCGTCAACCCTGACTTTTCCCTCCATGAATCGATGGAATGCTTCACGACGCCGTGTCTGAGCGTAAGGCTCACGACAATGCTCATCTCCTGCCGGACAGGAGGTCCATTGGTTATCCCGTTTGTCGAGGAAGATAACGCCAACTAAGGGACGTCCCGCTTTCAGATTGCTCGCGATCGCTTGCCGTTGTGCCGGAGTCAAATAGGTTTGTTGGGCGTCTATAAAAACAAACAACAAACATGGTGTTCCACCCTGGGGCGTAACTCCATACGGTATCCGGGGCACCATCTTCATGATTTCGTCTGCTGCTGCGGTAACCAAGTCTGGGCCGAAAATATTGAGGCGGTGATAGACGGGTTCTGACATTTGTGTTTCTTTCTCAGGCGACAGATTGGTCGCCTGTCCCTTCTGCATATGACGCTGATTGCAGACGCACTACCGGCGCGCTATCCGCGCGCAGGATCGCTTTCAGTTATTTGGGAGTTTGAAGGTAGGATTCAAACCACGTCGCAAAACGCGGGCTGAATTCTGCGCTCAAATCACCTGCACTTTTAGACTACAGCACGTGTGAATGCACCGTCAAAAAAGTAGACCCCGCTAACTCGCTGCAAAGACGCCTCAAATTCATCTAACAAAATATTTGTTTCTCAGGTCGCGAATTCACGCCTCAGAAGACTAGAGACACGACTTGTTCATCGCCTATGCCGGGTTTAACTTTCGCGCTGCTTGGAGGCATTTGAGGGGATGGGTACCAATCGGGGCTGGCCGGTGGTACCGCATGGGCCGGTTGCCGCGGGATTTCCGAGGATGGCTCGGTTTACCAGGGCTGGATCACTCGACGATTTCGCGGACCGCGCGGTCCCAGTCACATCAACTCGCCATCTGACTCGACCATCCTTTGCGCTGGAGACACGGTGGACCCGATGAGGGGTTCTCCAGTCGAGATCTCCACCCGTTGGTCTTGCTGAGCATCAGATTCCGATTGTGGCAGAGGCTTGATAAGAAGGAGCCCTTCCTCAGTCAACCGACGACATGTTCCGTCGCTGGATAGAGTCAGCAAATCTATGAAGCGGTAGACGCTCCCTGGTGTGCGAAGTACCCGGCGCAGTTTCGGGAACATTTTGGCAAAGAGCTTCTGGATTTCGGCTTCAGTCGGCTCGGAAATTGACTCAATGAGGCGATTTCCATCCGGATTGAGCGACCGCTCATAGTTAGTGACGAGCCGATCGGCGGTGGCACGCGGAATCTTGCGCTCCTTCAGCCATGAACTCCATTGGCCGGACCTACCAGGTTTCGCGAGTACTTCTTTCATTTCGGCGAGGCGCTTTCCAAGTTCGGTGCGAAGTGCCCGGAGGTCCTGAGTCTGATGCTTGATGAAGGTCTTGCAGTCATTATGCTCTTGCCAAAGGTGGATGATTTGGTCAGTCAGGGCTGTCTCGTCCTGCGATGGAGTTTCTGGCTGGGGTATTTCGGGAACTTTGGATTCTGCAAGGACTGGCTTTTGAGATTGCTCGATGGTTTCTAACATGAATTGCCTCACTAGGGTGAATTAACATCTGGAGCGAATCGCACGCAGGTGGGCACGAGTTGCTCTTACATAGGCAATTGAAATTCGGAAAACATGGTGATTGGCGACCCGAACGTACTCCGATGCTGCCAGGAGCGGACTCAAAGTAAAAGAAAGGGAAGCGCGCGGATGAAAGATTGTGCCCCATTGGCGAGGTGTTTCCCGGCTCGGGTGCAGAAGCAAAGCAAGATTTGGGAATCGGGCGTCGCATGGCTTCGCCGGGGGCACTTTGCAGTTGTGGGTGCAGGCGCGCCAGTCCGTCAGAAAAATGACCGCCTTTCCATTGCAGAAGAGCAGAAGACAGCAGTTTTTTGGGGCAAGACCGTCGGAGTCGCGGGACTCAACACCGGGCCGTAGACCGTAGACGTTGCCGGTTGCGGTGAGTAAAAGCGCCCGCTTTTGGAGCGCTGCGCCAAGTGGCCAGAAAGCTGGCGCTCCGGCTGTAGCACCTGGTGCCTACAGACCTTGCAAAGGTGCTAGGCACTTTCGGGAGGCGGCGCAGCGCCTGTGTCCGGAAGCGCAGAACCTTGCTCAGAGCCGGCGGAACAAGCAGGATCGGCAACACCTTTGGGGGTACTGACATTGGGACTGATGGGACGCTCATACGGCACGTAGTCGAAGCCAGGGAACATGCCTGGCGGCAGGGATGAGCCGGCGCAGTGAATGCAGAAGCGGCGCACGTCATACAGTGCTTGGGCGTACTGGTCTATCCTGCAAGCCTGGGCATGAACTTCTATGGCCGTGGGGAATGCGCTGCGTAAGTGGTAGGTCAGTGTGTGCGCGCGGCAAAGTGAGCCGAGAGAGGTTGAGTCGAGCTTGTACCCGCGGCAAAAGTTGGCATCCTGGTCCTCGCGAAAGAAGAACAGGATCGCATGGAACGTGTCCTCGACCCTCGAGTCTTGGTAAGGAATATGGAGAACACGGAGCATGCCGGGAACAAAGTGTTTGGCTGACCACTCCGGATACCGGAGCGCGAGATTCACGTGTTCAAGATCAGCGATGTAGTGACGGGTCAGGTCGAGGCAGGGGCCCATGCGCTCGACGTCTCTGAAGAATAACAAGGCGGGAGGCATAGAGGTGGCGCGCGAAACCTCTGGAGTCTGCCCGGTGCCGTCACTGGAAGGCCCGGGTGACAGTGTGGAAGCACCGGTTGGAACTGTGCTGGACGCACTGTGTGGCAGAACTATGTTAAGTTCCGTCGATTCAACAGAGTTAGTTGTATCTTGCTCCGCTGTGCGATTTGACTGTGCAAAACTGTGTTGCGCATAGTTCTCACGCACAGCTGGACGCACAGGCACGCACAGTGCAAGTTGGTAGACCGTTTTGTTCTGACCAGCATCTCCTTTGCTGGCAACGGTCACCTTGCCTTCGTCCAGCAAAGCCTTCAGCTCTTTTCTGACTCGGGCGCGCGAGTTTTTGGTCGCGCAGGTCAGGTCCGTGAGGGACATGGTCACTTTCCTGGTTGCGTCGGCGTTATGTTGCATAACTTCAAGTACTGTCATTGTTCTCTCCTTGCAGATCGCGCAAAGCGATCGTAGGCTTTTGTTTTTTAGGCGCTTCTCGTCATCCGGGGAGCCTGACCACTGCGCAGCCAGCTCAAAGCCGATGCCAGCTGCGCGAAACCTCGCGGTGGTTTTGCCGCCGCGACCGGCGCGGTGGTCTTCGAGACGCTGCCCCAGGTTCGTCGTCCACCCGAGGTAATGTCCAGCGTTGCCGATCTTTTGATCGAAGTGGAGCAAGTAGATTGTCCCCATACTTCCCTCACGTGTACTTCTCACGTTGGGCGTGAGTCACTCGCAGCCGAAGCCGGTTTACTCGCCGCCTTCCTTTTGTTACTCCGAATTCGAAAATCCCCCGTGGATGTCGGTTCTCCGGGCGCCGGCGCTCAGCGCTCCGTAGCGACTCCGGCCGTGGAATCTGAGCCCGGCCTGGCGCCGTCCCCTGGGCTGCGGGGAGAGTGTTCACTAGTCCGCGCCTTCAACTGGGAACCGTTCCAAATCTTCCTTATCGAGCGGGTGACCCTTCATGATGCGGTCGTACTTCTCATAGTCTTGCCAGTCTTTGATGTTCTCGACCATATAGCCGCCTTTGAACTTTTCGGATTCCCAAGCAAGTTCATTACCCGCCTCGTAGAGATAGTGCACGAGGAATGTCGCCTCGGGAAACATTGCACTAAGCTTGAGGAACACGTACCACGGCGTGCCGTTTTTCGTCATGAACTGCAACCCAATGAGCCCAGCCTCTGGGCTGTTCATGGTGGTGTTCACCCGATACTTGGCGTCCCATGCGTTCATGTAGCATCCCCAGTTGTGGTGGCGCCAATAGGACTGTGGCGTGTCGTGGTTACGCTCGAAATCTGAGGCGCTTGCTGGAACTGGCGGAAATATCGCAGGTTCGGGAACTACTTTGTTGAAGTCGAAACGCTGTTCCGTTCTGTCATCGTTGATGGTGTGCACCAGATCGAACACCCGGCTCTGGTACGGCTTGTCTATGTACATCGTTTGACGAATAATTTCACCCACTGCATTTCTCCTCTGTTGGTGCATTTTTAGGGACGCCATAGATGTCGTCGTGCTTCACACGCAGCCGGGGGGCACTCGCTCCCTCTTTTACAAATACTGCGAATCCTCTCGTGTTCCATCTCAATACAACTGGTTCCACCTGGCGCCGACGCTAAGCCTCCCGTTACCGGCACCGGCGCTGAAATCTGATGTCAAAATGGTGCCGTCCGGTCTTCGGAGGCTCTCCCGATCTCGCCGGCTCTATTCGCCTCATTTAGTTATCCCCATTCGGCTCGGACTCTTCCATCGCCTTGTATACCGCCCGTGTTTGATCAGTCATCCAGGATACGAAATCCATCAGCGCCATAGTCGCGTCGACTCTTGCGGAACGGCCCTTGGCGTCCAGGTATGCCTTGCACAGTTGTCCTAGCTTGTCAGCGTTCATAAGTTTCCTTCTGAAATCGCGGTATTGCACCGTTCTATTTGACCGCTGCCTCGATCTTCACCTGCTTCTTTGCAGCGTCAATGTCCTCGGTTGCCAGGAACTGAATGTGGATTGCGGCGATACGCTGGGGACGCAAATGCAGCGTCCCGTGTTGACTTACATCGTTGCGCGTTTTGCGTTTGTGGCCTCGGTAATGCGGGCTAACCGCTCAGCTTGGACCGCCGCCGCCTTCTCGTTGAGGAATACAGCGTTCGCCTTTGTGTAGACTTCACCAGTCGCGCCGATGTTGAACAGACCGTAAAGTTCAGCATCGCTGCACTTCGCAGAGATGTAGCGGGGCGACCTCTTCTCTGTCTCGACGGGGACTGGTACGCTGCTCTTGCGCTTGCGGCGTAGCTTCTTCGCAGCCTTTTCGTGTGCTGCTGCGATTTGCTCCAAGTCCTTGCGAAGGGCTTCGGCTTTGCGATTCTCTTTCTCTACCGCTTTCGCCTTGATGGGGTCCGGGTTTGCTTTCGCCTTGACGGCCTCTTCTTTAAGAGTTTTCAGCCGTGGCTGCTCTTTCGTTCTAACCAACTTGCCCTCGTCGGTGTAGCGGAATTGCACGTGAGTCCGTGCGTCAACGTAGAGACGATTGATCCTTAACGTTCCAACGGGTGGGGTTTTTGCCTTGCTCACGTTTTCGATGGCTATGGTCTCTTCTTTGCCATCGCCGAAATCAACATCAACCTTGGGGGCGCTCTGATGCACCTTGGTTATGGTACCTTCTTTCTCGTGACCGTCCTTGGTCTGCCTGACCACACGGTAGCCTTCAACCAAGAGAAGAGGCCTGTAGGTGCCTGCGGTGACTTCCTTTTCAATCCGATTTATTTGACGACGAGAGACATCGAAGTACTTAGCCAGAAACTCGTGCCAGTACAGCATGGCACCGTCGAAGAGAAGCTGCTTGCCTTTGGAACCGTTGCGCACTTCCATCCGCCGCTTGAGATCTAAAAGCCATGAGCCGTATTGACGCCAGAAGTCCATGACAGACTTTGCAAGGATGATGCAGGCATCGATGACGGTCTCGGTGGATTGGTCTGCTGGGTTGAGATTTGCGAGGGACTCGAACGGATTCCCTTCGATGGAAAGCTTAGACGTTTGGTCTAAGCTTTTTGCGATTACCGCTGGTGACGGTGTATCTACCAGCGCTTGTAGTGCATTAGTCATGGAATGGCCCCTTGTGAAAAATTAGCTTTGGATTTGCTTTTGGCTAACTAGTCACCGAACTGGCGTTCGGGCCACGGTGGGCGGGTTGTTCGGAGTTCCCAGTCTCCTACTGAAGAAGTTCGTCAGCGGCGGTAGTCGTTCGTGTTATGACGGCTGCGCATGTGACGAGTGTCATTTGCGTAGTCGCTACCGCTCTCCACTGAAATCGGGGTGTTACATTCTTGATACTACACCAGCTTTGCAGTTACGGCAACGGCAATCACTAGCAGCGCAACCTAGTCCGCTGTATCCAGGATGCCATCTACCGCTATTCTACCGTCGTCGTGGGGAATTCGGTCAGGTTTTGGGGACCGGCTGGAAATGTTTCTGCACTGGAGTAACTCAGGGTAACCACCAGGAGTAGGCAGGGGATAAGTGTGCCAGTCCATAACTCGCGGAGTTTCCTTGTAGTATTGGCGACAATTCGCAGTCGTTGCGGCGCGGCATCGAATAAGGTCGGTGGCCAACTCCGCTCGTCGCAAAGAGAGCCGGATCTCAGCCCCGAGTTTTTGGCAGATTTGGTATTAGATACTGAGCGGCTACGGTATTCGTCCCGTTTTCAGCTTTCGCAGCCCAGATTTCTCGCGGTAAAACTTTGTGCCCTCGCGCGCCGGCTTGGCACCGAAAAGCTAGAACTGCTTTTGAAGGAACAGACTGTTGGAAGAACGCCCCCACATCTCCGGCTCGACACCCATTCCCGACTCGGGCATGGTCTTGTCTATCCCACCCTTTTTGGCAGCGCAAGGAGAGCGTTGTGTTCTAAGGGCTCCGATGTGGTTCGGCGCGTGGCAGCCGGGGTTACCCCAACTGCCGGAGAATCGGTGCGCGGGCGCCGATGCTCCACCGTTCGAGGAGTCGATCAAGCCGGCAATCGCTGTATCACCCAGTTCCTGGTGGAACGGACCAACGAGTCGAGTGACGTCAGCCGGCAACGATATCATTCCGAGTCCTGACCATGACCGTGGTATTGTTTCCCCCGAGGCAAATCTCGGTAGGCCATCGAAGGGAGACTTCGAATCGATGGCACGCCGGCGATTTCAAGACCCGAGACCTAGGCGTCGCGGCAAGTGGTGGACCATTCAAGTCCGTCGCGACGAGTTCGTCGGAGGTCATCTACAAAGAAAGAAGACGCGCGTGCGGATCGCGCCGGCAACTGTGCCGGAGCGGGAAGCGCGCAAAATTGCGGCCGAGCATCTCCGGCCCCAGAACCAGGGCCTGGAACTGGTCGGCTCCGCAACCAACTTCAACGAGTACGTCGAGAACACCTACAAGCCTCTGCTCATGCCGCTCATGGCCAAAACGACCCAAGATCGTTCCCGAGGCGTGATCGCCAATTACCTGGTGCCGGAGTTCGGAAAGCTTTCTCTTCGAGATCTGACGCCTCTCACGTTACAGCGGTATTTCTCTGGGCTCGCAGCATCACCTTTAGCACATGAATCGAAGGACAAAATAAAGGATGTGCTCTCGAGCATTCTCGGCTCAGCGGTGCAGTATGGACTGCTGGTCAAGAACCCGGTCGAGGGAATTCGCCTCCCCGCGGAAAAACGGGGAAAGCGAAAGACCAAACCGCATGTCACCCCAGAGCAGTTCGAACAGTTGCTCGAGCTGATCCCCGAGCCTTACGCCAGCATGGTCTTCGTGGCCGTCTGGACCGGGCTCCGCGTCAGTGAGCTGATCGGACTGAAATGGGAGGATGTAGAAGCAGACTCGCTGACGATAGATGAGCGCTGCTGCCGCGGTGACTGGGATGCACCAAAGAGCGAGGCGAGCAATGCCACCATCGGCGTTGAACCCTGTGTGATCGAGCGGATCCACCGTCTCAGGCAGCTCACGGTTGACGTCAAAGCCGGACTGGCGGTCAGGCATTACAAGGTGGTGAAGTCTGATCGGCCGGAGGATCTCGTGTTCCAGTCCGTTAAGACGGGCGCGCCCATGCGAGACAACAACATTCTGTCGCGGCACATCAAGCCGGCCGCGCGCAAACTCGGTCTGCCCTGGATCAACTGGCGTTGCTTGCGAACCTCGCATGCCACCTGGATGGTCGAAGCAGGCGCCAACCCCAAGGACGTGCAAGGCCAGATGCGGCATTCTCGCATTTCGACCACAATGGATATCTATGCGCAGTTCGTACCGGAGTCACAGCGGCGCGCACTAGCCAAGATGTCTGCGATGGTCGAGTCGCGCACATCGAAGCCGGTCGCGGCGACAGGCAGTATTTCCATGCCGCCGCAATCGCGGATGGTGAATTAGCTAGTTGAAAAGAATTGTGGAGCCAATTGGAGCCAAACCGGGTGGGACGATGGAGCTAAGTCTTTGAAAATATGGTGGCCAGGGACGGAGTTGAACCGCCGACGCCAGCCTTTTCAGGGCTGCGCTCTACCACCTGAGCTACCTGGCCACGTGCCGAGACCTGCTTCTCCGCCGCAGGCTACGAGGATCGTTCGCTGCACGCCGATTGTCGCGGGAGTCCTAACCGAGAAGCAGCTTCATCGCCGAACGTATCTGGAACGTGTTGATTATAGCAAAGCTCTGCGCACGCTCAAGCTCCGCGGACGACTAAAAAATGCGTTTCGCAGATCTCGAGAGATGATTCACCGCAACTCGCTGAACTGGAATATCAAAGAGCTGGACCGGCCTGCGCTATCGCTGAACGCAAGTATCCTTCCGATAATTTCTTGCGAGAACTACTACGCAATAGATCAGTTCCGCCAGGCCACCGTTCCGTTCATCACGGTTATCGAGCACCGATTCGTTCCGAACCAGTAAGGAATCTCCCGATAGTCTTCGACCGCAAAGACGGCTAAATCCGCGTCTTTCCCCGGTTCGATCGAGCCTTTCCGCTCCGTCATTCGCAACGCCGACGCTCCGTTGATGGTGGCCGCCGCGATAGCCTCTGCGGGCGACATCTTCATGTGCGTGCACGCCAGCGACATTGCCATCGGCATGCTCAAAGTGGGCGAAGTGCCCGGGTTGTAATCCGTTGCCAGAGCCACCGGTACGCCGGCATCAATCAACTTGCGTGCCTTGGGATATTCCTTGAGCCCGAGAAAATAATTCGCTCCCGGCACCAGGGTTGCGACAGTATCGCGTTTCGCTAATTTAAGAATGTCGTCGTCGCTTACGTGGTCCATGTGATCGAACGACGCCGGATCGAATCTCAACAGCGGTTGCAGAACTGTTTCCGAGAGTTGGCCTACGTGGGCTCGGACGCTAAGACCATATTGTTCGGCAACCGCGAATATCTGTGCCGTTTCCGCCGCTGTAAAAGCGCCCGTATCGCAGAAGACATCAACAAATTGGGCGAGCTTCCGCTTCGCAGCGTGAGGAATCATCTCCTTGCAGACGAGCTCAACATATTTTTCTGAGCGACCCCGAAATTCCTTTGGAACGGCGTGCGCACCCAGGAGAGTCGCGACTACGGTACCCTGCCAGCGCGTGGAAGCTTCGCGAATCGCCTCCAGCGATTTCAATTCAGACTCGACCGTCAGCCCATAGCCGGACTTGGCCTCAACCGTCGTGGTGCCGTGCGCTGCCATGTCTCGCAGCACAGCCAGAACTTTCTCCGCGAGTGCGCTCTTCCCTGCTTCGTGGACGCCTTCCAAACTCGACCGAATGCCGCCTCCAGCCGCTGCGATTTCTTCGTAGGAAGCGCCCTCAATCCGTTTTTCAAAATCCACCAGACGAGGGCTGAGAAAAACAGGATGCGTGTGTGAATCTACAAATCCAGGAAGGACGACTTTGTTAGCGCAATCGATCTCGAGAACTTTCTTGCGGTTCTTCCTCAGCCACGGATCACGCAAGGCCTCTTTCGTCGTGCCGACAGAAACGATTTTTCCGCCGAGGCTGAGTACAGCAGCATCCTTAATGATGCCGAGTTCCTTGAGTTCCGGGCCACGACGCGGGCCTGGCTTGCCAGAGCCGGACTGCAGGGTTAACAGTTGGGCAATGTTGGTAAGAAGCAGAGCCGGTGCAGAATCGGAGTTTCTTTTTTGTTTCAAGCAGCGAACAGTTTAGCAGGCCAGCCGCAAGATAAATGATGCGCACAAACCGGCCTACTTCTCCATCGGTATCTTAACTCCCGTCTTCTTCGCGAATTCCTTCGCCTCGTCGTATCCCGCATCCACGTGGCGGATCACGCCCATCCCCGGATCCGTCGTCAGCACGCGCTCGATGCGTCTGGCCATCGCGTCCGTTCCATCGGCAACTGTGACCTGCCCGGCATGCAGCGAGTAGCCGATCCCCACGCCGCCGCCGTTGTGAATTGACACCCACGACGCACCCGCGGCCGTGTTCAGCAGAGCATTCAGCAGGGGCCAATCTGCAACCGCGTCGGTTCCATCCTTCATGCTTTCAGTTTCTCGGAACGGAGACGCCACCGAACCGCAATCGAGATGGTCTCGGCCAATCACGATCGGCGCTTTGATCTTCCCCTTCTTCACCAGATCATTCATCGCGAGGCCGAACTGCGCGCGCTCACCGTACCCCAGCCAGCAAATGCGCGCCGGCAGTCCCTGGAACTTGATGCGCTTGCGGGCCAGATCAATCCAGCGCCGCAAGATGCGGTTCTCCGGAAACAGCTCCAGAACTAAATCGTCGGTCACATGAATGTCCGAAGGCTCACCCGACAACGCCACCCAACGGAACGGCCCCCGTCCCTCACAAAACAGCGGACGAATATATGCAGGCACGAATCCGGGAAAATCATAAGCATTCTTCACGCCGCGCTGGAACGCAAAGGTGCGGATGTTGTTGCCGTAATCAAAGGTCACCGAACCCATCTTCTGCAGCCGCAACATGCCTTCCACGTGCCGCGCCATCGCGTCGAGCGATTTTTCCTGATACGCCTTGGGATCGCGCTTCCGCAACTCAAGCGCTTCCTCCAGGCTCATTCCATTCGGCACGTAGCCATTCAGCGGATCGTGTGCCGAAGTCTGATCGGTCAGAATGTCTGGCACCACGCCGCGCTCGGCCAGCTCCGGAATAATATCTGCGCAATTCCCTACCAAACCCACCGACACATTCTCTTTCTTGCGTACGGCGTTCTTCAAAATGCGCAGGGCTTCATCGAGCGTCGTGACCATGAAGTCGCAATAGCCGGTCTTCAGCCGCTTCTTGATGCGTTCCGGATCGACATCAATTCCAAGAAACGCCGCGCCCGTCATAGTTGCTGCCAGGGGCTGCGCACCTCCCATGCCGCCCATGCCGCCGCTCACGATCAACTTGCCTGCCAGATCGTCACCAAAATGTTTCTCGCCGGCGGCGGAAAAAGTTTCGAACGTTCCCTGCACAATGCCCTGCGAGCCAATGTAAATCCACGAACCTGCCGTCATTTGGCCATACATCATCAGCCCGGCGCGCTCCAGTTCGTTGAACTTCTCCCAGTTCGACCAATGGCCGACCAGATTCGAATTGGCAATGAGCACGCGCGGCGCATGATCGTGCGTCTTGAATACGCCCACCGGTTTGCCAGATTGCACCAGCAGAGTCTCATCGTTCTCGAGGGCTTTCAGGGACGCGACGATAGCGTGGTAGGCCTCCCAACTCCGCGCTGCCCGCCCTGTTCCGCCGTAGACGACGAGGTCCTGAGGGCGCTCGGCTACATCCGCATCGAGGTTGTTCATCAGCATGCGCATGGCAGCTTCCTGCTGCCAGCCGTTGCAAGTGATCTGATTACCGCGCGGGGCGCGAATCGACGTAGGGGCCTGAGAGAGTTCCGTTTCAACCGGCATACATAGATGTTAGTGCCTGCGCGAGACGCGTGCAATGCGAGAGAGGCCGATCGGCTCAACCACCAGACTTCGCTTGTAGGTATGGAATTGCGTTGCGGTGACGAAGCATTACCAACTGCTGTAAGCGGTGCCGTCGGTGCCGGTTTGGTTCGATGCCGAATGTACGTCGCTGATGCCGGGATCTTGCTGGTCCACAGCCAGCAGGATATCTTCCTGCACCACTTCCCAATTCGCCTCGTTCGTGGTGGGATCCTTGGGAATGGTTTTTATATAGCCCCCGGTCACCAGGTCGTCCAGCGACTGGGGCGCTTTTTGCTTATCCAGCGTGTACTGTGAAATCAAGGAGCGCAGCTCGAACAAATCCTGCCGCAGCACGGCTTCTCGCGAACGCAGCACGGACTGGTTATAGATGGGGAGCGCAATCGACATCAGGATCAAAATGATGCTGATCACGATCATCATCTCCAGCAGCGTGAAGCCCCGGCTGCGGCGCATTTTGAGCCTGCCTGCCATTTACCAGTCCTTATACTTGGTGCCGTCGAGCGCCTCGTCTTGCGACTTGGTGAAGACGTCGAATACGCTTTGCCCGCCCCATGAGTCGGAGTCCGGATCGTCCTGCATCGAACGAAGGCCCCATTCGGTAGTGCCTGTCATAGGATCGATTGGAATCTTGCGTAGATATCGAACCTTTTTGCCCTGCACGTCCACACCTTTTACCAGCGTCTCCAGATCGGGAGGATAACCTTGACTATCCACCTTGATCTGAAAAGCCTGGCGATCCGCGTCCAGCTTGTAGCGGTCGATGGCGTCACGCATCTCCCACAAATCGGCTCGCAAGCGGCGCTCTTTCTCTCGCTTGATGCTGAGCCGCGCCATCGGCACCGCCATCGTCGAGAGAATCAACAGAATGGTGGTCGCGATGATC
Organism: uncultured Acidobacteriaceae bacterium; assembly: GCA_963773675.1. Classification (GTDB taxonomy): domain Bacteria; phylum Acidobacteriota; class Terriglobia; order Terriglobales; family Acidobacteriaceae; genus Sulfotelmatobacter. The sequence continues at coordinate 14,689 of CAVZCG010000022.1, forward strand.
AGTTCCAGCAGGGAAAAACCCTGTGCCGACTTTCCGTCCTGTCCCCGATGGAATCTACGTCGCATCATCTTCCTACTGCACCGTTTCCTACTGCACCGTGATCGAGGCCTGCGCGCCGTTCACCGTAATAGCCTGCTGGCCGGGATCACGCGCCCCGCCCCGAGTGATGGTCAGCGGAGTTTGTCCGCTGGCTTTCGCCTGGAATGTCATCGTGACCACGGCACCCTGTCCCGAAACTCCACCCGCGCCGGGCGGCCGGGTAGCGGTAATCTGCAAGGTTCCGGTGGTTTCATCTTCGCGATGGACCAAGGCAACAGCCTGCCCGTCCTGCGAGAGAAACCCTCCATTTGAGATGTTAACCATCTGCAGCTTCGCCGGATCGTAATTCAACTGCACGGGCACGGAATAGACATTCTGCGCACCTGAGATCAGCAGATTCACCACGAACGTATTCCCTTTCGCCACGGTGATCTGACCCGGATCAAACAAGAAGTTTGCACTTCCCTGCCCACCCGGATTCGCACTCGGGCTGGATGGTTGGATCGCAGGTTGACCAGCCGGGGGCTGGCTGCCGATTGGCTGCCCTGCCGGAGCGCCTGGAGTAGGCGCCTGCGCGGCGGGGCGGCTGATATGCCGCAGTTCAATTGCGTTCGCCGTCCCAATGTCGATCGCCCTCTGATTCAGTTCGCTGAGGCTGGTTCCGCGAATGATGTGCGGCGTAATCGCGAATACGGTCTCATCCTGCGAATGGTCTTGCGTCGTCTGCCCAAACAGGTATCTCAGGATTGGAATCTGTGCCAACCCCGGAATGCCGGCCAGAGACCTGGTCTGCGAATCGTCAAAGATGCCGCCAATCAGGCTCGATTCCCCGTCCCGCAAGCGAATTTCGTGTTCAATTTTTTTCTGTCCGATGATGGGCTGGCTGATGCCGCCAATGCTCGACTGACCGACCACGGAAGAAATTTCCATGGTGATCTTCAGTGTCACTTCACGGTCCGCGTGCACGTGCGGCGTGACGTCGATATTCACGCCCACATCGAGATATTGAAACTGAGTATTGACCAGAGGGTTGATGCCGACGCCTCCGATTCCGGGCTGGAACGATCCGGTCGCCACCGGCACGCGTTCGCCGATCTTGAGCGTCGCCTTCTGGTTATCCAGGGCGCGAACCTGCGGATTCTGCAACATCTTCGTATCGCTGTCGCCCATGACGGCCGACAGGTTGGCGGAGCCAATCGACACCTGAAAATCCGTGGCGTTCAGGTTACCCAGAGTATTGAGCGATAACCCGCTACTGCTTGTGCTGCCCGTGGAAGTCGTCGAGGTCGTAGTCGTCGTACTGGTGCTATTGATATTGCTCTGCAGAGTAACAGTCGCGCTGGACGGAGGATTCAACCCCAGGGTTCGCGATTTATCCTTGCTGATCTGCAAGACTGCGATGTCGACCACCACTTCCGGACGCGACTTATCAAGATCTTCCACCAGCTTTTCGGCCAGCGCGATCTGATCCGGCGTGCCCCGCACCACCAGCGCATTCTGCGAGAGCAACTGTTGCACGCGCTGCACATCCAGCACGGCGCGAATCGCATTCACTACATCCTGTAACTCGGTGGGTTGCGAAAGATTCTGCAGGTAGAACGTCTTCAGGACGCTCTGCTCCAGTTCTTTGCGCTTGGCAGGATTGTCTTGCGCCACAAAAATCGTATTCGACGTCACCGGACGCCAGAAAGTCTTCGATTCCAGCGCCGTAATCTGCAGCGCGTCTTCCAACGTTACTCCGTTCAGCTCGACCTTAATTCGCCGCGAAGTATAGTCCGGGTCGAACAGCACGTTGACCCCGGCCAACTGCCCGATCGTCTGATAAATAACCTTGGAATCCTCGGTGAGTTTTACGGTGATGGGAACCACTGAGATAGGCGCCAGCTCGATGGGACCGCTCGCTTCCCTGATCTTCTTTTCCAGATTGCTGGGAGGTCCCGCGGCCTGCGGCGGAGGATTTTCCTTATCGTTGATCATCTGCAACGTCTTCTTCAACTCTTGCTGGGCGATGAACAGCGACGGGTCGATGAGAGCCGCTCTTTGAAACTCAGCCAACGCCTCCTGCAGCTTACCCTCGTCGCGGAGGCCTTCCGCGTGATGAACCAGCGCTGCTGCAGCCTTGAACCGCATCCGTTCGAAAGAAGCCCGGTAGCGCAAATCTTTGGGTTTCAGGTCGTACGCCTGCTTGAAAAAACCGTAGGCGGCTTCATAGTTCTGGCGCGCCTCGGCGTCCTGTCCTTTTTCGTAAAACGTCTTAGCCTTGTCGGCGATAGCAGGCAGGATGGCAACCAGAACCAGCAGCGCAACCGCCGCAGGCATCAGACGTCTCATTCGTTAGTCCTCGTCCAAAAAATCTTTGCCGGAAGTGTTCGCCGGACAAGCAGATAACTGCACTTAGGACCGGTATTTTGGACCTATGTGAGGAATCCAAGCTCTACTTTTGCTGCGATTATAGCATCGGCCTTCCTGACTCCCTATCCGATTGCACACGCGGCAGTTACACTCTTTGGTCTTAGTCCCAGTGGGGGAACGGAGGCTTAGCCTTCAGTTTTCGGGCTTCGGCGGACCGGACTTCGCAAACCAGCGTTTCACGATCGCCACGAAAGGTTTGTGCTGAAGCCCGATGGCCGAAGCCCGCGTCATTTACTGCTAAGATAAAACCGAAGTCGCAACTTATGCCCCGCCAGTCCACACACCAGACCAAGCCTAGCCCCGAAAAATCTCCCCGCCGCGATCCCACCGCCTCCGGCCAGCGCGATGCTGCTGTTAATAGGATCGCTTCTCATAACTACTTCTTGCTGGAAAAATTTGAATGTGGGGTGGTTCTTACCGGAACTGAGGCCAAATCGGTTCGCGGCGGTCTCGCCAACCTCAAGGATTCTTATGGCTTAGTGAAAGACGGGGAACTCTGGCTGCTCAACGCCCACATCGGCCCCTACGAACACGGCAACATTCACAACCACGCTCCCCTGCGCACCCGCAAGCTGCTCATGCATAAGGAAGAGATCCGCAAGCTGATCGGCAAGACCCAGCAAAAAGGACTGACCCTGATCCCCGTCCGCCTGTACTTCAAGAACGGCAAAGTGAAGGTTGAACTAGCCCTGGCCAAAGGCAAGCAGCTCTGGGATAAACGCGAGACCGAACGCCGCCGCACCGCTGACAAGGAAGCTCGGGAAGCCATCACCCGCAGCCGGAAAACCTAAGAGTAATGTAGGGACAGCCGACCTCGGCTGTCGCGCCGGGCATTTCAAACTGAGCCACTACCTGGGCCGCCTGTCGCTTGACTTGGCTACTGTTGGGCAGTAGTATTCGCGCTGCATTGCCTCTTGAATTGCGGCATCCAGCCCAAGGAGGAACTCTCCCCTGCCGAACCGCCCGTTCTCCGGGCGAACAACCCCTTATCGAATCGACCACAAGAACATTGAACAGCAACAACTAACGAGGATGAACTTCCGACGATTTCTCCGGATGAAAACGCATCCCGCAGCAATAGCCCTTGAGAAGGAAAAATGGAACGCAGAGTTTTCAAGCGCAGCTACGTGGCGATGATCGCAGTGATGGCGCTCTTCGCAGTGTTGGGTTCATCAGCCTACGCACAACTGGTGGAAAACAATGTGCCCGCAGCTATTCGATTTTCCAAAGACCTCGGTCGTTCTGATTTATCGAAAGAAATCAACATTACAGTGCATCTCGAGCTTAGTGACAGGGCCGCATTTGACAAAGCGGCAGCTGCTCTCTACGATCCCGCTTCGCCCACCTACCACCACTGGATGACCAACGCCGATCTCGCAAAGTATGCGCCCACAGAAGCGCAACGGGAGATGGTGCGTGAGGAACTTCGGGGCCACGGCCTCACCATCCTTTCCACCGACGCGATCGGCTTTAGCGTCCGGGCCCGCGGCACCATCGGTAATGTTGAGAGCGCCTTCAATACGGAGCTTCACGAGTTCGATTACAACGGGCGATCATTCCGCGCCAACGTGCGCAACGCGCGGCTGACAGGTGAGGCGGGAAATCACGTCTCGACCGTTGCCGGGCTGGAAGGCCACCAGGTGCGTCCACTTGCCATTCGGGCGGTTGATCCGAAAACTAAGGAAGCATTTCCTTCCGTGGCCCTAGGTAAGCTGGCCAAGGGCGAAACGTTCCCACCGCTAAGTACAACCAACTGTCTTTCGGCGCCGGCAACCTATGACCTGGTAGGAACGACCTCTTTGCCGGTCGGGGTTTACACTGGCACAGTATATTCCCTCGACAGCAGCCTTATCTGCGACTATCTCCCGAACCAGTTGCAGACTGCGTTGGGCCTCGATCAGGTTTATACCGCAGGGTACGATGGCACAGGGGAGACGATCGTTCTGGTCGAAGCCTACGGCTATCCGACTTTGGAGAAGGATGCCAATGCGTTCTTTACACTCGCGGGTTTGCCGAAACTCACCTCGTCCAACTTCAGCATCGTCTACCCCCAAGGCAAGCCTAATCCTACGCTTGGGATTATCGAAGGCTGGAACATCGAGATGGCGCTCGATCTGGATTGGGCCCACTCCATAGCTCCCGGGGCCAAAATAGTCGACGTTATCACCGTCGGCCAGGACAGCGAGGATTTTCAAAACTCCATTTCCTACGTGGCCGAAAACAACCTGGGCAACCAGATCTCGAATAGCTATGAAGAAGACCTCGACCTGTTGTCCGGGCCCTCGGAACAGACTTCCTGGGACGAAGTACTGCAGGTTGCGACGGCAAAAGGTATCACGGTTAACTTCTCCAGCGGAGATAGTGGCGACAACGGTGTGGGCAAGCCGCTGGGAGCGCCTCTTATTCCTTCCATCGCTCCGCACGCAACAGCTGTCGGTGGAACTTCGATCCTTAACGACGTCAGTCATCCGGGATCCACGATCACGACCGCCTGGGGAGATACGTTGGTCTTTCTGCAAGCCGGGGCCGTCTTCGATCCGCCACTGGGGATCGGATTAATTGGGGGTGGCGGCGGCGGCGAAAGCATCTTCTGGCCCAAGGCGCCGTGGCAGAGTGCCCTTCCCGGCAAGAACAGGGTATCGCCCGATGTCTCGGCACTGTCAGATCCGTTTACCGGCGTTCCGATCGTGATTTCGGAGGGCTCGACGCAATTCATTCAGTACGGCTGGGGTGGTACCAGTTTAGGGTGCCCCATCTTCACGGCCTTCTGGGCAATTGCTAACCAGAAGGCGGGACACGCTCTGGGTCAAGCGGCGCCGTTGATCGCCGCTCTGCCCTACGGTGGAATTCAGGATGTCCTGCCGACCACCGACAGCACAAAAAATAACGTGACCGGAGTGATCGTAGATCAGAACGGCGCCACCACCTACTCGGCTTCGGAAATCTTTGCCGGATTGATCGAGGGCAACAAAAACTTTACCAGCACCATCTGGCCTGAGGATTCGGAGGATGTGCTGGCCTTCGGGTTCGGGCTGGATAGTTCACTTACGGTCCGGCATGGCTGGGACTATGCAACTGGATACGGGACGCCCTACGGCCTGGCCTTCATCAACGCCGTGACCGCCGGGAATTAGCACGCTGCTTTCGTATTGACGGCAGAACTTAAGTGCCGGCAAGAAGTAGATCTCTAAAGGCGGTGACGATGGTGTCACCGCCCAAATTTTTCCTGCGCGATCCGAGAAGCATTACGTCGAAATCTCTTCCCTGTCTTTCAGCGGAAAGCGCGATCAGCACAATGGGACGCTCGAACGGCGGTGATGTGGAGCGCCGCTCAGTCTCTTCTGGATAGTCGTTGCTAACAGGCGATTCCCCTCATTAGCCCTTCGCTCGCTCCGTCGGCCCTCTCCAGCGAGCCTGACCAGTCCAGGTCACGCAACCGGATCAATGAGTGTAGTCGGGATATTTCGCCACTTGGGGTGTCATCACTTTGGATGTAAATGTGCGCCAACACACGACGTGACCAGAGTCACTGACATTACACCTGCAATCCGCATAGCATATCGCCGCGATAAGAATATCGCCTCTCCGAAGAGCCGCCCCCTGCTGCCGTTGACGCACAGCCCCCCTGAGGCGACGGAATCAACCCTTACATCGGACGTAGGCATTCGTCCTGCGGAGGTTCGACATGATAGGCCTGTCTTCAAATTGTAAAAAGCCGGCATGGATCTGGCCGGTTATGCTCGCCTTACTAGCCGCTGTCCTGCTGCTCGGGGCCACGGCGTTGGCCCAGGATGTGGTGCAGACGCTCGCACTGTCGCGCGCGCCGGTGTCAGATCCGCCGCCTCCGGTTTTGAGTGAGAGCTTCATCGTGACTGCAACCCCAACCCCGACGGCAATCGTAATCCTGCTTCCCGGCGGTGCGGGGCTCATCGGACTTGTTCCTACCGGTACCGGTGATGGCACGCTGGATGTGAATTCCCATAACTTCGTGGTGCGCAGTCGTTCCCTGTTCGCGGGCCACAACCTCGATACCATCACCCTCGATGCCGCCACTGATTTTTACCTGCTCCCCGATGGTCTAGCCGGCCAGGAAGCTAGCCCCGCCCACGTTTCCGATATCTTGGAAGTCATTTCGTGGGCGCGGTCGAAAGCGCCTGGGCTGCCAGTCTGGATCGTAGGCACGAGTCGGGGAACCGGCGGAGCCTTCGTTGCGGCCTCGTACAGTCCCGCGGAAGGTGGGCCGGACGGCCTGGTTTTCGCTGCATCCGTCAACGATTCGAATGATCCCGATTCTCTGCTCGCGGCGAACCTCGGAAACATCACCGTGCCCGTGCTGATGATCAATGACGCGGGCAGCACCTGTAGCATTGCTAGCATCGCGGGTCAGCCGCCTGTGCTCAAGGAGTTGAAGCACTCGCCCAGAAAAGGCACCGAGCGGGTTCCGTCTGCCGGCCTCACTGCCTTGACTGGCAATTGTGATGCGCTTTCGGACCATGGTTTTTTTGGCAACGAGGACACTGCTGTCCGCGATATCGCGCTATGGATGGCCAAATAAGCAGCTGAGGACAGGCACATCCGCCTTCACTGCGGATACCCGGGCTTCGGCTTCGAGGTTGGCGTGATAGTTGTGCCTTTGGTCACCTGAGGCTGGTACCTTTCGTTTGGCTCGGATTACACCTTTGGAACGCGACAGGGCCCACCGGGCTGGGTTCTCCTTATAGGGAGCGATCTTTGTCAGGAAGGTTTTGGGCAGGACGATCCTGGCAGAACGGTTCCGGGAGGGCTTATGCAGCGAGTGGCTTGGCAGGTTTTGTTCGTCGCACTATTACTGAGTGGAGCAGCGATAGCGCAGTCCCAGTCCGGGGATTCGCTGGGCGACGTGGCCCGCGCGAACCATGCGAAGCTGCAGGCACATGAAGCGGCCGGGACGCTGCCCAAAGTGATTACCAATCAGGATCTTCCCTCGGACCCGCCGGGAATCCCGGAGTCCGTGGAGCCGATGACCACGGTATCCGGCGTGAAGAGGTCCGTAAATAGCTATTCGGAGCTGCGCGCGAATCATCATCTGTTGGCCGAACAGCGCGCCGGCGAACAGTGGAGAGCACGAATCCAGGGTCAGGAAGCACGCATTGCCGATCTGCAGGCGCGCATCAACCGCGTAAATCAGGAGATGCGTGCGGCCGTCGGCACGGCACAGTACGATACCCCGGTGAACCGCTATCAGTCGATCCAGATGGAACGCCTGTCCCACATGCAGGAGATGATGGACCAGCAGCAGCGCAGACTGGAGATGATGCAAGACGCGGCCCGCCTCACAGGCATGGGACAGTAGCAAACACGCCCACAAAGAAGCCGACAAGCCATCCAATCGCAGCCGGAAAACCTAAGGTTATGTGGGGACAGCTCCCCGAGGGCTTCGCATTTCATCAAAAGAACAATGCGGAATAAAATGTAGAGCGTCACGAGCCTCAGGCCCACAAACTTAGGAGAACACCTTGGTCGCAAGAATTCTCATGGTTCTTAGTGCGAGCATTGTCCTTACACTCGGAGTCTTCCACCTCGTCTATACGTTCTGGGGGCCAAATCTCACGCCGCGTGACCCCGCACTGCAAATCAGCATGAGCCAGATTGCACCTGTCATTACGAAAGAAACAACAATGTGGCGGTGTTGGGTAGGCTTCAATGCCAGCCACAGCATGGGACTTATTTTGTTCGGCTTGATTTTCGGTTTTCTCGCATTGGCTCACGGCCAACTGCTCTTTCAGTCGCCGTTCCTGCTGGTTGTCGGGCTGGCAATGCTTGGTGGTCTAGTTGTGCTCTGCAAGGTTTATTGGTTCAATGCGCCTTTCACAAGCCTCAGCATTTCTTTGGCTTGCTATGTCGCCAGCATTGCGCTATCGCGGACCTTAGCAATGCGCTCGTGACGTTAACAGCAATGCAGAACTCTTACTCCACCCTGTTCAAAGCCGGAGGTAACGTCGACCAGTATAGCTTTGAAAGCTATGATCTTCGAGGGATCCCATTAATGGAGTCAGCGTTCAAAAAGGTTCGACTTATTCGGTGGGTGCTACTAGCTAGTATTCCGCTGTTTGTCTGGGTGGCGGAAATGGTATGCGGCAGCGGCAGCAGCGACTGGACTTGGCGGTATTGGTTAGTTGTGGGCCTTGCTGTTTGGACAGTGTCAAGCGCATTTCGATTGCGCGGGCTGTCGCGACGCTCTGTAGAAAAGCTCAAGAGCGATGCAACCGACGCGAAAGCCGCTCGACAGTGGGAGGCGGGACAGATATTTAGCTCGGCGGGAGCGGAAAGCGTTGCTTTGTGGGGACTGGTAGTACGTATGGTGTTTCACGGAACATTGCCGCAGGCGTCAATATTCTACGTGGTGGCCCTATTTCTGCTCCTGCTCTGGACGCCCCGTGTGCCGGGAAGGACCGCTACGATTTGACCCTTGCAATGGGTTGTCGGACCTCAAGTGTCGTAACCAAGCGATTCCACTCATTGAGTAACAGGCGTTAGCGCTCATTGAGAACTGGCGATGCCCGTGAATGAAAGTGAGGGCGAAATTGAAATAGTTGTGGCTCTTGGCTATTTCTCACCATGCAACTGCTGCGCGAGGTAAGCACCGAGACCAATTTCTTTGATGGAATGAAGCTGAGCGTCCAAGAAGTCCGCGTGCCCTTCTTCGTCCTTCAGCATGCGCTGAAATAGGTCGCCTGATCCGTTGTCCCCAGCTCCAGCACAGATGCTCATGGCGGAGTTGTACTGGCGCACGGCATCTTCCTCGTCCTTCAGGTCGGTTTCGAGTTGCTGCTGCACCTTCGCGCCAATCTCTGGCGTCAGCGCGACAGCTACCTTTGGGGTGGCATCCAAGTAGACAATGCGTTCGATGAGACCCTCCGCGTGCCCCATTTCCTCAATGGCACGCTTCTTTAGGAAGTCGCCTAGCCGCACGTAGCCCCAGTTTTGGCAGGTTTCCGATTGAACCATGTACTGAACAATAGCGGTCAATTCCGAAGCGAGAGCCGCGTTCAATTGCTCGATCACCTTTTCGTCGCCGTGCATAGTTTTCCCTCCGTAGTTCCCCATTCTGCGACCTTGGACAGCAGGGACGATGTGATCCAGAGCACAGGACGTAGCTAACTGTCGCAACCAGGCGATTCCACTCATAGAGAATTGACCGCTCCGGATCAATGAGTGCAATGGCGATATTACGTCAACTAACGGGAGTCAGGCGTGGGGTCGACCCATCTTATCGCTTGAGATTCCTATTCCTTGTAGACAAGCGGAGGCCCGCTGACCTTATGGGCCTTAAGGGCGACCGATACCTCGACGCGGTCGCCGATCTTGACGAACGGGATGCCTTTGTTCATCCCGTAGTCCTTACGGTCGAAGGTCATGGTCCCTTTAATGCTGCCCTCGCCTGTGCCCTTGCCGGCAAGTGTAAGGTTCAGCGTCTCGGGCTTGGAGACGCCTCGAATGGTAAAGGTCCCCTGCACATCGAAGGTGGTGGGACTGGTCTGCACAATCTTGGTCGAGTCAAACGTGATGTACGGATCTTCGCTGGCGTTGAAGAAGTCTTTGCTCTTTAATTTATTGTCTTTCATGCCGCTTCCGGTATTCACAGAGTCAGCATAAATTTTGATGTCGAGTACGCCGGAAGTGACGTCCGGGGACGGAAAGGTCAGCGTGGCCTCCCACTTGTTGAACTTACCGTCGATGGCTACGGAAGCCTTCACGAAGAACTTAACATCGCTTTCTTCAGGGGTGATGGTGAAAACCGGGCCTTGTGCTTGGGCTGACGACTGCAATAGTGCCGAGGCCAAAAGGCAGAAGACGGTCAATCGCATGGAATCCCTCCTGTAAGGTGGCGCATGACGGTCGCAAGCCAGAAGAGCACAATTCAGTTTACAAGCCGCTCCTCGTCGCGCTCTCAGCTCTGGTAGCCAGCCATTACACTGATTTACGTTTTGAGTCCGGAGCGATTTTTTCGTTGCAAGGAAGTGAAGCTGAAGTCAACGAGGGAACTCGGGATGTTTCGCCAACTGAGTGATCCGCTCTTCGTTTATCGGCCTCTTTAGCGACGTGATTGGCATCACTGACAACCTGGTTGGTCCGAAGCTATTTTTCTAAAATCCTGTGATTCGGAAACAGTCCCGCCACCTTGTCAATTCTACGTTCGCAGGGGGGCAGGGCAGGGGTGATCAATCCTCACCGTTTCCGCCCCTGCGTTTCTTTTCTCACACCGGATGGCGAGCTATGCAGAATCTGGCTCTCAACGTTCCGACCCCAAGAAATGGACAGTCCTGTATCGGACAGCGACTCTCGTAATCAGGTGCGCCACCTAGCGCCGATGAAAGGAGGACGGCCATAAAAACTAAAAACTGAAGACCAATGTGAAAGCTAGCCCGAATTATGGTTACCCCACACGTTCGGCTTCCGCATAAGAATGGGACTCGCCGAAACCAAGGACAGCTGGAGTAGACAAGCTCCGTTCTTCTCCGAAATGACCCGTCTACTGATGAGGTCCATGTGCCGAGCTAACCCTTTCTGGTTTCGCTGTTAGAGGTGTTGCCAAGAATGTTTTACACGCTTTGCGAAGCGTGTTTGCGAAATACGGGACCACTCTCGTGAGACTCGCACGAAAGTGGCCGGGTCAACCGATGTTCGAACTCTAGGAGGAGGTCAATATGAAATACAAAGCGGTTTTACTGCTGGCGGTTCTGGGCTTGCTGTTCTCGGTAGTTGCCCAGGCGCAGAGCAACGCGCTGCCGCCTATACCATCCTTGGTCGTCCATCCACCCGCTGCCGACTCAGAATCGATCAATACAAGAGGCGGGATCAGCCCCGACATCACTGAAACTTGCTCCTACACATTCACTAACGCAGGGACCGGCAACAGCTACATGGAATTCTGCGTAACTGTAAACGGCAATATCGTGTCCTTCCAAAGCCCCAACGGCGTTGAATATATCTCCCAAGGGGGCTTTGCCGAGGGCTATGGGATTTGCGACACCTCGACCGGAGTCAACTATTATGACTACGCTTACGAGGATAGCGGCAACTGGAACGCGCCGGTTTTAGTTTCGAGCAGCGCGACTTCGGTGAGGATCAGCCGATCGACGAGTGACGGTCTCTTCACCCTAACGCAGACGATTGCCAAGGTGGCGGGGACAGCACCGTATGCCAGGATCACAATGGCGCTCAGGAACAATGTGAAAGTGGCCAAGACTGTTTACTTCTTGCGCTATGGCGACGTGGATCCTCCGAACGCTTATGCCGCTGACACAAATTTCGCGGAGTCCTTCGACTCGACCTACGACAGCGCCTGGGGTTACACACCACTGAACTATTCAGGTCCCGACTATGCCGGGTACGGATTGAAGCTTTCGGTGATTGGCGCACCGACTGGCACAACCGGCTATTCCTTCGAAGGGATCGGTCAGAAAATTTCTGCTGGTCCAACTCCGTGCAACCCCACCGCCAACTATGCTGGCTATCAGGCTTCAGTCGACGGCTCAGTGGAGTTGTGGTGGGATCTCGGTATTGGAGGGTTAAAGACCGCCACTATGAACGCCAAGTATGAGGAATTCTGAAATCACACTCGGCCCCCTTTTCTGCCCTGTCTTGCTGAGCGCTGCTCAGCAAGACAGGGCTTTAGCTGACAGCTGCAATGATCTGACCTTAACCTCTATCGCCAGAGAGAGCACGACATCAGTCTCGACGGGTCTCCCCGCGATACGGTGCTTCAGTGTCACGCGGTCAAGATACTCCATGGTCAGTTGTTGTAATCATCAGTTGTTGTAATTCGTTGTTGTGAAACAGGCGACCACACTGATTGACCTCTTCGCCGACTTCGGTAACTGGAAGAACCACGACTCCTATGAGGAAGCCTTCCAGAGTTTGAACCGCGACTTAAGAGCGTCCGACTCCAAACCGAAGTGAAGAATCTCCACAACCCCAGTTGCGACATCTAACCTTGCCCACACCACTTCACCTGCGCGATCATGGTCGAGGCCGTGACGGTTGGCACAAGCCACCTCGTCATGCCTCGAAGTCCTTTGTTGTCTAGATTTTGACCGGTATAAATATATCTGGCTGACCAAGGTCAGCTCACATGCGGGATCGCGATCCCACTCAAGAAATTGCACATAATCCAGTTGCGTGGGTCGGAATTCACAGTGATCAAAACCGTAGACCTCAAATCCGACATGCCCCAGGTCCACGAGGCTCTGCAGCGCCTGGACCGCGAACTCGCGCTCGCCCGCCAAAGCAAGCTCAAGCTCCTGAAGGTCATTCACGGCTACGGATCGACGGGCGCAGGCGGCGACATTCGTATCGCCGTGCAAAAGCGGTTGCTAGAGATGGCCGAGAGCGGACAGATCCGCGGCTGCATCTTCGGAGAGAACTGGACTAAGTCAGACGAAGAGGCCTGGAAGCTTCTGCAATCACAAACGGAACTCAAGAGTGACTCCGACCTCGGCCGCTGTAATCGCGGAATCACGATCATTCTGCTTTAGTAGTTCGCCCTGGTAAGAAAGTAACGCGAAGTCTCAGGTGTGAGCCGGGACCGCCGCAGCCACCGGTTCCAGCCGGGCCGTAAAGTGGCGCAAGAATGGCGCTTCGTAGCTCAACTTCATTCCCTGAATCTGATCGCGCTTCGCCCAGACGGCAAGGATCACTTCCACCACGTAGTCGATATGGCTCTGCGTGTAGACGCGCCGCGGAATGGCCAGACGAACCAGGTCCATCGCCGCCGCGGCTCCGAACATCAATGTGCCAATCTCCACCGATCGAATTCCGCCTTCGAGGTAGAGTTCGTTGGCCAGCGCAACGCCAGGAAAACGCTCCGGCGGAACATGCGGCAGGAAGGCACGCGAATCGATGTAGATGGCGTGGCCTCCCGGCGGTTGCACAATCGGCACGCCATGCTCGGCAATGTGATTGCCGAGATAAGCAGTCGAGGCGATGCGGTATTCGAGATAGTCCTCATGAAGAGCTTCCTGCACGCCGACCGCAATGGCCTCGAGATCGCGCCCCGCGAGACCACCGTAGGTCGGATAGCCCTCGGTCAGGATCAGCAGATTTTTCTCCTGCTGTGCGAGCAGGTCGTCGTTCGTGCACAAGAACCCGCCGATGTTGGCCATTCCGTCTTTCTTGGCCGACATGGTGCAGCCGTCGCCATAGCCAAACATTTCCTGCGCAATCTCTTTCGGCGTTTTCGATTCGTAGCCGCGCTCGCGCGTCTTGATGAAGTAAGCATTCTCGGCGAAGCGGCAGGCGTCAAAGTAGAGAGGAATGCGGTGCTTCCGGCAAATCGCGCTGACCGCTTTCACATTTTCCATCGAGACCGGCTGTCCGCCGCCGGAGTTATTGGTCACCGTCAGCATGACCAGCGGAACGTGTTCGCGTCCCACACGTTGGATCAAGTGTTCGAGCGCCACGACATCCATGTTGCCTTTGAAGGGATGCTTCAAGCTCGGCTGGCGTCCTTCCGCGATTACGAGGTCTCGAGCCTCGGCGCCGACGAATTCCACGTTGGCGCGAGTGGTATCGAAGTGCGTGTTGTTAGGGACGACATCGCCTTTCTTGCACATCACGGTGAACAGAATCCGCTCGGCAGCTCGGCCTTGATGAGTGGGAATGACGTGCTTGTAGCCAAAGATGTCCTGCACCGAATCGCGGAAGCGATCAAAGCTTCGGCTGCCGGCGTAGCTCTCGTCGCCCTCCATGATCGCGGCCCACTGGTGCGTGGACATAGCGCCGGTTCCGGAATCGGTGAGGAGGTCGATGAGAACGTCATCCGCGGGAAGGAGGAACAGGTTGTAAAACGCAGCCCGCAGCAATTGCTCGCGCTGCGGCCGGGTGGTCCAGTGAATCGGCTCGACGCTCTTGATCCGAAAAGGCTCGACGATCGTGCGGGGCATAGCGGCTCTCACCCTACTCTGAATATTGAGTGGATCAAAACCGCGCAAGCGGCAGATCTCTCTGTCCAGATGCTACGCCCCCAGCGTCTCCGGTGGTGTGCTCGGGATCACAGGAGTTGGGATAGGTGCAGACACTGGATCCGGCGTGAAAGGCTGAACCGCAATCGCTTCCACCATATTCTGCAGGTAATAGCTCACGGCAACGCCTCGCTGCCAGAAGCGCGGAATCAGAAGGAAGAGCAAGATCAACTGGCTCACCACAACCGCTCCGACAATGTTGTCCGGAGACACAAACTTCATCCAAACCCAGAGCCCCGCGACCAATATGATCGCGGCTACGATTGTGGTGACGACATAACTTCCAAGCAGCCGGCCCAGATTCCGCCACATATGCCGGAAGCCCGAGGCAATCGATTTTCGTACCGCCCGCTGATCGCTGAGTACCACGTCGGTCTGCGCCAGATCAAACCAGATACGCAGCGCTGTCATGACGAGAAAGATCACCACCAGGCCCGCGAACTGCACTTCGGGAAGAAGCACCTCGTTGGTGCTCTCCGCAGCTTTTCGCTCCAGCACGCCATGCAGACCGAACAGCCCAGCGGCCACCGCCCCCATCACGATGCCCGCCACAATCATGAGCCGGATGAAGCGCCACAAGTTCCGCCCACAGGAACGAAAAAAATCCTCGAGCGGCAAGCGATACGTCGAGGCATAACCCTGAAGCACTCCTGGCAAAAAAAGCGCCATCATCAGTAGAAAGAACAATGCAAAATGCATCGCAGGAGCCGCCAAAGCTGTCTTCGCACCGAACTCTGGCCGGGACAGCATCTCGTTCAGCACGGCAAGATCAAAACCGTTTACCAGTCCATTCGCGTGCAGGCTGTGATCCAGGATGTGGTGGACCTGATTATTGAACGCTCCCGCACCGAACCACGCCAGCAGCACGTTCAGAATATAAAACCAGAAGATATATCGCTTATTGCGCGTTACCCTGCTCCAGCCGCTGCTGAGCAGACCTTCATTTCCATTCATGAATTCCCGCCCTCGATATGGCCTAAACCGCCCACCACGCCAACGCCTGCGCTACCCACTGCGAAACAAACATCCAGTAATTTTCCAATTTTCGCGCCGGTTTCGGATTGGCTTCCGCCGTGTAGCTATTATTGAAGTCGTTACGATCGATCTGGATCTTGTGGTCCGGATCAATCTCCGCCGACTCCACCTTCGCTTTCTTCTCGTAAGTAAACCTGGTCCACCGGCTCACGCCGTCCCAGTGCTCGCGAACTTTCTCGCCGTTGTCGAATTTAATTTCCACGTCCACCGGCATGACGAAATCTTCCTTGCGCTGCAGCCATACGTAAGAGCGATAAACGGTATTCTTGTCTTCTTTCTCGAAAGCGCGTCCCTTCTTTTCGTACCAGTTCACGGGATAAGACTCCACCCGCAACACTTTGTAATCCATCACCGGCGAACCGTAGATGGCCTGATCGAAGTACCATTTCAAATCTTTGCCCGAAACCTCCTGGATCGTATTCAGGAAGTCTGCTTTGGTGGGGTGGGTGAAGCGATACTTCATGAAGTAGGTGTGCATCACCTTCGCCATGGTGTCTTCGCCGATGATGCCCTCCAGGGTCAGTAGCACGCTCGCCGTCTTACCGTAAGTAATTCCGCCATAAGAGTTGAAGCTGTAGTAGTCGTAGGCCTTTTCTGCGATGGGATCGAGATCGGCTACACCGATGTAGCCCAGCCGTTGCTCTTCCCTCTCACCCATTGTGACGCCGGCAAGATTCATAATCGAGGTCTTCTTGCCGAGGATGGAATCCAAGACTTTCACTTCCGAGTAACTGTTGATGCCCTCATCCATCCAGGCATCTTCGAATTCGTTGGTGGCCACCATGCCGTACCAATATTGGTGCCCGAACTCATGCTCGATCACTAACTCCGGCAGGTAGAGCCCCTTGGGCATGAACCAACTTGTGTCGCCAGTAATGAAGGTCGGATATTCCATCCCTCCGGCCTCCTCGCTCTCGGGATCGACCAGTGTGATTGTCTTATAAGGATAGGGCCCGTACCAACTCTCAAAGTGTTCCAGCGATTCCCGCAGAATCTTTTCGTGGCGATCCACCTGGCTCCAGTGCGCGGGCTGCATCAGGATTCGCATCTGCACGGGGCCCATCTGCCCCTGGAACACGCTGTCTTCTTTGACCTTGTAGCGCGGGCTCGCCGTCCATGCAAAATCGTGAATATCATCGCCGTGATAAGTGACAGTCTTCGTGTTGTCGGCATTACTTACCTCGCCGACCTTCACACCGCTGGCCCCGACCACTTCGAACTGCGGCAGCGTGAGTTTGACGTCGTAAACGCCAAAGTCGGCGAAGAATTCCGTGAAGGCGTGATATTGGTGGCAGTTCCAGGCTCCGTGCCAGAACACCCCGACCTTGGGGAACCATTGCCCGCCCAGCACGAAATCGCGCTTCCATCCCGAGCGCGCCTGGGTCTCAGGAAAATTCGTCTGAAATGCAATCTTGAACTGCACGTAGCTGCCCGGAGCAATTGCCTTGGGCAAATGGACATCCACCACGGTTTTGTCATCTTTATTTCCGTCGTCGGGCTGAATGTATTGCACCTGCGAAGTCAGATCGCCCTGTCCCACTACTTCGAGGCTCTTGATCTCTTCCGACCCATATTCCTTGGCCTCCCACTTCTCGTAGCTGACATCCCGGCTGCCAGCTATTTTCGCTTCGCGAATCCAAGTCGAATTCGGCTGAAAGGCATTTTGGTAAAGGTGAAATGGAAAGTGATCCAGAGCCTGCCCCGTCAAATTGTGATAGGTGAGCACTTCGGTTGCATCCACGATATGTTTCGCCGCGTCATACTTCGCATTGATCTCGTAGTGCACCACCCGCTCCGACATGGGCTTTGGCGAATTGATGGCCAGCGTGGTATCGGGAATCGCGAGCGACCCGGAGTTCTTCGAGGCTGCGGCCACAGCAGCAGACTTCGATACCGGCGCCGCGATAGCCTGCGGAGAGGATGCTTTCGCGCCGTGTTCCTTCACTAGCATGGAAATTACGACTACCGACACTACGGGGAAAAACAGAATCATCCACCGGATCTTCATGAAAACCCCTGTCTTCGCTGTGGGAAGGAATCATACCGCAGGTAGTCAGGCAGCGTCACCCCGCAGCAGAGGTGGTTGTCCTGCGTTATTCCGGCTGAGACGAGTTTGTGGAAAGCACCGTCGTTCGCTGGCTCACGAATTTCATGAAGTTCGATTCCGCCAGGCGGGAGGGATGCACTTCGCCGCTCAGTCCGAAGAAGCGGCAGAAGCTCATGATCAGTGGGCGCCAGCGCATCGGATCTATATGCGGACGCGGGCCGCCGTCCGCCAAAAGCGTTTCGTCGACGTGAAGCTTCATGATATGCACCTCAAACATATTCGCATTCACATTCTTGCCGAAGGGACGGAACTCGTGCACGATACCCTCCATCTGAACCGGGCACTCGGCCACGCGCGGCGGCGCAACGCATAATGACTTCATGGGAGTAAGGCCGGCGACGCCGAACTTATCCGGCTCATAGCGATAGCCCCACTCGCGCTTCTTACCGGGCACCGGATTCTTCCCGGTGGTGAGTGCCAGGCGATCGACGTGGGTCACCAGATCTTCGGAGGGCAGGTTGATGACGCACTCACGAGTGCGGATCAGATTATCGGAGGTCTGGCCCATTTGTCCGAGGCCAAGCATGCAACTCCAACCCAGCCACCACGCCGATGACATCGGCGCCAGGTTCGGGGTGCCGTCTGGATTTACGGTGCTAATCAGCGCTACGGGCGTTCCGAAATAAAGAATGGTCGGTTCAATCGTTTTGTGCATGAGCTGACGGTAAGGGTTCGCGCCCAGAGCGAACTATCCGCTTCTTGCGATCGAAACAATTTTTTAGTCGGCCTTTTCACTCAACGAAATAAGAGGTCGCGCTTGCGCTTCCACCGCCTCGCCGACGATACTGGGAGTTCACACTAAAACGATTAATGACTATGAAAACGACACTCTCATTCTCCACTCCCGCTGAACTCGAAACCGAATCTCTCGTCGTCATTGCGCTGGATCACTCGGAAAAGGATGCCGCCTCCAGCAAGCCGTCCGAATCGACGAAGAGAGAAAAACCACAACTCAAACTCGCCACCAGCGACGGAGCGGTGCAGTCCGTAGCCACTGAACTGCTGGCAAGCGGCGAAGTGAGCGGCAAACCCTTCGAAGTCAATTTATTGCACAAACCCGCCGGATTTAAGGCAAAACGGCTGTTGCTGATCAGCGGCGGCCCGGCGAAGAAGTTTTCCAGTTACGATCTGCGGCGCATCGCCGGAACTGCCGTGCGCACTCTTAAAGGTCGCGGAATCCGCAGCTTCGCCTTCATTGCCCCGCCGAGTATTCCCGCAGAAGAAGCGGTGCGAGCCATCGTCGAAGGCGCGCTGGTAGGAAACTTCGATCCCGACTACTACCGCAGCGACCGTAAAGATCAAAAAATTGACGCGCTGACCATCGTAGCCAGCGGAAATGCGGACCACTCAGCCTTGGAGAAAGCCGCGCACGAAGCGCAAATCATCGGCGAATCGCAAAACTTCACACGCGATCTGGTGAACGAGCCTTCCAATCGGATGACACCGACGATTCTCGGCGACCGCGCCAAGAAGATTTGTCAGGAGGTCGGCTTGAAGTGTGAAGTTTACGGGGCCGACAAGATCAAAGAATTGAAGATGGGTGCCTTCTGGGGCGTCGCGCAAGGTTCCGACGAACCTCCCGCACTGATCGTGATGACTTACGAGCCTGCCGGCGCGCTGGCAAAACCAGTCATCGGTCTAGTGGGCAAAGGAATCACCTTCGATACCGGGGGAATTTCGATCAAGCCGGCCGACGGCATGGAGAAGATGAAATACGATATGGCAGGAGGCGCGACCATGATCGGCGCCATGCGCGCCATCGCGCTGCTGAAACCGAAAGTGAAAGTCATCGGCATCGTGTGCGCGACGGAAAACATGCCGTCCGGCAAAGCGCAGAAGCCGGGCGATGTGCAGATTGCGATGTCCGGCAAGTCGATTGAAATTATTAATACCGACGCCGAAGGCCGCCTCGTTCTGGCCGACGGTCTGTTCTACGCGCGCCAGCTCGGATGCACGCATCTGGTCGATGCGGCCACGCTGACGGGCGCGGTGGTGGTTGCGCTAGGATACGCGAATGCCGGAGTCTTCGCCAATGATGACGCCATTTACGAGCGCTTCCACAAGGCGAACGATGAAGCCGGCGAGAAGATGTGGCGTTTGCCGCTCGATGACGAATACAAAGACAACATCAAGTCCACCATCGCTGACATCGTCAACTCCGGCGGGCGCTGGGGCGGAGCGATTAACGCGGCGATGTTCCTGAAAGAATTTGCGGAAGATACGCCGTGGATCCATCTCGACATCGCCGGCACGGCCTGGATGGAAGATCAGAAACCGTGGATTGCCAAGGGTCCGTCCGGAATCGCCCTGCGTAGCTTGGTGGAGTTCGTGAAGAGCTTCGTGAGCTAAGAAATCGGCCACGGATTTTCGCGGATCAAAATCAGGTCAAGATCCTAAGACTATCCGTGCAGATCCGCGGCCGACTTCTACTTTGTCGTGGCCAGGGTAAACGCCTTCTCGAGATTTGCAACCAGCGGAGCTTCGTCCTTTTGCAGTCCGCTGCGGCCCATCATGCGCCAGCGATACTGATTCTGGGGCCAGCCGTGCGCGTCATAGACCGCAAGAACATCTTCTGACGGACGGCTCATGACCATCAGCACGATGTCAGCTTGATAGGGTTCATAGACCAGCGTGAACTTTCCCCATTTCTGCATCGCGTCCTGCACCGTGGCGATCGCCTGGCGATCTTCGGGAAGAAGATTGGGATTGAACTGGTCACCATCATAGCTGGTGACGTAGACGAAACGGGCATTCACCAGCGTACCGGGAAACGGTGGCACGCTCTGCGGAGTTGTCTTCGCCGGCTTCGGCGCGGCCCAGACCAGACTGGCCGCCAACAGAACCACAACCGTGATCACAGCTGGAAGACTTATTCGGCTTCTCATACCTGACAGGCTCCCCAGCCTCTTCACTGTTAGATGGTTCTACTCAGGCGCGAGACGCCCACCTCACTTGAACAATTCTGCGTAAGTTATTGAATTCAAGGTATCTGTAAGTTTTATCGCCGAGAAAGAGTACCTCAGGCGCAGACACTGACAGGCGTCGATCACTTCCTCAGGGCCCGAATCGTTCGGCGGCGCGAGCTTTCGCTTTCGCCGCCTCTTCTTCTCGATTCTTCGGCGGGGCCGTGGTTTCCAGGGAGCGGAGAAGCCGGGCCGAGATACCAGCGATTTCATCGATTGCGTTCAGAAACGAGGCTTCGTTTGCCTTTGATGGTTTGTTGAAGCCGGTAATCTTTCGCACGAACTGCAAGGAAGCGGCACGAATCTCTTCGTCATTCACCGGAGGATCGAAATTGAAAAGGGTTTTGATATTCCTGCACACTTGGCTTCACCTCCGATATGCAATCGGCCTTCTGCCTGCGTTATAAATTTTGCCATACGCACGGGCGCAAAGACAGGTCTAGAAGAGTCTCCCGATTGAAAAGTTTACCCGGCTCTGTCCCGTGGGGCTTACGCTGGCGAAGATGGCGATGGGGCCGACAATCGTATCGGCGATGAACCCGGCATTGGCGCTGCCCCGCACGATGAATGAATCAGGATTATTGAATGCCGAACCCGCTTCGTACCAGCCACCCCAGTAAACTTTTTTCCCAACGAGTTGCGGCAGGCGATACAACTCGCGGCGGAATCCGAACGATGCGTACCCGTAATGGTTGCCCACGAATTCATTGGGCAGGTACGCGCCCAGGCGAAATGATCCACCCAGCGAAAAGACTTGAAACTCGCTTGCTGTTCCGTGAAATGTGGTTCCTCCTGACGCCGCAAGAAAGAGCGAGGTCTTTTCGCTGGTGGGAATGAAGGTGGACGTCTGCACCTCGAGCTGATCGATGGGATGGATGAGGCCTGGGCTTTGCAGCACGCGCGCAAGACTGGCAACGACGCGCGTGCCCGCGCTGGGAATCGCGGGACTGTCTTGGCCGTCCCAGACATAGCGCGTGCGGAATTCTCCGGTGCTGCCGCTGAGGACGGGCAAACCGGCACTGCCAATGAGCGGCGCGAGTTTCCCGCTAAAAATCTCGTAACCGAAGCGGAGTTCGCTCCGGCGTCCGGAGTCATAGCCAAAATCGAAACCGCCGCCGGCGCGTTCGTCGCCGAAGACGGCGACACGAGTTTGTCCCTCGAATGCGTTGCGCGGCAACTTGGAAACGAAGGCATAGGGCGCCATGAAGAAGTGCGAATTGGCGATCGGCTGGTAAAACTCCGTGGCGGCCAGGTTGCTCGATCCCAGCATCAGGTCGTTTCGCCACTCACCGCCGTGATGTTCCACATCCATGAAAGTAATCCGAGCGCCAGCGGAAAAATCGAACGCGGCCACACCGGAGCCGTCGACATTGACAGCGAGATCCACGAAGGGAGGACCGTAAGTCTTCTCATGTGCGGTCACGCGGAGGGCGGGCACACCGTCCTGCGTAAAGCCTTCGTAGCCGAGGCGATCGAACTCACCCTGGCCGGCAATGCGCGTCAGCTGAGTTTCGAGTTTCGGCAGATTCAGCGGCACGCCCGTGTCTGACTTCAAACGTTGTTCAATTCTATGGTTTGTGTCCGAGTCTCCACCTTCCACGGTCACGGATTGCACTTCCTTTGGTGGAGAGCGCTTGCGCGCATTTCGTGCGCTGAGATATCCCTGCCACTCCGCGTCGTCTCGGATGGCGTAAGGCAGCAATGCGGCAGCATGGCCGGCCGCGCTTTGATAGCCGAGCCGGATGAGATCCGAAACGCGATCATAGTCCGTCATGGAAAAATTTCCCGTCTCTACAGTGACGGTGGCATCGGCGAGTTTCAGCGACTGTCGCTCATTTTGCAGGATCATCACGCTCACCGCCCGCGAGAGTACGCCGGTAATGGTTTCCAGTTCCTCCTTGCCGCCGAGCGGCATTTGGAGGTCAATGGCAATGACCTTATCGGCATCCATCTCGCGGGCGACTTCCACGGGAATATTTTCGACCATGCCGCCATCGGCCAGCACGCGCCCGTCGATCTGCACTGGAGTAAAAACACCTGGAATCGCCATGCTGGCACGCACCGCTCTGGGCAGAGAACCGTCATGCAGCACCACGCGATCTCCGCTCTGCATATCAGTGGCCACGCAACGAAACGGGATGGGCAGGTCGTCGAAACTGGCGATGCCGGACTCCGCGAAGGTGATCCGATCCAGCAGCAGACCGACGCCCAGACCGGGATCGAACCCGTTCGGGCCTCTTAACCCGTGCTTTACACCGAGTGCCGCCTCGACCTGGTAATCGCGGCGATCTTGCTTGCGGCGATAGGAAAGCTGACCGTAGTCGGGCTCGGGAAGCAGCGCCTCATTCCAGTCAATGCCTTGGGCAAAGTTTTGCATTTCCGCAGGTGACATGCCGGTCGCGTACATGACGCCAATGATGCTGCCCATGCTGGTTCCGGCAATGCGATCGACGGGGATGTGGTTCTCTTCCAGCCACTGGATCACGCCGATTTGAGCCAAGCCGAGCGCACCGCCTCCGCTCAGCGCAAGACCGATTCGGGGACGCTGCGCCGGCACAGATGCGCGAGGCTGCTGGGCTTGAGCATCAGTGCTCGGATTTTGCGCCGATGCCATTATGCTGAGCAGGACCAGCAAGAAGATGGTGAGCCGCGGCCCACATCTGCCGGCGTAATCGAACGAAGACATTATTCATCCTCCGAAAAGGGAACGAGCGGAGACCGCCTCAGAAAAATTCACAGTAGCAGGTTTGATCGTGAAGTGTTTGCAGCTAACTGCTAGCTGAGGGTTCTAGTGGGAATCAGGCAGCCGAGCCTGATCCACAACTTTGCGGACTGCCTCGATCACCAGATCCGGCCGGTCGATCTGAATATAATGCCCACTATTCTTCGCGGTGACGTGCGTACTTCTGGTGGAGAGTTGCGCCAACTCATTCTGCATCTGTTGCCAGGCATCATTTGTGGGTTTTACCAGGTCTTCGGGCAAGCCGGGTTCGGGCTGATCGGGATCGTGAGAGAGGACGGCGAGCGGAAGATCGCCGAGCGAGCCGGTTGTGGCAGTTTGAGCGGCACTTTCAGAAATTGCTTTCAATTCTGCGACGCCTTCTCGCGTGCTGTGAAAATTGCACTCCGGGGCGCGAACCGCGCCGTCTTTGTCACAGAAACCTAACAGCCGTGGAACTCCGAACGGCATGGAGAACTCGATGAACTCCTGCTCTCGCACCCATGTCTTGTCCAGATCGTTCAGGGCCTGCAAACGCTTTTCCTGTTCGGGGTGGGAGGAATCCACCAAAACCATGCCAGCGACTTCGCTTCGATAAAGGCTGGTGAATAGGCGAACGTTATATCCGCCCATGGAGTGGCCCACGAGAATGTAAGGCGGCGAAATGCCGGCATGTTGCAGAAGCGCGTGCAACTCTTCGGCCATGACCTTACTGGTGCGGGGGCGCGGGCTGGAATCGCTGTATCCCAGGCCCGCACGGTCATAAGAGCAGACGCGCGTGAATAAAGCAATCTGGGGCTGCACCTTGTGCCAGGAAATGTAGGAGTCGCCAAGGCTCGAGTCGAGAATCGCCGTTGGAGAGCCCTGCCCTGTGCAATCGATATGCATTCTGTATCCGCCGACGTCGACAAGTCTGCCCGGCATGGGATGGAAGCGACGATCGCGGGCCTCGGAAATGTTTTCGTAGAGGAATCCCGCGATCGCAAGAAGGATGACGAAGGCGAGCGTAATTCGTACGAGAATCCGGAGCCAAGGGCGAGGCTGAACAGCAGGGAAATCAGCGTCCGACATTTTTGTCTCTTCGGGCGAAAACACGGGCAAAAAGTGTCGGCGCCGCGCAGTATCTCTGTTTTTACATGACCGGAGGTACGGTAATACCCATCACTTCCAGAGTGCGAATCAGTTCCCGGCGAACCACGGCTACGGTAGCCAGCAGAAATTGTTTTCGTTTCTCATCCGGCTCGCTCAGGATGGGATATCGATGATAAAAAGTGTTAAACAGTTGTCCGAGTTGGAATGCATGCTTCGCTAGATAAGCGGGTTCGGTAGTGGCGATGCATTGTTCCACAATATAAGACGTCTTTGAGGCGGCAAGCCAGAGTTCCCAGATTTCGTTGGCGTTTTCTCCGTTGAGAAATCGGGCTAGATCAGCGGAGGAAATGCTGTCTGAAACATGCTCACAGAAGCTGTCGGCATCGATACCCGCTTTCTTGAAGATGCTGGTGGCGCGGACGACAGCGTACTGCGCATAGGGTCCAGTTTCTCCCTCAAAGCTCAGGGCTTCTTTGAAATCAAAAGCGAGCACCGACTGCTTGGTGAACTTCAGCATGAAGTAGCGCAACGCCCCGATCGCGATTTGTGTGGCGATCGACAGCCGTTCAGCATCGCTAAGTTGCGGATGGCGGGAATCAACTTCGTTTTTCGCGGAGACGATCAACTGGTCCAGCAGATCATCGGCCTTCACACCGAAACCCTTGCGGCCTGAAACCTCAATGTAGGAGCGCGTTTTGTCTTCTTCGCTTAGCGTGTAGCCGAGTTCGGCGGCGCAGCGCGGAGTGAGCGCGACCATCTCGTAAGAAAAATGGGTGTAGTGGTCGGCCGCCTCGTTGTGGCCGAGTCCACGCAGCGCTTCGATGACAGTGTTTTGCGCCTCGGACTGGCGGGCATCGATGACGTTATAGATTTCGGCGACGTCGCCGAAGTGAGGATGATTTTTCTCGCCCTCGGCGGCAGAAATCCAGCAATCGTGCTGATTGGGATAGCGGTAGAACTTGCGATAGCCGAAATCGCGTCCGAGCAGGCCGAACTTCCACATGTGATAGGCGATGTCTTTACCGACGTAGCCTACGGTGCCGTTGGAGCGGACGATGACTTTCTGATCGTCCTCGGAAATCGTGTCCGGTTCCTCTGTGTTGTCCCCGTCCTCTACAGTGGAAACCGTTCCGGCGCGGCGCATCACCCAACAACCTTTGTTCTTGCCTTCGCTCTCGAACGTTAATACGCTTGCGTCTTTCAGCTTGCCGAACGCCGCGTCCCAAAAGTGCAGGTGCAGGATTTCGCTCTCGCGCGGCAGAAAATCGTATTCGATGTCCAGGCGATCCATGGTTTCGAGGTGGCGACGCAGGACGGCGGTCGAGATCAATTCGGCGATGGCTGCAGTTTCGCTGCTGGCATCTTCGATGGCGTGAAGGGTTTCGCGGCGGGCTTGCAAATGTTGTTTGTCCTGCTCGTACCACTGCGAGACGCGGGCGTAGAGATCCCAACAGTAGTAATCGAAGCGAGGTTGATGTGCCAAGGCTTCGATTTCAGAGCGCGATTTTTTCTCGATGTGCGTGAAGCCCACCACCACGTCCGCAACCTGCACGCCAGTGTTGTCGATGTAGTTCTGGACGTCGACTTCCCTGCCGGCGTAGCGCAGCAGCCGCACGAATGTGTCCCCGAGAATGGCATTGCGCAGGTGGCCGATGTGCGCGGCCTTATTGGGATTGATGCTGGTGTGCTCGACCAGAATCTTTCCCGCGGACTTGTCTGAGACCGCCCTATCCCCTGCAACCAACGCCGCCGCCATCCACGCGCGATCGACTCGGACATTCAGATAGCCCGGGGGCGCGACCTGCATCTCAGCGATGCCCTCGATCGGGCCAATCTCGGTACGGATCGCTTCGGCAATCTTCAGCGGAGCTGTGCGCAGCGGCTTGGCAAATGGAAAGAGAGGAATGGCAAAATCACCGAGCTCCACCTTTGGAGGCTGCTCGATGACCACTCTCGGCAAGCTCGCCTCCGGATACCGCAACTGGAGAAACTCCAGAACCCGCTGGGCTAGACGTTGTTCAAGATGACGATACAAGGATTCCCTCTATGATGCTTATGAAGACAGTGATTCTAGCAGAGCGTAGAACGAGCCCTGGTTTGACGCAGGATGGCGCGTTCCCTATGATGAAAAATTAGTCTTTATTTCTATGCGCATAGCCTACCTTGAGTGTTTTTCCGGCATGAGCGGCGACATGTTTCTGGGCGCGCTCGTGGATGCGGGAGTTCCGCCTCAGGTGCTGGAAGAAACAGTGGCAGCACTGGGAATCGGGGCGCGGCTGGAGATTTCGCGAGTGGTGCGTAGCGGGATTTCCGCCACCAAGGTGGATGTATGGGTTGATGGAGAAAAAGACTTACCGCGCGAGGAGTATTGGGAACAGAAACAGCATCGGCATGCGAACCACGAGCATTCGCACGTTGAGCATGAGCATCATGACCACTCAGATCTGTCTTCTGGCGAGGCTTCGCGGACAGGAGTGTCCGCGCCACACGAGCATTCTCACGGACGCGGGTTGACTGAGATTCGAGGGATTATTTCTGCCGCTTCGATTTCGGCGGTAGCGAAGAAAACTGCCATCGCTATTTTCGAGGCGCTGGGACAAGCAGAGGCGAAGATTCACAATACTTCGCTTGAGAGCGTGCACTTTCACGAAGTCGGCGCAGTGGATGCGATGGTCGATATCGTCTGTGCAGCCGTCGGCGCTGAGGCGCTGGGGGTCGATGAGATTATCTGTTCACCCTTGAACGTTGGCGGCGGGATGGTGAAGTGCGCGCATGGGACGTTTCCGGTGCCTGCTCCAGCCACGGTGGAACTGCTGAAGGACGCGCCTGTTTATTCCTCGGGGCTACAGGCTGAACTGGTTACGCCCACGGGCGCAGCGATCGTAAAGACGCTGGCATCGCGCTTCACGGCGTTTCCCGAGATGAAGATTGAGAAATCAGGATATGGCGCGGGAGCACGGGACTTCCCTGGGCATCCCAACGTTGTGCGTTTGACGATTGGCGAGACTGCTTCATCGGCGTTCGCCGCAAACGCGGGGTCCGACACGATCAGCGTGCTGGAAGCGAACCTTGACGATCTGAATCCACAGGTCTTCGGATATGTCATGGATCGTTTGCTGGAAGAAGGCGCGCTGGATGTATTCGGTATGCCCGTGCAGATGAAAAAGAGCCGTCCGGGAATGGTGTTGACCGTCCTGTGCAAGCATGAAGATGAAGCGAAGTTGACCCAGATTGTCTTCAGCGAGACGACCACCCTGGGCGTCCGCCGTCGTGATGAAATGCGGCAAACTCTGGCGCGCCGGTGGGAGAGCGTTGGTACTGCCTGGGGCGATGTCAGGATCAAGGTCGCCAGCATGAACGGAACGATTACGAATTACGCTCCGGAGTACGAGGATTGCCGCCGGATCGCGGCGGAGTATCGTGTGCCACTGAAGACGGTGATGGGAGAGGCGGTAGAAGCTTATCTGCGCTGGCTTAACGCCGGTTCGGAAGGACAAACATTGGGGAAAACTGTTAAAGCTTTTAAAGATAAGAAATGAGCAAGAAGTTCTACATTACGACGCCGATTTATTACGTGAACGCCCGTCCGCACATCGGGCATGCCTACACGACCATTGCCTGCGACACAATTGCCCGGCGGCAGCGACTGCTGGGAGCGGAAACATTTTTTCTCACCGGCACCGACGAGCACGGGCAGAAGATTGAGCGGGCGGCCGAGGCTGCGGGAAAGACTCCGCAGCAATATGCTGATGAAATTTCAGGGGAGTTTCGGCAGCTATGGAAGCGGATGGGGATCTCGAACGACGACTTCATCCGCACCACGGAAGACCGGCACAAGAAACGCGTGCAGGAGCTTTTTCGGCGTATCCGGGATAACGGCTACATCTACAAAGGCACATACACCGGGCAGTATTGCGTCTCCGACGAACTCTATGTCGATGGCGCGGAGCCTGGCGATCCCTGCCCTACGTGCGGGCGCATCACCGAGACGGTGCATGAGGAAAACTACTTCTTCAAGCTCTCGGCCTTTCAGGATAAGCTGCTTGAGCTTTACGCGAATCCGCACTTCATTCGTCCGGAGGCGCGGCGCAACGAGGTGATTTCCTTCGTCCGCTCGGGGTTGCGCGATCAGTCGATTAGTCGTTCAACATTTTCCTGGGGCATTCCGGTCCCGGATGATCCCAAGCACGTGATTTACGTTTGGTTCGACGCACTGGCAAACTACCTGACCGCGATCGGCTACGGTTCCTCGCACGCCGGGGCGCAAGAGGCGTTCAGGAAGTTTTGGCCCGCCGATGTGCAGATGATCGGCAAGGAAATTGTCCGCTTCCATTGCGTCTACTGGCCGGCATTTCTGATGGCAGCGGGTCTGGCTGAACCCCACACCATCGTGGCGCATGGATGGCTGCTGTTTGAAGAAAACAAGATGTCGAAGTCGCGCGGTAACATCGTGCGCACGGAAACCATTCTCGATGTCATGGGCGCGGACGCGCTGCGCTATTTTCTACTGCGCGAGGTCGTGTTCGGTCAGGATGGATCATTTTCTTTCGATGCGCTGGTGCAGCGCTATAACTCCGACCTGGCGAACGGGCTGGGAAATCTGGCCAGCCGCACGCTGACCATGATCAACCGCTATTTCAAGGGCGAGGTGCCCTATCCGTCGCACGGGGCGTCAAAAACCAGTGCCGATGCGGCCATCGCCGAGGCGGCGCGGAAGACAATCCGCGAGTTCGGGACGCTGTTTGATCAGTTCCAATTTTCGCGCGCGCTCGAAACGGCGTGGGCGCTCGTGGCCGCGGTGGACAAGTACATCGTTGAGAATGAGCCGTGGGCGCTGGGCGAAAAGCAGGACGAAAATAGCCGCTCGCGTTTAGCGACCGTGCTCTACACGGCGGCGGAAGCTTTGCGTATTGCGACCGCGCTGGCTCATCCGGTAATCCCCGACGCGACGGCAAAGATTTGGCTGCAGTTGGGCTTGGGAGACATCAAGAAGCTTGCTTTGAGCGAACTGGACTGGGGACAGCTACCGGTGGGAACGAAGCTCGGCGATATACAGCCCGTGTTTCCCCGCGCCGACAAGAGCGCGATTGAGAGGATGCAGAAGATGGAAGAGGAGCAGAGAGTAACGCCGGTGGCTGAGGCCCCAGCAGCCGCAGCGCCGGCGCAGCCAAACACACCGGCGGCAACATCGCCGGTTCCGGCGACCAATGAAAAAATCTCGATCGACGACTTCGCGAAGATCGAGCTGCGGGTCGGGCTGGTGAAGGTCGCCGAAAGGGTGCCCAAAGCTGACAAGCTTCTGCGCCTGGAAATTGATATTGGAACCGAAGTGCGGCAGGTGCTGGCAGGAATCGCCGAAGCGTATGCGCCAGAAACATTGGTCGGGCGGAAAGTGGTGATCGTGGCCAACCTGGCGCCACGCAAGTTGCGTGGAATGGAATCGAATGGAATGATCGTGGCGGCATCGCTCGAAGACGGGAAACCAGTGCTGGCGGGCTTTCTGGAAGATGTGCCCGTCGGCGCGAGGCTGAAGTAAGCTGCGGGACGTTCACCGTTCAGTCAAAGATGAGCCGAGCTTTCGCACGGCATAGACAGCAGAGAGCGGCTCCCCACATAGACAAATACGAATGTTTGTAGACTCTCACGCACATCTCGATGGCGAACAATTTGCTTCCGATCGCGAGCAAGTAATTGCACAGGCCCGAGATGCTGGCGTGCAGGCCATGGTCGCCATCGGCAACGGTGATGGTCCGGCGCAGGTAGATTGTGGAATCAAACTGGCTGAACAATACGATTTCATCTATGCGACTCTCGGCATTCATCCCCATGAAGCCCGGCTCGCGGATGACGCCGCGTACCAGAAGATGGCGCGACTGGCGCGGCATCACAAAGTGATCGCATGGGGAGAGATCGGGCTGGATTACTATTACGATCATTCGCCGCGAGAGGTGCAGAAGGAGGTTTTCAGGCGGCAAATGGATCTGGCAGCGGCGGCGAAACTGCCTATCGTGATTCACTGTCGTCCATCGGAGGGCAGCGACAACGCCTGGGAGGACTGTTTCGAACTGCTGCGCGACCATTGGTCAAAGCAGAGTTTTGGCGGAATTCTGCATTGCTTCACGGGGAACCGGCAGCAAGCCGAAAGAGCGCTCGGTATGGGCTTCATGATTTCATTCGCCGGCAACGTGACATTTCCCAAGGCCCAGCAGATTCGGGACGCGGCCCTGGAAGTGCCTCTCGATCGCATTTTGATTGAGACGGACTCGCCGTACCTGGCTCCAGTGCCGCATCGCGGTAAGCGCAACGAGCCTGCGTTCGTGAAAGAAACGGCGCGAAAGCTGGGCGAGTTGCGGGGATTGACGGCAGAGGAAGTCGGACAACAAACTACTCGGAATTTCTACAATTTTTTCAAATTGGCTGAAACCGCTGAAAGCAAAGTTTCGGTGCCTTGACCCTCCTCCGGGAGTCTTTCTTCTGATAACCTCAAGATTCAGATTCCATCATTTCAGAAAGAATTGAAATTCGATGCCTGATAACAGTTTTGACATCGTGAGCAAGATTGACCTGCAAGAGGTGTCAAATGCCATCCAGCAGGCTTTGAAGGAGATCCACACTCGCTTCGATTTAAAAGACTCGAAATCTAACATTGAACTGGAGAAGGATGCAATCGTTCTGCACTCGGCGGACGAGTACAAACTGAAGGCGGTGAATGACATCTTGCAGCAGAAACTGGTGAAGCGCGGTGTTTCGCTGAAGGGATTAACCTACGGCGCGGTAGAACCGGCTGCCGGCGGGACCGCCAAGCGCAAAGTAACCATGCAACAAGGCATTGTGATCGAAAAAGCGCGAGAGATTGTAAAGCTCGTGAAGGACTCGAAGAAGAAAGCGCAGGCTTCGATCCAGGGAGATCTGGTGCGGGTGAGCAGCAAGGACCGCGACACGCTGCAGGAAGTGATTGCCATGCTGCGCCAGCACGATTTTGGAATCGACTTGCAGTTTACGAATTACCGGACGAACTAGAAACGAATCTACCACGGAGGCACGGAGGCACGGAGACACGGAGAATGCAAGGGATCTGGGCTCGGGGTTCGAGCTGGACCTTGAAGGTCGTTGAGTTTTTCTCTGTGACTCCGCGTCTCCGTGGTGAAAATTAAGTAGTTGGAATCCACATTGAGCGCACCGCCTCTCATTAACGGGAAGGAAGTCTTCGACCTGCTGCACGAGGATCTTGCGGCGCTGGAGGGCGAGTTCGGGGAGGATACCGTCTCGGGCGTACAGGCGATCACCGAGATCGGCGAATATCTGAGAAACGGCGGCGGCAAGCGGATCCGTCCAGCTCTGCTTTTTCTTTCGGCCAAGCTATTTCATTACCAGGGACGCGGAGCCGTGCGCCTGGGCGCTGTGGTCGAGATCATTCACACCGCTACGCTGGTTCACGACGACATTATCGATGAGGCCAAGACGCGCCGTGGCCGGCCCGCCGCCAATACCCAGTGGGGCAATTCGAAGTGTGTTTTGGCAGGCGACTGGCTCTACATGCAGGCGTTCAAAGTGGCCGTGCAGGAGCGCAATTTCCGCATTCTCGACACCCTGATCGAACTTACGCAGCAGATGGTGGAAGGCGAACTGCTGCAGATGGAAAAGCTGGGAAAGCTGATCACGCTGGATGAGCATTTCGATCTGATTTACCGCAAGACCGCGTGCCTTTTTTCCGTTTGCATGCGGCTGGGAGCGATTCTGGGGGAGGCAACCGCCGCACAGGAAGAGGCTCTGGGTCAGTACGGCCACGATCTCGGCATGGCCTTTCAAATAGTGGATGATGTTCTGGATCTGACCGCTTCTGAAGATGTGCTGGGCAAGCCGGTGGCTAGCGATCTGCGCGAGGGCAAGGTCACGATGGCGGTGATCCACGCGCTGGAGCGCTGCACGCCCGAGGAACGCGCCAAGATCGAGAAGGTCTTGTGCGACCGGGCTTTCAATGGTGTAACCCACGCGCAGATCATGGAAATCCTGCAGCGTTATGGCTCGCTCGAAGCCGCAACGGCACGCGCCTCGCGCTACGCCGAGTCCGCGGCGAAAGCGATTTGCACTTTCCCGGATTCCGAGATTAAGCGGGCACTCCTGTGGGCTCCGGAATTTGTCGTGGCCCGGGAAAAATAGTCCCAGCCACTTAGAAGGTCTCCACTGCTATTCCTGATATATTTCGCGCATCATATTTCCGTCATCGTGGGCAACCTCTTTCATCCTCCCGGCGACCAATAGTCAGGATATTCACAGGGCGCACCAATCCGTTTGTCACCTCAAAAACGTTATCAGGACGACCGTGGTAAGAATCTGGCCAGGTAATCCAAAACAAAACTAAGGAGATATCCCATGAAAAACTTGCTGGTTTGTCTGCTGGCTGTGGCCTTCGCGATGAGCCTGAATGCTTTCGCGCAACAAGACAATAACATGTCGCAATCTCAGTCCGATCAATCCGCAGCCAAGGCGCCGCTCATGACGCTGAAGGGTACGGTCAAGGCGGAGGGCGACAAGTACGTTTTCGTCAACGATAAAGATGGCAAAAGCTGGGATGTGATGAACCCGGAAGAGCTCAAAGGACATGAAGGCCATCACGTTCAGCTCAGCGCTCACGTTTATTCTGACAAAGGACAGATCCATGTGATGAGCGTAAAGATGCTGAAGGGCGGATCTATGAGTAACGACTCGATGAGCAAATAATTCTTGCTGTTTCGAAATGGAGCGGGGCGGCGCAAGCCGTCCCTTTTTTCGGCAATTCCCTATTCTTAGGGGGGTCCCAGCCACCCTCAACGGACCACCTCCGGCGATTTGATTTCAATCACATAAATCTGTGATCGGAACCACAGAAATTCTTCCACAGACGAGGTCATAATCCCGGCAGTTGGTGGGGGTGTCCGAAAAGCGGAAGGCTAACGAGACGCATTGACATGCGATGGATCGCCAAAGAGCATCCACCTGATCTCTCCCGGCGCTTGTGAAAGGCAAGTCGCTCGGGTACCTCGTCCGCTACGGATGCACGGCCAACGAAAAGGCGGCGGCTTCAGTCGAAGCTTTGCGAAAAAAGGCGCCTTGGTTACTAATCGACGCGCCGACCCGTATAGGGCCGAGAAACTCCGAGTGAAAGCCGCTGCCAGTTTACTCACCCTGCACCGGGAGAATCCTACGGGACATATAACCTCCCTGTAACAAAGCCGGGCCTTGTCCTTCGGACGAAGCACCGGCTTTGTTTATACTGAACCTTTCCTGGCTTTTCCTTATCCAAAACCGTCTATGAACCTGTTTTCGCCAATGGCGCATCACGGATACGCCTTACTCTTCGGTCTGTTACTGGCAGAAGCGATGGGACTTCCCTTCCCTGCCGCGATCGCCCTTGTGGCCGCGGGGGCTGCTGTAGCGGCGCATGCCCTGTGGGGTCCGTACGTTCTTTCGGCAGCGCTCATGGCGTTGCTGCTCGGAGATTCGTCCCAATTCTGGCTGGGACGATACATGGGGTGGGCCTTGCTGGGATTTCTATGCCGGGTGTCGATCAATCCGGAAACCTGCATTCTGCGATCCGCCGAATCGTTTTACAAGCGCGGCAAAATCACGCTGGTTGTGGCGAAGTTTATCCCCGGCGTGAACACCATGGCTGCGCCGCTGGCCGGCAGCATGAAGATGCGCTTCTCGCAGTTCCTGCGGCTCGATCTGGCGGGCGCTCTGCTCTATTCCCTGACGTATCTTCTGATTGGATTTCTTTCCCGCGATTTTCTGGCTGCAATCTTGCGCGGCTTTCACGCGGTCGGACGGACCATGGAAGCGGTGATTATCGCCTCTCTGGTGGTATATGGAATCTACCGCGTGGTGCAATATCGCAAGAACAAAACCTACAGCGTGGTGCCGCGCGTACAGGTGGAAGAATTAGCCAGGCGGCTGGCGTCGGAGGATGCCAGCCGGGTGCAGATTATCGATGTCCGGAGCCACGGCTACTACGATTCAGGTGCGGCGCGAATCAGAAACTCCATCCGCATCGAGCCCAACAATCTCGAGGAAGAAATCAAGCACCTTCCTAAAGATAAGGACATTTACCTCTACTGTACTTGAGCGCGCGAAGCGACTAGCGCCCGGGTGGCGCACCTGCTGCGGGAAAAAGGATTCAACACGTTTGTAATCGTCGGCGGATTGGCCGCGTGGCGCAAGGCCGGGGAGCCGGTGGAGATCGTTCCCGCGAACGATCTGGTGAAACTACCGACGTTTAACTAGCGGGCGCGACTGAGGCTACTTGGCGACCGAACCGCCTCGACTGTGCGATGGCGCGACCGACAAGAACGGCCAAGACGGAAATCGCGCCCTGCGTTCCACGTCCGTCATGGCGTTCTTTGGTCGGCCAATGTAGAGTGGCTCTGCGACACTCCTCTCCGATTTTAGTTTATCTTTATCCAGCCTTAGTGCGCGGGCGCCACTGATTTCACCGCAATCGCGTCCCCGTTGGGAGTTCCCGTGACTTTGGCCTGCTGCCAAGCCAACTTGTCGAGTTCATCCTTCGCAGCCTGACTCGAGGTGTCGAGAGTGTAAACCTTGTCACCCACGACCAAAGCATACTTGGCGCCTTTGTTCACACACGCGCGAACGCAGGTCGCGGGGTCGATCCCCTCCTGATGCTTGGCGCCGCACATGGCGTCGCTTACCTTCCCAGTAAAGGTCTGGGTGCCCGCTGCCATCGCGGGTAGGACAGCCAATCCGGCGGACAACACGATCGCCGCCATCGAAACTTGCAACATCCGCAAACCGGACATAAATCCTCCTTGTCATGAGTGTTGCTCACGCTGTTATTTGGATGCCACTGTGTGGAAAACCTATACTGGATTTTATGGCCCCCAACCAGGAAATCGAGATCAAGTTTCGGGTCGCGGACTTATCTGGGCTCACCCGCAAGCTGCGTGGCGCGGGATTTCGCGTAGTGACCAAGCGGACGCGCGAGATGAACACGTTGTATGACCTTCCCGGCGAAGTGTTGAGGGGGCGGCGGGAATTGCTGCGGTTGCGCCACTACGGCTCCGAGTGGACGCTGACGCATAAAGCCGGGAAGAAGACTGGACGCCACAGCAGCCGAGAGGAATTAGAAACCTCCGTCGGCGACGGGAAACAGATGGATCTGATTCTGAGAGCTCTGGGATATGCGCCATCCTTCCGCTATGAAAAATTTCGCGCCGAGTGGACGGATGGCAAAGGCCAGGTCGTCGTGGATGAGACACCCATCGGCGATTTCTGTGAGATCGAGGGCGCTCCGCGATGGATCGATGCGACGGCGAAAAAACTGGGAGTGAGCACAGCGGATTACATCACGAAGAACTACGCTAGCTTGTTTCTGGATTGGAAAGCTCGGACAAGGAGCCGCGCCGAGGAGATGACGTTTAAAGCAGTCAAGAATCCCCACTAGTAAAGCAAGAATCGACAGAGCGAAGCGAACGCAGGTGCGGATACATCAGCTTTATTTTCTTGGGGAGCAAGACGGCCCTCCCGAGCAGGAGCTAAAAGAGCAACTTGCAGCTCTGTTCGCTGGCGCGCAGTGGGTCCGAGCCGCTTATCTTGCGCGCGTGACATACGAAAAGATGGGCCCTGTGAATGTGGCGCTTTGCGTTCGAGGCCAGCAAGGACAAAATCAAGTCTTTGCCGAACGTGTAGGTAGCGTTTTCGCCTCGATTTTTGGAAGCCACGAGCACTTGGATATCATCTGGCTGGCCCCGGAACAGGAGGCCGCCTTGATGCGGGTGTGCCAGCCTTTCTTTCGAGCTGGCTAATAAGGCAAGAAAAACACCAGGAAATGCGCTTACGCCCCGTGGCACTTCTTGAATTTCTTGCCCGAGCCACACGGGCAAGGATCATTGCGTCCCACTTTTTCCTGGCCGCGAACGACTTGCTGCACGGGCTGCACGTCACCGGAACCAGCCATGCGCGCCTGTTCCAGTTCGCGGCGCTTGCGGCGCATGAAGGCCTCTTCCAGATCGTCGGCAGAAGTCGCTACCAACCGCGGCGGATGATGTCCGTTGCCCCCACCCTGTCGAGTTGGAACTGCCGACTCTGAACCTTGTGCTGCAAGTTCGCTTCCCTGCGGACTAGCCGCTTCCGTGTCAGGTGGTCGTTCGATAATCTGCATGAGGTAGAGATAGCGCGCCGTGTCTTCCTGGAAGCGCTTCAGCATGGCCTCAAACATCTCGAACGATTCCTTTTTGTATTCGACCAGCGGATCATGCTGGCCATAACCACGCAGGCCGATGCCCTCCTTCAGGTGATCCATGCTGAGAAGGTGATCTTTCCACTGCGAGTCGAGCACGCTGAGCATAATCATGCGCTCGTGATGGCGCATGGCGTCGGCACCGATCAACTTTTCCTTCGCGTCGTATCGCTCTTTCAGCTTCTCGAAAATGGCATCGCCGAGTTCCTGTCGGTTCAGGTTTTCTGGCTTCACGCCTTCCGCATTGAAATCCACACCGAAACGTGTGAAGACCGCATCTTTGAGACCCTTGATATTCCAATCATCGGCGTGGCCCTTGGGCGGACAATACTCCTCCATCAGATCGCCGAGAATGGCGGAAACATAATCTTCCAGGATCAGATCCTTCTGATCCATGCCCTCGAGCAGGCGCCGGCGCAGGCCATAGACCGCCTCGCGCTGCTTGTTCATCACGTCGTCGTATTCGAGCAGATGTTTGCGGGATTCGAAGTGCTGACCCTCAACCGCTTTCTGCGCCGTTTCGATGCGCCGACTGATGAGCTTCGACTCAATCGGGACTCCTTCTTCCATGCCCAACCGCTCAAGCAGTTTCGACACCCACTCTTTGGCGAAGATGCGCATCAAGTCGTCTTCGAGCGCGAGGTAGAAACGCGAAGAGCCGGGATCGCCCTGCCGACCGGCGCGGCCGCGAAGCTGGTTGTCAATGCGGCGCGACTCGTGGCGTTCGGTGCCGAGAATGTGCAGACCGCCGACGGCAGTAACTTCGTCGTGCTCTTTATCGGTCTGTTCCTTGTAGCGGCTGAAAACCTCACTCCATTTGTCCGTCGGAACCGTGTATTCATTGCCGTTGTAGTAAAAGATGGAAGTCGTGCCATCTTCTTGCGGACCCTCGATCTTGCCCTGAGCTACGCGCAACTGCTGCGCAATTCCCTTCTTGACCAGTTCCTGCTTGGCCATGAATTCCGGATTACCGCCCAGCAAAATGTCGGTGCCGCGGCCGGCCATGTTGGTAGCGATGGTGACCATGCCTTTACGCCCGGCCTGCGCCACAAACTCAGCTTCGCGCTCGTGGAACTTGGCATTCAGGACGACATGCTGCTTCAGACCCTTCTTCTTCAGCAACTCGGATAGGCGCTCAGACTTTTCAATGGAAGTTGTGCCGACCAGGACCGGCTGACCCTTTTCGTGTAGCTTTTGAATCTCATCGGCTACCGCGAAATATTTTTCCTTCTCGGTGCGGAAAACTACGTCAGGATTCTCCAGCCGCAGCATCTGCTTGTTGGTGGGAATCACGATGACGTCTAGTTTGTAAATATTGTCGAATTCAGTAGCTTCAGTTTCTGCCGTGCCCGTCATCCCCGAGAGCTTCTTGAACATGCGGAAGTAATTCTGAAATGTGATCGTGGCGAGCGTCTGATTCTCGCGCTCGATCTTCACGCCTTCTTTCGCTTCAATCGCCTGATGCAAACCGTCGGACCAACGCCGGCCGGGCATCATGCGTCCGGTGAATTCGTCGACGATGATGACTTCGCCTTCTTTGATCACGTACTCCACATCGCGGCGGTACAGCGCGTGCGCCTTGATCGCAGTTTCCACGTGATGCTTGAGCGGCCAGTTTTCCGGATCGGCGATGTTTCCAATGCCGAGAAGGCCTTCGACCTTCTCCCAGCCCTCATCGGTAACGGTAATGTTGCGGTGCTTTTCGTCCACCACGAAGTCGCCAGTAAGCTGCGCGGGTTCGCCGGGAGGGCCTTCGATTTCCTCGCCCTTTTCAAGTTTCGGAATAATGCGATTCACGCGGTAGTACTTATCGGTTGACTCCTCACTCGCGCCCGAAATAATGAGAGGGGTTCGAGCCTCGTCGATCAGGATGGAATCGACTTCATCGACAATGGCAAAATTGTGGCCGCGCTGCACACAATCTTTCAGATCGAACTTCATGTTGTCGCGCAGGTAGTCGAAGCCAAACTCGTTGTTGGTACCGTAAGTCACATCGGCGGCGTAGGCGGCCCGGCGCTGTTCATCATCGAGGTCGTGAACGATCACACCCACGGTCAGACCGAGGAAACGATAAAGCTTGCCCATCCATTCCGAATCGCGTTTGGCCAGATAGTCGTTGACTGTGACCACATGCACACCGCGGCCGCTCAGGGCATTGAGATAGACGGGAAGAGTCGCAACCAGCGTTTTGCCTTCGCCGGTCTTCATCTCCGAAATCATGCCCTTGTGCTGCACCATGCCGCCGATCAGCTGCACGTCGAAGTGACGCATGTTCAGCACGCGGCGGCCGGCCTCGCGCACCACGGCAAAAGCCTCTACCAGGATTTCATCCAGAACTTCCTGCAGCGCTTCGTACTGCTCTTTCTCGAATTGCTTCGCCTGGTCGACGTCAACGTCGGAGTCGGCTTCCGCCTCCACCTCCGTGGTTGGAACATTGGCCACGCGGCTCAGCCGCTCCTGAATGCGCTGCCGGAACTCATCCGTTTTAGCGCGCAGCTGGTCGTCGGTGAGCTGACGCATCTGCGGTTCCAGGGCGCTGATGGCCGCGACCCGGGGCATCATGCTCTTGATGACCCGTTCGTTCTTGGTCCCGAAGACCTTGCCGATAAGAGTGTTTATCAAACTGTGAAATCCTTCAGAGGGCGGGAACTGCCCCAGCGTATCTCTTTTAGCCTAGCATATTTAGATGCAGCAGACAGGAGCTAGGAACATCCTCAGGAACTGATTCATCCACGGGAACTTAAAGAGTCTTTAGCGATCTCGGCGCACACTGCGGTGAAAACCTTTTTCGTGTATATTCCCCACGACGCATGCCCACTTTCTACGACCGCTTTCTCGAATGTGAGGAACGCTGGCCGAACAATGTCGCCCTCGAACTCCAACGTAACGATCAGATTGAGAGTTGCACGTACGCCGACCTCCGCCGCATGGCCGAATCTGTGGGCCGCTGGGTCGGCGAAAGTAAATTCGCGCATGGCTCGCGTTTGGCTATTGTGGCCGATAACCACCCGCGATGGGTGGCCGCATACTTAGGCATCATTGCCTCAGGCTGCACCGTTGTCCCTCTCGACACCGCGCTGCACGCCGATCAACTCACGAAGCTGTTGAAGGACAGCGGCAGCTCCGTTCTTTTCTGCGACGCCCGGCATGCCGCAATCGCCCGGGAAGCGGTCGCGAACCTCAAGATCGGGCTCGTGCTCATGGACCCGGAGTGCATGGCCCGATACTCCGCGGAAGAACAATGGCTAGGAGATCTACCCGCAATCTTCCAAGGCGGACCGGGAAACTTCCAGCCCGCGCCCGCGAAGGCGGATGATATCGCTTCGCTGCTGTATACCTCGGGAACTACCGCCGATCCCAAAGGCGTGATGCTCACCCACGCCAACATGTTGGGCGAAGTGGAGGCGGTATTCAACTGGGTGGAGCTCAGCCCGGCCGACGCGCTTCTAGGCGTGCTGCCTATGTTTCATGTGCTGGCCCAAATGGCGAACCTGATGATTCCGTTGGTCAAAGGTGCGCGCGTCGTTTATCTCGAAACGCTGAACACTACGGAGTTGTTGAGGGCCCTGTGCGAGCGCGACATCACAGCCTTCGCCGTAGTGCCGCAGTTTTTCTACCTCATTCACCAGCGCATCTTTGAAGAGATCGAGAAGCGAGGGGCACTGACGCAACAAATATTCAAAATTCTGGTCGCGTTAAACCGCAATCTGCGAAGGATGGGCATCAACGCCGGACCGATTCTATTTGCCAAGGTCCACCAGACCTTAGGCACGAAGATGCGCTACCTGGTTACAGGCGGGTCTCGCTTCGATCCTGTGATTGCCAAGGATTTCTACGATCTCGGCATCGACGTCCTGCAAGCCTACGGGTTGACAGAAACCACTGCAGCCGTCTTCGCGAATTCGCCAGGCAAGAATGTGATTGGTTCCGTGGGCAAGGCACTAAAAGGCGTCGAGGCGAAGATCATCGACGCACAACCGCAGGAAGACGGTGGCCCCGCGACTGGCGAAGTGGCCTTGCGCGGCGCCGTAGTGATGAAGGGCTACTGGAACCGTCCAGACGCTACTGCGGCCGTGATGCGCGACGGCTGGTTCCACACCGGCGATCTCGGCTACTTCGACGCCGACCGGAATTTGTTTCTCACGGGCCGCAAGAAAGAGGTGATCGTCCTCAGCAACGGGAAGAATATTTATCCGGAAGAAGTTGAGGCCCATTATCTCAAATCGCCGTACATCAAAGAACTGGCGGTGATGGGTCTCGAAGGGAAGCCCGGAGAGACTGGTGACCGGCTGCATGCGGTGATCGTGCCCAATTTTGATGTCCTGCGCCAGAAAAAAATTGTGAATGCGAAGGAAGTCATCCGCTTCGATATCGAAGGCTTGTCGCAACAGATCGCTTCCACCAAGCGTATCGGAAGTTATGAAATCTGGCAGGAGGACTTGCCGCGAACCACCACTCGCAAGATCAAGCGCTTCGAAGTAGAAAAACGCGTGAAAACGAATCAGGCACGGAAAGTTTCGGATGATTCGGAATTGCCCGCCGAACAGCCACTCACGCCTGACGAGTCAGCGTGGCTCGAACAGCCTGACGTTCAGCGCGCTCTTCAGGTTATGCACGAAGTAGGGCCGACCGCGCCTGCGAATCTTCGACCCACTCATAATTTGGAACTCGACCTGGGGCTCGACTCCATGCAACGGGTCGAGTTGCTCAGCCATTTCGAGGAACAGCTGGGAGGAAATGTCGAAGAATCGCAGCTTTCCGGAATTTATACCGTCCGCGACTTGGTGGACGCGGTTCTGCAAAGCGCGGCAAGCGGCTCCGCGCACGCAGCCCGACCTGCATTCGCCGGCTGGAAAGCAATTCTGGCGGAACCGCCAGATCCGTCCAATGTGATTCAGCTGGCGCGGCCGCAGCCGATCAGCGCGACCTTCTGGTACTTGTTTTCCCGGCTGACGCAGGTGATCGCTCTCGACTGGTTTCATTTGCAGGTGGGTGGAATTGAAAAACTTCCGAAGAGTGGCCCGTACATTATTTCTTCCAACCACCAGAGCTATCTCGATCCCCTGATTCTGGCGAGCGTTCTTCCGCCTTCGGTTTTTGAGAAAGTCTTTGCCGTGGGAACCAGCGAAATCTTCGGGACGGGGTTCATGTTGCGGCTGGCACGTTCGCTGCG
This sequence comes from uncultured Acidobacteriaceae bacterium, assembly GCA_963773675.1. Classification (GTDB taxonomy): domain Bacteria; phylum Acidobacteriota; class Terriglobia; order Terriglobales; family Acidobacteriaceae; genus Sulfotelmatobacter. The sequence goes on from CAVZCG010000022.1 coordinate 56,463, forward strand.
CGTAGTGGTCGTCGATCCCGACGCAAATCTGATTCCCGCGATGCGCGCCGGCTCGTTCGGACTGCGGCAGGGACGCCCGTTGATTCTTTATCCGGAAGGCGAGCGGTCAATCGACGGCACACCGAGAATCTTCAAAAAGGGCGCGGCAATATTATCGATGCATATGCAAGTGCCAATCGTGCCGGTCGCAATTGAAGGATTCTACAAAGCCTGGCCGAGAAATAAATCGTTCCAAGGATTTACGCCGCTCAAGATGGTGTTTGGCGATCCGATCATTCCTCCGCCTGAGAGTGAGGCATCGGAAGCGGCTTATGAGAAACTGACCGCGGAGTTGAAAGCGCGAGTGGTTGAGATGTGGGAGGGTCTTCGGAAAGAAGATCACCGGAAGCACTGATGCCTACTTGGCTCGTGGATGCGTCTGGTCGTACACCTGCAGCACGTGTTTCATCGACAGCTGCGTGTAGCGCTGGGTAGTCGCCAGCCGTTCGTGGCCAAGTAACTCCTGAATGGCGCGCAGGTCGGCACCTTCTTCCAGCATGTGCGTGCCGAAAGCGTGCCGCAGCGTGTGTGGGTGAACGTCCGGAGAAAGTCCTTTAGCCACGGCAATCTTTTTGATAATGCGCCCGACGCTGCGCGTGGTGAGTCGCCCGCCACGCCGGTTGATGAGCAACGCGTTTGAGGGCTTATGGCCGGGAGCAAAGACTTTTTGCCGCTCCGGCAGATATGCAGCCAGGGCGGTCTTCACGGAATCGCCAAACGGAACGTACCGTTCTTTCTTCCCTTTGCCGCGGATCAGAATTGCTTCTGCACTCAACCAAATGTCATCCAGATTGATTCCAGTCAGTTCCGAATTTCGGATGCCGCATCCATAGAGCAATTCCAGCATGAGCCGGTCCCGCTCAGGAAAGGCCGCCACCTCGGGCATTTCGCCGTCGATCACCGAATTCATCTCTTCAATCGTTGGCACGCGCGGAAGTTTCTTAGGAAGCTTCGGCGTGGCGACCAGCTTCGCCGGATTCTGTTCCACCATCCCTTCCCGCGCCAGCCAGCGATAGAGAGATCGCACGGCAGCCAGGGCGCGCGCTACTGAAGGTTTGCCTAAGCCCTTGTCGTAGAGCTGCGAAAGAAATCCTCGCACGGCAATGTGATCGATCTCCTTCCATCCGCGGGAACCGGCATAGGCGGCGAACAAAGCGAGATCCTGGCTGTAAGCCTTGATGGTATGCGGCGAAGCGTTACGCTCCCGCAAGTGTCGAATAAAATCAGCGACCGCCTTGGCCACGGTCGTTTGAGCAAGCCGAGGGTTTTCTTCGTGACTCCGTGCCTCCCTAGTCGATCTCATCTAGCTTTCGCCCTCGGATGATGCTTCTGATACACGGTCCTGAGTCGATCCAGCGCCAGATGCGTGTAGACCTGCGTGGTTGAAATGTCCGCGTGACCCAGGATCGTCTGCACCGTGCGCAGGTCGGCGCCATTCTCTACCATATGCGTCGCGCAGGAATGGCGCAGCATGTGTGGAGAAGCAACGCGCCCCGAGTCAGCCGAGGCAGCCCGCACCATCTGCCAGACACGCTGGCGCGTCAGGGATCGGCCTCCGCGCGCGATAAAAAGCAGAGGTGAATTCTTGATTGACGTGATCGCCGCTCCACTTCGCTTTCCAGCCACCAACACCGGACGCGCTTTGGTCAGATACTCAGCCAGCGCATCTTGAGCCGATCGCCCCAAAGGAACCACGCGTTCCTTGTCACCCTTACCGCGCACCAGCATGTATCCAGCTTCCAGCTTCAGGTCTTCAAGCTTGGCATTGGTCATTTCTGAAACTCGCAACGCCCCCGCGTAAAAAACTTCCAGCATGGCGCGATCGCGAAGGGCAAGCGCAGCCGCATACTCAGGGTTGCGCGCATCCCCTTGATGGTTCATTGGTGCAGCCAGCGTTGCTTCCATCTCATCGCGGGCCAGCGCCTTGGGCAAAACCTTCCACTGCCGTGGCGATTCAATGTCGAGTGTTGGATCGTAGTCGATCTTCTTGTCGAGCAGCAGGTATCGGTAAAGATGGCGCAGCGCCGAAAGTTTTCGTCCCACGCTACGTCCGTCGACCTGATGGGAAAAAAGCTGCTGCAGAAATTCGCGTACATCGTTGCGCCGCGCTGTCAGCAGCAGACGCTTACGCTTTTCCAGGAACTCAGCAAACTGGCAGATGTCGGTGGTGTAGGCGCTGAGGGAAAGCGGGGCTAATCCCTTCTCGATTCTCAAGTAATCGAGAAAGCTGGAGACTACGTGCGAGTTGGCTTCTGAAGCCATGAAGGGAGAATCTAGTGTGCGCGTTATCGGACGCTAGGGGAAGTAATCATGAGGATGCCTAAGCGATGTGGTTAGGTACACCGGCTACTATTTCTCTCCCTCACCGCGCAGCAAGTCCACCGCACACAACGCGCCCTCCGGCGTCTCCTCATGCTTGAAGTAGGCGAAGACATCGCGACCGGCGGCCATGTGTTCTGCAATTCGGCTGAGCATACCTTGACGCTCCTCCGCCGTGTAATTTGGCTTGCGAAATCGGTAGTAGACGAGCGGAGCCGTGGCCACATCCGGCGTAGTCCGCTCTTCAGTCTCCGCCACGCACAGCGCAACACCGCGCGATTTCAGCACATCCCAGGTAGAGTCGGCGAACCAGGACTCGTGGCGAAATTCAAATGCCGCGGGCAGCGTACGCGGCAACAGCGCCAGAAAATCCTTGAGCAGCACGAGATCGATTTTCAGATTGGGCGGCAACTGAAAGAGCACTGGGCCTAGCTTCCCCACGCTGGCCAGCGGTTCAATCGTGGCTAGGAATCGCGGGAGGAACTCCTCGGTTCCCTTCAGCCGCTTGATGTGGGTGATCACCTGGTGCGCTTTTACTCCGAAACGAAAATGGGCGGGAGTTTCCTGAATCCAGTTCTGGATCGTCGTTTCCTTCACCAGTTGCCGAAAAGTAAAGTTGACCTCAACCGTATTGAGCTGAGTTGCATAGTGGCTGAGAAATTTTTTCTGCGCGAGTTTGGCTGGATAGAAATCGGGCTTCCAACTCGGGTAGGCCCATCCAGAAGTCCCAATAAAAAGTTGCGGCATGACGAAGTCTCGAGGGAAATTTCGCAGCGAACGGGATTATACCTTGCGTCGCGACTTGCGCGATGGCTCCGACTTGGCGGCTTTTCGCCCAGCCTGGAGGCGAGGCCGCGTGTGCTCTTCTTCCGCTTGAGCAGCGATCGTGATCGGCACCTCCGTTTTCCCCGCAGCCGAAGCGGCAGCCGCCTTGAGATCCGGCAAACGCTGCTTCAATTCGTTTAGAAGAGCGAATAAATCGCCCAACTTATCGACGCGCGCAACCACCTGCCGCGCTTCAAATACCAGCAGCTTTGCGTCCTTCTTCTTCAGAGCGCGCTCCACTTCCTCCCAACTCACTGGTGTCGAAACCGTGGGATGCTCGCGGGCCCGCAACGAATAGACGGCCACCGTGGTTTTGTGCTCGTCATTCTGACTCCAATCGACAAAGACCTTCCCGGTTCGAACCTGCTTCTTCATGTCAGAGACGACCATCTCGGGATGATTATGCTCGAGCAACTGCGCCAGCGCGTGGGCGAAGGTCTTGGTTAATTCGTATTTAGTAGGAGTGTTCAGCGGCACGTATATCTGCAGCCCTTTGGAACCCGAAGTCTTCGGAAAACTCTGCAACTCAAAATGGTCGAAAACCTCGCGCAGCCACAATCCCACCTGGCAGCACTGCACGATGTTGGCGGGTGGTCCGGGATCCAGATCGAACACCATCAGCGTGGGACAAGTAATATCTTTCGCCAGAGCGAGCGACGGGTGCAGTTCGATCGCAGCCAGATTCGCCAGCCACACCAGCGTCGGCAAATCGTCGGCGAGAATGTAATGAACGGTGCGATGATTCCCTTCGCTCCAGATAGGAACCGTCTTCACCCAGTCGGGCCGGTGCTGGGGCGCGTTTTTCTCGTAGAAAAATTCTTCGTCCACGCCGTTGGGATAACGCTTGCGCGTGAGGGCTCGTCCCGCCAAATGAGGCAACATCGCCGGCGCGATGCGGACGTAGTAGTCGATGACCTGCTGCTTGGTAAACCCCGTAGCGGGATACAAAACCTTTTCCAGATTCGACAACTTGAGCTGCTTGCCTTGAACCTCAATGCTCGAATCCATTGTGCGCTCCAGCAGGCATTGTGCCTCAAACCACGCTCCACGCCAAATACAGGCCTCCCCTACAGAATCAAGTGGAATGAACGTACTTACTGGTTTGACAACGTCCCCGCCCGCCACGTAATTTCAAAGTTCCGCACGAAGTAATCTGCCGCAGATTCGTCCCGGTAGGTTCGCCCGTTGGAGGTCCGATGAAACATCGTGTATTCGCGCTACTTGCATTCCTTCTCTTTCTTACCATGCTCGCCGCGGCCCAGGATGTCGCTTCTTTCGAAAAGCGCATCACAGTGAAGAAACTTGATAACGGCCTGACCCTTCTCGTCTGCGAACGGCCGGAAGCGCCGGTTTTCTCCTTCTTCACCTTGGTCGACGCAGGTTCCGCCCAGGATCCCATGCGCCAGACCGGCCTCGCCCACATGTTTGAGCACATGGCCTTCAAAGGCACCGACAAGATTGGCACCACCGACTACGCCGCCGAGAAACCAGCTCTGGAAAAGGTCGAAACGGCTTACGCCGCCTACATCGCCGAGCGCGACAAGACCGTCGGACACGACGAGGTAAAGCTGAACGAACTGGAAAAAGCCTGGAAAGATGCCATTGCCGCGGCCGACAAATATGTCGTGGCTAACCAATTTGGCAAGATCGTCGAACAGAACGGTGGGAACGACCTCAACGCATTCACCGATTACGACGAAACCGGGTACCACTATTCTCTTCCTTCGAATCGGCTGGAACTCTGGGCCTATCTTGAATCAGAGCGCTTCCTTCACCCGGTGCTGCGCGAATTTTACAAAGAGCGCAATGTGGTGATCGAGGAACGTCGTCTGCGCACGGACAGCAATCCGATCGGCCGACTTCTGGAACAGTTCAACGCTGCTGCATTTGAAGCTCATCCTTATCATCGCCCGACTGTAGGCTGGATGTCCGATTTGAATTCCTTCTCGGCCAGCGACGCGAAGAAGTTTTTTGATGAATACTACGTCCCAGCGAACATGGTGGTCGCGGTTGCCGGCGACGTGAAAGCTGAGCAGGTGATGCCGATTCTGGAAAAATATTTCAGCCGCCTTCCCACCAGCCACAAACCCGATGAGACCACCACTACCGAGCCTCCGCAGAACTCTGAACGCAGAGTGGAACTGATGGAACAAACCCAGCCGCTCTACCTCGAGGGTTATCACCGGCCCGATTACAGAACCAAGGACGACGCGGTGTTCGACGCCATCACCGATCTCATGTCGGAAGGCCGCACCTCGCGCCTTTATCGCGCCCTGGTGCGCGACAAGAAGATTGCCTCGTTTTCCGCAGGGTTCAGCGGGCTGCCCGGAACCAAGTATCCGCACCTGTTTGCCTTCTATGCGTTTCCCTTGCCCGGCCACACCACGCAGGAAGTGGCGGATGCAATTCATGCCGAGATCGAACGCCTGAAAAAAGAAGACATCAGCGACGACGAATTGAAGATGATCAAAACTCGGACCAAGGCGAACCTCATCCGCAGCTTGGGTGACAATGAAGGACTGGCGAATCAGTTGGCGATCTACCAGACTCGCTATGGTGACTGGCGCGAATTATTTCGCTCCGTAGATCGCATTGATAAAGTCACCAAGGCTGACATACGGCGCGTAGCCAACGAAACCTTCAATGACACTAACCGCACCGTAGGCGTGATCGAAACTTCTGCTGGCCCCAAACATGTCGGTGGACAAGGCTCTGCCGGCCAAGTTTCGTCAGATCAGGGAGGTGCGCAATGAAAACCCAGCGCAACATCATGTGCCTGACTCTGGTAGCCGTCGCCACGCTGCTTGTATCAACTCCCCAGGCCGCCTCGCAAGCTACCGACTGGAAGCAGATTCCGATTCCTACCCTCCCCAGTTTCCATCCGCCGCAGCCCAAGCGCATTCAGCTCTCCAACGGTATGGTGATTTTCCTTCAGGAAGATCACGAGCTGCCTCTGATCAATGGCTCGGCTCGCATTCGCGGGGGATCAAGCAACGAACCCGCCGCTAAAGTCGGATTGGTCGATCTCTTCGGTGAAGTCTGGCGCACCGGGGGAACTAGGGAGCAGACCGGGGATCAACTCGATGACTTCCTCGAGGTGCGCGCCGCGAAAGTAGAAACCGGCGGCGGCGCCGACTCTACCACGATCGGCTTGTCCTGCCTTAAAGGCGATTTCGACGACGTCTTCAAAGTCTTCACCGACCTGCTGCAGCATCCTGAATTTCGCGGAGACAAGCTCGACCTGGCGCAGAAGCAGGTAGATGACGGCATCTCGCGTCGCAACGATCAAATCGGCGGCATTGCCGCCCGCGAATCCGCCAAGCTGGCATACGGCGCTGACAACCCCTATGCGCGGGAGCCGGAGTACGCCACGATCGCCGCGATTACGAGGCAGGATCTAATTGACTGGCATAAAACCTACGTCCATCCCAATCACATCATCCTGGGGATCAGCGGCGACTTCGATTCCGCGGCCATGGAAGCCAAACTGCGCGCCGCGTTTGAATCCTGGCCTAAAGGACCTGAACTGCCGAAAGATGACATTAAGTTTCACTCGGCGACGGCAGGCTATTACCTCATTCCAAAGGAAGACGTGAATCAGAGCAGCATCCACATGGTGGCGCTCGGCACGACGCGCAATAACCCGGACTACTATGCCATCTCGGTATTCAACGAAGCGTTCGGCGGCGGATTCTCTTCGCGCTTGTTCAACGACATTCGCACCAAGCGTGGCCTCGCTTACAACGTTGGGGGCGGTATCGGCACGAACTTCGGCCACCCCGGCGTTCTGCAATTTGTAGCCGGCACCAAGAGCCAGAGCACAATCGAATCTCTGCAGGCGCTCGATGAAGACATCGACAATTTGACCAAGAATCCCATCACCGACGATGAGATCAAGCAGGCCAAAGACGCCATCCTCAATGCATTCATCTTTCGCCTCGACTCGCCCGACAAAGTTCTCGCCGAGCGCATGACGTACGAATTTTACGGATACCCTGCCGACTGGCTCGACAAGTATCCAGCGGAAATTCAGAAAGTGACCGCAACAGATGTAAATCGCATCGCTGCAAAGTATGTTCATCGCGATCAACTCGCGGTGCTGGTAGTTGGCAACACAAAAGAATTCGACAAACCTCTCTCCTCTCTCGGGCCGGTGAAGGAAATCGATATCACCATTCCGCCTCCGCCGGGAGCTAAGGAAGGTGCAGAGGAAAAAGAAGAAGAGAATGCCAAGCCCACTGCTTCGAACGCGGAAGGAAAAGCCTTAGCGGCAAAAGTCGTCGCCGCCATGGGCGGCGAGGCCAAATTCGCAGCCATCAAGGCCGTGAAGGCGGACTACACTCTCACCCAGAAAACGCCACAAGGCGACTTTCCCATGCAGATGGAAACCATCGTCGTCTTCCCCGATCATTTGCATGCGGAAATGCAAACACCCGCAGGAGCCGCAACCATCGTGGCCACACCGGACGCGGCGTTCCTCGACCTTCCCAACGGAGACGTTCAGAATTGGCCCGAAGCGCGAAAGAACGAAACTCTCGACCAGATCAAACGCGATCCTATTTTCATCGCTGCCCACGCGAAGGATCCGAACGTATTCTTTCGCGCAGGTGGAAGCGAAAAGGTCGGCGACAGGGAAGCTCGGGTAGTGGATGTGAACGCCGCTGGCGCGGCCATCCGCTGGTTTGTCGATCCACAAACCGGACACATCTTAAAAGAGACCTACCGAACGATCGGCCAGCAAGGTCCGGTCCAGGGCGAAACCGATATGGAGGACTGGAAGCCGATCAGCGGACTGAATCTTCCGATGGTTCGCCACAACAAACAGAATGGTCAGGATTCCAGCACCGCGCAGTACACAGCGCTGGAGTTGAATCCAACCGTCAACCCGAAATTGTTCGAGAAGCCAGCCGAGAAACCGTCAGCCCAGCCGTAGCTCTGATGAAGACGCTGCTCATCGAGTTGTCGATTTCAAATTGCAACCCGCACATTGGGAATCGGTAGTTTTTTCGGTGCCGACAGGAGAACTCTTAGCTTCGGATACTTCCTCTGGTGGTTCTCCTTCAGTTTGCTGGCCGCCGGCCTCTGGCTTTCGAGCGACAGCAAGGCTAATGAATACAGGCAAGTGATTCACACGAAGGGTAACTTTTGAAATCAAATATGACTCAAACATCCCCGCCGCGCGTCAATGGCTGAAATAGGGATGTTACGTCAGATGTTACGTCAATAGAGCAAGATTTCGTCGGATTTTTCGGAGGGTTTAGTCGCAGCTCCCGCAAGAGCGGGAGCTGCGCTGCAAAAGTGACCTGTTTCAAGGGTGGGGATCCGCGGCGCGGGGCCGAAAGCGCTAGTGACTCCCGACAGCCTTCCGGAGCCAAGGAATCCATAGAATCCTGGCGGCGCTGATGGTCGTGCATCCGTGCTCACCCGGAGCCGCCGGACATCCCCAATAATTTTCGGTCGCATCGATTGTGCCGGTGCACACCGTCGCACCGTCGAATGCACAAACGTCCCCCACTCCAATGCCGCTTCCCAGCAAAGAGTTGAGATGCATATCCACTTCGGCAGGAGTATTGACCGCTATGTCGATATCCTCGTCGCTGATTACGTTCTGGGAAATGACGGTGCCACGAACCGGGGACCCACCATCGCCGCTATTGATGTTGATTCCCACACGGCCGGGAGTTGCGGTGTCGGCCTGATCTGCGAGATTACCGGCAATCGTATTAAGGATGATTTTGTTCCCACTCATGTCGTCGGCGGGAAGCCCAAACGCGGGTCCAACGTGCGTGTGCAGTGCGACGCCTCCCAGTCCATTATGTATGAGCGTGTTCCCAATGATCACGTTGTCTGACACGCGGCCGCGGCCCATGCCATCGGAAAACATGCCCGCCCCCGAACCACCAATTTTCACGCCGTTGTCGTTAGAAATGTTCTCCGCCACGGTATTGTGGTCCACCCCAAAGTGCGGACCGTAAGGTGGCGAGGTCTTGCCGGTCGGCGGATGCGAGGCCAGCACAATGCCGCACTCCAAGGGGTTGTTCTTGATTGTATTGTGGATGAGCAGGTTGTCGTGGCTTTCGGAGGTCTCGTCACTGATCAGCACACCATCGGCGTTTCCGGTGATGAAGTTCCCAGAAACGATGGAGTTCGCTGTCCCGATCAAATGAACGGCGCCGCCGCAGTCCCCGGTTTCATCATTCTCATAAACGCCATCACCAGGCTGATTAGGGCAACCGGTTGCGGCTCCGGTGAACCCCAAGCCCGGTGTGGCATCGTTGTTAATCACGCTGTTGTCTTGAATGGTGACATCCGAAGCGCTCACCACCAAAACGCCCTCAAAGTCTGCGTTCTCTACCGTAAGTCCGGTAATGGTGACCTGCTTTAGGCCGGGATGGTCGTAACCATCCACGAAGATGCCATGGGCAAGACCGGTGGCATCAATAATCGAGGCGCTGGTACCCGCACCGATAATCGCCACTGGAAGACCAATATCCACTTCTTCGTTGTAGGTGCCCGCTTCAACCTGGATAAGATCATTGGCAGCGGCATGGTTGACGGCGGTTTGGATGCTCTTGAAGCAGTTGTGGGAACCGGCCGGATTGACGCAAAGGGTTCCAGCCACGGCAGTCTGGCAGATGGCGACGAACACCACCGCAGAACAGAGAATTAGCATTCGGCTCAATCGTGTTGGTTGCATGGATGCTCTCCTCAAGTACAGCAATGATTCCGAGGTTTCCGAGCCGGGTACCAGCGCCGGTCGCGGGTTCGAGATGATAAACGTTGGAAGTCTGGCAGGAACGCGGCGGATTGCGCAGGCTAAACCGCGCACGAAAAGCCGAGCGTTTCTTCATGGACAACCTTTAGGGAGCGAAACCGGACCAGAGGTGAAAGTCCGGGAATCCTAGCACCTCTAGGTTCTTAGATCAAGGGAGAATCGTGGCTGTTGTAACCAGGCGACGACACTCACCGTCAGCTTTCGGTGACCTCTTGACGGCTCGGTGATTTCAACCTACTATAGGCGAACACAAGGCGAATATGCCAACCCCACCTTTGCCCTTGTTCCCTGCCTCCGAGAAGTCGCCGCTGGTCGGCATTGCCCGCCTCGCGTCCGAAGGCGAATCCCTTCGCGAAGGTCACAATGTCGAGTACTTCACCCTGCCCGCCCGTTCCCTGCTGAACCGATGCGTCAGCAACCGCCGGCTGCCGTTCACCTGGACCATCAATCCCTACCGTGGCTGCGAGTTCGCCTGCAAGTACTGCTATGCGCGCTACACGCACGAATTTATGGAAATGCGCGATGGTACGGAGTTCGAGCAGAAAATCTACGTCAAGCAACACACGGCGGAACTGTTGCGGCACGACTTGCGTCGAGTCAAGCGTGGAGAGGCAATTGCACTCGGCACCGCGACCGATCCCTACCAGCCAGCCGAGCGCCGTTACGAAATCACGCGAGGAATTCTGGAGGAGTTTGCCCATCATCGAGGCTTCGAGTTGGGCATCGTCACCAAGTCAAATCTCATCGTCCGCGATCTCGACCTTCTCCGCGCAGTCGCTGTGAATAACGCGCTGTCGATTCACATCACCGTAACTACCTTGGATGTGGAGCTGGCGCGAATCCTCGAGCCGCGCGCACCGCGTCCCGATTTGCGCATCGATGCCGTTCGCGAACTGAGCCAGGCTGGAATCAACGTAGGTGTGAGTGCGTCGCCCGTCCTTCCCGGGATCACGGATTCACCTGCAAGTCTGGAGGATGTGGTGCGTGCTGCTGCTGCAGCCGGAGCGCGCCACATCTTCGCTGGACCGCTGTTTTTGAAACCATGTTCGGCCGCGATCTTCCTTCCGTTCCTCGAAAAAGAATTCCCGCATTTGGTCGAGAACTACCGCCAGCGTTATCGAGACCGTTCATTCTTACCGCCGTCCTACGGCAAGCGCATAGCGCAACTCGTGGCGCAATTTCGGCAGAAACATGGCATCAAGCGCTCCGATCCGCGCGGAGCAAATTACGCCGAAAAATGGCCGGTTGAAGGTCTGGACGAACAGCTGGCGCTGTTCTAGAGATTTGTCGAACTCGCGATTTTCAGTCACGGGTTTCGCGCAACTGGCGATCGGAAATCGACAATCGGAAACGTAGCAGCTCGCTGCCCTTCCTCTATAATCGCAGCATCTCATGGCGACTGCTCTCCCACCCACTTCGACGCAACCACCTCCCTTGGGAGTGCGGCTGCACCAGTTCTGGCGGCGAGTCACCGAGGGTTTGGAACTCACCCAGCTCTGGTCACAGTTCGAAACCGAAGCCCGCGCCAGCTATCGACTGTACTCCCGCGATGTCGCCGCAAAGACGCCCGAGGGCCTTACCCGGCGCGGCCGTCACCTGCACGTGGCCAAGGAGTTTTTCTGGGCGGTTCTTGAAAAACTTTCGCCGGCGCGCCGCGTCCTGCTGTTGGCCGCGCTCGTCATGCTTGTGTTCCCCAGCAGTGGCTTTAGCTACCGTGGCGGGGACCACGAGATGCACGTCGTCGAATTGGACTTTCATTTCTGGGGCGGCCTGCTGATGTTCCTGTTGCTGATGCTGGAGATCGCCGATCGCGTCGTGATGAAGCGCGACTTGCAGATCGCGCGTGAGATACAGACCTGGCTTCTTCCTGGCGCTCCGCCGCAGATCCCCGGCATCTCCGTCGCTTACACCACCCGCCCGGCAAATACCGTCGCTGGGGACTACTACGACGTCTTTCCGCGTCCCGGCAAGACTAATGAGGACAATCGCGTAGTGTTCGCGGTTGCGGACGTCGCGGGCAAAAGCATCCCAGCGGCCATGCTGATGGCGACATTTCAGGCCAGCCTCAAAACGCTATCAACCGCTCAGGTCGCTCTACCCGAGCTGGTCGCCAACATGAACAGATACGCCTGCTCCAACAGCCAGGGCGGATTGCGCTTCACCACTGCATTTCTCTCCGAATACGACGCGGCGCGGCGACTTTTCACTTACATCAATGCCGGGCATAATAATCCCATTTTGCGGCGCGCCAATGGATTGATCGAGCGCCTTGACGTCGGCGGCTTGCCGCTCGGGATTCAGCCCGAAGCCAAGTACGAGTCTGCCAGCGTGGCGCTCGCCCCCGGCGATTGGCTCATCATCTTCACCGACGGATTAGTTGAGGCGGAAAATGCGCGTCAGGACGAATACGGCGAAACCCGTCTGCTCGCCGCAATCGCAGCCGGCGCCGCTGGCACCCCGACCGAAATGCTCAATCGCCTGATGGCAGAGGTTGACTTGTTCGTTGGCAACACGCCGCAGCATGATGACGTGACCTGCCTGCTGGTGAAGGCGGAAGGACTCTAACCGTTTGCAGTGGGCAAGTCGGCTTTCATCCACTCCGCATACATTCGATGAAAGGCGTGCACACCTTTTTCCTGCTTCACGCTGAACCGTCCGCGCGAGTAACTCCGCGATCGTAGATTTTTCTGGACTGTCTCGCAGATACCGACATCTTCGATCTGGATCTGATCGCTGAATTCCACCGATGCCTTCGCGGCCGGACTCCCGTGTTCTTTTTCGGGCAGATACCACTCGAAGATGGCGAGAGAACGTTCTGGCGCAACCGGCAGCACGATATTTAAGGAAATATTGTCGGGGTAGCAGTTGAGCATCGAGTTGGGAAAAATCCAGAAGTAATCGGTAGTCAGATCCTCACTCGCTTCCTGATAGCGCCGCGGTGTCGTGTCGCCCGGTTGCGCACCGCGAATGGGACTGAACTGCCGCACGTGCCGGGCATACGGTTCCACCACGTATGCGTTGTAATCCAGTTCGCGATTCAGTCCGGGATGCACGCTCGGCAAGTGGTAGCCCTCGAGATAATTATCGACGTATGTCTTCCAATTACACTTCATCTCGTAGCTGCGACGTTCAAACAGTTTCATCCCGGCGAATGGGAACTTCTCTGCTTGGCGTGGCAACTCGCCGAGACTCTCGCGCAGGGGTCGCGCCTCGGGATCAAGATTCACAAAGATGAAATTGAACCACTCGTCCACGCGCACCGGCAGCAGCGCAAAATCTTCGGAGCGAAATCCTTCCACGCCTTCGATCTCGGTTGCGCGAATGAGTGAACCATCCAGATCGTAGGTCCAGCCGTGATAGCTGCAGCGAAACAGTTTGCGCGAACCGCACCCTTCCGCCGGCGGCCCTGCTCGATGCCGGCACACGTTATAGAAGCCGCGTAGCGCCCCTTCGGTGCCTCGCACGATCAGTAGAGGTTCGCCCACCAGTTCCGTGGTGAAGTAGTCCCCTACGTTCGCCACCTGGTCGTGATGTCCCACCACCTGCCAGCTTCGCGCGAATATCTTTTCTTTTTCGGCAGCGAAGACACTCGCGTCGGTGTAAAGATTTGACGGAAGTGTCCAGGCCCGTGCTATATCTGCATCAACGTGAAGGGACTCAAGAGGGTTAGGCATAGGAGGAGCACGGTTATTGTAAGCTGAGACTACCGAACCGCAAATTGTGCCCCAGCTTAAAGCTCAAAACCCGCCTGCCTCACTGAGCACTCGCACCGACTTTCTTCCTCTCGCGGGAGTGCTGGTTGCGACGCTTATAACTTACGCGTCAACCTTCACCTTCGGATGGGTCTATGACGACCCACCACAGATTCCACAAAACCAGAATCTCGAATGGAGCCGCATCGGCTTCTTATTCACCCATCAGCTGTGGGCATCAATGGCCGGGACCGACGCGCGCTTTTACCGACCGCTACTAACGCTCTGGTTCCTGATCAACAAGACGTTGTTCGGTCTCAACCCTCACTGGTTTCATGTCACCACGGTTCTGGCTCATCTTGCCGCCTCGGCTTTTGCCTTTTTCGTTGCCCGTGCATTGCTCGAAGACGCCGGCAGTGCTCTGATTGCCACCACAATCTTCGCCTTGCATCCTCTACAGGTTGAGTCAGCGTCGTGGATCTCCTCCGTCAACGATTCCCTCGCTGCCGCTCTGTGTTTCGCCAGCTTTTTGACCTATCGCAGAGCTCGGACGGCACAGCAGAATTCCGCCGCCTGGTGGATCTTGTCCGGGGTCCTGTTCCTTCTCGCGCTCTTCACGAAGGAAGTAAGCGTAGTGTTGCCAGGAATTATTCTGGTGGATCTGTGGTTGAATCGCACCGCGGACAATCGATCAGCATCCACCCAACGACCTGTTCTGGCGGCAATTTCTCCCTACGCTGTGATTGTCGTGCTTTGGCTAGCCCTGCGATCGTGGGCTCTGGGTGCGACCGCCGGGACGTCATCGGCAACTTCGTGGAGTTCCTGTCTACTGACGGCGCCCAAGATGTTCCTCTTCAATCTCTATCGCGTTTTTGTCCCCGTGGGCTTGAGCCCCCAGTACGAGTTCCGCGCCGTCGAATCGCCCGCCAGCGGACAGTTCCTTCTCGTCATGATTGCTGTGATTGCCCTGGCCGCGCTGGGTGTTGGAGTCGCGAAGCGCGATCCTCGATTATGGGTAGCCTTTGCCTGGCTGATCTTCCCCATGCTTCCAGCTTTCAACCTCCGGTGGATGAACCAAGGCGATTTCGTCCACGACCGTTACATGTATATGAGCATGCTCGGCGTGGCACTGCTGGCGGGCTCCGCCTATGGCTGGATCCGAAAGAAATGGCCGAACGCGCAGTTCGTGCGCCCCTTGGCAGCCTGCATCGCGGTGGTCCTGGCTTTTGCCAGCGCCATTCAGTCTCAGTACTGGGCGAACGACGTCATTCTATTTTCGCGTGCCGTCAGCCGCGCTCCGGACAACGAGTGGGCCCAGCTGAACTACGGCTCCGCACTCAGCGCTCGCGGCAAGTTTGCCGAAGCAGCGCCTCATTTTGTGCGCTCTTATGAATTGATGCCCGGCTGGCGCGCCGCGGATTTCGCCGGCTTCTCCTTTCAACAGTCCGGTGATTTGACCCAGGCAGAACAATGGTTCAAGGCTGCGCTGCTCTACAATCCTTCCCTGGCGAACGCGTGGTTCGGGATGGGGCAGATCCGGCTGCAGCAGCATCTTCCAGAAGAAGCGATTCCTTATCTCAAGAAAGCTCTGGAGTTTGAACCTACGGCCGACGGCTTTCACTACGAGATGGGAACCGCGCTGGAACAAGTCTCTCAAAAGTCCAGCGCAATCGAGGAGTATAAAACCGAACTGCAGCTGCATCCTTACCAGACCGGCGCACAAAAGGCCTTGGACCGGCTTCAAGCCAGCACCGCCCCCGGCAGGTAATTGGCCATGCTCGATCGTGCAAGAATCCGCGGAGTACCACGTTCTAAAGTGGGACAGTGTCCGGTTCCGTAATGACAGGAATTGTCAGCTCGCCGACGCAATATGGCACCGTACGCTCTTGCAAGAGGCTTAGAATAGAGACTGAAGTGTGACCTAATACTGAAAATAAAGCTGTTCCTGCGGGCTGTCCGGAACCAAGGTAACTATCGAGTTTGGCCCGGCAGGTGCGAACATCAGGATCGACTGCGTCATTCGTGACCAGAATGAATTCAACCAAAGTCAAAAACGAGGGGAAAATCGAGATGCGGAAACAGAAGGGTTTTTCACTGATTGAACTGCTGATCGTGGTGGCCATCATCCTGATCATTGCAGCGATTGCGATTCCTAACCTGATGCGTGCCCGTATGGCAGCCAATGATTCGTCTGCGGCCGCTTCCACGCGCTCCATCGTCACCGCCGAAGTCGGCTATTACTCTGCTTATCCGACGGTCGGCTACACAGGGTTGGCCCAGTTGGGCGGCGCGGCTCCTTGCACTCCGGGTACTGCGACCGGCTGCCTGATCGACAACCTGTTGGCCTCCGCCGCTGCTGGCGCCGGCAAGAGCGGATTTTTCTTCTCCGCCGTGCCTTCGGCTGGTGCGGGTTCTACGGTCAACAACCAGTTCTACGCGACGGGCTACCCCATCACCGCGCAGACTGGAACCAAGTCGTACTGCGCATTTGATGATGGCGTGGTTCGTCAGCAACCCGCTGGCACCATCACTCAGGTAGGCAGCTACGGCGCTTGCCAGCTCCTGTTGCCGATCGCGAACTAACACTTGCATAGTACCTGGGGAAGGGTACGAAGCTAACGGGCAGCGAACGCGAGTTCGCTGCCCGTTGCTCTTTTCGCCTCGAGTAGGTCCCGACCCCTCTCCGCCCAGCAGAATTTGTCACACCCGTCGTAAACTGCCACATATTGTCAATGAGCTGGAGTTAGCGCGGGAGGAGATGCATTATCTTGCTCCTCCTCGCTGGTCCCTCGCTGAAAACAAAGACAAATGCCAGTATCTGACGAGTGGGTTTTTCGCTCAGTTTGGCCCGCGACATGCCACTACATAAGCGAGCAAGGTTTCAAATTGGGAGGAGAACGACAGCCAATGATCTCTAGGGTGACTTCTTCCATCGGGAGCTAAGTTACTCGGGCGCGCTACGATTGGGTCCATCGTTTTTGCGATCTTGGCCCCTGACGTGCCAACGAAATCTAAGTTACGGACAATTGTCTCGAAAAGGAACACTCAGAAGAAGCTAAGGCAACTGAAAGAGGCAACACAAGTGGAACCGAAGCTACAGCAAAAGGGCTTTTCGCTCATCGAGCTTTTGATTGTGGTGGCCATTATCTTGATCATTGCTGCCATCGCGATCCCAAACTTGTTGCGCGCCCGCATGTCCGCAAACGACTCGTCTGCGGCCGCTTCGGTACGTTCCATCAATACCGCGGAGATTGCCTACCGGGATACTTATCCGACGATTGGCTTTCCGGCTACGCTCGGAATCCTGGGCGGCGCATCGCCCTGCACCCCGGGTATTGCCACCGGTTGTCTGATCGATAGCCTCCTCGCTACGGCCACTCCCGGTAGCAGTGGGAAGAGCGGCTACTTCTTTAACGCAGCCGGGTCTGCCAGCGCGGGCAGCCTGATCAACGACCAGTTCTATGACACGGGCACGCCCATCAGTGCGCAATTCGGAACGCGAGCGTATTGCTCGGCGGAGGATGCGGTAGTTCGCCTCCAGCCTCCGGGCACCATCACACTTGTGGGCGGCCATGACGCTTGTCTCCTCCTTAATCCGATGAACTGATTCCGGCTGCGAACGTTGCCGCCCGATGACCGACGTAACTCCCTTACATGGTTTCAAAGTGGCGCGCCTTGCTTATAATTTCCTCTGGAGTATCCCTTAACTTCCCGAACGACTGCACCGATGAACGCAATCGAAATCGTGGGCTTGGAAAAAACTTATCTGGTTGGCTTTTGGGCCAAGCGGCCCAAGCGCGCTTTGCATCCTCTCCATCTCAACGTCGAGGAAGGCGAAATCTTCGGATTTCTCGGACCCAATGGGGCCGGCAAAACCACAACCTTGAAGCTGCTGATGGGGCTGGTATTCCCTAGCGCAGGCTCGGCGCGCATCCTGGGCCGTGACTGGACCGATCCGGAGGTGAAAGCACAGATTGGTTTTCTTCCCGAGCAACCCTATTTCTACGATCATTTGACCGCGCACGAACTGCTGAACTATTACGCGCAACTATCGGGAGTTCCGGCCAAGGAGCGCTCCCGTCGCGTGGAAAGCACGCTGCAACGTGTCGCCCTTGCCAACGTGCAGGGCATCCAATTGCGGAAGTTTTCCAAAGGCATGTTGCAACGGGTGGGAATCGCGCAAGCGATTTTGCACGAGCCGAAGGTCGTGTTCTTTGACGAACCGATGTCCGGCCTCGATCCCATCGGCCGGCGCGAAGTGCGCGACTTGATGGAACAACTTAAACACGAAGGCAAGACCGTATTCTTCTCCACTCACATTCTTTCCGATGCCGAGGCGCTGTGCGACCGCGTCGCCATCATTCACCAGGGTGAACTTCGCGGTATCGGCGCGGTCGAGGATCTAACCTCCAGCGTGCAGGGGAAGGTTGAAATAGTCTGGCAAGGCACGCAGGTGCCAGCCTCCATGAAGGCGTTGGGCGCGGATTGCCACATTACGGGTGACACAGTCCGCGCGGTCATCGACGAGAGGCAGCAGGACGCCGCCATCGACGCGCTGCGCCGCGAGCGCCTGCGCCTGATTGCGCTTACTCCCATGCGCACTTCCCTCGAAGCTTATTTTGTCGAGAAGCTGCAGCGAGCTGAGACCACGGCTGGATCAACAGTATGAGGAAGACGGAATGAACGCGCGCATCTTGCACATTGCCTCAAATACTTTTCGCGAAGCCGTTCGAGATCGTGTGCTCTACAACCTCATCGCCTTCGCGGTGCTGCTCTCGGGAGCAGCCATCCTGGTGGGCCAGATTTCCATCGACATTGAAAAATTGGTTGTGATCAACCTTGGCCTCACGGCGGTTTCCCTGTTTGGAATCGTGATTGCCATTTTTATCGGCATCGGGCTGGTCTCCAAAGAGATTGAAAAGCGCACGCTCTATACCGTACTTTCGCGCCCGGTTCGCAGGTGGGAATTCATCGTGGGCAAGTACTTCGGACTGGCTGGGACACTGGTCGTCAATACGTTCTTCATGGCCATCGGCGTCTTTGCAGCTTTGTTCTATGTATCCCACAAATTCGTACGAGCCGATGCGCTGGTTCTAGTCGCCTTGTATTTCATCGTTCTTGAATTCCTAATCATTTGCTCGCTGGCATTGCTCTTCTCTTCATTCTCTTCCCCGTTGCTTTCCGCGGTCTTCGCTTTCTCGCTGTTCGTGATTGGCAGCTTCGCCGAGGATCTGCGCGGATTTGCCGCCATGACCCACGGATTCACCCGCTGGCTGGTGACGGGGGCGGCTTACCTGGTGCCGAACTTCTCCGCGTTCAACATTGTCAGCTCCATCGCGCATGAACAGCCGGTGGCGATGCAACTCGTCTGGCAAAACACTCTCTATGCCCTGTTCTATGCGGCCATGGCGCTCAGCGGGGCCGTAGTGATTTTCGAATACCGGAACCTGAAATGAAGCACCGCCGCAAAGTCTCGCTGATTGCTGGCGCCTGCATAGTCTTTTCCCTGGCGGCCAGTGTGCTGCTGCTTCATCGCATCGACCAGCTTCGTCCGCAATCCACGCTCGAAGACGTTTTGTATATCAGCTCTCCGAAATTGCTGAAGCGAGCCAGCCTTGGGTATGACGGGCTGCTTGCCGACATTTATTGGACTCGTGCCGTGCAGTACTTTGGCTTTCGACATCACAATGGCGCCGACAGTTACAAGCTGCTCGCGCCTTTGTTGGAGATCACTACGCAACTCGATCCCCATCTGACTGTGGCTTACGAATTTGGCGCCAGCTTTCTCGCTCCGCCGCCGCCCCGCGGAGCGGGCGAACCGGAGCGGGCGATTCAACTGATGGAATATGGCATTCGAAACAATCCTGACAACTGGAGGCTCTACTACGATCTGGGCTTTGTCTACTATATGAATCTACGGGATTACCGGAAAGCGGCCGACGCGTTCGAGCGGGGATCGAAGGTGCCGAATGCGCATCCGTTCTTGCGGCTGTTGGCGGCGCAGATGGCGGAACATGCCGGAGATTTCAGCACGGCGCGCATGCTGTGGTCCGCAACGTACCAGAATAGCCAGGACAAGCAGATTCGCGCGAATGCGGTGGAGCATCTGCGGGCGCTGCGGGTTGACGAGGACGTTACCCATCTCCAGCACGCCGTCACACGCTTTGGCGAACGCACGGGACGATTACCGACCAGCATTTCGGAGCTTGTGGCCGCGGAAGGGTTGCCGGGAATTCCGGTCGATCCAGATCAACATCCTTACAAACTGACACCGGAAGGGCGTGTCGAAGTGCGCGTGCCGGATGATTTTCCGTTCGCCACCAAAGGACTTCCTCCGGGATACAAGCCACAGCCGAAATTCCACGGCGAGCAGCCGTAATCTCCCCGTCGCTTATGATGGCGAGGTATGCACGGCAGCAACGATTCCGCTTCCAATTCGCCGCGCATCAGTGTGCCGCGCTCGGCGTGGCGTTGGTGGAGAGAACTTGCGGCGCGAGAAGGCTCGATGGCTGCCACAAATCAGCTATTGCGCGCGCTGGTTGAGTTTGTTCGCGACTTGACGCCTGAGCGGCGGCGGCAGCGCTATGGCGATGCCGAATATGATTGGGAGCATCGCGTCAACACTACCAGCGCGGCCGTTGGCTGGCGCGATCGACTGCTGGGAGTATTCCACTCGCCGTATCAGCCGACGGAATCTGTTCTGTTCCACGAAATGATTGGGACCTTGGCGACGCAGGTCGACTTGGAGTTCCCAAGATTCATCTTCATCGATCTTGGTTCGGGCAAGGGACGAACGCTGTTGATGGCTTCCGATTATTCCTTTCGCCGCATCGTGGGTGTGGAACTCTTGCCTGCGCTGCATCGTGCTGCGCAGGAAAACATTGCGAAGTATCGGAGTGAGTCGCAGAAGTGTTTTGCGATCGAATCGGTTTGCGGCGATGCAACCGAGTTCGCTTTTCCGCCCGAACCGATCGTGCTGTCTCTCTTCAATCCGCTTCCAGAGCCCGGGTTGCGGCGCGTGATCGCGAAGCTAGAGGAGAATCTACGAGAGCACCCGCGGAAGATTTATGTGCTCTATCACAATCCGCTCCTCGAGCATGTGCTCGCCGAGAGCGGGGTGTTGAAAAAAATCTGCGGAACGCATCAGTATGCCGTTTACTCCTCGGAGTAGATCCGGATTTTAAAAAATGCGCATCGATCTCATAACATCTCTGGAAACAAAAACTTGCGGTCTTGGGAGGGCTGAGATCCGGCTAAAATCCGGCTTCTAAAAGACTTAGCGATAAAATCTCTGTTTCCATAGAGTTGCTCTGAATTCTTCCATCAAAATTGAAAAAGAACGGCTAAATTTCTCGCGCTGAGCTGAGGAGATTTTGTATGAGTGTAGCCTGGCCGGGTGCGGAAAGATGTGACATGTGACCAGCGACGATGTGGAAAATCGGGGACGATAAGGCGCGCTGCCTGAGCCGTCCATGCGAGTCGCAGGGATCCTTCGTTGGGAGTCGCTCGCTCCGCGTGCGACTCCGCTACCTCAGGATGGCACGCCAAGGGGGCGCTTCAGGGCGTTTGCAGGTGACGGGAAAAAAGCAGATTCCTTCGCTCGCTCTCGCCGGTTTCACCGGCTCCGAGCGACTCGGAATGACAATGTTATTTATGGATGGGCTCTTAACGCAGCGCTGAAGCGCTGCGCCACCCAAAATCAGAGAGCGTCGCGAGCGATAGAATGATGGTGATGATCCGACCAACTGTAGCGGTGCTGCTCATTGGGCTAGCGCTGGCCTCCGGGGCCATGGCGGAAGATGTTCACGCCATCGCGCAGTCGGTGGACGAGCATTACAACCACTTGCGCACCCTCCGAGCGGAGTTTGCCGAGCTTTACAGCGGGTCGGGGATGGAGCGGGCAGAGTCGGGGACACTGTGGCTGGCCAAAGGTGGGCTGAAAAAACCTGGCAAGATGCGGTGGGAGTACCGTTCTCCCAGGGAGAAGCTCTTTGTGAGTGATGGGAGAGATGCGTGGTTTTACGTTCCGGGCGACCGGCAGGTGAGGAGGACGGAAGCGCGGAAGTTGGATGATATTCGATCCCCACTGGCCTTCCTGCTCGGTAAGAGCAAGCTGGAAAAGGAGTTGCACGGGTTGTCGCTGGCACCGGATGTGGCGCCGCTGGCCGCCGGAGACGTGATGTTGCGGGGCGTGCCGCAGGCTATGGCCGACCGGGTGAGCGAGATTCTGCTGGAGGTGACTCCGGAACATCGGATCGCGCGGATTGTGATCGATGATGTGGACGGGTCTTCGACCGAGTACCGGTTCAGCGACCAAAAGGAGAATGTGACGATTCCAGAGGGACAATTCGAGTTCCGCCCGCCAGCGGGGACGGAGATTGTGGAAGGGGAGTTGGGAGGTTAAGGCCGCCTCAGGGGCTAAAGCCTTCATCCTTTTCTGCCGGCGTCGGCACGGCTGAAGCCGTGCCCTTCCCGATCTCTAGAACCGGGGCTTCGAGAACAGGCGTTGAGAACCGGATCTTGTTTCCTTGGTTACTTGCGATACTGGAAACCGGGGACTTTGGCGCGATCCCCGATTGAGATGGTAAGGCGCGATGTTAGACTGAGCCGACGGGGTTGTAGACGGGTAAAGACCGGAAAGAACGGGTAAATGGCGGAATTTGTCGTAAAAGTCGCGGACGAACGGGGTCACCTGCACCAGCAGGTGGAGCAGGGTTACTCCGTGGCGGAAGTGCGCGACCGCTTTGCTTCCCAGGGCTACCTGGTTTACTGGGTGAAGCCGCAGGGGATGTTTTCTGGCGGGTTTTCTGGACGAACCCGGCGCAAACTCAAGCAGGGCCCGTTTCTGGTGTTTAACCAGCAGTTTCTGACGCTGATCAAGGCTGGCCTGCCGATCTTGAACTCCCTGGACCTGTTGATCAAGCGGCAGAAAGACGGGCAGCTGAAGCAGATCCTAGAGAACGTACGGGAGCGGGTCAAGGGAGGCGAACTGCTCTCCGATGCCTTTGCCACCCATGCCATGGTCCCGAAGATTTACACCACGACGCTGATGGCGGGAGAGAAGAGCGGGAACATCGACGAGGTGCTGACCCGGTACATCAATTTTCAGCGTCTGGCGATGACGTTTCGCAAAAAGCTATTCGTGTCGTTGATTTATCCCACACTGCTGGTGACCGTGGTCACGATCATGGTGATGTTTCTGTTCACCTACGTGGTGCCGAAATTTGCGGAGCTGTTCAACAGTCTGGACGCGAAACTGCCGGCGATCACGCTGTTCATGCTGGCGGTAGGAACGAATGCGCAGAAATATTTTCCGTTCATTGTGGGCGGGTTGGCGTTGGGCGGGTTTGTCTTCTGGCAGTGGCGGAAGACGGATCGAGGAGCGGACCAGATTGATCGCTTCATTCTGAGTCTGCCGTTGCTGGGCGATATCCGGTTGAAGCATCAGGTGGCAACTTTTTCCCGGATGCTCTCGACACTGTTGCAGGGCGGGTTGCCGCTGGTGCCGTCGATGGAGACGGCCGGTGGTTCGATGAGCAGCCGGCGGATTCTGAAGGGTGTGATGCGGGCGTGCGGGCGGGTTCGGGAAGGACAAGGGCTGGCGAGCAGCCTGGAGGAGCAGGGTATTTTTCCTGACCTGGCGGTGGAGATGCTGGAAGTGGGCGAGTCCACCGGCGCGCTGCCGGCGATGTTGAACTCGGTGGCGGAGTTTTATGAAGAAGATGTGCAGACGGCTCTGGGTGCTTCCATGGCGTTGATTGAGCCTTTGATTCTGATGGTGATGGCGGTGTTTGTCGGCGGGGTGCTGATTTCGCTGTATCTGCCGATCTTCACGTTGGGAGTGCACTAGAGGAGATTTTGTAATTGGTAGTCGGGTAATTTCGTAATTTGGAAACTCGGCTAGCGCGGCTCTTAAATTTAGCGAATTACAAATTACCGAATTGCCAAATGGTTGTGGGGATGTGAGAAATGGCGACCGCGGACAAGAAATCACTTTTCGTACACGGCGAGAATGGCGGGCAGGTGGTGACAACCGGGAATCCGGTCACCGACCTGGAACGCGCTCAGGACGTGGCGCGGCGCTATCGCTGCGAATTTGTCGACCTCACTGATTTCCAGCTTCATCACGAGCTGTTCAAGAAATTCTCTCCGGAGCTGATGTTCCGCTACAAATTTGTGCCGTTGGAAGAGACTGCGGACGGCAAGCTGGCGATCGCCATCGCCGATCCCAGCCAGCTGATGATGATCGACGAGATCAGCTTGCTGCTGCAGAAGCGGATCGTCACCAAAGTGGCGACGCTGAAGCAGATCGACAACATCCTCACCAAGACGGAGCAATCCCAGCGCGTCCTGGAAGAGGCCAGCGAAGGCTTCCAGATCATCCGGGAAGACGAGAATACGGGCGCGGAAGAGACGCTGACCATCGACAAGCTGACGGCGGCGGGCGATACCAGTCCGATTATCCGGCTGGTGGATACGACGATTTTTACCGCACTGCAGCGGCGCGCCTCCGACATTCACATTGAAACGCGGGACGATTCGGTGGTGATCAAGTTCCGCATTGACGGCGTGCTAACGCAGGCCATGCCGCCGATCGGCAAGGAACATCATTCGACCGTGATCTCGCGCATCAAGGTGATGAGCGAATTGGATATTTCCGAGCGGCGCGTGCCCCAGGACGGACGCTTCCGGGTGAAGTACAACGGACGCGCCATCGACTTCCGCGTGTCGATCATGCCGTCGATTCACGGCGAGGACGCTGTGCTCCGCGTGCTCGATAAAGAGTCGATGAGCGAGAAGTTCCGCACGCTCACGCTGGATGTGGTCGGCTTCGACGAAGACGACCTGAGAAAGTTTCGCCGCTATATTAAGGAACCGTACGGCATGGTGCTGGTGACGGGGCCGACGGGCAGCGGCAAGACCACCACGCTCTACGCCGCGGTGAATGAGATCAAGACCGACGAAGACAAGATCATCACCATTGAAGATCCGGTCGAATATCAGCTGCGCGGCATCACGCAGATTCCGGTCAACGAGAAAAAAGGATTAACGTTTGCACGCGGGTTGCGGTCGATTTTGCGCCATGACCCGGACAAAATCATGGTCGGCGAAATCCGCGACACCGAGACTGCGCAGATTGCTATCCAGTCGGCGCTGACCGGACACCTGGTGTTCACCACGGTGCACGCGAACAACGTAGTGGACGTGATTGGACGTTTTCTGAACATGGGCGTCGAGCCTTATAACTTTGTTTCGGCGTTGAATTGCATTCTGGCGCAGCGGCTGGTGCGGTTGATCTGCGAATCCTGCAGAACGCCGGTGAACTATCCGCCAGACGTGCTGGAGGCCAGCGGACTGGATCCGGCACAGTGGTCGAAAGTGCCAATGTATGAAGGGCCGGGATGCATCGAATGTGCGGGCACCGGGTTCCGCGGACGAACTGCGATTCACGAGTTGCTGGATTTGAGCGACCGCATCCGGGAGATGATTCTGGCCAAGAAGCCGACTTCGGAAATCCGGCGTGCGGCGCGGGAAGAGGGGATGCGATTCTTGCGCGAGTCGGCGCTGGATAAGGTACGGCTCGGCTTGACCACGTTGAAAGAAATCAACAAGGTCACCTTCATCGAGGCCATGCGGTAGGAAGAGTAGTGGCCAGTGATCAGTGGATAGTGACCAGTCCAAGGGTTCCGCAGCTCCTGATCACTGACCACTGGCCCCTGACCACTAGCCACTGCTCTAGTTCCCTTCAAGCTATTGCATTTGTTGCGGCGGGGCGTTTGAATTGTAGAAGGTAGGCTTGGGGAGTGAGTTTCTGAAATGAGTTCCGGATCGAATCCAGCAAAACCCAAACTGGCGTGTGAAATCGCCGCCGACCGCGTGCTGGTGGGACGGCTGGCGGAAGACCGCCGCAGTCTGGAAGCGTGCGCCGCGCGGGAACTCGCGCCAGGCAGCGTGATCCCGGATCTGGTAGAGGGAAACTTGCGCCAGCGGGATGCGGTGACCGCGGCGGTGCAATCTGCGCTGAGCAGCGTGGCAGGACGATCTCACGATCTGATCGCGGTGGTACCGGACGCAGCTGTGCGGGTGGTGTTGCTCGAATTTGATACCTTGCCTTCCGACTCTGAAGAGGCGGCCGGCGTGGTGCGGTTTCGTATGAAGAAATCTTTGCCTTTTGATGTGGACAAGGCGAGGGTTTCCTACCACGCGCAGAAGACTGCGGATGGCGTACGGGTGGTGGCCGCAGTGGCCCTGGCCAGTGTGGTAGAGGATTACGAGGCAACCTTCCGGGATGCGGGATTTAGCCCCGGAGTGGTCTTGCCCTCGATGCTGGCAGCCTTGGGTGCGGCCGATGGGCAGCGGCCTACGTTAGTGGTGAAGGTGGACGCGCGCACCACGAGCATCGCGATTCTCAATGCGGGCCAGGTGCAACTTTTCCGCACGCTGGAGAATACGCGGGGCGTGACCATCACGGGCGAGCAATTAGCCGAGGAAGTTTATCCGTCCGTTGTGTTTTTTCAGGATACCTATCATTTGAACATCGAAAAAATTTTTGTTGCGGGCCTTTCCGATACAGGAAATGCGGCGCCGGCGCTGCGCGCACAGACCGGCGCCGATGTGCAGGAATTGGTGACCTCCTCGCAGTTGGGAATCAGCACAGGAGGTTCGGTGCCGCGCTGGAGAATGGCCGGCGTGGTGGGAGCTCTGATTTCGTAACTACAGTGATCGGTGGCCGGTGGTCAGTCATCAGAAAGATCCCCTGAACACTGACAACTGATCACGGGCCACTAAATTAATTATGCGTCTTGATATCAATCTCGCCAGCCAGCCTTACGAGGATGCGCAGCAGTTCTGGATGCGCTGGGGAACGGCTCTTGTGGTCACGGCCATCGTGACCCTGGCGTTGCTTGCCGTCACGGTGACAGGCTGGTTTGACGCCCGCCGCGATCATGCCAAGATCGCGCAATTGAAGACGGAAATCGCGCAACGCGACCGGGCGCGGCAACAGGCTGAGGATTTTCTGAATCGCCCGGCGAATCGCGCTACGCGGGATCAGTCGCAATTTCTCAACGAATTGATTGAGCGCAAATCTTTTTCCTGGACGCGGGTGCTGGAAGATCTGGAGAAAGTAATGCCGGGGCGGGTGCACCTCATATCCATTAGTCCGGAACTGGACGAGGATAATCAACTCAAGCTGAAGATGTTGGTGGGGGGCGATTCAAGGGAGAAGGCGCTTGACCTGGCGCGGCGGATGGAAGACTCGCGGCATTTTACGCAAACCTATATACAGACCGAGCAGTATGGAAATTCAAACACTGGAGACATGGTCCAGATAACCCTGGTTGCCACCTACGTTCCAGAAACCGTGCCCGTCCCGGCGCCGAAAACCGAGATCTCGAAGGGGACAACTCCCTGATGCCAAACCTGCAGCGAACTCGGAAGAATATTAAGATCGCCCTGGCGGCACTGGTCGGGGTGGATGTGATTGCGGTGATCGTGCTGCTTTCGCCGCTGGTGGGTTCCTCGGAGTCTCGGCGGCAGGAACTGAACCAGTTGTGGGGCGAACTGAAGATAAAAACACAGCAGGTCGAGCCGCTGGCGAATCTTCCGGAGAAGGTAGTGACGGCAAACCGCCAGATCGACGACTTCTACAAAAAGCGATTTCCGGCGCAGGACTCCCAGATCGCGACTCAATTTGGAAAGCTTGCGGCGTCCAGTGATGTGACCATCGAAGAGGCCAAGTACAAGCTGGGCGATTCGACAATCGGCCGCTTGCAACCGGTCGAAGTGGAAGCGGATCTTGCGGGCAATTATGTTTCCCTGGCGCGGTTCATCAACGCTCTGGAGCGGGATGACATGCTTTTCATCATCAACAGCGTCACGCTGGCCGGCGAGCAGAAGGGTCCGATCAAGTTAAAGATGAGGGTAGAAACCTATTTGAAGGTAGGGGCGTAGTGAAGCTGGGAACGGAAAATCGGAAGACCGTGATCATCGCCGCGGTGCTGGGAGTAGTGGCCCTCCTGACAGTCCTCAGGGTCCTCTACCAGTTCATGCCTTCATCGTCAACAATGGCCTCGACGGGGACGAACGCCAGCGCTGCAGTGGGGCCGAGCAGCATTCTGTCGCGTCCCGGACGCCGCGGAACTGGAACTGGGGCGGGCAAGAAAGAGCGAGCGCCCCAGAGCCTTGACCCGACGCTGCAACTGCAACAACTTGCCGCGACGGAACAGATCAAGTATGAGGGCTCGGGAAGAAACATTTTTGTGGCGCAGGCGGATGTGGAGATTCCCAAGCCGCTGGCTCCGGGTGCGGTCGGCCCCAATGATGCGAAGGTGTACCAGGTCCCCCCGGTGTCGGCCCCGCCCCCGATTCCATTGAAGTTTTTCGGCTTTGCGAGTCAGCCCGGAGAACCCAAGAGGGTTTTCCTCATCAAGGGTGAGGATACTTTCATTGCAGGAGAAGGCGAGATCATTGACCGTCGCTACAAAGTGGTGCGCATTTCTCCAACCTCGGTGGACATTCAGGATGTGGTAGGCAGCGGTCCCCCACAAAGTATCCCGCTGACCCAGGGGTAGCGAAATTTTGCGATTGGATGATTTTGCAATTGGGCAATTTCTGAAGATCCCCGAGCGGCATCGAATTATGAAGCAGGCCAGTTTCTCAGACTGATGGCTTTATTTTCCAATACGCGACCGTCAGGTAACCGGCCTCGCCGGCGAGAAGACGGCTATGTTTTGCTGACGCTGATGCTGATGGTGACGATGATGGTGATCGCCGCGGCGGCAGTGATGCCGACCATCGCGTTCGAGATCCGGCGAGACCGCGAACAGGAAATGGTCCACCGCGGCGTGCAGTACTCGCGCGCCATCCGCAATTATTACAAGAAGTACGGACGCTATCCGACGCGACTTGAAGATCTCGATAACACCAACAATCTTCGTTACCTGCGCAAACACTATAAAGACCCGGTGACCGGACAGGATTTCAAGCTGCTGCACTACGGCGATCCTGGATTGTCGATGACCGGCAGCATCGGCAGCGGCGGCATTACGGGCGCAAATTCTGTCAGCCAAATGAATGGTCAGGCTGGGAACGGTTCGGCATTCGGCAGTTCTGGCTCCGCGTTCTCGCAGCCGTCGAGCTTTGGAGGAAATTCGAACAGCGCATTCGGAGGCGGATCGAGCTTCGGAGGCGGGTCGAATAGTGCGTTCGGCGGAGGGTTCGGCAGCTCAGGCAACTCCGGGGCTGCCAGCAATAGCACAGCCTCTAGCGGAAGCGGCAACCAGTCGACAGGGTCGGACCCTACACAGAGCGGGAGTTCGCAGAACTCAAGTTCCACGTCCGGCAGTTCGAGCGGTCAGGGAAACAACCAGGTGTTTGGCGGAGGACCTATCGTCGGAGTAGTCAGTGTGAGCAAGAAAGACACGATTCGGGAATTCAATCACAAACACAAATACAACGAGTGGCAGTTTGTATACGATCCGACGCTTGATCGGGGCGGGTTAATCTTGACGCCCAACCAGACAGCGCTGCAGTTGGGAGGAGGAACCCCACCGAGCCAGATCGGACAACCAGCCGGCTCGAATTCGAGCGGCAATTCGTTCGGGCAATCGGGGTTTGGGCAATCGTCGTCATTCGGACAGTCGTCGGGCTTTGGCAACAACAATTCCGGATTCACGAATGGCCCGTCGACGCCTGCACAACCACCCTCCAACCCGCCCCAGTAAGTGCTGGACACAGAGCTTCAGGAAAGAAGAAAGGCCTCATCAGGAGATGAGGCCTTTTTGTTGTTCACGGCAACTTATCACGAAGGAACGAAGAAACCTAGACGCTGAAAGACGATCCGCAGCCACAGGTGCTCTTGACGTTCGGATTCTCGAACTTGAATCCGGCGCCTTCCAGAGTCTCGACATAATCCACCAGGCAACCGTTCAGATACATCACGGAAGTTGCGTCGACAAAGACCTTAAGGCCGTCCATCTCGAACGTTTTGTCCATCATTCCGGCGGCATTCTCGAACTGCATGGAATACGAGAAACCGGAGCAGCCGCCACCCACCACGCCGATGCGCAGACCGGCGGGCACGGGATTCTGCTGTCCCATGATCTCTTTCACTTTGGCAACCGCGCTGGCGGTAAGCGTAACCGGAGCAGTCTTCTTCACTTCAGGGACGTTGGTTGTAACGGGGACGGTGGTCGTAGCCATTTATCTCTCCTCGGCTCTGGAATGATCAAATTATAACAGAGGGGCGCAAGCTCCAGCAGCCCAATCGACGGGGCAAACTCCCCGGGCTACTAAGCCCCTTAAGAATTGGATGCCTCCAGGCCCCGAGAGTCGCAAGTTCCGTTGGGGGAAGGGGTTGGTCCGGTTCCTATGCCGATTCCCCGGCAGGGCTTGCCAAGCGGGGCTATAATGATTTCCGTTAGGACTCTGCGGAATTTCAAATGCGGTAAATGGGGCGCCGCATATGGAACTCGGAGGGTGCCAAACAAGCTCGAAATCTGTCGAGGTGGCGCTATGACCTGGACGTGGACTCCTTTACTGCTTGGGCTCGCGATCGTGTGGGGTGTTTTCACCGTCGGCCTGATCATCCTGCTCATTTATCGCAGCACGCTGACGATGCATGAGGATGAGCAACTCTACCTGGATGACGCGAACTCGCACATGCAGCAAGAGCAAACGGAATTGCTGGTGAAAGTGAACCGACTGACCAAGCCTGTTTGGGTGTTTGGGGCTGGGTCGGGCGTGCTGCTGCTTGTGCTGTTAGGCATGTTCATTTATCAGGGACTGAACGCGGTTCAGTAGCTGCTGCCGAATTGCAAAGCGGTGCCGCGCAGAGTCGCGTGACGACTGCGTGCTGCTGTGTATGCTTGTGCTCTGGCATGCCTCGCTGCGGACGTTTGGAATGCTCTTTTTTGGGGCCCGAGTAATTCTCCAGACAAAGCCTCTTCGAAGAATCTCTTCCTGATTTGCATAATCTGATTTGTATAATCGTATGCAAGCGAAAGTGGCGGAATTGGCAGACGCACCAGACTTAGGATCTGGCGGGTAAAACCGTGGGGGTTCGAGTCCCCCCTTTCGCACCAGTGCTCATCCGCTGTTTGCAAGATCGTTGGCCGCGCTCAGGATTTCGGCTGCGGATGGACACTTGCAAAGCGCCTCACCCTGCTTTTTTCACAGAGTTGAAACGATCCGTGCGATCCCATCACTATCCCTCGAGTGCGAACAAGAACTGGTGTCCTGGCACGACTGGCGGTGCCAACCGAGCAGTCTGGCTAGTGGCTGGTGGCCCCGCTATCGTTGCTGACCATGAGGCTGGAGACATTCACGGGCTCGAAGTCCGCCAAGGTGAGACTGGTCAGGCACGAAAGATCGTTGTCGTTCCAGCGTGCGTCGGGCGTGCCAATCAGGCCGCCGCTGTCACCGTTATCGGCCAGGATGATTCCATAGTTTCGAAATGCGGTGATGATAATGGCCGCTTGCGGACTGCTAGAGGCGCAAGAGGGAGTGACAACGGATGACTTCAGCCGATAGATCTCGCCAGCAGGTCCGGACATGGTGCAGCTTTCCGGAGGAGAGGATTGCGAAATTTCCGATTCCACGGAAATGGAGCTTCCTCCCGTGGCCGTGCAGCTTCCAACGCCTGCTGTTTCCGTAGCGGGCCAGACCCAGTAGTTCAACATGTGGTTGAGTGTGAATCGGATGGGGTGCTGGATCGTGCCGCTCGGTGAGCTGGGTGTGCCGGTGCCGATTACCTCGTCGGCGTTGGCGAGTAGCGGGGCGACGGGAAGGCCCGCGGCATCAGATGTTCCGGTGCCTTGCGGCGTCAGATTGTTCGAAGATACGTCCGGCCAAAGAGCGTTTGAAGAGTCAGTCCAGGGACCGCCTTCGTAGATTCCCTGCCACATCTCGTAAAGAGCGGGATTATTTCCACCGCCTGACTCCAGATAAACCAGAACGTGTCGATCTCCCGTCGAGTTACTGGTGCCTTCTACCGGAGCATTCGCTGGTATGGGGCCAGTGGTGAAGTAGGACTGATACACGGTGGTTTTGACTGATACGTCGGACTGGTTGTGAGGAACTTCGATGGCCGGGATTCCGTTCGGAAAGGGAGCATTCGAATTGTTCCCGAAGAACGGCTTCACGGTCGCGGACAAATAGCCGCTGTACATCGGCGCTGCTGGCGAAGTATCTACGGGCAAGCTGGTCGTGGCCGCATCCACTCGATGGTGAAAAATAGAAGTTGATGGAAAGATGTTGGCGAGGAATGCGTTGTTGCCGTTGATGGCGATGCTGATGTTTTGAGTCGCCTGGGCATTGGTTGAGTCTGTCACGACAAATTGCGGCGTGTAACTGCCTTGGCCGCCGATCAGCGAGCTGGTGACGTTCCCTGTTGTTGCGTTGAGAGACATCCCCTCAGGCAGCGGGGGAAAGCTGGCATTGGTGCTAACCGAATAGGTGTAGGGCGGAGAGCCACCGCTGGCCAGAATTGTGCAGCCTGAATATGCGGACCCTTGGGTTCCGCCCGGGCAGGAAGTGGTTGCGATCGACAGTGAACCGCCGGAAGTTGCTACCGTGACTTTTGCCGTAGATGTAGTCGAGCCTGAGGTATTGGTTGCGGTCAGGGTGTAAGTGGTAGTCGCAGTCGGGCTCACGCTCGTCGAACCACTGGCGGAAGTGGATGTGAATGTTCCCGGGGAGATGGCAATACTTGTCGCTCCCGCCGCCGCCCAACTCAGTGTGCTGCTGGTCCCGGAGTTTACGCTGGTCGGATTCGCCGTGAAGGAAGTGATTGCTGGCGCGGCGCCTTTTTCAGAGGGCGAAGTCGACGAAGTCGTCGAGCCGCAGCCCGCCAGTCCGGCACAGGCCAACAGAGTGATGAAGAAGAGCTCACTAAGATCTAATCGAGAAGAAATGAGTCGCCGGGAACGGAACCAATTTCTTCCGAACGAGCAAGTTGAGTCCATTCCCACTCCCTTCACCTGCGTCGGCGCATAAATCAGGGTTATGTGTGTAGATCGACGTGGCACCACTGAGCTGGCTCAGCTTCGTTCGCCGGTTGCACGAAGGTTGGCGCTAGTTGGCCAGCATCACGGGCGAGCCGGCCAGCAGACCGGCGGCGAGTTCCAGGTCGTGCAAGTCCTCGCGGCTGAAATCCTGAGTAAAGCGCGGATCCAAACCCTTGCGCGAAATCTGAAGGACTCCCAGCACGGTCGAATTGTTATCCAGAATTGGTACGGACATTAGTTTCTGAATGGGCGCGGGCGGAGCGGGACTGTCTTCCTCGGCTCCAACTGGCTTGATGGTCTCGAAGATACTGGCGTGCTTTACGCGCGCGAAGTTGTTAAAGATTTCGGCTTTCTTGCTCAAGGCCGTGTGGGCTGCAACGGCTTTGCTGGAAATCGGAATTGCGCCGGTGGTGCGGAGATGCTCCGGAAAGACAAACTTGAGCAGACCGCCTTCCAACCGCAGCAAAGCCACCTCGGCATACTGAACGTGGAACACTTTCGCCAGGACCATGCTGATGTCCTGAGGGGTGACGCCTTCCCCCAGCACAGATCCCAAGGGCAGGAGGTTTTCGGGGAGAATAATCTCTTCTTCGATGGCCGCGTTTTCAGGCTTATGGGTCATAGTCGAACTCGTGAAACTTAATTTGAAAACCGCATCCAGTCTCGCACTTTGAACGCCAGACGAAGCTCGTAATGACATCCTACAACCCCTTTGGATTCAGCAAAGTAGCTTCGGGCCATGACCTTTCGCGGCAGGGCGGTTCGCCAGAAACTTGCAGGCAAATTGACAATTTTTGTCAGAGAATTAAGTCGGAGTTGCCGAAGCGAGGAAGCGTTAGGCAGTTGAGGGTGACTTCAGCGGCGCGTCTTTCCTTTCTACTCCTAAGTTATTACACTGCTTGGCTATGAGTGTTCCGCCACAACCCAATGTCAAGCTGACCAATGCCCCCGACTATCGGGAATCCTATGCCAACAGCGTGCAGATGCGAGTTAATGTATGGGACTTCTTCCTCGTGTTCGGCACCGTGCAACAGCAGACCGAAGCGCAAGTCGAACTGCGCAACTTTCAGGGTATCTATCTGAGCCCGCAACAGGCCAAGGCTCTGCTCGGACTGCTGCAGCAGAACGTCAACGGCTACGAGACTGCCTTCGGCGAAATTAAACTGGACCCGCGCATGAGCCCGGGAGGGCAGGTGCACTAAAGTCACTGTGCATCCGGTTTTAGAGCGCGATGGATAAGCTCGGGCTAAGCGAAACCATAGTTTGGCTGTGGCGGGTGTCCGTCGTCGATCGCTTCGAGATCGACGCGCCGGACGGACTTGCAGGAGGAATACGCTGAAAGACTACCCATCGGGCCAGCGCGGCAGAGTGCTATGGTCCGGTAGTTATCCCGCCCTGGTGTTCGCGGTCATCTTTGTATTGATTTTTCTGCTGCATATGCCGCTGCTGCGGCTGCCCTACTTCTGGGACGAAGCGGGCTATTATGTTCCGGCCGCGCGCGACGTCCTGCTTACTGGAAGTTTCATTCCGCATTCGACGGTCTCAAACGCACATCCACCACTGGTGATGGCGTGGCTGGCGCTCTGGTGGAAGGTGGTGGGATACGCTCCAATGGTGACGCGGACCACCATGCTGGTGCTGGCCGCCTTTTCGCTTCTGGGTATATTTCGGCTGACTGAGCGCGTCGCGAACACGCAAGTTGCGATTGGGGCCACGTTGTGTACGGCGGTCTATCCGGTATTCTTCGCGCAGAGCTCCCTGGCTCAAGTGGATTTGGCGGCGGCGGGGCTTATTTTCTGGGGTCTTTCCGCTTACGTGGAAGATGACTTGATTGAGATGGGAGTTTGGTTCGCGCTTGCCGCTTTGGCGAAGGAGACTGCGATTCTGGCTCCGGTTGCGCTGGCGGGATGGGAGATGGCCGGCGTGATTGCGGGTAAAGGTTTCCTGCGCAAGTTGTGGCTGAATGCCGAGGCGCCTCAGGGGCTAAAGCCCGCATCCTTCCTCAAGATTAACGGTACGGCTCAAAGCCGTGCCCTTCCCGAGCTCGCTCAGCGCGCCAGCCGCAGTGTGACGCTCCGCATCACTTCCCTGCTGACTCCTGCGTTTCCGCTTGTGCTTTGGTACGCGTACCACTACAGGCGCACGGGATACGTTTTCGGCAACCCAGAGTTTTTCCGCTACAACGTGGCCGCGACGCTAAACCCCACGCGCTTTTTTCTGGCGCTGGCCATGCGACTGTGGGAAGTCAGCGGCTATCTTCATCTCTGGGTTTTGACGCTGGCGACGCTGCTGGCGATGGGGATGCTGCCGCCGGAAAGCGATGCGGGACGGGAGCGACCAAGGATCAGCCTACCCGTGCAGATGGTTTTCTACGTCGTCGTACTCACTTATGTGGTGGCGATGGCTTTGATCGGGGGCGCGGTGCTGGCCCGCTATATGCTTCCAGCGGTTCCTCTGATCATCATCGTCTGCGTCTCGACGCTGTGGCGCCGATTGAGTTTTTGGCGTGCAGCGATAGCTTGTGTGGCGCTGGCATTTGTGGGGGCGTGGTTCTGGAATCCTC
Organism: uncultured Acidobacteriaceae bacterium; assembly: GCA_963773675.1. GTDB lineage: Bacteria > Acidobacteriota > Terriglobia > Terriglobales > Acidobacteriaceae > Sulfotelmatobacter. The sequence goes on from CAVZCG010000022.1 coordinate 91,683, forward strand.
CTTATGGATTTTCGCCGGAGGATAACCTCGCTTACCGGGACTACATTGCGCTCCATGAGGATGGTGAGCAATTCCTGGAGGCTCGTTATCCCATGGCGGGGGTGCTGACGGCGTGGCCGGCATCGGATGAACTGACCGGGCCCTGGCTCGGCTACGTTACGCGGCCGATGCGAGTGGTGCGCATTGAAGACTTCTCTCTGGATGAAGTCCTGTCGGCGGCTGATTTTCGCTCGGACGTTTCTGGGTCCAACTATGGAGTAGCTTTGGTTTTTTCGACGAAGTACGAGCCCGGTCCGGCATCCTGGGATCACTGGCGTACATGGACGGAATGGAAGACCCGTTTTTTCGGCTTTCACCGCGACCTGCCGCCAGCCGCCGCGGCGCAGATCCTGGGCGGCCGCATCGTCTTTTTAGAACAGCGAAAAGGACAGTGGATCGCCGTGATCGAGATGGAGCGCATCGAAGAGGCAAAGCTGCCGACGCCGCGATCACGGTTCCAGGCTCTTTTTTCGCAACCTACTTCCCGATAGCGCTCAATACCGCATCGTTGATGCCATACACCGTGCCATCGCTACCGATGAGCGTGGGAGTGTAGGCTTCGCCGATTCCTCCGGAAAGGGTAATCCGCTCGGAGAGCTTGTTGGTCGCCAGGTCCCAGCGATAGAGTTTACCGTCTTCACTGTTCGCCATCACCGACTTTGTGAACGGGTCGACCGCCGCAGAATTAATGCACCATTCCCGAACGGCCCCGGGAAAAGCTGGGAAATCGGGGTCAGGAGTGACGCCCAGTTTGGTGATGACCTCTTTCATCACCTTCGTGGCGGGGATCACCGGATCTTTCTGGGTTGCATTGGGATCGAGGATTGCGATCCGATTGTGTCCGTCCCCGGTGTTGATCCCTGCATAGTTGTTGTACTTCGTCATCAGGAGATAAGTTGACTTGCCGTGATAGCTGGGAACCAGAGCGGCATCGACGATCGACGGGGTATCGTCCCAGCCAAAGCTGCCGGGAATTTTCAGCTGTGAGAGATCTCTGTTGAAATGCAGCATCCAGCCGCGATCATTGTGGCTGGGAAAAGGATTCTCGAGGACGCCGAAGTACACGTCGCCATCGGGACCGACGGTGGGAGCGGCGCTGCTTTCGTCGGTGAAAGTGGCGTCCAGTCCCGACCAGGGGTCCAGTAGACGCACGCTGTTGATGACGGCGAGTGTGGTGCTGTTGAGAGCGACGAGGTATCCGTATCCGAAGTCCTGGGTGTCGACCGCGACATACACAGTGGTGCCATCGCTCGACACAGTGGGAGCACAACTCATGGCAACTTTTGTGACTGCCGGATCAGAGCTAATCGCAGCCGCCGAGACCCAGGTGGCCTTGCCGTCCGGTGAAATGCGAGCCAACCCGCTCTGCAGGGCGATCGGCGTAGAGCCGAGAACCAGGAACCCGAAGAAGAGATTTCCATTGGCATCGGTGGTCAGCGGAGTGTTGATCTGCACATTCTGCTGGTAGACCAGCGGATCGGCTGCGTAGTTTTTCTGCCCATAGAAGTAAAGGTGTCCCACGTGGCCGGTTGTTGAATCTGGATTTTCCCTCACCAGCACCCGACCAGCGATATCGGGGACGAAAAGCCGACTGCCAAAGAGTGTAGGACCAAGGCCAGGGATGAAACCGGCGCTGGGCGCTTGATAGCCGGTCTTCTCGGTCCAAAGCAGGCTGCCGGTTGCGCCGTCGTGAGCCTCGACGCGAAAGCTGTTCGCGCCAGTCTTCACCGGCACAATCACGGTGTTTGCCGCCGTAACCAGCGGCGAACCGTAGTGAATGAAGATCTCCCCTGTCGGAGGATCAAGGTCCACCGGCACGCTCCAGTGAATTGAGCTGAGCGGTTGCGAAGCCACGGAAGAAACCGCAGTGTGTTGGGCGTCATGAGCGTGAGTTGCCCAGACACCGACTTGCGAAGCCGCATTTCGAGGGAAAAGTGCGCAAGTCACGCTGATTAATGACGCGACGACACCCACGTGAAACCTCATCCACTTGGCCAGATGGCTCATATCGCCTCCTCTTGTTTTGTTCTCTTGTTCTTCCGCACGGACCTAACGGGACAGCGTGACACTACAAGCGGAATAAGAATGAGTTGTTAAGAAAATGTAAAAGGAATGTCATCTTTGGAAACGGAAGGCGGCCCGCTCTCAGCGCTGCATAAGGTGGCAGGAGTGGGTTTTGATGACCAACCATACTTGCATGCCGGGCGTGAGATGGAGAGTGTCTCTGGCAGCAAGGGTCAAGTGGACTTCCATCTCAACGCCACAATCCACCCGGGCAGAAACAATCACATCGTGCTGCTGCAGCGAGACCAGGCGGCCCGGAATCACATTGCGCGCGCTCAGGCCGGTGGGGAGCGTAATTGCCAGCAGGATGTCGCCGGCGCGAATTCCGACCCGCAGATGCGAACCTGCTTCCGTCCGAACTAGTGGAGTCTCGATCTCCACCAGACTTCCGGGCTTGGCTCCTTCCAACTTGCAGGTTAGAGTACCGCGATCGGGGTGTACAGACTCGACAATGGCATCGAAGATATTTTCAAAGCCAGCTAACTGCGCGATGGTCTCCTGAAGCGGAGCGCGCAGGACTTCATGCGGCGTACCCTGAGCAATGATGCGGCCCTGGTCCATCACGAGCACGCGTTCGCCCAGCGCCATCACTTCCTCGCGGCTGTGCGTGACGTACAGAACGGGGATGCGGTGAAGCTGATTCCAGCGGCGAAGATCGTCGATGATTCTTGCCTTTGTCGAGGCGTCCAGAGCGGCGAGAGGTTCGTCGAGGAGAAGTGTGCAGGGGTCGGTCACGAGAGCTCGGGCCAGAGCAACGCGCTGGCGTTCGCCGCCGGAGATTTTCGCCGGGAGCTCCTGGCTGAGATGGTCGATGCGGAACTCCCGCAGCATCGCGGCGACGCGTTCTTTTCTGGCGGACCTTGGCAGATGCGACAAACCATAGGCCGTATTCTGTTCGACCGTCAGGTGCGGAAACAGCGCGAGATCCTGCAAGACGTATCCAATGCCGCGCTTGGCAACGGGAACGCAAACGCGAGGGTTTCCGTCGAACAGGACACGCTCGCCGACGGAGATCCGTCCGACATCGGGAGCAACCAATCCGGCAATGCAATCGAGCAACGTAGTTTTCCCCGCGCCCGATGGCCCGAACAGAATGGTGAATCCGGGCGCGGCGCTGAAGTCCACGTCGAGGGAGAACTCACGCTCCGTGGAAGCGATGCGCTTGCGGATGCGTGCGTTTAGCGCTGGATTCGCGGATGCGGTTGCGGGTTTTAGTTCCGCGGTTGTGGACATTGAAGTTTGTTAGTCAGGACCGATGGGCCAGGCTTTCTGCTTTGGCGTTCTCCGATGCACCCCATATAGCACGGTGAGGACGACGAAGCAGAAGACTAGCAGCAGCAAGGCCATCCCGTTAGCTGCGGCATAATTGGAAGCTTCAACCTGATCGTAAATGCTGATGGAGACGGTACGGGTCACGCCGGGAATATTGCCTCCAATCATGAGCACGACGCCGAACTCGCCCATGGTGTGCGCGAAAGCCAAGGCTACCCCTGTAATCAATCCGGGAACCGACAGCGGAACCACAACGCGGAAAAAAGTCCGCAACGGAGAAGCGCCCAGCGTGGCGGAGGCCGCGAGCAGTTTGCGATCGACCGACGAGAACGAGGCGGCGAAGGGCTGCACTGCAAACGGCAGGCTATAGAGGATGGAGCCGATGACCAGCCCGGTAAAGGTGAACGCCAAAGTGTGTCCGGTGAGAGATTGCCACCAAACGCCCAACGGGCTGCGGGAGCCCAGCGCAACCAGCAGATAGAATCCGAGGACGGTCGGGGGGAGAACGATGGGCAAGGCGACCAGAGCTTCCACCATGAATTTCCAGCGCCAGCGCGAGAAGACGATCCAGTAGGCGAGTGGCAGGCCGGCGACGAAAAGAATGGCGGACACCAAGCACGCGAGTTCTACGGTCAGACGGAATGCTTGCCAGTCGATATACATTTTATTTCGCCATCTTTATTTGAGTGCTTCCTATTTAGCTGTTCCCTGCTTCGGTTCGGGCAAGGTAAAACCATAACGCTGCAGCACGGACAATGCTTCCGTGGTCTTTATATAGTCCAGAAATGCCGCCGCATCTGGTTTGTGAGGAGAGCGCGAGATTACGACCGCGCCTTGATCCAGCGGAGGGTAGGCCTCGGCTGGAATGACCCAGTACTTTCCCTTGCCTTGCATGGTTGGTGCCGCGGCATGACCCAATGCGACGAAGCCAACCTGCGCATTTCCGGATTCCACAAACTGCGCCGCTTGCGAAACGTTTTCTCCAAGCACCAGCCGGTCGCTGACTTTTTCATACAGACCATAATGCTTCAGTGCGGCAACGGCAGCGCGGCCGTAGGGAGCATGCTGCGGGTTGCCGATGGAAATTTTTTTCACGGACGGATCGAGCAGAACATCCATGCCCTTCTCTTCTACATCGAGCGGCGAACTCTTGGGTACCCACAACACCAATCGTCCCACGGCATAACGATATAAGGTTGCGCCGTCCGCCTGAGCAGCGGCGATTAACTGGCGCGGGTAATCCATGTCGGCAGAGAAAAAAATGTCGAAAGGCGCGCCGTTCTGAACCTGCTGGGTCAAAGCGCCGGATGCGCCGAAGGAGAGCTTCACCGTGATTCCGGTACGTTTCTCGTAGGCGGTGGCGAGTTCCTGCAGCGCCGAGCTTAAGTCTGCAGCGGCGGCCACATTGATCTCGCGATCCGCAGCTTCAGCCCGCGGGATTGAAAGCCAACCCGCCGACAACACCAATGCAATCAAGCTCAGGGAAATCAGACGCCGCATCAACATGTAAGACCTCGAAGCGTTTGTTATTCACAGAAGAATCCGAGGAGATTGTACAGGCAGTTCAGTGCCAGCTCACAGCGGGCTGTGATGCACGCTACTGCCCTGTGATTCCCAAAATAGTTTCCCGAATTGGTTTTGAGCCGCCTTTATTTGCTTTTGAGGTTGCTTGACGCTCTACGCCACTCCGATACTGGCCTCATTGATGGAAGATTATGACTTTTTCCAGGCTCTCTTATGTGGTTCGTACTGTCCTGCTGGCATTGTTGATAATTTCGTTGCGGCCGATCACGCTGGCCCAGGGTGCCAAGAAACCTCTGCCGGAAACACCGATTCGAGATGCTGACGCGGATCACGAAGAGGAGCGTTCGGAGTGGTTCCTGCATGGCCGCGTCGTGCCGGGGAAATCATCTGCTGAACTGCGTCATCGCGCATATCAAAGCAAGATGCAGGCCCGCGCGCTCCGACTATCCCGCGCTCAGGCCCCACAAACTGCGCCACAGGCGGAGTTGTCGTCGGGTGGATGGATGCCTTTAGGTCCGGTGCCACTCGCTTCCGACGCCACGGGTACGGGCTTTCAGGATTATCACCAGGTTTCCGGCCGGGCGACTGCGATTGCGATCGACCCGGCGGATGGTAGCGGCAATACGGTTTATATCGGCGGGGCGCAGGGGGGAGTATGGAAGTCGACGAATGCGGCCACGAGCATCGCCAACAACGTTACCTGGACGCCGCTTACCGACGATCAGGCGACGCTGTCGATCGGCTCGATCGCGATTCAGCCGGGGAATACAAATCCGGGCCAGAGTGTGGTTCTGGTCGGGACGGGCGAGGCTGACAATTCCGCGGACTCTTATTTCGGCCTAGGGTTTCTGAGGTCTACCAACGGCGGAGCCACGTGGGCGCCGCTGATCTCGACGGCGAATGGCGGCACACTCTCGTTCGCCGGCTTGGGAGCGACCCGTATGGCATTCAGCACCGCCAGCGGACAGACCAACACGGTGGTAGCGGCCATGGCGGCAACCGGGGAAGGCATGGCCGCCGGGCATTGACAAGCAATACCTATCGTGGCTTGTACACCTCCACCGACGCCGGACAAACCTGGACCTACGATGCGCTCTTCGCCGGAGGTGCGAGCCAGGCGACCTCGGCAACGTCGGTGGTCTACAACACCGCAGCGGGACTATTTTTCGCGGCGCTGCGCTATCACGGCTTTTACTCTTCCCCCGACGGCGTGACGTGGACCGCTCTAGCGAATCAGCCGGGCGCTCCGGGACTGTTGAGCGCGACAGCCTGCCCTCAGAGCTACGTTACGACGTGTCCAATCTATCGAGGCGAAATCACGGTGGTTCCGGGACGAAATGAAATGTATGTCTGGTTTGTTTCGGCGGACTCGAACGGCGATCCGGTGGATCAAGGAATCTGGCAAAGCACTACCTCCGGCGCTTCATGGAACCAAATCAGCGACGGCGCCATCATCACCTGCGGCGATTCCAATGGGTGCGGCGTGGAGCAGGGATTTTACAACCTGGAACTGGCGGCTGTTCCGAACTGCCCCAGCAATAACCAGAGCTGCGCGACCAATACAGATCTCTACGCGGGCGCGATCAATCTTTACAAGTGTTCAATTGATTCGGGCAACTCAACGTGCGCTAACCCGACCTTCATGAATCTTACGCACGTTTATGGTTGCGATCCGCTGGGTGCGCTGGCGCATGTACATCCGGACCAGCACGCGCTGGCTTATACAATTCCGGGGTCGGGCGCAGACCTGATGTATTTCGCCAATGACGGCGGCATCTACCGTGCGCTGAACGGATTCGCGGGGCTCATGACCGGGTCGTGTTCCGGCACGAATCAATTCGACGATCTGAATCAAAATCTGGGTTCGATGACCCAGTTCGTCAGCTTCTCGCAACATGCGAGCAATCCCAACACGATGTTGGGAGGCACGCAGGACAATGGGTCTCCGGCAACGGCTACGGCTACTACCAGCACGGGATGGGGCAACGTCTTAAGCGGAGATGGCGGGTACAACGCAATCGACTCCCACACCGGCGATTGGTTCGCGTCAAACCCGGATACAGGATCGGGGAGCCTGGCGATTCAGGAATGTCCGTCCGGCGTGAATTGCACCGACAGCCTGTTTAGTGTGGTCGTAAGCAGCGGCGATGTCGGTGGCGACGATGGATCGTTTTACTTTCCCTACATTCTCGATCCGCAATCAACCAGTTCCATGCTGGTCGGAACTTGTCGAGTATGGAGCGGGCCGCGATCGGGCGGAGCATTCACGCTGCTCAGCCTTAATTTCGATACGCTTGGTATTGGAACTTGTGCCGGCACCGAAGTGAACGTGGTTCGCGCATTGGCAGCTGGCGGCCCCGAGAACTCCAATGGTTCGGAAGTAATCTATGCGACCACCGACGGGCTTGGGCCCAACGATTTATCAACACCGATCGGGGGGAATGTCTGGGTCGCCACAAATGCGCTCGCGGTCGCAGGCACAGTTTCAACATTTTCCAATGTCACGACCAATGGCCCAAGCGGCGGCAGCATCAATCCCAACCAGTTTCCAATTTCGGGCGTCGCCATCGACGCTTCGGATGCTACCGGCAACACCGCCTACGTTACGGTAATGGGCTTTACCGGGGGCCCCGGGCACGTGTGGAAAACCACCAATGCTGGAACAACCTGGACCGACTTCAGCGGGACTGGCGTGAATGCCATTCCAGATTCACCTGCCGATGCAGTCGTGATCGATCCGGTGGCGCATATGGCGTATGTAGGCACCGATGTGGGAGTTTTTCAGAGCTCAACGTCGGCTTCCGCATGGACCGAAGTTGGGCCGATCCCTAGCGCCACGTCAGCCGGATTTCTGCCGAATGTGGCTGTGACGGCGCTTGCGCTTTTCAACTCTGGCGGGCAGAAATTGTTGCGCGCGTCCTCCTATGGCAGGGGGCTGTGGCAGTTCAATTTGTTGGCTAAGCCTGATTTCCAGATTGCAGTCTCGAATACTCCTTTGACGGTGTTTGTCAGCGAGAATGCTGTCTTCAACGGCACTCTGACCGCCGTAAATGGATACGACAGCACGGTGGAATTGAGCTGCACCGCGGGTTCTTCGAGTCCGCCCAATCCCTGCGTACCGAGTCCGGCGACGCTCACGCCGACCCAGGACGGCGCGGCATTTTCAGTGGGCGCCGGCGCTACGGGTGTGGCCGATTACTCCTTCAACGTGCAAGGCGTTGGATTCGATCCCAACAGTACGACGCATGTTGCCGCCCTTACCTTGCATGTGGTGAATTGGAGCATGACCACGCCTGTGCCTGGCACGGTGAATGAGCCTCGAGGTGCAACTTCCCCGCCGGTCAGTTTTCAAATTGCCGCGCAAGGGACGTTCAGTCAGAGCGTGGGTCTGAGCTGCAGCTTCACTCCAAGCATTCCGGGAGCAACCTGCAATTTCACTCCAGGCGCAAGCTTCAACTTGAGTACCGGTTCCCCGGTAAACGCGACGGCGACCGTAACCGTGCCGGTGGGAATCACGACTGGCTCCTACGGAGTCACCATTCTGGCCGGTACGGCGGGGGCGACCTTAACCACTTCGTTCATTGCAAACGTCGTTCCAAACCCTACCTTCGTCCTTAATCTAACCAACGCCTCTTTCTCTAACGTCAAAGCGGGCAGCACGGGCACGACCGGCTCGATTACGATTGCGTCTCAGGATGCGTTCACAGGCACGGTCAATCTGAGTTGTGTGTCGGCGTTTGGAAGCGGTAGTTGCAGCATCAGCCCGGCTTCGGTGAGCGTCGCGCCCCCACCAGCCGCGCCAGCAACGGCCACTCTCACGATCAATGGGACCAGCTTTTCCGCCGGCAGTTACGAGATTGCCGTGCAGGGCACGTCAGGTTCGATTACAAATTCATTGGAGGTTCCCTTTAATGTCGGCGACTACATAATCGCCGGCCCGGCAATAGTGATTGGCGTTCCCGGCAGCTCAGCCACGGCGAATCTTACTTTCACTTCGATCTACTCGTACAGCGGCACAGTCAGGGCTACGTGTGACGCTACGGCGCTGACGGGCGCACAATGCACACTCAGCCCGGTGGGCCCTAGCGTGATCGGCAGCGGGGCTGTCGTGGCTGTGATCGCGACCATCACCATTCCGAATGGCTCTGCTCCCGGCACGTACAACATCAAGATCAACACCCAGGACGCCGCGGGCGAACCGAGCCATGTATGGACAACCGCTCTCAGTGTGCAGGATTTTGCGTTTGGCGCAGTAACGCCTCCCACAGCCACCATAGGCTCGGGGCAATTGGCCAGCTACAACCTCAGCGTCATGCCTGTGGGGGCCTCTTTTGCTAATGCTGTAAGTCTATCCTGCTCGGGTGCTCCCGCGAACTCCACTTGCAGCGTAAGCCCTAACACCGCAACTCCTGGCAACAGCCCAGCCGCAGTGGGGGTGACGGTCGCCACCACCGCAGCAACAGCGCAAGGCGACTACAGCCTCGTAGTTACTGGCACGTCCGGCTCGCTTTCGCACTCGGTTACATTTCCCCTCACGATGGCGAATAGTTTTACACTTGCAGTCACTCAACCGTTTCCCTCTGCCGGCGTGGACGCTGGATCGCAGAACGTGGCGGCCAAAATCTCTGTGACACCCGGCTATAGCGGTAACGTCACGGCGAAGTGCGATGCCACGGCGCTTTCGGGAACCCAATGTGCGCTCACTCCTGCGAGCCCAATTGCGATTAGCGGCTCTCCTCTTACGGTGACCGCGCTCATCAATATCCCTAGCAACGCCGTGCCGGGCACGTACAACATCGGGATTAATGTCCAGGATTCCAGCGGCACTCCCAATCATTCAGTGACGATTCCGTTTACCGTGATCCAGGACTACGACATTGCCAACCTCTCGGCGACCAGCCAGACCATCACCGCCGGACAGTCCATCACCTACAACTTGAGCGTTTCGCCGGTGGGAGGGTCATACAGCAATCCGGTCACCCTCAGCTGCAAAGTGAGCCCGGCGCTTGCGGGATCAGCGTGCAGTTTCTCTCCGAATCCCGCGGAATTACAAAGTGGCCCAGCGGCGGTGGTCATGACGGTTACGACACAGGCAGCGAGCGGACAGTTATGGATTCCCCGCGTGAAGGCTGATCCCTGGCTTTACGCGATTTGGGTAGCCTTTGCGGCAATCGTGCTTTGGGGCACGACGGGAAGGCGCCGCTTGAGTCCGGCGTTACTGCTGGGGTTTGTATCTTGCCTGATAATTTATTTGCCTTCGTGTGGCGGGGGCGGACAGAACGGAGGCAGTAGCAATCCAGGCGGCAACACAACCCAGGGGATACCTGTAACCTATACGATCACGGTGACCGGCTCACCTGCCAGCCTCACCCAATCCAATGGGGCATCTGTTACGCTCATCGTGCAGTAAGTTGGTCATGCTATGGCCGATGCGCGCTACAACGTCATCCTTGTCGGCGGAGGTATTATCGGCCTGGCGGTGGCGCTCGAAATCACGCGGCAGTTCCCGCAGTTTCGCCTGCTGTTGTTGGAAAAAGAAGAGCGCGTGGGCCGGCATCAGAGCGGCCACAACAGCGGCGTGATCCATTCCGGCGTCTACTACAAACCCGGTTCGTTGAAAGCAAAGTTATGCGTAACCGGCGCCGCCGCCATGGTGGAGTTCTGCCGCGAACATGGGATCTCGCATCAGATTTGCGGCAAAGTGATTGTGGCTACTCACGAGGAGGAGTTCCCGCGCCTCGAAGAGTTGCGTCGACGAGGCGAGGCCAATGGGCTTACTGGCCTGCGTTCTATCGGACCGGAAGAGCTTCGGCAAATCGAACCACACGCGAGCGGGCTGCGGGCGCTGGTCGTCCCGTCTACCGGCATCACCGACTACGCGGCAGTCTGCGACAAATATGCAGAGCTCATTGCCGCCAGCGGTGGGTCCATACTCACGTCGACTGAAGTGATTGGCATCAGACGGCAGGGGAGCGAAATCACGGTTGAAACCCGAAGAGGCGCATTCTCCGGAAAATCACTGATCAATTGCGCAGGACTATTCAGTGATCGCATCAGTCACATGGCGGGGGACAATCCACCAGGAATGATTGTGCCTTTTCGCGGCGAGTACTATGACCTGATCCCCGGGCGCTCGTCGCTGGTGCGCTCTCTTATTTATCCCATTCCCGATCCGCGGTTTCCTTTTCTGGGGGTTCATTTCACGCGACGAATTAGCGGCAGTGTGGATGCCGGACCGAACGCCGTGCTTGCATTTCGACGGGAAGGCTACCGGCGGACAGACTTCAACGTGCGCGACTTAGCTTCATGCCTGGCGTTTCCCGGATTCTGGCGAATGGCGGCGAAAAACTGGCGCAGTGGATTGGGAGAATTCTACCGGTCGTTTTCCAAAGCTGCGTTCGTGCGAGCGTTGCAGCGACTGGTCCCCGAGGTACGCGCCGAGGACCTGGTTCCAGGTGGATCTGGAGTGCGAGCCCAGGCCCTTACGCGCGAGGGCACGCTGGTCGATGATTTTCAGTTTGTGCCCTCAGAGCGGATGCTGCACGTGCTCAATGTTCCGTCCCCGGCGGCAACGGCCTCCCTGGTGATCGGCCGCACAATCGTGAGCACGGCCGCAGACGGACTACGTTGGCAGTAGATGAGAAGCAGGCCTTGTAATGTCTGGCTGGAATCAGATTTCAGCCGAAACCCGGGACGGGGCGGCCAGGGTTATCCGGCTGGCCGGCTTTGCGGACCGGGCGAGGAGAGTGGGCCCCAACGATTCGGCGGAACTGGCGGGAGAAGCGCCCACCCAGTCCTTGCGAAAGCGGAAAACGTAAAGCACCACTTCCACGCGGCTGGATACACCTAGCTTGTCGAAGATGCGGAAGAGGTAATTCTTGACTGTGTGTTCCGTGAGTCCGAGGCTGCTTGCGATTTCACGGTTCGACAGTCCCTCCGCCACACAGCGAACCACATCTTGCTCGCGCTTGGAAAGAATCGCTGCGCCGCCGGAATCAACCAGCCGTATCGGTTCGGATGCACGCAGGGCTTCCATCACATAGCACAACTCCGCGCTGTTCGCCCACACCTGGCCGTCGTGAACGCTGTGGATGCACTTGGCAAGACTCTTGGAAGATTCCGTGCGTGAGAAAATTCCACGGGCTCCGCAACGAAATGCCTGAACCACGGCGGAGGGGTTGGATGCGTCCATCAAAAGGATGACTCGAGTGCTCGGAACCGTTGTGGAAATCTGCCGAGCCAGATCGAAACCCTGGGTTCCGGAATCCTCCAGCGCCGAACTGATCAGAACTACGTGCGGCTTCTCCTGAGCCACAGCCGCCATGATTGAAGCTGGCTTCGGCTCGATCCCGGTGACTTCCAGCTGGCTATCCTGCGCCAACGCATCGGCCAAGAGCTGACTGTTCATGCGAGTGCTTTCGGCGGCAAGCACTTTGATCCTTCGGAATTTCTCTGGTAGTGGAACTGCGTGTTGAGCCATTTCTGTTTCTCCTTGGATGCTGATCTGGACGCAGTTAAAACGTACCCATATCCGGCGCAGATGATTCGGAATTACGAAGGGGGACCACTTAAACCATCAAGACGCGGCAACCTTGAACCAGGAATACCCGCTTGGATACACCATTGAGAGACTTTAGTCTTCACAGACCGGGGCGGTAAATGGCACAGACGTGCTATGTGGGTGGCCGGGACAGGGTGAGAAACAGGGTCTGGTTGGACGCGGCTGGCGTGATTTTTGTGCACCCGGCACTGGTAACCGGAGGGGAGGGTTACCGTCGTTGACGCAGGCAAATAGAGTAGAAGGTCTCTTGACACGGTGATCAAATAACGGTCATAGTGGGCGAACACAGAACGTTGATTTAGCCCCCCAAAAGCAAATTTTCGCCTCACCCCATCTTTTAGGCAATTTCATGCAAAGGAATAAGGAACTTGGTTCTTATGAAGCCGGATTTTGACGTCGCCATTATTGGTGAAGGGCCGGCCGGCGGCTTCAGGGCGCTGCGGCATGCCACAGCTGAGGCACACGAAGGCGTGAGTTGAAGGAAGTGGCTTTTGGGGCCACAGGTCAGCCAATAGCTACACTCGGAGACGTTTAAAACAGATTCTACGGAGGATAGCGTTGATCATCACAAAGCCCGATTTTGATGTCGCCATTATTGGTGGGGGACCGGCTGGGTCGTCTATGGCGGCGTACTTAGCTAAGGCTGGGGTAAGTTGCGTGTTGTTTGAGCGGGAACTGTTCCCGCGGCCGCATGTTGGCGAGTCGCTCGTGCCATCTTCGACGAGGGTGTTCAAAGACCTGGATTTCATTCCGAAGATGGAGGAAGCGAAGTTCCCGCACAAGTTCGGCGCCGTGTGGACGACGGATGACAAGAAAATCCCGTACGAGCATGACTTCGAGGGCCTATCGCCAGAATGCAACGTCGACATTCGCTTCGATGAGCGCGAGCAGGCGGGCGTGGACAAAAACCATACCTACCACGTGGATCGCGGCAAGTTCGATTTGATGCTGTTGCAGCACGCCAACAAGCTGGGCGCGGCGGTATACGAAGGTGTGAAGGTGAAAGAGGTAGATTTCGGGCCCAAGGAACCGATCGTTCGGTTCAATATGGGCTCCAGGGAAATGGGCGTAAGCGCGAAGATGGTGGTGGACGCGAGCGGCCGCAATACTTTCCTGGGCAATCAGATGAAGCTCAAGATCAAAGACCCGGTCTTCGATCAGTACGCCATCCATACCTGGTTTGATGGATACGATCGCCGCGCCTTTGCCAAGAAAGAGGCTCAACTGAATTTCATCTTCGTCCACTTCTTACCGATCTCGAATACCTGGATCTGGCAGATTCCCATCACGGACTCGGTGACCAGCGTCGGGGTGGTGACGCAGAAGAAACACTTCGCCAAGTCACGGAAGGATCGCGAACAGTTTTTCTGGGAAGCCGTGGGAACGCGCCCTTTACTGCGAGAGAAATTGAAGCAGGCCGATCAGATGCATGCCTTCAAAGACGAGGGCGATTACAGTTATGCGATGAAGCAACTCTGCGGCGATCGATTTCTCATGGTCGGCGATGCCGGGCGCTTTGTGGATCCGATCTTTTCCACGGGCGTGAGCATCGCGCTGAACAGCTCGCGCTTCGCGCACAAGGATATTCTGAGCGCCCTGGAAAAAAATGAATTCTCGCGCGAGAATTTTGCCACCTTCGAGAACACGCTGCGCCTCGGAACCAAGAACTGGTATGACTTCATTACGGTTTACTACCGGTTGAACGTGTTATTCACCTATTTCATCAACGATCCGCGCTATCGCCTGGACGTGCTGAAGTTATTGCAAGGCGACGTTTACGACGAAGCGAGGCCGCCGGTGCTCGAGAAGATGCGCCAGATGGTCACGGAAGTGGAACAGAACCAGAAGCATCCGTGGCATAAGTTGCTCGGCGATCTCACAGCGAACGCGTTCAGCCAGGCAACGTCCTAAACGGATGGATTGGTGGTTGAGATAAACGTTGCCGCTCGGCGGCTGCGGGAAGCCGCCGGACTGGGCACGCTCATGAACACGCGCGGCCTGATGGAGTTGGTGATTCTCGATATCGGTCTGGACATCAAGGTCATCTCGCCAGCATTTTTTTCCATGATGGTGGTGATGGCTCTGGTCACGACTTTCATGGCGACTCCGCTCCTGAGTTGGTTCTGCCTGGATCGAATTTTACTGGAAGAATCTCACAGGATCCCCTCGCAGGAGCCAGCCATTCGGACACTGGCATCGCCTTCCGCGGACAGAATGTCCGCCTGATAAGATGCAGCGCTGCAGCTTTGATAGACTCGTTCCTGTCCGCCATCAGTTCATCCACAAAAGCACATGAGTGGCCGGCGAGACAACGGCAAATTGTCATTCGTGTAGCTGACGAGCCTTCAGAGTCAGATAGCGGCGTCAAGAAAAACGAGGTGAGCACGCATGGGAGTTGATATCGCGGGAAAGCGGATTGCCGTTTTAGGCGCCGGAAAAATGGGGGGCATCCTGCTCAAAGCGCTTTTGGATAAAGGATTGCTGCGACCGGAATTAGCGTGCGCCACGGTGGCGCACGAGGAGCGGGCTCGGAGTCTGAGTGAAAAAATGGGCATTGCCGTGGGTACTGACAACGTTGCCGCTGTTCGCAATGCGGACATCATTCTGATCGGCTTGAAACCACAGGTGGTGGAAGAGGTTGCGAACCAGATCCAGCCTGTCGTGACGAGCGGACAGCTTTTTATTTCGGTGGCAGCATCGGTTCCGACGGGCCATATTGAGCGTGCGCTCGGACACGAGGTGGCGGTGATACGGGCGATGCCGAACACGCCGTGCCTGTTGGGAGTTGGCATCACGGCCCTTTGCCGAGGCAAGTTTGCCACTGCCAAACATCTGGACACGGCCTGCGCGCTGTTTGCAGTTGGAGGAAGAACGGTCGCGGTCGATGAGAAGCATATGGACGCCGTGACTGCCCTGTCGGGAAGCGGCCCGGCATACATCTACATTATCCTGGAGTCGCTGGCGGAAGCGGGAGTAAAAGTCGGTCTACCGCGCGACGTGGCAACGCTGCTTGCGGCGCAGACGACACTGGGCGCAGCGACGGTAGTGCTGGAGACCGGCGACCATCCAGCTCTGCTGAAAGATGCGGTCACGACACCGGCGGGATGCACGATCGATGGCATCCTGGAGCTGGAAGAAGGCAAACTGCGCGTGACGCTGATCAAAGCCGTGGTCAAAGCTGCGCAAAGAGCGAAGGAGCTGGCGTATCGATGAGACGGCTCAGAGAAGAGGGAGGGAGCATGCATCGCTCCTCGGCTCCTGTAGCTTTCCGCAAAGATAACCGCCGATCACTACATTACTTGACCAACGATCCGATGAGGCCGAAGGAAGCCCTGGCACATTGATGAAGGTTGAGTCCGAAGGTTGAATCGCACCAGTTCGCGTAAGCGAAGCCGAAGAAGCTAGAGTTCACGAACATCTCACCCTCGACCTGAGCCCCACCGTGGACGTTGTTGGCCCGGTTGGTTGTGTTCGAGAGCAATATTCTACCGACGCTGCAACTGCCGTCCTGCTCGCCATTGGTGCAAGCCGGAGTAAGGTTGAACCAATATTCGCCGGGAGCAATCAAGAGCGGAGCGGAGAGCTGAACTGCCACCGTGTACTCGTTCAGACCGAGAAAGTTCCGTCCTGTCGCCGCTACGCTAATGCTCGAGGTTCCGGAAGCGATGCTGGTGCCTCCATTACCTTCGGTGACACCGGTTCGGACGTCATACGTGGCAGTTTGGGGGTCGAAGTTCGCGTCGGCCTGGAGGTTGAAAACAATTCCGGTCACGCTCGCCGAAACTCCCTTGAAAGTGAACGAGGCGTAGGTGGAACTGCCTCCCGGAATAAGAAGAGTATTCTCGTCCGACAGTCCGACTGCGTTCGCGTTGGCCGGATCGATGTCGCCACCGTAGAACAAGCACGGGTCGCATAGAGTTGGCGGAATACCCGAAGCGGCTACCGCGGATGCTTCGTCACTGCCTGCAAGATGCTGGGAGGGAGCCGGCTTCTTCGCCGCCGATGCTGAGAGGGTAAGCGCTACCACCAAGGTCGCTGTCAAAAGCGTTCTTTTCACTCGATTCCTCCTGTTCCAATTTCTTGCTGTCAGAATCAACGGTCCCGCACGACGCGCAGGAACCGTTCTGGCAATGTCCAGGCAACTGAAATCATCGGCTACTTAGTTCCGCGCAGACCAAAAGACGCATAGCCGCATTGGGTCGGGTTGAATCCCAGGCTTGGGTCGCACCAATTGGTCCAGGCCACGCCGAAGAACAAAGAGTTCAGGAATGTTTTGTGAACCGGTTGCCACTTGCCGTGGATGTCATTGGCTCCCTGCGTGGTGTTGGAGACAAATTGCCGGAAAACGCTGCAGCTGCCATCGAGCGTATTGAGACACTGAGGAGTAAGGTTGAACCAGTATTCTCCTGGCGTAAGGGTTACCGGTGTTGACCACGACACCGCAACGGTGTACTCGTTGAGGCCGATGAAATTGCGGCCCGTGGGCTGGATCACAGCGGTGCCGCTGCCGGAGGCAATGCTGGTGCCGCCGTCGCCATCAGAGACTCCCGTGCGGATGTCATAGCTGGCCGTGAGGGGATCGAATGCGGCATCGGCCTGGACATTGAACAGGATGCCGTAGACCGTAGCGGTAACCCCGGTAGGAATATTCACGGCCGCATAGGTACTGGAACCGCCAAGGATCAGGAGAGTGTTCTCATCCGAGAAGCCAACGGAGTTGATGTCGCCGGGATTAAGATCGCCGCCGTAAAACAAACAGGGGCTGCACAAGGAAGGTGGAACCGAGTGGGGATTGTTCTCAGGTTCCTGGAGCGGGATGGATGGGTCTCCGGCACGGTGCTGTGATATCGCGGGCTTTTTCGAGTTAGCCGCAAAAGCGGCGACAGCGAGCGACAAAAATAGCGCGACCGCGGAAAGCGTTGTTTTCACTACATTCCTCCTCTATTTTCCCCCCGAGACAAAAAGCGAGTTTGCGAACGGCAGAGCCGTTCGCGGAGTCTATACTTGCTGAAAAGTTCGTGCAATGGAGAAGAAAGTACCGGCAGGCTCGGATCGCGCACAGAGCACGGCTTTTGCTTAGGGTGCACTGGATGCGGCGCCGATCAGGATTGGCTGCGTGGACCCGCAAGAATCCGATCTACGATTTGTTTCTGACTGGGAAGCAACGACGCCTGGATTTCGGTGAAAGGACGCCAGCATGGCGATCCCTCCCACGAGTCGGCGAGGTTGCCGCTGGTTTCTACCTCAAACACGCTGAGAATGCATGGAACGTCAGCTGAAGTTCGATACTCGAAAAGTGGCGAAGCTTTCTCGATCTGCAGTCCGGTCTCCTCGAGTAATTCTCGCCTCATTGCTTGTTCAGCTGTTTCCCATGGCCAGGCAAGACCGCCAGGAAATGAAAGTCCCCGCCCATCGCTGCGATCGATGACCAGGACGAGTGGGCCGTTCCTGACGACAGCAACCGAGGCACGAAGGAAGCCAAAAACGGGTACGCAGGAATATACCGCGACCCCAGTCCGCGATATTACCGCGAAGAGTGTGCGCTTGATATTTTCGCAGAGAGTCACGAGTAGCGGTCGCGCCTGCGTTCCCCCGCTTAGCCGAATCAGATTACCAGCGCTCGCCGTTATTCCTCAGTTGCATGGAGCGGCTATTTCCTAGATGCAAGGAGCGCTGGTCAGGCCGAACACGTCCAGTCTTCCCCGGGTATTGGTGCTGTCGGTCGGATCCATCGAGCCTAGATAGACCATTCCGTTGGCAATCGTGGGCACGACAAACTTGGTTGAGTTTCCGGTCTGGTCCCGCGTAGGACACTGGCTGCTATTCCACAGCATCGGAATGGACTTGGAAACAGCGTGTTCGGCGTCAAAGGCGTACAGCGTAACCGGCGCCGGCGTGGTCGCGGTCGGCCAGCCGTTGCTCAAGGCAGCCCATACAATCCCGGTTCCCTCGGCGGTACCTGAAGCGGAAAGCGAGAGGTTAGTTCCGTACTGGAAACTAACGGAGGTATGCACTGTGTTCATCGTGCAAACCAAGACCGACGGGCAAGCAGGAGAATTCAGCTGATACTTGGTCATGGTGCCAAACATGGGTATGGCATACATCTGCGAATTCCAATACCCGGGCGTCGTGTAGTACTGGTGAGAGGAGCCAAGAAAATACTGAGCATTCGCATTGGTCCCTGTAGCCGGGCAAGTAGAATTGGTCGGC
This sequence comes from uncultured Acidobacteriaceae bacterium, assembly GCA_963773675.1. Classification (GTDB taxonomy): domain Bacteria; phylum Acidobacteriota; class Terriglobia; order Terriglobales; family Acidobacteriaceae; genus Sulfotelmatobacter. The sequence continues at coordinate 110,353 of CAVZCG010000022.1, forward strand.
GGGGTATATCCCCCGGGATCCGCCCGGTTCATAACAAAAATATCTCCCAGCTTGCTGGGAGCCACGGCGTAATAGGTGGAACCGCTATTGGGGACCAGCATCACGCCGCTGGAGCCAAAATCCAAGTCCGCGGGGTTCATGCAAGCCTGCGCGAAAGGAGTGAAGTAGGAGGACGGTACCAGGCTGGGGGTCAACTTGACGAAGCTGTCGCCGTAGTCAGATCCGCCGGTGTTCGCGGTAAAATCGCCATCCCCGGTGGTGAAGTAGATATAGTTTGAGCCGCTCGGCGAATCTAGTCCTGCAGCCAACCCTGCGCCACTCGCCCAAACCCCGCCGCCTTCGCCGTTTGGAGTACTGCTCCATACGTAAGGTGCGATCTTGAGATTCTTGGCGTCGTACCCCAATATCCAACCGTGAGGGATGCTCACGCCCGGGGTCCCACCGCCATCCGCCTCAGAAAATCCGATGTAGATTCCGCTGTCGCCATTTGGCATGGCGCCACTTAGCTCAAGCAGTCCGGGACGTTGAATGTGATTGTAAGAGGTGAACGAAATGTTCTGATAGCTGCCGGCAATCGTCACGGGGCCATCGTACTTCTCAGCAAACGTTGTAAAGTTCAAGGCGTGCAAGCGATGGATGAAGCAATTGCTTGGTTTCCGCTTCGTGGTGGCAACGCATTGCCCCGTGGTTAACTCACTTTCGGTAACCACATAAAGAGTGTTCGTGGTCGGATCGATCACCGGAGTTCCCAGAATCCCGAAAGTGGGGCTGACCGTTCTGCACTTCGCTCCTCCCACATCCGCGCACTGAACCGCTTCTTCGGTCGGCTCCAGCAGCGACACACTGTTGATCACGTTGCAGTTTGTAGCGTTCACGGCGTAAACCGAGTCATTCTGCGTGGCTACATAGACTGTGTTCTGGCCACCCCTCGAAACTACCAACGGCTGAGCATAAATCTGACCATCGAAAACCGCAGAGCAGATCTTGCCGAACTGGGCAGAGTTCACGTTAGTTTGGTTCAGAACCTTCTCGGTGGCGTTCAGACCATCGCGCCCAATATTGTTGCGCCAAGTCAGCACGTTTGTCTGGGCGCTCAGGGTTGCCGTGCAGGTAAAGATTGCAATGGAAACAATAACGTGGCGCTGGAGTGCGTTCATTTTTCCTCTTCACGTGGTCACAAGGAACAAGGTTGAGTCAGTTGGTGCGGAGTACGAATGGGGCCATTCACCAAATCCAGGGTTCTGCGGGGAGGGACAACGTGCGCTATTGTGGTGTATCAGCCTTACCTTGTCAAGGAAAAATGGGCATTTCCCGCTGCATGGCGAGTGAAGGAAATTGCACACGCGACCGCCCGAGGAGCACCGCTTCTTCTCACGTTGAAGCGCCAGCCTGACCAAGCTGCATTGAGGATTGCAAGTTATTTCATCTTGACACCATTCCGTTTGCAAGGCAGACTGGGGCCCGTGTAAGGCCGGTCCCCCAAAATCTCCCTATCAAGACTTTTTTCCAGAGCGAATGCGCTACTCATGGCGTTTTCAGACGAATTGTGCCGCTTCCCTCTCGAACCCTTGATGGGATCGACTCGAAGTCATAGCAAACCTCCGCTACTGCTCTGGGCCGCGCTAAACTACGACTGCCAAAAAGGGGACTGACAAATGTTCACTCGCTTCAAGTGGTTTGAACTCGCGTTAAGTTGCTGCGTGATCGGGTCGGTAATGACTGCGCCAGCAACCGCGCAGAGTTGCCTGGCTATCACTCCAGCGAACTATACGATCAACTTTGGGAACGTAGCGATCGGGACGACAACCCTGACCCACGACATTGAAGTCGTGAACCTCTGCAGCCCGGTGGTAAAAGTCACGAGCTTCACCATGCCATCGACCCCCGAATTTCTTTTTCTCGGCGGCTGGGCACCGGTCAATCTGACAGAGGGAACAAACATGATCTTTGAAATCAGATTTGCTCCCGCAGCCGCCCAAACCTACACCGGTACGGCGACCGTGAACGTGGAGGGTTATACTCCAATCGTGGTTTCGATGAGCGGCACAGGTTTTGCTGCCGATTCAGTTCCCAGCTGGAGCGCTTCTTCGTTGACCTTCAGCAGTGTTCCTTTAGGAACGACGAGCGCGCCTCAGAATGTCACCTTGAAAAACACGGGTACGAAAGGCGTGACCATTTCCGACGTTTACGCGAACCCGCCCTTTTCGGTAGCTTTCTCAGGGAAAGAGAATCTCAAAGCCGGAGGATCTCTTACGTTTCCGGTGACGTTCTCGCCATCGTTTGCTGGATCCTTCAATGGCACGCTGGTTGTGACTTCAAATAATTGGCCCCCGACCGGGGTCACCCTCAAGGGGACGGCAATCGCGCCGAGTACATTGGCCATCACAAATTTCCCGACCTTGCCGGTCGTAACGCAAGGTGCGGCCTATCTTGTCCAGCTGCAATCCCTCAATGGGATCGGTACGGTGACGTGGAGCGTAGCCGCCGGATCGACTCTTCCCCCTGGATTGAGCCTATCCAGCTCGGGCGGTATCACCGGAACTTTGGCTTCTACAGAGCCAGTGGGTAACTACCCGTTCTCCGTGACCGCGACAGATTCGAGCGCGAACTTAGCGACGTTGCAGTTGACGCTTCCAGTTCAGAAGCCGACGGGTGCGAATTGCAACAATATCGATTGGGATGTAACTGGAACCACCACGCCGATGATTCCGCTCACGGATCTGGGAACTGGAACCTATCTAGGCGCTGAAGGCGGACTCTACTTGAACGGCAGCAATGTGATGCCTTCCAGCCACGACGCGGACGGCGTAAGTTTAGCGCAATCCATTCAGCCTCTTGATGCAAACGGAAATCCCGATCCGAGTGGCAAGTATGCGTTGATATCGATGGGCATGTCGATAGCGTTTGATACCTACCAAAAGTTCATGCAAAACGCCGGAGCGGATCCTTCCGTCAACCCGAACCTGGTCTTTGTTCCGGGTGCGCAGCCACGGCTCGGGGCCGTGGAGTGGGCCAACCTCAAAAGTCCAGCCTGGGTGGATACGTTTAATTACTTCCTGCCGCAGTCCGGGGTCACGGCTAAGCAGGTAGTGGCGGCGTGGGTGGAATCCGTCGACGCCAACCCGCATGGAAGTTTCCCTGGGGACATGACAACATTGCAATCGGAATTTGAGACGGCGGCTCAGTTGTTGCATACGGAGTTCCCTAATTTGAAGCTGGCGTTCTTTTCGAGCAGAGAGTACGCCGCCTACGAAAATGGCCTGGCGCACCCTGGTGACAAAGAGCCCTATGCCTACGAGACGGCTTTTGCCGTGAGAGGAGTGATTGAGGACCAACTGAACGGCGTCGCCGCCATGAACTATAACCCGGCGAACGGCCCTGCTGTGGCTCCCTGGGTGGCTTGGGGACCATATATTTGGGCTAACGGTTTGATCGCGCGTGAGGACGGATTGGTATGGCCCTGCTACTACTTCGAGACCGACGGCCAACATCCTTCCCCGACGACGGGAGGCTCCCTGCAGGATGCAAATATGCTGTTGAACTTCATGAAGACCGACGACGCGACAGCACCGTGGTTCCTGGCGCCCTCGGCAAAATAGGGGCGAGAACGGCTGAACGAATAAACTGGAGAACAGTATGCTCATGAGACTGTCTGCGCTGCGGCAAGTAGTTTTGTCCGCGGCGCTTTTTTCTGCCCTGATGCCGTCCGCAGCGGCGCAGGGATTCGCCGGCACTTTCACACAGCATAACGATCTCGGCCGTACGGGGCAAAATCTCAACGAGACGGTCCTCACTACCTCCAACGTGAGAGCTACGACCTTCGGCAAGCTGTTTTCGTATCCGGTCGATAACCAGGTGTACGGGCAGCCGTTGTATGTGCCAAACGTGGCCATTCCGGGCCAAGGCCCGCACAACGTTCTCTATGTGGTGACGGAGGGAGATAGTGTCTTTGCATTCGATGCGGATGGGCTGAGCCCGACCGTACTGTGGTCGCTGAATTTCACGAATCCCGCGAGCGGAGTCAATGTCATCTCGTGCGTCCTGAGCGGACTGGCGTGCGGCGTCTACCCCAACACGGGGATCACCGGAACACCAGTGATTGATCCCGCCACCAACATTATGTACGTGGTGGTGCGAACGGCGGAGACCTCGGGAGGCGTGACGACCTATGTGCAGCGTCTGCACGCACTGGATATCACAACGGGAGCGGAGATGTTAGGTGGGCCAGTGGTGATCGCCGGTTCGGTGAAGGGCACCGGCGTGGGAAGCGTTCACGGCGTAGTTATATTCAATGCGCTGCACGAGAATCATAGGCCAGGGTTGACGCTGGCCAACAATACGGTATACATCGCTTATGCCGGCAGCGGGCACGGCTGGATTTTCGCCTACAATGCGCAGACGCTGGCGCAAGTGGGCATTTTCTGTACAACGCCCAACGGCAGTTTGGGCGGCATTTGGGCTACCGGCAACGGGCTTGCGGTGGATTCCAATGGCAACTTGTACGCTGCCACGGGAGACGGTCCCTTTGACGCGAACACTGGGGGGTCCGATTACGGTGACAGTCTTATTCAATTCAGTCCCACGTTGCAGGTGCTGCAATATTTCACGCCGAAGGATCAGGCATGCCGTGCGCCAATTACCACCGATCTGGACTTGGGATCCGGCGGGCCAATGATTTTGCCGACTCAAGGTGGTGCGTTTCCGGATGAGATCGTTCAGGCGGGCAAAGGCGGCGCACCTTGCGATCTGTTTCCTGATGGAAATTATGCGGTGCCTATTTACTTGGTGAATCGTGACAGTATGGGCGGGTACAACGCGAATCAGGACGCGGACATCCAGACCGTTGAGGGCACGGTACACGGGTATTGGAGTAATCCTGCTTACTGGCAAGGACCAACCGCCGCATATATCTATTATTCGGGAGTCACGAGCGAGGGGAACGGCGGTGGAGACTACCTGAAGCAATACACGGTGACGAACGGCGTGGTTTCTGCAACGCCAACGGCGCAGACCTCCAACGTGTTCCCGGTCGGCGCTACTCCGTCCATCTCGGCTAACGGCACTAAAAACGGTATCGTGTGGGCCATGCAGCGGAACGATCTCCTCTCGAACGGTCCGGGGAACCATCCGGCGGTGCTGTACGCGTACCCTGCAGGCGACGTCGCGAAGACGCTCTACAGCAGCGCCCAAACGAAGGTGGGCAAACAAATCAGAGATCAGATGGGATGCGC